>DAIRDB010000012.1:0-73256 GCA_036796405.1 Gammaproteobacteria bacterium | reverse complement strand
GGCCGGCCCCGCCCCCGCGGCCAACCCGACTGCCGACGGCGCGGTGGCGGTCAGCCCCGAGACCGGCGCCGAAGCAGATCAGACGCCGGGTACCATGACCGCCAACGACACCTTCGTTCCCACCGTCGAGATCTCCGAAGACCTCTCGGTGTCCTTTCCCGCTGACATCTGAACCCGAGGCCGCTGCATGAAACAACAAGGATTGATCTCGGACTTCATCTACCAGGTTTTCTCGCTGTTCATCGCGCTCATCGTGGTGCATGCGCTGTACGTGGCGGTGATCCGCCCCAACGCCGATGCCATTCTGGCGCAGCAGACCGCCATGTACGAACAGGACCCCAATTACGTCCCGCCGCAGTCCTTCTACGTCATCCTCAAGGA
Organism: Gammaproteobacteria bacterium; assembly: GCA_036796405.1. Taxonomy (GTDB): domain Bacteria; phylum Pseudomonadota; class Gammaproteobacteria; order Pseudomonadales; family Pseudohongiellaceae; genus CAILUG01. Next base: position 72,875 of record DAIRDB010000012.1, on the reverse strand, counting down.
CTACGAGCAGGAGTCCTGCGTGATCCTCACGCTGTGGGCCTTCGCCATCCTCGGCCACAAGATCCGCCGTAACATGAACGAGAGCACGCTGCTCGACCGCTCGCTGCTCAACTCGGCCGAAGGCATGAGCATCCTGCCGCAGGACGCACGGGACTTTTCCCGACCCTTGCAGGCACTGCCGCTCGGCGAGCGCGAATTCCTCCTGCCGCGCGCGCTGCTGGCCGGTCTGCAGCGCTTCAGTGCGACCCGCAACATAGCCGACGTATCCAGCGTGATCGGTGACGTCTGCGATAACGAAGCCAATCGGCTCGACAACGAGCTCACCATCGTGCGCTACATCGCCTGGGCGATTCCCTCGATCGGCTTCATCGGCACGGTGCGCGGTATCGGCCAGGCGCTCTCGCAGGCGCAGCAGGCCGTGCAGGGTGACGTGATGGGCGTGACCACGAGCCTGGGCGTGGCCTTCAACTCCACGCTGATCGCGCTGGTGGTGAGCATTTTCATCATGTTCCTGCTGTACCAGTTGCAGCTGATGCAGGATCGCCTGGTGCTCAACACCAAGAACTACTGTGACAACCACCTGATTCGCCACCTGCAGGTACCGGAGCGCAATGAGCCGTGAACCTGCTTGAGCTGCACGATTCGCGCGTCACGCTCCGATCCGCACAGCGGGTACTGGCAGCCAGCCCGGGCTTTGCCAACGTCGCGGGCGCCGAGCCGCTGTTCGGCGAGGCCGCTCGCCAGGTAGCGCGCCTGCATCCGCGCCAGAACTTCCACCAGTTCTGGCAGCAGCTCAGTCTGGATCCGCTGGCCATCAAGACCAAGACCTTCCGGCACCATGCCGACCTTGCATACCGCCACCTGCAGCTGCTGACGCAGGAGCAGGAGCTCGGGGCCGGCGTCCTCGTGGCAACGCCGGCGTCCTATACGCGCACGCAGCTGTCGGTGCTGCTGGGCATTCTCAAGCCTTTCCCCTTCCGCACCCTGGCCCTGATCGATCACGGCCTGTTGCTGGCCGCGGCCAGCGAAGCACCCGACTGCATCGTGCTGGACCTGCAGCTGCACCAGGCCGTGCTGTCCTGCTACCGAGAAGTGGATGGCAGCCTGCAGCGCGAAAAGCTGAGCCAGATACCGGCGGCCGGATCGCTGGCTTTGCTCGATGCCTGGAGCAGCGTGGTGTCGGACGCCTTCCTGCAGCAGAGCCGCTTCGACCCCACGCACAGTGCAGAAACCGAGCAGTACATCGCCAACCAGCTGCCTGTGTGGCTGGCAGCCAGCGCGCGCAGCGGTGAACTGCAGCTCGAAATCAACCTCAAGGGCAGCACCTTCCAGGCGCGCGTGACGCACGACATGTTCTGTGAACGCAGCAAGACCCTCTTCGCGCGCATCGCGCGCGAGTTGGCTGCGCTGCGCACGGCCGACTCCGGCCTGTTCACGCAGGCCGGCAACCTGGCGCTGCCGGGACTGACCGCAGCCTTCCCCGGCATCCAGGGTCTCGACGAGCACGCTGGCCTTCTGGCGGCGGAGCGCCACCGGGAGCGGCTGTTGAAACCGGCGGACAGCCCGGCCTTCCTCAGTCGCCTGCCGCTGGCAAAGCAACCTGCCGCCACCGCAGGTGCTGCCCCCGCGCGGCAGCCCACGCATGTACTGCTGGATCATCAGGCTTACACGCTGCCACTCGGGCGCACGCTGGCCGGCGAGTCCGCTGGCCAGAGCGATCTGGCCCGGGTGCTGGGTCTGCCGGGCTGGCACGGCAGCCTCGTGCTGCAGCGCGGACCGCGCGGCGTCCTGCTCGAGCAGGTCGCCGGCGAGGTCCTTTGCAACGAGGACCCGGCCACAGCAGGCCGCTGGCTCAAACCCGGTGACTGCCTGCGGGCCGGCATTCACCAGTTGCTGCTGATCAGCGTGGAGTAGCCCATGGCGGTTGGCAGCAAGGGCAAGAGAAGCTCACGCAACTTCGACCCGGTCAGCCTGTCGTTCCTCGACGTGATTTCCTGTGGCTTCGGCGCGGTGGTGTTGCTGTTTCTCATCACCGACCACAGCAGCGCGCTGCAGGCCGTGCAGAACGCGCCGGCAGCCGCGGAGGTGGAACTGCTGGAAGAGGAAGTCCTCGAAGGTCAGCAAGGGCTGGTGCGGCTGCGCAACACGCTGTCGGAAGTCGACGACCGGCTGGCCGTTGCGCAGGGGCTGGCCAGCCGCATCCAGCAGCAGCTCGATCCGCTGCGCGCCGAACTCGTGCTGCTGGAATCGGAAAGCGACACCGAAGAGGAAACCATCGCCAAGCTGAAAACGGAGATCGCCACGCTGGAAGCCGAACTTGCCAAGCTGCGGGCCGAGGAGGAGCTGCAGTCCGGCAACAACATCCGCGCCTTCATCGGTGAGGGCAACCGCCAGTACCTCACCGGCCTGATTCTCGGCGGCAATCGCATCCTCATCCTGCTCGACAAGTCGGCCTCCATGCTCGACAACACCATCGTCAACATCATCCGTCGCCGCAACATGAGCGACAGCGACAAGCTGAAGGCCCCCAAGTGGGAGCAGGCGCGCAAGACCGTCGACTGGCTGACCGCACGACTGCCCCCGCCGAGCCAGTACCAGATCTACACGTTCAGCAACGAGGTGCAGTCGCTGATTCCCGGGAGCGAAGGCAGCTGGTTGGAAGTGGCAGACGAAGAGCAGCTGAATCAGGCCATCAGCAACCTCGAGAGCACCATACCGATCGAAGGTACCAATCTCGAAAATCTCTTCGTGGCCATCAAGCAGCTGGACCCGAAGCCGGACAACATCTTCCTGATCACGGACGGCTTGCCCACGCTGGAAAACCGTGGCGATGCCAAGGGTCTGGTAACAGGTCGGGATCGGGAGCGCATCTTCGAGAGGGCCCTGCAGGAACTGCCCGAAGGCATACCGATCAACGTCATCCTGGAACCGCTTGAGGGCGACCCCATGGCCGCCTCGCTGTACTGGCAGCTGTCGGTGAACACCGGCGGCTCCTTCCTGACGCCGTCGTCGGACTGGCCCTGAGGAATCAAGATGGCGCGTCGCGAAATCACCACATTCAGCATGTCCTATCTGGACGTCATGTGCTGTGGCTTCGGGGCCATGATCCTGCTGTTCATGCTGGTACGGAATCAGCCGGAAGGCGCTCTCGAAGTCGCGGAGGATCCGCGCGGGGGCAGCATACTCGACCTGCAAAAGCAGCTGTTCGAGATCCGTGGCGAAACCAACATCTTCAACCGTGACCTCAATGCCAAGCAGGAGCAGCTGTCGCAGTACACGCAGCGCATCGCCCGGCTGGAAACCGAATTGGCCGAGGTGCAGAAGCGGCTGGAGGCGCGTAGCGACCAGGCCATGGACATCGACACCGAAGCCGGCCAGCTGGCGCTGGCGCGGCAGTCGCTCACCGATGAGATGCGACGCCTGCAGGAGAGCCAGCAGCGCTCGGTGCAGTCGGACTCGGTGGGCGGCGTACCGGTCGACAGCGAATACGTGGTGTTCGTGATCGATACCTCCGGCTCCATGTTCAACTACAGCTGGAACCGGTTGCTGCAGGTGGTTACGGAAACTCTGGAGGTGTACCCGCAGCTCAAGGGCATTCAGGTCATGAACGACGAAGGTGACTACATGTTCAGCTCCTTCCGCGGTCAGTGGATCGAAGATACACCCGCGCGTCGCCAGGCCATCTTGCAGCGGCTGCGCACCTGGAATCCCTTCAGCGACAGCAGTCCGGTGGAAGGCATCATTGCCGCTATCCGCGAGTTCTACGATCCGAGCAAGAAGATCAGCATTTACGTGCTGGGCGACGATTTCACCGGCAACTCCATCCGCGACGTCGTCAACACCGTGGACCGCATCAATACCGCCACCGCGACCGGCGAGCGCCTGGTACGCATCCACGCAATCGGCTTTCCCGTACAGTTTGCGCAGCCGCCGAGATACCAGGAAACGGGTCGGCGTTTTGCTGCCTTGATGCGCGAGTTGGCCCGCAAGAACGGTGGCACATTCGTGGGGCTCAATGATTTTTACTGAAAGCAGATTGGCAGTCGTCGTGAGCGGAGTACCATTGATTGGCCGGCCGTACGTGCGACCGGTACAAACAAGGCTGGGTTGGCACTGATGATCAGGTCCGTTGCGTCGACTGTCGTGGGTTTCCTTGGCGCGCTTCGCGCCGTTCGCACGGCCGCTGCCGCGGCTGCCGGCGTCCCTGTCACCTGGTTGAAGCTGCGCGGTCGCCTGCCGCCACTGCTGCCTTTCCTGTCTTTGCTGATGTCCAGCCTGCTCGCCGGCTGTGCGGCGAGCACCATCGTCATCGACGGTGACTACCCGTCGCCGCTGGTCGGCAAGCTGCCCCTCACCGTCGGGGTCTATTACAGCGACGAACTGCGCAATTTTTCCTACACCGAAATCAACGACAACACCGGCGACGATGAGTACATCGTGCAGGGCGGCGCATCACAGCTGGAACTGTTCAACACGCTGTTGCCGGCGCTGTTCGACAAGGTGGTGGAACTGCCGTCGCCCGAGGCTGCCGACGCCGAGGTGGATGCCGTCTTCGTACCGTCCATCGCCGAATTCCAGCTGGGCCTGCCGCAGAAGACCAAGCTGAAGGTTTATGAGATCTGGATGAAGTACAACATGAAGCTGTCGAATCCGGATGGCGAGTACATCGCCGACTGGGTGATGACCGCCTACGGCAAGGCCCCGCAGGAAAACCTGCAGACCGTCGATGCCGGCGTGCAGGGCGCTGCCGTCGTCGCCATGCGCGACCTTGCCGCCAGCTTCACGCTCGGCTTCAAGGACGTGCCGGAGGTCAACGAATGGTTGAAAGCCAACAACGTCGCTCTGGAGTGAGGTGTCCCATGCACCGTCTGTTGCCCGTTCTCTGCCTGCTGCTGACCGCGTGTACCACGACGGAAATCGACGAATTCCGTCAGGCAACCACCAGCATCAGCGATGGCGAGTCCATCGTCATCCTGGGGCGGCGCCAGAACAACAACTACGAAACCGAAGGCAACTTCGTCGAGTGTGTGGCGAACGTGGTGCAGGGCGGCAAGGACGGCATCCGTGTGGTGCCCGAACGTGAATTCCTCGATGCCATGTTTCCCTTCTTCGAGCCGCGGACGGCGCCGATGCGCACCAGCCACCTCAAGCAGTTGATGGAGATCGACCAGGCCAAACAGCGGCTGGCCGAGTACGGCATCGAATACATCGTGTGGCTGGACGGGCTGACCCGTCGCACGGAAAGTTCCGGCACCATGTCCTGCACTATCGGTCCGGGGGGCGGCGGCTGCTTCGGCTTCGGCACCTGGACGGACGATTCCAATTTCGAGGCCGAGGTGTGGGACCTCGACACGCTGGAGTCGGTCGGCTCGATCAGCACCGACGCCACCGGCCAGTCCTACATGCCCGCCGTCGTGGTGCCCATACCACTCATCGCCCGCGTGGAAGCCAACGCCTGCAGCGGCCTGGGCAACCAGTTGAAGCAGTTCATCGGCGGCAACCCGGAAAGCGGTACCTGAGGCCGGCCCCTGAAAAGTCAGGCCATGTTCAGCTTCCGCTTCGTACAGTAGAGCCATGAGAATTTCCCTGTCCCTCCATGCACGTTCACAAGCCCTCGGCGCCCTGCTGCTGGGCGCGGTCTTCACGCTCGCCGGTTGCGCCTCCAACCCTACCGGCGGCTCCAACTTCGTGCTGATGTCGGAAAAGCGCGAACTGGAAGTCGGCAAGGAAGAGCACGAGAAACTCGTCAAGGCCTCCCCCCTCTACCAGAACGCCAAGCTGCAGGCCTACGTGGAGAAAATCGGGCAGAAACTGGCGGCGATCTCGCATCGCCCGGACCTGACCTTCCACTTCACCATCATCGACAGCCCTGACATCAACGCCTTCGCATTGCCCGGTGGTTACGTCTACGTCAACCGCGGTTTGCTCGACTACCTGACCAGCGAAGCGCAGCTGGCGGCGGTGCTCGGCCACGAGATCGGCCACATCACGGCACGGCACGCCGTGCGGCAGCAGACGGCGGCGCGCACCTCCAACGTGCTGTCGACCGCGGTGGCGGTCGCTTCCGTGGTGACCACCGGCACCTCCGTGCTCGGTGAAACTGCCAGCCTGTTCGGTGGCGCGCTCATCAGCGGCTACGGTCGTGACATGGAGCTGGAGGCGGATGCCCTCGGCGCCGAGTACCTGCTCAAGGCAGGCTATGACCCCAATGCCATGGTGGAAGTCATCGGCGTGCTCAAGAACCAGGAGGACTTCATGAAGAAGAACTCCAACAAGGGCCCTGCCTACCATGGCCTGTTCGCCACCCACCCCCGCAACGACACGCGTCTGCAGCAGGCTGTGGCCCAGAGCGCCACCCTGCAAGGCAGCACGGTGCCGGAGCTCGACAATACCGCGTTTCGGGAGGCCACCACGGATCTGCTGGTGGGTCCTTCGCTGCAGAACATGACTGGCGCCGAAAGTCGCAACCGCTACTACCAGAAGCTGCTGGGCTACACCGTCGTGCTGCCGCCAGAGTGGACCATCGAAGAAACGACTACCACCATGACGGCCAGCGCTCCGGCCGGCAGCGCAGGTACCTTCAAAGTGGAAACCCAGCGCCTGCAGCAGAACCTCGAGCCGCGTCTGTTCATCCGCGACAACCTCGGCATTGCCAACCTGCAGCAGGCCGAGGAGCTGCGGCAGTTCGGACTGCTGGGCTACACCGGTCTGCGTCCCGAAACGCAGGAGCGCATCGCCGTGGTGTACTTCAATGGCCGCGCCTTCATCATGACCAGCGCTGCCGCCGACGAGGCGTCACAAAAAGCGCTGCTCGACAGCATCAAGAGCTTCCGCCCCATCGCCCGCAACGAGGGAGTGTTTGCCGACCCGCTGAAGATCACCTGGGTGCAGGCCGATGGTCGCCGCTGGGCGGATCTGGCCCGCAACAGCCGCCTGCCGGAGTCTCCGGAAGACATGCTGCGGCTCATGAACGGGGACTACCCGACCGGCGAACCCAAGCCAGGCGAGTGGATCAAGCTAGTCGACTGAGTCGGTCGCGGCATGGCACTGGGTCCGCCACAGGCGACCTTGTGGCCCGGCTCAATAGCCCACTGCCGACGCGATGGACATGCTGAGTACAATCAGGCCCACACCGACGCAGCAAAGAGCGATCATGAGCAGAGTGAAGTTGCGTTGCAGGGAATGCATGAGCGGTCTCCTTCGTTGCCTTTGCCAATAAACCTCTATCAACGTGCCGTCAGTGTTGCCGAAGCCTCTCCTCCCTGCCTTGACGTCCATCAAGCACGGCATTCTTGTCTCCCATGCCACCGGCTCGGTGCCGCCGGCGTGAGCCACCGCTGCCCGCATTGCTCGCACGACGAGATCAGCACCGCCCAGAAGCTCGCCTCCCTGTGGTTGCGTCCAGCAACCTGTGAGCGGTGCAGGCGGCATTCCTACCTGCCGCTGCGCCATGCCGTCGCGGCGCTCTTCATCTGGGTCGGCAGCACCTGGATGCTGATCATGGCGGCGCTTTTCACCGCCAACGCCAGCTACCTGGTGGGCTCGACGGTGGCGGCGTTGTTCGCCGTGGATTTCTGTGTACTGCGGGCGCCGCTGCTCAAGCTGCAGTAACTGCACTGCGCCGGCGGCGCTTGATCGCCGAGCGTGCTTCGTCCGATAGTGCGCAGCCAACATCCAGCCAGGAGTCGCTGCATGCAGACCATCGTCATCACCGGGGCCAACCGCGGCATCGGTCTCGCCCTTGTCCGGACCTTCCTGCAGGCCGGTGATCACGTGATCGCCGCCTGCCGCGCACCGGACAAGGCCTCGGCACTCACCTCCCTGCAGCAGGCGGGGCAGAGCCTGGAAATCCTGCCGCTGGAAGTGACCGACGCTAGCAGCATCGGTCGCTTCGCCGCCGAACTGCGCGGGCGTCGTATCGACGTGCTCGTCAACAACGCCGGCGTGATGGGTGGTCCGCAGCAAGAGCTGCGAGACATGGACTATGCCGCCTGGTTACGGACATTCGAGGTCAACACGCTGGCGCCGTTCCACCTCAGTGTGCGCTTGCTCGACAGTCTGGCGCGTGCTCCACGTCCGCGCATCGTCACGCTGTCCAGCCAGATGGGGGCCTTCGGTCGCGAGCTGGGCAGTGACCGCTATGCCTATCGCAGCTCCAAGACAGCGGTCAGCAAGGTCATGCAGGTGCTGGCCAACGAACTGCGTGCGCGTGGCGTGATCGTCTGCCCCGTCCACCCGGGCTGGGTGAAAACCGACATGGGCGGAGCGGCCGCGGAGATCTCGCCCGAGGAGAGCGCTGCCGGTTTGCACCGACTCATCGAGGGCCTGACACTGGAGCAGTCCGGCCGCTTCTGGACGTGGGACGGCCGCGAGCATGTGTGGTAATTTCGCCGCGCCCTTGCAGTTCCAACCGGTGATTCTTCCATGCTGACGCTCTACTTCGCGCCCCACTCCTGTGCCCTTGCCTCCCACCTCGCTCTCGAACACAGCGGTGCTGTCTACGAGGCGCGCCGTGTCGATCTCGCCAATGGCGAGCAGCGCTCGCCGGCCTACCTGCGCGTGAACCCCAAGGGTCGGGTACCAGCCCTGATCACCGAGCAGGGCGTGCTCACGGAAACCCCGGCGATCCTCGCCTATATCGCCCAGCGCTTCCCGCGCGCGCGGCTGGCTCCGCTCGACGACCCGTTCCTGTTCGCGGAAGCCCAGTCGTTCAACAGCTACCTCTGCTCCACCGTGCACGTGGCGCATGCCCACCGCTATCGCGGCCACCGCTGGGCCGACGATCCGGCGGCGATCGAGGCCATGCGCATCAAGGTTCCACAGACCATGAAAGCCTGTTTCGATCAGATCGAAAACGATTTCTTCCGGGGACCCTTTGTGCTGGGCGAGCAGTACAGCATCTGCGACCTCTACCTGTTCACCGTGAGCCGCTGGCTGCCCGGCGACGACGTCGACGTCAACTGGTTTCCCAAGGTGGCTGCCCTGCAGCGTCGCATGCTTGCCGATGCCGCGGTACAAAAGGTACTGGCCGCGCAATGAGCGGGAAGTCCAATCTGGTGCTGATCGGTATGCCCGGCTCGGGCAAGAGCACGATCGGCGTGATCCTGGCCAAGCGGACGTCCCACCACTTCGTCGACACCGATCTGGTGATACAGAATGTGGAAGGGCGCTCGCTGCAGGACATCCTCGACCAAGAGGGCTACCTCGCGCTGCGTGAAACCGAGTCGCGCGTGCTGCAGGGACTCGACCTCGATAACCACGTGATTTCCACCGGCGGTAGCGCCGTCTATAGCGACGCGGCCATGCAGCACCTCAAGCGCAAGGGCATTTGCATCTACCTCGACGTCAGCGTGGAGACGCTACGCGCGCGCATTACCGACTACGACACGCGCGGCATCGCCAAGCGACCCGACCAGAGTTTCGCCGACCTGTTCGAGGAACGTACGCGGCTGTATCGCCGCTATGCCGACATCACCATCAAGGCAGACGCGCTCAACCAGGATGAAGTCTGCAGCGCCATTCTGGCGGCGCTGGCCGGGCACTAGCCGCTTTCTGACGCAGATGTTTTTCCCGGCGCAAATGCCGCCGATTGTGCTGCCGAGGGGAGTTCTGTTTAATCCGCCGCGTTCACGCGGAGACAGTCGTATGGCCCACTTTCCCAACACCCTGGCCTTTTCCGGCATCCTCAAGCCCCTGCGTTTCGAGGGCGACATTCTCGACATGGAGCTGGAGGGAGTGATTCCTCCGGAGCTGAACGGCACCTTCCACCGCGTGCACCCTGACCAGCAGTTCGCACCGAAATTCGACAATGACCAGTTCTTCAACGGCGACGGCCTGATCGCCCAGTTCCGCTTCCGTGGCGGCAAGGTCGACTTCAAGCAGCGCTATGCGCAGACCGACAAGTTCAAGCTGGAGCGGGCGGCCGGCAAGGCGCTGTTCGGTGCCTACCGCAACCCGGCCACCGACGACCCGGCCGTGCAGGGCCGCATCCGTGGTACCGCCAACACCAATGCCTACGTGCACGGCGGCAAGCTGCTGGCCCTCAAGGAAGACAGCCCGGCGCTGGTGATGGATCCGCTGACGCTGGCCACGCACGGCTACACGGACTGGGGCGGCACCTGCCACAGCCAGACCTTCACCGCGCATCCGAAGACCGATCCGGTCACCGGCAACATGGTCGCCTTCAGCTATGCCTCCAAGGGGCTGCTGACGCGTGACTGCACCTACATGGAGATCACGCCGGCCGGCAAGCTGGTGCGCGAAGTGTGGTTCGAGGCGCCCTACTACTGCATGATGCACGACTTCGGCGTGACCGAAGACTACGCGGTGTTCCACATCGTGCCGAGCACCTCCAACTGGGACCGGCTGAAGGCCGGCCTGCCGCACTTCGGTTTCGACACCAAGCTGCCGGTATACCTCGGCATTCTGCCGCGCCAGGGAACCGCGAAAGACATGAAGTGGTTCAAGCATCCGAACCTCTTCTGCTCCCACGTGATGAACGCCTTCAACGACGGCAGCAAGGTCTACTTCGACACGCCGGTTGCACGCAACAACATGTTCCCGTTCTTCCCCGACATCGACGGCGCACCCTACAAGCCCGACGAAGCGAAGAGCTACATGACGCGCTGGACCGTGGACTACAACAGCCGCGGCGAGGACTTCGAGAAAGTGGAAAAACTCACCGAGCTGATGGGTGAGTTTCCGCGCATCGACGATCGCTACGCCACCCGCAACCACCGCTACGGCTGGTTGCTGGTGATGGACCCATCGCTGCCCTTCAACGGGCCCGGCGCCCGCGCCTCGGGCCTGCGCATGAATCATCTCGGCTTCATGGACCTGCATACCGGCCGGCAGAGCACGTGGTTCTGCGGGCCGGACTGCCTCATTCAGGAGCCCTGCTTCGTGCCGCGGTCGAAGCACTCTCCGGAAGGCGACGGTTACGTCGTGGCGCTGATCGACAACGTCGTTCTCAATTATTCGGAGCTCGGCGTCTTTGACGCGCAGGCCATCGAAAATGGCCCGATCGGACGCGCCAAATTGCCTTTCCGCCTGAGACAGGGCCTGCACGGCAACTGGACGGACGCCAGCGACCTGCCAGGCTGGCAGCAGTCGCTTGGCGGTCTCTGAGCAGCGTTCGCTGCGAACCCGAGAGACCCGCGCTCACAGCGAATCGACGACCCTCGCCAGCGCGCGTGCCTCCTCGCGCCCGACCAGACCTCTCGCCACCAGGTCCTTCAGCGCTTGGTCGAGTGTCTGCATGCCGAACTGGGCACCGGTCTGGATGGCCGAATAGAGCTGCGCCACCCGCGCCTCGCGCACGAGATTGCGGATGGCCGGCGTGGCCAGCATCAGTTCGTGCGCAGCCACACGCCCGCCACCCACACGCTTCAGCAGCGTCTGCGCCACGACCGCCTGCAGTGACTCCGCCAGCATGCTGCGCACGACCGCTTTTTCTTCGGCCGGAAACACGTCGATGATGCGGTCGATGGTCTTGGCGGCAGAGGCGGTGTGCAGGGTCGCCAGCACCAGATGCCCGGTTTCCGCCGCCGTGAGCGCGAGCCGAACGGTTTCCAGATCGCGCAGCTCGCCGATGAGAATGACGTCCGGGTCCTCACGCAGTGCGGCCCGCAGCGCGGCGGCGAAGCTGCGGGCGTGCCGGTCCACTTCCCGCTGCGAAACCAGACTGCGCTGGCTGCTGTGGACGAATTCGATGGGGTCTTCGATGGTCAGGATGTGGCACTGGCGATGAGCATTGATGTGGTCGAGCAGGGCGGCCAGCGTGGTGCTCTTGCCGGAACCGGTCGGCCCGGTCACGCAGACAAGGCCTCGCGGCAGGTCGGCGAGCCGCTGAAACACCGCACCGAGGCCGAGTTGCGCCAGCGTCGGCACGGCGTCGGGGATGAGACGAAACACCGCAGCCGCACCCCGGTCCTGCAGGAAGGTCGCCACGCGAAAACGCCCGAGTCCCGGCAGGGACAGCGAGAAGTCGGCGTCGAGGTCGCGCCGCTGGCGCTGCTGCTGTGCCTCGCTCATGACGTCGGCGAGCCCTTGCAGGACGCAGGCCTGGTCGAGCGGCGGCAGTGCCAACCGGCAAAGATCGCCGTCGACCCGCAGCCACGGGGGCTGTCCGGCCGACAAATGCAGGTCCGACGCACCGCGCTGTACAGCGACCTGCAGGAGTTCGCGGATGTTCATGGCTGCTCCCTGCTCCTATAATTCGCGGCCTTCCTGGCCTGTACCCCGGCCCCCTCCCGCCCCCCTTGACCGCCCATGACGGACTCGCACGCACTGCTGCAAGCCAATCTCGCCCGGGTGCGGGCGCGCATCGTGGAAGCCTGCCTGCAGTGTGGTAGAGACCCGGCCAGCGTGCAATTGATCGCCGTGAGCAAGACGCAGGATGCCGCTGCCGTGCGCAGTGCCCATGCCAATGGACAGCGCCACTTCGGCGAAAACTACCTGCAGGAGGCTCTGGAAAAGCAGGTGGCGCTACAGGACTGTGCGATCGAATGGCACTTCATCGGGCCCATCCAGTCCAACAAGACGCGCGACATCGCGGCGCAGTTCGACTGGGTACACAGCGTGGATCGGGCCAAGGTGGCCGAGCGTCTGCAGCAGCAGCGGCCCGCCGGGCTGCCCCGGCTGCGCGTGCTCTTGCAGGTGAACCTCGAGGCCGAGCCATGCAAGTCCGGTGTGGCGCCCGGCGAGTTGGAAGCGTTGGCCGCGGTGGTGGAGCACTGTGACCGCCTCGAACTCCGCGGGCTCATGGCGATCCCGGCTCCCACCCCCGACGTGGCCCGGCAACGACAGTGCTTCCGGGCGCTGGCGGCAGCGGCCGCGCGCCTGCGGGCCGCCGGCCACGCCGGGTGCCTGGAACTTTCCATGGGCATGAGTGCCGACATGGAAGCCGCCATCGCCGAGGGGGCAACGATGGTGCGCATCGGTACCGACATTTTCGGCGCACGCGTACGGTCAAAGTCGTAGGGTACAATCGGGCGATGCTCGCTTCTTCTCTCACCATTGGCTTCATCGGTGCCGGCAACATGGCCAGCGCCCTCATCGAGGGCCTGCTCGCCACGGGGCTCGCTGCCGACCGCCTGTTCGCCTCCGACCCCAGCGCGGACAAGCGGGCCGCTCTGCAGGCTCGAGGCCTGCGGGTGTCTCCCGACAATGAGGCCGTGCTGCGCGCCTCGGACGTGCTGATCCTCGCCGTGAAGCCGCAGGTGCTGGCCGGTGTGGTTGGCGCCCTGCACCCCGTCCTCGCCAGCAAGCCGGTGCTGCTGATCTCGGTAGCGGCGGGGGTGACCACGCAGCGACTGGCTGACTGGACACCTTCCGGGCAGGCGATCGTGCGCTGCATGCCGAACACCCCGGCCCTTGTGCAGGCCGGCGCCACGGCCCTGTACGCCAACGCCTGCACGAGCGCGGCACAGCGCGGGATCGCCACCGCGATCCTGCAGGCCGTCGGTCTGACCTGCTGGCTGGAGGACGAAGCGCAGATGGATGCCGTAACCGCGCTGTCCGGTTCCGGGCCGGCGTATTTCTTTCTCATGCTGGAGGCGCTGGAAGCCGCCGCCGTGCAGCTGGGACTGCCGGCCCCGCTCGCCCGCCAGCTCGCCACGCAGACGGCCTTCGGGGCGGCCAAGCTGGCCCTCGGCAGCGATGTCGACGCGGCCGAGCTGCGACGCCGGGTCACCTCCCCCGGTGGCACCACGGAAGCTGCCCTCAAGCAATTCGACGCCGATCACTTCCGCCACATCGTCGCGCGGGCCGTCGCCAAGGCGGCCGCCCGCTCGGCGGAACTCGCCAACGCCTGAACACCGGACACGACGCCATGGGCTCCGCCTTCGCCGAAGCATTGATCTTCATCGTCAGCAATCTCGGGGGACTCTACCTGATCGCCGTCATGCTGCGTTTTCTGCTGCAGGCGGCCCGCGCCGACTTCTACAACCCCCTCTGCCAGACGATCGTGAAGGTGACGGCACCACTGCGGAACCCGTTGCAGAGGGTCATCCCCAGCTGGAAGCGGCTGGATCTGGCGTCGCTGGTGCTGGCGCTGCTGCTCAATGCCGCCTTCACGGCAGTCATGGTCTACGGCACTGGCTCTGCGCTGTCCTTTGGCCAGCTGGTGAGCTGGGGGCTGGTCGGACTGCTGTCGCTCACGCTCGACATCTACTTCTACGCCATGCTGGTGGTGATCATCGCCAGCTTTTTCTCGCCGGTCAGTGGTCACCCGGTGCTGCTGCTCACCTACCAGCTGCTGCAGCCCTTCTACAAGATCGCCCATCGCATCCTGCCGCCGATGGGCGGGCTGGACCTGTCGCCGCTCCTGCTCATGCTGGCGATCAAGGTGGTGGAAATCCTGGTGGTCACACCGCTGGCCAGCGGGCTGAACGTGTTTCCGGCGGTCGTGATCGGGCTATGAGCACTGCTGCCGCCACGAGGGCCCTGCCCGCCGATTCGGTCGGATACGTGGTGCCCCAGAAGTTCCACTTCGACGAGCCGCTGCCTCTGCGCAGTGGCCGCACGCTCGAGCACTACGACCTGATGGTGGAGACCTACGGTACGCTCAACGCGGACCGCAGCAATGCCCTGCTGATCTGCCATGCCCTGAGCGGCGACCACCACGCTGCCGGCTATCACGATCCGTCCAACCCCAAGGAGAAGCCCGGTTGGTGGGACTGCTGCATCGGACCGGGCAAGCCCTTCGACACCCGCCATTTTTTCGTGGTGTGCCTGAACAACCTCGGCGGCTGCGCCGGCAGTACCGGTCCGAGCTCGCTCAACCCCGACACCGGCAAGCCCTTCGGTCCGGACTTCCCGATCATCACCGTACGTGACTGGGTTTCTGCCCAGGCGCGGCTTGCCGACCGGCTCGGTATCGACTGCTGGGCGGCGGTGATCGGCGGCAGTCTTGGTGGCATGCAGGTCATGCGCTGGGCCATTTCCTATCCACAGCGTCTGCGACATGCGCTGATCATCGCGGCGGCGCCCAAGCTGTCGGCGCAGAACATCGCCTTCAACGAGGTGGCACGGCAGTCCATCATGAGTGACCCCGACTTCCACCAGGGTCGCTACTATGACTTCGGCACCTATCCCAAGCGCGGCGTGACGCTGGCGCGCATGGTCGGCCACATCACCTATCTGTCGGATACCTCGCTGCGCGAGAAGTTCGGCAAGGCGGGACGCGACAGCAACTTCGGTCGCGATCTGCGCGACGGCAGGCTCAGCTTCGGTTTCGATGTGGACTTCCAGGTGCAAAGCTACCTGCAGTACAAGGGGGAAACCTTTTCCAGCCGCTTCGATGCCAACAGCTACCTGCTGATGACCAAGGCGCTGGACTACTTCGATCCGACCGTCGATTACGACGGCGACCTCAGCAAGGCTTTCGCGGCCAGTAGCTGCAAATTCCTGGTCTTGTCATTCACGAGCGACTGGCGTTTCGCCCCGGAGCGTTCCCGAGAGATCGTCGATGCGCTGCTGAAGGCACGCAAGGACGTCAGCTATCTGGAAATCGAAGCAGCCGAGGGGCATGACTCGTTCCTGCTGCCGATCCCGCGCTACATGCAGGCGCTGCAGGCCTATCTCGGCCGCGTGGCGGCCGAGAGCAGCGGAGCGGCGGCATGAACCTGCGCGCGGACCTGCTGCTGATCCAGGACTGGATCGCGCCGGGCAGTCGGGTGCTCGACCTCGGCTGCGGCGATGGCGCCTTCCTGGCGCACCTCAAGGCCACCAAGGGGGTACAGGACTGTGGTCTGGAAATCGACGCGGACAACATTTTCAAATGCCTGCAGGCGGGCGTGAACGTCGTCGAGCAGGACATGGACAAGGGCCTGCGCAATTTCGATACGGGCAGCTTCGACACGGTCGTGCTGGCCCACACGCTGCAGGCACTGCACCGTCCCGACGAGATCGTCGAGGAAATGCTGCGCGTGGGCCGCAACTGCATCCTCACCTTTCCCAACTTCGCCTACTGGCGGCACCGACTCTCGCTGCTGACCGAAGGCCGCATGCCCAAGTCGCCCCAGCTGCCCCACGAGTGGTACGACACGCCCAACCTGCACCATTGCACGATCAGCGACTTCGATCGCCTGTGTCGCAGTCGCCGCATCCGCCTATTGCAGCGCACGGTGGTGGACGATGACCATCGCTCCACCTGGCCCATGCGGCTCTGGCCGAATCTGTTCGGCATCAATGCGATCTACCACATCACTCGCTGAGGGAAGCATGCGCCTGCTGTCATGGCTTGTGTTGTCGCTGTCGCTGCTGGGACTGGCTGGCTCCGCCGCCGCCGAAACGCGGGACTTCGGTGCGTACACGGTGCACTACATCGCGGTGAACAGTACCTTCCTGAACCCGGCGATCGCCGCGCAGTACGGCATCGTACGCAGCGCCCGGCGCGCCTTCCTCAACATCGCCGTGCTGCGCCACGAGCAGGATGGGTCGACCACGCCGGTGCCCGCCGTGCTGAGCGGGGGCAAGCGCAATCTGATGCAGCAGTCCTCCGTCATCGCCTTCCAGGAAATCCGCGAAGGCACGTCGATCTACTACATCGGCCAGTTCGAGTTTTCCAACGCGGAAACCCTGCGTTTTGCCGTGGACGTGCAGCCGGAAGGCAGTGGCGCCCCACTGCCACTCGAATGGACCACGCAGTTGTACGCGGACCCATGAGGCAGCCCATGACGACGCTGGTGCTCGCCAGTGGCAACCGCAAGAAACTGGCGGAACTGCAGAGCCTGCTGGAGCAGCGCGGCGTTGCGCTGCGGCCGCAGGGGGATTTCGGTATTGCGGATGCGGTGGAGGACGGGCAGAGCTTCGTGGAGAACGCCATCCTCAAGGCCCGCCACGCCAGCACACTGAGCCAGTTGCCAGCCATAGCCGATGATTCCGGTCTCGAGGTCGACGCGCTGCAGGGAGCGCCCGGCATCTACTCCGCACGCTTCGCCCACCGGTATTTCAGCGGTGGGTTCCCCGGCCTGCCGACCCTCGACGCCGCCGCCGTGCTGGTGCGCGACGAGGCCGATGCAGCCAACAACCGTCTGCTGCTGGATTTGCTGCGCGACGTACCGGAGGGTGGGCGGACGGCGCGCTTCCACTGCGTGCTGGCGCTGTTCCGCTTTCCCGACGACCCCATGCCGCTGATCTGCCAGGGCAGTTGGGAGGGACTCATCGTCGGCACGGCACGCGGTGTCCACGGCTTCGGGTATGACCCGCTCTTCTTTGTGCCAAGCCACGGCTGCACGGCGGCGGAACTGACCCCCGCCATCAAGAACACGCTGAGCCATCGGGCCCAGGCCCTGCAGGCACTGACCTCCCGCTGGCCCTGGCCGCACGCCCACCCATGAGCAGCCCGGCGGCTCTGCCCCCGCTCAGCCTGTACGTGCACGTGCCGTGGTGCGTGCGCAAATGCCCGTACTGCGACTTCAATTCGCACCTGCAGCCGGCGGAACTGCCGGAGGACGCTTACATTACCGCGCTGCTCGACGACTTCGACCGCGATAGCGAGGGCGTGGCCGGTCGCCCGCTGCAGTCGATCTTCATCGGCGGCGGTACCCCGAGCCTCTTCAGCGCGGCGGCCTACGAGCGGCTGCTGAGCGCTCTGGCAGCGCGCGTGCACTTTGCAGACGATGTGGAGATCACGCTGGAGGCCAATCCGGGCACGGCCGAGCAGCAGCGTTTCTGCGACTACCGCAGCGCCGGTATCAACCGGCTTTCCATCGGCATCCAGAGCTTCGATCCAAGCCAGCTGCAGACGCTCGGCCGCATCCACGGCCGCGAAGAGGGCTTGCGGGCCGCGGCCCTCGCGGTGGCCGCCGGTTTCGACAATTTCAACCTGGATCTCATGTTCGGCCTGCCCGGGCAGGGCTTGCAGGAAGCGCTCGCCGACCTGCAGACGGCCATCGACTGTGGCCCCAGCCACCTGTCCTGGTACCAACTCACCATCGAGCCCAACACCGAGTACTTCCGGCGGCCGCCGCTGCTGCCGGCCGACGATCTGATCGCCGACCTGCAGGAGGCTGGCATGGCCCTGCTGGAGGAACGGGGTTTCCGGCGCTACGAGATCTCCGCGTTCAGCCAGAACGGACGACGCGCCCGCCACAATCTCAACTACTGGGAATTCGGGGACTACCTCGGTATCGGCGCTGGGGCTCACGGCAAGCTCAGCACCCTGCGCGGTGACGGCAGCCTTGCCATCACCCGCACGCGCAAGACGCGCATGCCGCGCCAGTATCTGGCAGCCGCCGGGCTCTACCTCGTGGAGCGGGCAGAAGTGCCCGACAGCGAACGGCCCTTTGAATTCATGATGAATGCCCTACGCCTGGTGGAGGGCGTTCCTGCGGCGCTTTTCGCCGAGCGTACCGGTCTGCCGCTGCCGGACGCTGTGATCCATCAACTGCAGGTCGAGGGCTGGCTGCAGCCGGACGCCGCGCGACTGTGCCCGACACCGCCCGGTCTGGACCACCTCAACGGCCTGCTACTGCAGTTCCTCGGAGAATCCGGTGAGGGAGCGGCAGCGCCCACCTCGGGTTTGGAGTAGACTTCGAAGAGGCTACCAGAGAGGGGCGCAGCAACCATGGTCACCACCACTATCGCTTCGTCCAACCGCCCGCCGCAGGCCTGCAGCCACGGCTTCATCAAGGCCTCCTGTTCGCACTGCAATCTCAAGGGCCTGTGCCTGCCGCTGGCCATGGACATCGACGACATCGAGCGCCTCGACAAGATCATCCAGCGCAGCCGCCCGATCCATGCCGGTGATCATCTCTACAAGTCTGGCGAGCCCTTTCGCTCCATCTACGCAGTACATTCAGGCTCCATCAAGACCTACCTGGTCGATGAAGACGGCATCGAGCAGGTCACCGGCTTCTATCTGCCTGGCGAGGTACTGGGCTTCGACGGCATTGGTAGCCAAACCCACGGCTGCAACGTGGTGGCGCTGGAGACCTCCAGTGTCTGCGAGATTCCCTTCGAGCGCCTCGAAGACCTCGCCATGCAGATTCCCACGCTGCAGCACCACGTCTTTCATCTGATGAGCAAGCAGATCGAAAGCGATCACCACATGATGCTGACGCTGAGCAAGAAGAATGCGGAGGGGCGCATCGCCACGCTGCTGCTCAGCCTGTCCAAACGCTATGCAGTTCGCAATCTGTCGGCGCGAGCCATGCGCCTGCCGATGTCGCGCATGGACATGGGCAACTTCCTCGGCATCACCATCGAAACGGTCAGTCGCACCTTGAGTCGTCTGCAGAGGGAAGAAGTCATCAGTGTCGATGGCCGGGAAATCGTCATCAAGAACCCGGAAAAGCTCTACGAACTCTGCCATCAGTTGCAGTGAGCCTGTTGACCCTCGCGGTTGTTGCAAGTCAAGCATCGGTGATTTGACGATTGTTCGCGCGGGCCGATGCGACCGAGAATTTCTCCGTGTCAGTCAGGAGGATCTCATGAACATGGCAACGCCAAGGCCGCAACTCGTTCCCAGCACCTACCTGTTCGACGGGCGCATGGCGATGAAGGGCTATGACCTCAACCGCATGTGCTACTCCTTCAACACAGCCGACAATCGCAAGAAGTTCAAGGCGTTTCCCGAAGCCTACTGCCGTGCCTACCACCTCACGCGCGAGCAGGTGCACGCGGTAACCGATCTCGACGTCCTGCGCCTGCTGCAACTCGGCGGCAACATCTACTATCTCGCCAAACTGGCGGGAATCTACGGCATGTCGGTGCAGGATCTCGGTGCCGAACGGCCTGGCCTGAGGCCCGACGAGTTGCGGGCGATGCCGGTCACGCGGGCCTGAGGGAAGGGCACTGTCATGGCACGTATCATCGGCGCCCTCGCCTCTTCCCACATCCCCTCCCTCGGCACTGCCTTGTCCGCTGGCCGGCAGCAGGAGCCCTGCTGCAAGCCTTTTTTCGACGGCTGTCTGCCGGTGCTGCGCTGGTTGGAAGAGGAGCAACCCGACGTGGCAGTGGTGCTTTACAACGATCATGGCCTCAACTTCTTCCTCGACAACCTGCCGACCTTCGCTGTGGGTGCTGCCACCGAATACGGCTGCCTGGACGAGGGCTGGGGAAAGCCGGCGCTGCCCCCCTTCAACGGTTATCCCGAGCTGTCGTGGCACCTCATCGACAGTCTGGTCGAGCAGGAATTCGACATCGCCATGTGCCAGCAGCTGGCGGTGGACCATGCGTTCATCAACCCCCTGCGGCTTTTCTGGCCCGGCGAAAAGCCGCCGGCGATCCGCACCGTGCCGGTGGCGATCAACACCGTGCAGTTTCCGCTGCCGCGGCCGGCGCGCTGCTACGCGCTCGGCAAGGCCATCGGCAAGGCGGTGGCCGACTGGCCCACGGACGAGAAGGTGGTGGTGATCGGCAGCGGCGGCCTGTCCCACCAACTGGACGGCGAACGGGCCGGCCTCATCAACAAGGCCTTCGACGAAATGTGCATGGAGGCACTGCTGCATGATCCGGCGAAACTGGCACGCCTCAGCAGCAGGGACCTGTTGCGCGAGGCCGGGGCACAAGGTGCCGAGCTCATCATGTGGCTGGCGGCTCGTGGCGCCCTGCACGGCACGGTGAGCAAGATTCACAGCAGCTACCACATTCCCATCGCCAACACCTCGGCCGGTCTACTGGCGCTGGCCAATCGCTGACGCGCAGCGTCTGCTGTCGCGCTAGGAGACCGTGAGGTCTGCCCCTACAATCCGGGCATGTGCCGTCTTCTCGCTCTCGCAGCGCTGTGGCTGGGCTGTGCCGGGGTGAACGGCCAGCCTTTACCGGTGCGCATCGCCAGCCTCAACGTCTGTACCGATCAGCTGCTGCTCCTGCTGGTCGACCCTGCCCGCATCACCTCGCTCAGCCTGCTGGCCAGCGACAGCGACTACTCCAACCTCGCGGCACGCGCCGCCGGCGTGCCTGCCAATCGCGGCCAGGCCGATGAGCTGCTGAGTCAGCAAGCCGACCTGGTGCTGACCAGCGAATTCAGCGGTACCCTCACCGCCCGTCTGCTGCAGCGGCTCGGGCAGCGGGTGGAGCGACTCGGCTTTGCGACCAGCGTCGATGAGGTCTGGCAGCAGATCCGCCAGGTGGCGGCCTGGACCGGTGGCGATGCCAGCGCGCTCATCGACCCGGCGGCGGCGCGGGTGGCGGTGGCGCAGCGCAGATTGCGCGAGCAGCTCTCAGGCAAGACCGCCCTGTTCCTCAGCAGCAACGGCGTGGCCTTCGGGGCCGGTACCCTGCAGGACGATTTCCTGCGCAGCAGCGGTCTGCGCAACCTGGCCACCGAGGCGGGCGTCACCGGTGCAGCACCGCTGGCGCTGGAACTGCTGGTTGCCGCCCGGCCCGACTACCTGATCGCAGAGCCGCGCGGAGCCCTCGACCGACAACTCGCGCATCCGCTGCTGCTGCACCCGGCGCTGGCGCGGCAGCCGCAGCAACTGCTCGTCCTGCGAGATCGCTGGTTCGACTGTGCAGGTCCCTGGATCGCCGAGGCCTATGAGAGTCTCGTCGCCCAGGTGACGCTGCCATGAGGCTGTGGCAGCTGTACCTGCTGGCTGCAGGGCTGGCGCTGGCCGAACTGTGGAGCGGTGAGGCGTCGGTAGCCGTCAGCGAGGCCCTGCTGGATGCCTGGCAGGGCCGCGACAGCCTCGACCGCATCATCATGTTCGACGTGCGACTGCCGCGCCTGCTGCTGGGCGTACTGGTGGGTGCTGCGCTGGCGCTGAGCGGTGCTGCCCTGCAGGGGCTGCTGCGCAATCCCCTGGCCAGTCCCGACATCCTCGGCATTTCCGCCAGCGCCGGCCTGCTGGCGGTACTCACCCTGTACTTCGGCCTGGCGCTGACCGCATGGTTCGTGCTGCCGGTGGCAGCGCTGACCGGTGCGGCGCTGGCCATGTTGCTGCTGCTGTGGCTGACACGGCGACTGCCGCAGAGTCTGGCGCTCGTGCTGAGTGGCATCGCGCTGACGACGGGAGCCAGCGCGCTGACCATGCTGGCGCTCCACTATGCACCGAATCCCTACGCCCTGCAGGAAGTGTATTTCTGGATGCTGGGGTCGGTGGCCAACCGCAGCCTCGCCGATGTGGCACTGGTGCTGCCGTTCATCTGCGCAGGCTGCGTGCTGCTGCTCAGCTGCGGGCGCTGCCTCGATGCACTGACGCTGGGTGAGGACGGCGCCGCCGCGCTCGGCTTTCCGCTGGCCCGCTACCGCTGGCGACTTCTCGTTGGCGTGGCCTGCGCGGTCGGCGGCGCCGTGGCGGTGGGCGGCCGCATCGGCTTCGTGGGCCTGCTGGTGCCCCACCTGCTGCGGCGCGCGGCCGGCGGCGTTCCCAGTCGGTTATTGCAGTGGAGCCTGCCCGGCGGCGCGGTGTTGGTGCTGCTCGCGGACCTGTGCGTGCAGCAACTGGCCGGGGCACGGGAACTGCCGCTCGGGGTGCTCACTGCAGTGCTCGGGGCGCCCTTCTTCGTTGGCCTGCTGCTGCAGCGGGAGGGCCCGTGACCGCCGTGCTCAGCGCCCATGCCGTCGACTGTGCCAGCCGCACTGGCCGACTGCTGCTGCAGGGCGTGTCGGTCAGCGTGTCGGCCGGAGAGCTCGTGGGCCTCATCGGTCCCAACGGGGCCGGCAAGACCACTTTGCTCAAGGTGCTGGCCGGGCTGTTGCCCTGCAGTGCGGGGCAGGTGCTGTGGCAGCAGGCGCCGCTGACTGCCCTCCACTCGGAGCAGCGCGCGCAGCGCCTCGGTTACCTCGAGCAACGGCCACAGGTGCACTGGCCCTGCAGCGTGCGTCAGGTGGTGGCGCTGGCGCGACTGCCGTTTGGTGACGCGGCCGCCGCCAGTGGTCGTGCGGCCCTCGAGGCGGCGCTGGAGTCCTGCGGCCTCGCGACTCTCGCTGATCGCCCCTTCCAGCCGCTGTCGGAGGGCGAGAAGCTGCAGGTCCACCTCGCCCGCGTGCTGGCAGGCCAGCCGCAGGTGTTGCTGGCCGACGAACCAACCGCCGCGCTCGATCCGGCGCGACAGCTGCAGGTGATGGCGCTGCTGCAGACCCACAGCCGCCGGGGCCTCGGTGTCCTGGCCGTGCTGCACGACCTCACGCTGGCCGCCCGCTACTGTGATCGTCTGCTGCTGCTGCACGAGGGAAGGCTGCTGGCCGAAGGCAGCGTCGGGCAGGTGCTGACGCCCGCCCACCTCGCTACCGTCTACGGCGTCGACGGCCGTTACGACGCCCACAGCCGCAGCGTGGTCTGCCACCTGCCCGGCCCCGCCTGAACCGGGCAGCAGTTACCGCCGGCGCCGAGTCACGGTATCCTGCCGCCTGCTCCACGCCCACAGGAATCCGGTATGTCCCTCTGGAAACAGCACGCCACCCCCGACGACATCAACCGGCTCTGCCGGGGCACGATGTGCGAATTCGTCGGTATCGTCATCACCGAGATAGGTGACGACTACGTCAGGGGCACCATGCCGGTCGACGAGCGGACCCGGCAGCACATGGGCATCGTGCATGGCGGGGCATCCGTGGTACTGGCCGAGACCCTGGGCAGCGTGGCCGCCGGCCTGTGCGTCCCGGTGGGTGCACGCAGCGTGGGGCTGGACATCAACGC
Source organism: Gammaproteobacteria bacterium (assembly GCA_036796405.1). Taxonomy (GTDB): domain Bacteria; phylum Pseudomonadota; class Gammaproteobacteria; order Pseudomonadales; family Pseudohongiellaceae; genus CAILUG01. Next base: position 49,284 of record DAIRDB010000012.1, on the reverse strand, counting down.
CAACCATCTGCGCGCCGGCAAGCCCCCGTTGCTGACCGGCGTCGCCAGACCGGTCCACGTGGGCAACACCACCAGTGTGTGGGAAATCCGCATCACCGATGTCGACGACAAGCTGGTGTGTGTGTCGCGACTGACCTGCGCCGTGCTGCAGGAGCGCTGATGCAGGAGCCTGACGATGCACGCTGAGCAGGCCCTGGCACCCTGCCCGCGGGGGACGCCGCCGTTAGCGTTGGCCGAGTGCCACGCGCGACTGGCGGCACTGCCCGGCTGGCGGTGCGTGGACGTGGGTGGCATCGCGCAACTCGAACGCGTTTATGAGGTCAGCAACTTCGTGGCTGCGCTCGGCTTTGCCACTGCCATCGGCGCGCTGGCCGAGGCGGCTGATCATCACCCTGCCATCACGGTGGAGTGGGGCAAGGTCACACTGCGCTGGTGGACCCACGGGATCAGCGGCCTGCACCACAACGATTTCGTGATGGCGGCTCGCTGTGATGCCGCCTACCTGCAGTGCGTCTCGGCTGGAGTCGCCCGGTGAACCGGGACTTCCGCGACCTCTTCGGTGACTTGCTGGCACTGCCGTCGGTGAGCTCGGCCAATCCCGCGCTCGACATGAGCAATCGCGCCGTCGTGGAACTGCTGGCCAACCGCTTCGGCGACCTCGGTTTCACCTGCGAGCTGCTGCCGCTGCCCACCCAGCCTCACAAAGCCAACCTGTTGGCCACCTACGGCAGCGGCCCGGGCGGTCTGGTGCTGGCCGGCCACACCGACACCGTGCCGTTCGACGAGGCGCTGTGGAGCAGCAACCCACTGCGCATGACCGAACGGGATGGCCGCCTGTATGGTCTCGGCAGCGCCGACATGAAGGGCTTTTTCGCGCTGGTGCACGCCGCCGTGCAGCCGCTGCTCAGCGAACGGTTTCGGGCACCACTGATCATCCTCGCGACTGCCGATGAGGAAAGCTCGATGGACGGTGCCCGCGCCCTCGTGCAGCAAGGCCGCCCCCAGGGTCGCTGCGCCGTGATCGGGGAGCCCACGGGGCTCGTGCCGGTGAATCGCCACAAGGGCGTGTTGATGGAGCGGCTGCACGTGCAGGGCCGCAGTGGGCATTCGTCCAACCCGGCGCTCGGTCGCTCTGCCCTCGAGGCCATGCACGACATGATCACGGCTCTGATCGGCCTGCGCGGCGAACTGCAGCAGCGTTTCCGCAATCCACACTTCGCCATCGACGTACCGACCCTCAACCTCGGCGTCATCCACGGTGGCGACAATCCCAACCGCATCTGCGGCCACTGCGCGCTGGAGTTCGACGTGCGACTGCTGCCCGGCATGGCCGGGCCCGCGCTGCGCGACGACATCCGCGCACGCCTCGAGCCCATCGCACGGCAACACGGCGTCGAGTTCACGTTCACGCCCTTGTTTGCGGGGGCCGAAGCCTTTGCCAACGACCACGGCGAGCTGGTGCGGACCTGCGAGCGACTGACCGGCCAGCAGGCACGCAGCGTGGCTTTTGGTACCGAGGCGCCGTTCCTGCAGCAACTGGGCCTGGATACCGTGGTACTGGGGCCCGGCAGCATCGACGTGGCCCACCAGCCCGATGAATACCTGGCGCTCGACCAGGTGCCGCGCGGCGTGCACCTGCTGCAGCAACTGATCACGCGCTACTGTCTGCAGGGCCCGGTCTGACCCCGAAGCAGCAAGACGAAGGCGCGCGCGAGCCGAGCCGGCGAGACGTTTATTTGCGCGGCGCTGGTAACGTAGAATTGCGGCCCTTTCGGCCCCGCAGGCAGGGCAAAGCCCCATGGACAGCAAGCAATACGTCAGTTGGTTCCGGCAGTCCACGCCGTACATCAACGCCTACCGTGGCCGTGTCTTCGTCATCCTGCTGCCGGGCGAGGCGATCGGCCACGACAACTTCTGGAACGTCGCGCACGACATTACCCTGCTCAACAGCCTGGGAGTGAAGCTGGTGCTGTGCATCGGTGCGCGGCTGCAGATCGACGCCGCACTGGCCAAGGCCGGCATTGCCACGTCCACGCATGACATCATCAGCCACCAGGTGCATAACAAGATGCGCGTCACCGACAGCGAGACGCTGGACGTGATCAAGCAGGTGGTAGGCAAGCTGCGCTTCGAGGTGGAGGCGGCGTTTTCCATGGGGCTGATCAACTCGCCCATGCACGGGGCTGACCTGACGCTGGCCAGTGGCAACTTCATCGTCGCCAAGCCCTTCGGCATCCAGAACGGTATCGACTTCGGACTGACCGGCGAGGTGCGCAAGGTCGAGGTGGACGCCATCCGCAAGCAGCTCGACCACGGCAACATCGTGCTGGTGCCTTCGCTCGGCTACTCGCCCACCGGTGAGGTGTTCAATCTCACCGTGGAGGACGTGGCCTGCTGCACGGCCATCGCGCTGAAGGCCGACAAGCTGCTCATTTACGGCAGTGAGGCCGGCATCCTCGACCAGGACGGCGAGCGCATCAGCAAGCTCAGCGCCGAAGAGGCGCAGGCGTTGATCCGCCAGAAGATCACCGAAAACGGCATCGACGACGAGCTGCGCAATCTCGAGCTGGGTGTGAAGGCCTGCAGTGCCTCGGTCAAGCGCTCGCAGGTGATTTCCTACGAAGACGACGGCGCCTTGCTGATCGAGCTGTTCACACGCGACGGCATCGGCACGCTGATCACCGCCGAGCAGTACGAGCAGCTGCGCCAGGCCACCATCAAGGACGTCGGTGGCATCCTCGAACTGATCGAACCGCTGGAGCAGGAAGGCATCCTCGTGCACCGCTCGCGCGAGCGACTGGAGGCGGAAATCGAACAGTTCAGCGTGATCGAGCGTGAAGGCATGATCATCGCCTGCGCCGCCCTGTACCCGCAGGACAGTCAGAGCGGCGAGCTTGCCTGCCTCGCCACGCACCCGGATTACCGCAACCACAGCCGTGGGCAAAACCTGCTCGAGCATGTCGAAAAATGCGCGCGCAAATTGGGACTTGGCCAGCTGTTCGTGCTCACCACCAAGTCACCGCACTGGTTCGTCGAGCGTGGCTTCGTGCCAGCGTCCGTGGACGCTCTGCCCGAGCGCAAGAAGTCGCTCTACAACTACCAGCGCAATTCGAGGATTTTCATCAAGCCTCTGTAGCGGACTGCAGTCCCTGCCTTCGCCGCCACTGATTCCACCCTTGCCGACACAGGAAACCGCCATGAGCAAGTTGAACAAGTACAGTCAGCGCATCACCCAGGATCCATCGCTGCCAGCCGCGCAGGCGATGTTCCACGCGCTGGGGCTCACCCGTGCCGATCTGGAGAAAGCCCAGATAGGCATTGCCAGCACCGGTTGGGAAGGCAATCCCTGCAACATGCACCTCAACGATCTTGCCAAGGTCGTCAAGCGCGGCGTGCAGGCCACCGACCTCATCGGTCTGATCTTCCACACCATCGGAGTCAGCGACGGCATGAGCATGGGCACGGAGGGCATGCGCAACAGCTTGCCAAGCCGCGACATCATCGCCGACAGCATCGAAAACGTGGCTTCCGCGCAGTGGTACGACGGCGTGGTCGCCATCGTCGGCTGCGACAAGAACATGCCGGGCGCCATGATGGCGCTGGCGCGGCTCGATCGCCCGGCCATCGTCGTCTACGGCGGCACCATCAAGCCCGGCTGCTACAAGGACCGCAAACTCGACATCGTGTCGGCCTTCGAAGCACTCGGCGAGCGCAATGCCAATCGCATCGATGCCGTCGAATTCCAGGGCGTGATCGAGAATGCCTGCCCCGGCCCCGGCGCCTGTGGTGGCATGTACACCGCCAACACCATGGCCTCGGCGATCGAGGCGCTGGGTATGTCGCTGCCCTTCAACTCGAGCTATCCCGCGGTTTCGGCCGACAAGGAAGCCGACTGCCTGCGCGTCGGTGCCGCCATGCGCCATTTGCTGGAGCGCGACATCAAGCCCTCCGACATCCTCACCCGCAAGGCCTTCGAAAACGCCATCACGCTGATCACGGTACTCGGAGGTTCCACCAACGCGGTGATCCACCTCATCGCCATGGCGAAGGCGGCGCGCGTGCCGCTCGGTATAGACGACTTCCAGCGCATTGCCGACAAGACGCCCTTCCTTGCCGATCTGAAGCCGAGCGGCCGCTATGTGATGGAAGACCTGTGCCTGGTCGGCGGTGTGCCGGCCGTCATGAAACTGCTGCTGGAGGCCGGCATGCTGCACGGCGACTGCATGACCGTGACCGGCAAGACCGTGGCCGAGAATCTGGCGGCGGTGCCGCCGCTGACCCCGGGTCAGGACGTGATCCGCCCGCTGTCCAATCCGCTCAAGACCAGCGGCCATATCCGCATCCTGTACGGCAATCTGGCCGAGCAAGGCGCCGTCGCGAAGATCACGGGCAAGGAAGGCCTACGCTTCGATGGTCCAGCCCGCGTCTTCGACAGCGAGGAGGCCTGCAACAGCGCCATCGCGGCCCAGCAGATCAAGGCCGGTGACGTGGTGGTGATTCGTTACTGCGGACCGAAGGGCGGTCCGGGCATGCCGGAGATGCTCAAGCCCACCAGCGCCATCATGGGTCAGGGTCTCGGCAAAGCCGTGGCACTCATCACCGACGGTCGCTTCTCCGGAGGCACCCACGGCTTCGTGGTGGGCCACATCACGCCGGAGGCCCAGAATGGCGGCATGATCGCGCTGCTGCAGGACGGCGATCTCGTCACCATCGACGCCGAAAACAATGTGCTGAGCGTGCAACTCGATGACGCGGAGATCGCGCGCCGCCGTGCCGCCTGGCAACCGCGTCCCCTGCCGGTCAGCCGTGGCGTGCTTTACAAGTACGCGAGCACGGTCAAGAGCGCTAGCGAGGGCTGTGTGACCGACGAAGGTCTGCCCGAGGTCAAGTGAGCGGAGCGCCGAGCCACCACACGTGCTCGGTGGCTTCGCACTGTCCCTTGAGGCCACCGGCCACGGGCAGCACGTCGAGCAGGGTCAGCGTGTAGTCGTGGCCGTAGTGCCGAAATACTTCGGCAGCCGGCACGGCATGCGGCGGTCCCGCCATCCTGCTCTGGTCGTAGTCGAAGCAGATGAGCAGCTGGGGCGCCTGCGCCGTCAGCGATTTCAAGTGCGCCGTGTAGCGCTCGCGCATCGCGGGCGGCAGCGCCACCAGCGCGGCGCGGTCATAGGTGGCGGCGACCGGACCGAGTAGCGCGGGGGTCAGATCGAACAGATCGCCCACGAAGACGTCGATGGTGTCGACACGGTAGCGACGGAGCGCACCCTGCTGGCTGATCGTCGGGGTGAGACCGAGTTCGGCAAACAATTGCTCGACGGCAAGCTCGCTGAGTTCCACACCAGCCACCCGGTAGCCGCACTCGAGCAACCAGTGGATGTCACGGGTCTTGCCGCAGAGCGGCACGAACACACGCGCGCCGGCGGCGAGCGCCAGCCGGTGAAAGTGACGGTGAAGCAGGGGGTTGACGGCTTTTTCGTGCCAGGCGATTTCGTTGCGGGCCCAGCGCTCGTGCCAGAAGGCGGCTTCCATAGGCATCGACCTGAGGGGGAGACGGGGGACAGCGCGCCAGGTCCCTTCGACTGCATGTGGCCCCGAGGGCCTGCCGCAGGGATCAGCGGCGGAACCGGGCGCCAGAGGCGCCCAGTCGTGGCGATCTTGCTTACTTGATCTTGGCTTCGGTGTACGTCACGTGCTTGCGAACGACGGGATCGTACTTCTTGATCTCCATCTTGTCGGGCATGTTGCGCTTGTTTTTGTCGGTGGTATAGAAGTGGCCGGTGCCGGCGCTGGAAACCAGACGGATTTTGTCTCTCATGACTCTCTCCTGGTGTTGGCTACGCTATTTTCAGACTTTTTCGCCGCGGGCACGAAGCTCGCTCAGAACGGCATCGATGCCACGCTTGTCGATCACGCGCATGCCCTTGCTGGACAGGCGCAGGTTCACGAAGCGCTTCTCGGATTCCACCCAGAACCGGTGGGTATGCAGGTTCGGATTGAAGCGACGCTTGGTGCGATTCTTGGCGTGCGACACGTTGTTGCCGACCATCGGGGCTTTGCCGGTCACTATGCAGACTCTGGACATGCTGTTTACCTCTGGCTCACCGCATAGTTCGTAAACTGCGGATTTACTGGGAAAAAGAGGCGCGCTTTATACCAGACCGCAACGGGGCGAGGCAACCTTCACGACGGAAGCCGCGAATCGGCCCGGCCTCGCCCGCTGGCCCTCGGCCTGTGTCACTGCATGCTCCGCCGAGACGCTGCCGTGCCGGCAGCGACCCCGCCGCGCGGGGCCGGCGCTTAGAGCATGCCGCGCTCCGCCAGTGAGATCACCTCGGTGTCCCCCACCACGAAATGGTCCAGGGTGCGGATGTCGATGAGGCTGAGGGCGCTCTTCAGCCGCTTCGTGATGCCGATGTCCGCCTGGCTGGGCTCGGCGACGCCGGACGGGTGATTGTGGGCGAAGATCAGCGCAGCGGCGTTGTGGTGCAGGGCACGGTCGACCACCACGCGCGGATGCACCACGGCGTTGTCGATGGTGCCGTGGAACAGCTCCTCGGTCGCGATCACGCGGTTCTGGTTATCGAGAAACAGGCACAGGAACACCTCGCGGGAATGGTGGCGCAACCGGCCGCGCAGGTAGTTGCGGGTGAGCGTGGACGAGGTCAGGCAGTCGCCGCGCTGCAAGCCATCCAACATGTGGCGCTGGGAAAGCTCCAGAGCCGCGTGCAGCAGTGCGTAGCGGCTTTCTCCCATGCCGGGGTGACTGCAGAACTCCGGCAAGCTCGTCTCGAGCACGCCGCGCAAGCTGCCGAAGGCTGAGAGCAGCGCGCGGGCAAGATCGAGCGCCGTCTGGCCAGCCGTGCCGGTGCGCAGGAAGATGGCCAGTAGCTCGGCATCGCTCAGGCTCTGCGGCCCCTGCTGCAGCAGTTTCTCACGCGGCCGCTCCGACACGGGCCAGTCATTGATCGCCATGCTTCCTCCCTGAAGCGCGAGACGCATCCCTGCCCCGCTGCGCCTCAAGTCTAGTCCAGAAACCGGCGGGGCACCGGCCAAAGTCCATGCCCGCGTCCGAGCAGCTGTGTCAGAATGCCGGGCATCGTGAGCGCGGAGGGAGCGTCATGTCGACGTTCATCGAGTGGCTGCTGTGGGTGGAATCGACCGGGTTGGCCGTCTGGGTGGGAGAAAGCCGCTACGGGTTCCAGCTCGCCCTGGTGCTGCACGCCCTCAGCATGGGCCTGCTGGCGGGTGGCAATCTGGTGCTGGGGCTGCGCGTGCTTGGCGTAGCGCCGGCCGTGCCCATGGCGGCCTTGCTGCGCTTCTACCCCTGGCTCTGGTCGGCCGCACTGGTCTGCCTCGTCTCCGGTCTCATGCTGCTGTCGGTGTATCCGGCCAAGGCGCTGACCAATCCCGTGTTCTTCAGCAAGATGGCACTGCTCGGGCTCGGGCTGTGGTGCATGGCCGGTCCGTTGTCGGCCCGCCTGAGGGCAGGAAGCACCTCACCCAGGCTCGGCGGCACCGTGCTGCTGGTCTGGGCGCTGACGATCAGCGGCGGTCGTCTGCTGGCCTACACGCACAGCGTGCTGCGGGCCAGTGAACTCATGGGAGGCTGACATGGAAGCTGCCCTGTTGGCGTTTTCCGAATCGACCGGCATCTACGCCTTCATGACCAGCCCCTGGGGCTGGCCCTTCGTGGAGTCACTGCACTTCATCGGACTGTCGCTGCTGGTGGGCTGCGTGGGCCTGTTCGACCTGCGGCTGCTCGGCGTCGCGCCGGCGATACCGCTGCCGGCACTGCACCGGCTGATTCCTTTCGGCGTGCTCGGCTTTGGCCTCAACGTGGCTACCGGCCTGATGTTCGTCAGCACCATGCCGGACCAGTACCTGTACAACCCCTCGTTCCAGAGCAAGCTGCTCTGCATGCTGCTGGCTGGCCTCAACATGGCTCTGTTCTACGGCAGCACGGCCCGGGCCGCGCTGGAGCCCGGCGCCCCGGTGGCAGTGCTGCGGCGGGCGCGCCTGTTCGGCGCGCTGTCGCTGCTGTTCTGGAGCGGTGTGATCATCGGCGGACGGCTCATCACCTTCTACCGGCCGCCGTACCACTGGTGCTTCTGGTGCGGGTAGCCTGCCGGCATGACGAAAACCCCTGAGCTCTCCAGCCTGCGCAACAGACGCATCCTGCTCGGCCTGACTGGCAGCATCGCTGCCTACAAGGGCGCCGAGCTGTGTCGGCTGTTGACCGGTGCCGGCGCCGAGGTGCAGGTGGTGATGACCGAGGGTGCGCAGGAGTTCATTACCGCGCTCACCCTGCAGGCGCTGTCTGGCAACCGCGTGCACACCCACCTGCTCGACACCGAGGCGGAGGCCGCCATGGGCCATATCGCGCTGGCGCGCTGGGCGGATCTCATCCTGGTGGCGCCCGCCAGCGCCAACTTTCTCGCGAGGCTCGCGCACGGCGAAGCCAGTGATCTGCTGACGGCGGTGTGCCTGGCGCGCCGCTGCCCGCTGGCCGTGGCGCCGGCCATGAACCAGGCGATGTGGAGCAATCCTGCCACCCAGAACAACCTGCAGCAGTTGAAGACGGTGGGCGTGCGCGTATTCGGGCCGGCCAGCGGGGAGCAGGCCTGTGGTGATGTGGGCCTCGGGCGTCTGCTGGAACCCACCGAGCTCCTCGCTCTCGCCAGCGCCGAGTTCATGAGCGGCGCCCTTGCCGGTCTGCGCGTGGTCGTCACTGCCGGACCCACACGCGAGGCCATCGATCCCGTGCGCTACCTCAGCAACCACAGCTCTGGAAAGATGGGCTACGCGCTGGCCCAGGCGGCCAGCGACGCCGGGGCCGAGGTCACGCTGGTGAGCGGCCCCACCGCACTCGCGCCGCCCGATCGCTGCCGGGTCGTGGCCGTGCAGTCGGCTGACGACATGCTGAAAGCCTGTCAGGCGCTGGAGGCCGACGTGTTCGTGGCGGTCGCCGCCGTCGCCGATTACCGCTTGGCGGCCCCTGCCGAGCACAAGCTCAAGAAAACCGACGCGGCGCTCACCCTCACCCTCGAGCGCACCCCCGACATCCTCGCCACCGTGGCCGCCGGCCGACCGAAGCCGTTCTGCGTGGGCTTTGCCGCCGAGACCCGCGATCTCGATGCCTATGCAAGGCAGAAACTGGTGGCCAAGCAGCTCGACATGATCGTGGCCAACGAAGCGGTCGCCACCTTCGGGCAGGACGAGGCGACCGTGTCCGTGTTCTGGCCCGGCGGTGGCACGACGCTGCCACGGCAGAGCAAGCAGCAACTGGCCCGCGCGCTGGTGGCGCTGATCGCAACGCGGCTCGCCAGCCGGTGACGCACACACCCTGCGCGCTCAACCCGGCGATCTTCCGCGCCTACGACATTCGCGGGCTCGTGGGGCAGGGCCTCGACCCCGCCGCCGTGGGGCTCATCGGCCAGGCCATCGGCAGCGTCCTGCGCGAGCAGGGTCGGCACTGCCTGTTTGCCGCGCGTGACGCGCGGCTGTCGAGCCCCAGCCTCGGCGCGGCACTCATCGCTGGACTGTGCAGGAGCGGTGTCGACGTGGTCGACCTCGGCCAGGTACCGACACCGCTGCTCTATTTCGCCACCTGTACCGGTGACTGCGATTCGGGCGTCATGCTGACCGGCAGCCACAATCCGCCTGACTACAACGGCATCAAGATCGTCATCGGCGGCCGCACGCTGTCGGACACCGGCATCCAGCAGCTGCGCTCGCGCATCGAGGCCGGTGCCCTCGCCAGCGGCACGGGCCGCGTGAGCCAACGCGACATCGTGCCCAAGTACCTGGAACGCATCGCCGGCGACCTGCGGCTGCAGCGCGGCTTCAAGGTCGTGGTCGATGCCGGCAACGGCATCGGCGGCCCGGTGGCACTGCGGCTGTTGCAGCGGCTTGGCTGCGAGGTGTTCCCGCTGTACTGCGAGCCGGACGGGCGCTTTCCGCACCATCATCCCGACCCTACGCGCCCGGAGAATCTGCAGGACCTGATCGCAGCAGTCCGCCGTCATCGTGCCGATCTCGGCATCGCCTTCGACGGTGACGCCGATCGTCTGGGCCTCGTCACGGGCTCTGGCCGCCGGATCGACGCCGACCAGTTGCTCCTGCTCTTTGCCATGGACCTGCTGCCCTCCCACCCGGGCGCCCGCGTGGTGTTCGACGTGAAGAGCAGCTTCCACCTGCCTCGCGTCGTCCGAGCGCTCGGGGGTGAGCCGGTGATGTGCAGGAGTGGCCATTCCTTCGTGAAGCGCGCCGTGCAGGAAAGCGGCGCCCTGCTGGGCGGCGAGTTTTCCGCCCACGTGTTCTTCGCGCACCGCTGGTATGGCTTCGATGACGGGCTGTACGCCGCCGCGAGGTTCCTCGAACTGCTGGACCGCCAGGGCCTCGACGCAGACGCGGTGCTGGCGCGCCTGCCGGCCAGCAGCAGCACGCCCGAGCTGTTCCTGCCGGTGGAGGAGCAGCACAAGTTCGCACTGATGCAGCGCCTGCAGGCCGGCCTGCAGTTCAGCGATGGCACCGTGAATCGCCTGGATGGCGTGCGCGTCGACTTCGCCGATGGCTGGGCCTTGGTGCGCGCCTCCAACACCACGCCGGCACTGGTGCTGCGCTGCGAGGCCGAGTCGGCGCCGGCACTGCAGCGTATCGTCCAGCGCTTCGGTGCGGCACTGCTGGCGATCGAACCGGGTCTGGTGCTGCCGTTCGACACGGCGGGCAGCGCTGGCAACGGCGCGTCGCCGCCGCCCCTGGCAGTCGGCAGCGCACAACAGCCCGACAGCGCTGCCGTATAATCCGCGCCGATCCTGTCCCCCCAGTCCCGTCCAAGGGCCCACCATGACGCTAAGCACACCGCAAGACATCGCCGCGGTGCTCACCGAAGCACTGCCCTACATCCAGCGGTTCCACGGCAAGACCATCGTCGTCAAGTACGGCGGCAACGCCATGACCGACGAAGAGCTGAAGAACAGCTTCGCGCGCGACGTGGTGCTGATGAAGCTGGTGGGCATGAATCCCATCGTGGTGCACGGCGGCGGCCCGCAGATCGGCTCGCTGCTGGAAAAGCTGGGGATCGAATCGCACTTCGTGGACGGCATGCGCGTCACCGACACCGCCACCATGGACGTGGTGCAGATGGTGCTCGGGGGTCTCGTCAACAAGCAGATCGTGAGCCTGCTCAACAAGAACGGCGGCAAGGCGATCGGCATCACCGGCAAGGACGGCGACTTCATCCACTGCCGCAAGATGACCATCACACGCCACACACCGGAGATGCAGGCGCCGGAAATCATCGATATCGGGCACGTCGGCGAGGTGGTCGGCATCAATCCGGCGGTCATCAACATGATGCTGTCGAGCGACTTCATCCCGGTGATCGCACCGATCGGCACTGACAGCAGCGGTGCCTCCTACAACATCAATGCCGACATCGTGGCAGGCAAGCTGGCGGCGCTGCTCAATGCCGAAAAGCTCATCCTGCTCACCAACATCAGTGGCGTGAAGAACAAGGAAGGCGCCGTGGTGCCCTCGCTCACGCTCGACGACGTCAATGCCATGATCGCCGACGGCACCATCCATGGCGGCATGCTGCCGAAGATCGCCTGCGCGCTCGATGCGATGAGCGCCGGCGTCAACAGCGTGCAGATCATCGATGGACGCGTGCCCCACGCCGTGCTGCTGGAAATCTTCACCGACAAGGGCATCGGCACCCAGATCACGCGCCGCGCGAAGTGAGCCGATGACGGTCACCTCCCCCAGAGTGAAGGGCCAGCGCCGAGAGCAGATCCTGCAGGTGCTGGCGGGCATGCTCGAGCGCAGCCCGGGCCGCGCCGTCACCACGGCGGAACTGGCGTTGGCCGTGGGGGTGTCGGAGGCAGCGCTCTACAAGCATTTTCCGAGCAAGGCCCGCATGTTCGAGGGACTGCTGTCGTTCATCGAGGAGACGTTGTTTTCGCGCAGCACCCGCATCCTTGCGGAACCGGGCACGGCGACCGAGCACTGCGAGAAACTGCTGCTGCTCGTGCTTGGTTTCGCGGAGAAAAACCCCGGCCTCACCCGGCTGCTGCACGGCGACGCGCTGGCGGGTGAGCACGAGCGCCTGCGCGCCCGCGTGCACCAGATACACGAAAGGCTCGAAGCCCAGCTGCGCACGCTGCTGCGGGAGGCCGAGCTGAAGGATGGGCTGCGCACGCAGGCCACCGTCACGGCAACCGCTGCCTGGTTGCAGGCCTGGGTGGAGGGCCGGCTCTGCCAGTTCGTGCGCAGCGAGTTCAGGCTGCAGCCCACGCGCGACTGGCCGGCACAGTGGCAACTGCTGCGGGGCGGGCTATTCCGCGGCGCTCAGGCAGCGCCGTAGCGCTCACGGTAGGCCTGCAGCTTAGGCAGGTACTGTTGCAGAGACGCATCGCCGGCCTGCTGCAGGTAGTCGATGATCTGCTGCAGATTGATGATGCTCACCACCGGCAGGTTGAATTCGCGGCGTATTTCGCCGATTGCCGACAACGCTCCCTGCTGCCCTTTCTCCTGCCGATCGAGCGCCACCAGCACGGCCGCCGCGCTGGCACCGGCGCCGCGGATCAGCGTCATCACTTCGCGAATCGCCGTGCCTGCCGTGATGACGTCATCTACCACCAACACGCGACCGGCCAGCGGTGCACCCACGATCAGTCCGCCTTCGCCGTGGTCCTTGGCCTCCTTGCGGTTGAAGCAATAGGGCAGCTCTTCGCCGAAGTGCTCGGCCAGCGCGATGCTGGTGGCGGCAGCCAGCGGGATGCCCTTGTAGGCGGGCCCGAAAATGACGTCGTACTGCAGGCCGGCCTCGCGGATGGCGGCGGCATAGCAACGGCCGATGAAGCCCAGCGAACGCCCCGTGTTGAAGAGCCCGGCGTTGAAGAAGTACGGACTGACGCGTCCTGACTTCAGCGTGAATTCGCCGAAGCGCAGGATCTGGCGAGTGATGACGAAGTCGAGGAACGCTTGCTGGTAGTCCTTGAGGGGCATGGCGTGGTCTTCCGTTTCTGGAGGGGGCTGAAGGCTCAGGGGGCTGCGAGGGCAGTCTGCTGGATCGCCAGCAGGTCACGGATGCCGCGCTCGGCCAGTGCCACCATGGCGTCGAGCGCGGGGCGCCCGAACTCGCCGCCCTCGGCGGTACCCTGCAACTCGATGAAGCCGCCGCGACTGGTCATGACGACGTTCATGTCGGTGTCGGCCGCGGAATCCTCGAGATAATCGAGGTCGAGCACCGGCACGCCCTTGTAGAGCCCCACCGAAACGGCTGCCACGGTCTGCCGTAGCGGATCGTCGCGCAGCTCCTTGCTGCGCTGCAGGTAGCGCAGCGCATCGACCAGTGCCACACAGGCGCCGGTGATGCTGGCAGTGCGCGTGCCGCCGTCGGCCTGGATCACGTCACAGTCGACCTTGATGGTGTTCTCGCCGAGCGCCGCCATGTCCACCATGGCGCGCAGGGCGCGCCCGATCAAACGCTGGATTTCCTGCGTGCGGCCGCTCTGGCGGCCAGAGGCGGCTTCGCGCTCCATGCGCGAACCGGTGGAGCGCGGCAGCATGCCGTACTCGGCCGTGACCCAGCCCTTGCCGGTGCCTTTCAGGAAGCGCGGCACGCTGGCGTCGACACTGGCCGTGCAGATCACCTTGGTGTCGCCGAATTCGACCAGCACCGAGCCTTCGGCGTGCCGGGTGTAGTGGCGGGTCAGTTTTACCGGACGCAGGGCGTCGGGTGCTCGGCCGCTCGGGCGCAGCTGTGTCATGCAGAATCCTCGTGTGGTGCTGGTGGAGTGAACGGGCGGCGGCAGGCTGGCCAGCGGGGGTGTTACTGCCAAGCCCGGTCGATTGGGCTATAGTGCCGCGGCCCCGCAAGGCGGCCATTGTAATCAACGCCGCGGGTGCCGCCACCTCGCAGGAGCCCGCATGACCGCCAGCATGACCGCCTTCGCCCGCCAGCAGTCCGAGCACGGCTTCGGGACGCTGGTGTGGGAAATCCGCGCCGTCAATCACCGCTATCTCGAGCCGCTGTTCCGGCTGCCCGACAATCTGCGGCATCTGGAACTGCCGCTGCGCGAGGCACTGCGCCAGACCGTGCAGCGCGGCAAGGTCGAAGCCCAGCTCAAGCACGTGGTGGCGAGGTCGGCAGACACGGGCGTGACGCTCGACGACACGGTGGTGCGCCAGCTGGCCGCCTCGCTGGCTGCCGTGCGCAGCCGCTTTGGCGAGCTCGCCCCTGTCGATCCCGTCGACCTGCTGCGCTGGCCCGGGCTGCTGCAGGAGCCGGAGGTCGACCAGCGCCAGGTGGAGGAAGCCGCCCTCGCCCTGTTCATTGCCACGCTGCAGCAGTTTCAGCAGCAGCGCCTGCGCGAGGGCAAGGAGCTGCAGCGACTGATCGAAGAGCGCCTCGGTCAGGTCGGCGCCATCGTCGCCAGCATTCGCGAGGACCTGCCCAAGATTCTGGCTGCACAGGCCGAGCGCCTGAAGGCCCAGTGCGCCGACCTGCAGCTGCAGGTGGACCCCGCCCGGCTGGAGCAGGAAATCGTGCTGGTGGCACAGAAGGCCGACATCCACGAAGAACTCGACCGCCTCGACACCCACATCAAGGAAGTGCAGCACACCTTCCGGCAGAAGGGTCAGGTGGGCCGCCGGCTCGACTTCCTGATGCAGGAATTCAACCGCGAAGCCAACACCCTCTGCTCCAAGGCCATCGTCACCGCCACCACCTTCGGCGCCGTGGAACTGAAGGTGCTGATCGAGCAGATGCGGGAGCAGATTCAGAATATCGAGTAGGGGCTGGCCGGCTCATTGGGCAATTGGAGGCTGGGCCAATTCGCCCGATTACTTCGATCCAGAAGACCCCCTCTCCCTCAGCGCACTACGCGTCCCTTAGAAGCGCTCAAACTCGGTCACCTGCCTTTCTGTCGACACAGGTTGGTCGCTGGGCCGCTGCCCGTCGGCACCAGACTGTTTAGTGTCTTCAACGCGCTGCGGTTTTTTTATGCAGGCACTCTCCGACTTGTCTCAGCACGCCAAGCCCCGTGCCAAGCAGTTGGCGGAGACAGGGTTTGACGGGTGTAGCTCTCGTCGGTAGGCCTGCCGCGCGCCGCGCTCAGAACTTGAAGAGGTCTTCCTCCTGCGGCCGCTGCATGCCCTCTTCGTGGTACTGCTCCCAGAGTTCCGCCCACGGCCGGCCGTACATGTCGGGCACTTCGTAGTCGATCACGGCACCCGGGCTCACCGGGGTGCCCCGGCCGGAGACTGGAAAGATGGACTGGACGCATTCGATGAACGGCTGCGGGTCGCCTTCGTCGAAGTCGCTGAGCCGCTCGATGTTGCGAATGATGCGCACCGGTTCGACCAGGGCTTCCGGGTCGTACAGGATGGACTCGTGGTTGAGGCCGACGAATGCGCCGCTGGCATCGCGGTTGGGCGAGTAGATCTCGATGGTCTGCATCTGGTTCGAAAACTCGAAGGCGGCGTGGCTGGACCAGCCCTGGACGTTGGAGGTCCAGGTGATCAGCACATCGCCGTCCCAGAAGCCGATGGTCTCCCCATACCAGCGCGGCACGTCGGCACCCAGCCTCGGTACCTTGCCTTGCAGGTTGAACTCGCGGCCGATGTGGACGTTGGTGATGAAGTTGCGCGCCACGCCCCCTGCGATCTGCACCAGCTTCGGGGTCACCAGAATGGACTGCTCCCACAGCGCGGATTCGTGCCAGCGGCGCAGAAAGCCTTCCGGCCAGCAGTATTGCGACGGCCACTGCGGGGCATTGCTATGCCCGTGGTGATAGGCCTCCTGCACCATGCGCTGCTGATAGAGCGGCGTGAGCAGCGACAGCACCGTGGGAATCTGCACGTGGCGCATGCGGATCCAGTATTGGTTGTCTGCGCGCGCCGGATGCTGGTAGCGCCCGCTCCACTCGCCGGGCACGGTGGCGTAGGTATGCTGCGTCGGGCCGCCGCGTCCGCGCGTCTCTTCCAGAAGGGCCTCGTAGTGCGCCTGTGCGGTCTTGAACGGGTAGGGACTGACGATCGACTCGCGCGGGTAGTCGCGGTCGCAGTAGCCCCAGGGTGCCTCCGCCGGCGGTCTGCTCCCCAGCAGCCCATCCTCGTCCCAGAAATCCTCGAGCGCGGCGGAACTGTTGCAGCGGAAGTAGCGCGGGTCGCTCCACAGCGCACGATCCTGATAAAAGTCGGTGGTCGTGAACAGGTCCACGGCAAGTGCCTCGGTGCCTGCCGGCGTGGCACCGTCGCGGGCGGCGCCGACAAACCCGGTGGCCGGATCGCGACGCGGATCGAACGGGATGGGCGTGCGGTAGGCCGGATTGCCAAGCCCCTGCCGTAGCGTGGCGCCCGTCATGTGATAGGTGTTCAGGTCGTGCGCCAGCGGCCAGGCACGGCCTACGCTTTTGAAGTCGATGTCGGCGACGGTCTGCGCCAGTGCGCAAGTCGCCGGCAGTATCACGAGCGCGCACACCGTCAGTCGCAGGGCAGCGTATCGCATGGTTGTCACCTCCGGGGAGCGCCTTTGGATTCATTGGTTTTGGCGCGTCTGCATCATACCGAAAGTTGGCGATCAGCCAACTCGCCCGGCGCCCGCTTCGCCGCGTCGACGCTCGCATTCTGGCGGCCGGCGAACACTGCTATGATCCCTCCGCTTTCGCGTCGGGACGGGTGATCCTGTCGCGCTGATGACAGGATCCGAGCCCAGATGCCTCAAGGCAGTCTCTACCTGATTTCCGCTCCGTCCGGCGCCGGCAAGACGTCGCTGGTGACTGCGCTGCTGGCCGATCCGCCCAAGGGGCCGGGCACCGGCGTCTGCGTGTCGGTGTCGCATACCACGCGGCCGATGCGGCCGGGCGAGCAGGACGGCATCAATTACCACTTCATCGATCGGTCAGACTTCCGGACCATGATCGACCGCGGCGACTTTCTGGAACATGCCGAAGTCTTCGGCAACCACTACGGCACATCACGCCGCTGGGTGGAGGAGCGCCTGGGCCAGGGCTGGGACGTGATTCTGGAGATCGACTGGCAGGGGGCTGCCCAGGTGAAGCAGCTGCTGCCCGGCGCCATCGGCATCTTCATCCTGCCGCCGTCGCGCAACACGCTACAGGAGCGCCTGAACCGGCGCGGCCAGGACCGCCCCGAGATCATCGCCGGGCGCATGGCGCAGGCGGTCAGCGAAATGTCGCATTACGGTCAGGCCGACTACCTCGTGATCAACGACGACTTTGCCTCGGCACTGGCGGATCTGCGGGCCATCTTTCGCGCCAACCAGCTGCGGCTTCCGCTGCAGCAGGCCCGTAACGGCGGTCTGCTGGCGTCGCTGCTGTCGCCGTAAGGGGGTTCTGGGCTACAATCCGCGGCCCCCGGCCCCGCCCAGCGCGGCGCCCACCGGGTCCGTGAACAACCCTGCAGGAACTCCCATGGCACGCGTAACCGTTGAAGACTGTCTGGAAAAAATCGATAACCGTTTCGACCTGGTCATGGTCGCAGCACGGCGCGCCCGCCAGCTGCAGACCGGCGGCAAGGATCCGCTGGTGCCAGATCAGCGCGACAAGCCCACCGTGCTGGCGCTGCGCGAAGTGGCGGCCGGCCTGATCGGCTATTCCATCCTCGACGAAGTGGAAATCCGCAAGTCCAGTGACGAAGAGCTCAGCGAGCTCATCCAGGCCGATGCGCTGCGCAAGGCTCGCCAGGATCTGTCGATCACGGAGGCGATGGATGCCGACCTGATCGAGGAAGACGACGACGAAGACCCCAAGGCCCGCAAGGCCGATGCCGACGATGAAGAAGACGGCGGCAAAGAAGCCCCGCAGGGCGAAGAAGAAGAGTAACCGGCAGCTGGTCGGGGCGTATGCGGAGAGGTAGGGCATGCAAACCATAGACACCCTGGCCAGCCAGCTCTCGACCTACCTCGAACCCGCCCAGGTCAATCTCGTCAAGCGCGCGTATTACTACGCGGCCGAAGCCCACGACGGCCAGACCCGCCGCAGCGGCGAGCCCTACGTGACGCATCCGCTGGCGGTGGCGCAAATCCTGCAGGACATGCACATGGACCATCAGAGCCTGATGGCGGCCATGCTGCACGACGTCATCGAAGACACCGGCCTCACCCGCGCCGCCATCGCCGGTCAGTTCGGCGAAGCAGTGGCCAATCTGGTCGACGGTGTCAGCAAGCTCAACAAGCTCAATTTCAGCACGCAGGCCGAGGTGCAGGCCGAAAACTTCCAGAAGATGGCGCTGGCCATGGCCAAGGACATCCGCGTGATCCTGGTGAAGCTGGCGGACCGTCTGCACAACATGCGCACGCTCGACGTGCTGAGCCCGGAAAAGCGCCGGCGCATCGCCCGCGAAACCATCGACATCTATGCGCCGATCGCCAACCGGCTCGGCATCCACAACATCCGGCTCGAATTTGAAGAGCTGAGCTTCCACATGCTGTACCCGATGCGGGCACCGCTGATCGAAGCGGCCGTGAAGAGCGTGAGCAAGAACCGCAAGGAGCTGGTGTCGCAGATCCAGACCGCCCTGATCGCCTGCCTCAAGCGCGAGAACCTGCCCGGCCGCGTGGTGGGCCGCGAAAAGCATCTGTTCAGCATCTACCAGAAGATGAAGCAGAAGAAGCGCTCGTTCCGCGAGATCACCGACGTGTTCGCCTTTCGCATCGTCACCGACCAGGTCGACACCTGCTACCGCATCCTCGGTGCCGTACACAACCTCTACAAACCCGTGCCCGGCAAGTTCAAGGACTACATCGCCATTCCCAAGGTGAACGGCTACCAGAGCCTGCACACCACGCTGTTCGGCATGCACGGCGTGCCCATCGAAATCCAGATCCGTACCGAAGACATGGAGGCCATGGCCAACAACGGTATCGCCGCGCACTGGCTGTACAAGTCCTCCGACAACAAGCCCAACCAGAGCCACATCCGGGCGCGGCAGTGGGTACTGGACCTGCTCGAAATGCAAAAGAACGCCGGCAATTCGCTGGAGTTCATCGAGCACGTCAAGACCGATCTGTTTCCCGACGAGATCTACGTGTTCACACCCAAGGGCAAGATCATGGAGCTGCCGGCCGGCTCCACGCCGGTGGATTTTGCCTACGCGGTTCACACCGACGTGGGCAATGCCTGCGTGGCCTGCCGCATCAACCGCACGCTGGCACCGCTCAGTGAACCGCTGCAAAGCGGGCAGACCGTGGAGATCATCGCCTCGGGCACCCACCCGAATCCGTCCTGGCTCAGCTTCGTGGTCACCGGCAAAGCCCGCAGCAACATCCGCCATTTTCTCAAGAACCAGCGC
This sequence comes from Gammaproteobacteria bacterium, assembly GCA_036796405.1. Lineage (GTDB taxonomy): Bacteria > Pseudomonadota > Gammaproteobacteria > Pseudomonadales > Pseudohongiellaceae > CAILUG01. The sequence goes on along the minus strand of DAIRDB010000012.1, from coordinate 29,967 downwards.
CGCTCCGAGGCAATCACCCTCGGGCGCCGCCTGCTCAACAAGACGCTGTCGGGTTACGGCTACCACCTGGCCAATATCTCCAAGGAGAAGGTCGGTGGCCTGCTGGAAGAAACCAACTTCGAGGTACTCGACGATCTGCTCGAGGACATCGGGCTCGGCAACCGCATGGCCTTCATCGTGGCCCGCCGGCTGCTTCCCTCGGAAGCGGGCGGCGAGAAAGCCTCGGACAACGCCAAGGACTCCGCGCTTGCCATCCGCGGCACCGAGGGCCTGCTGATGACCTTCTCGAAGTGCTGCCACCCCATTCCGGGCGATCCCATCATCGGTTTCCTGAGCGCCGGGCGCGGCATGATCGTGCACACCGAAAACTGCCGTAACGTGGCCGAGGCCCGCCAGGATCCGAAGAAGGTGGTGCCGCTGCGCTGGGACCCCGGCGTGCAGGGTGAATTCAGCGTGGAGCTGCGCGTGGAAGTGGAGCACCAGCGCGGCATCATCGCCACGCTGGCCAACACCATCACCAGCAGCGAAGCCAACATCGAAAAGATCTCGATGTCGGATCGCGACGCCCAGTTCAGTATCGTCAATCTCACGCTCACCGTCCGTAACCGCATCCACCTGGCGCGCGTCATGAAGCGTGTGCGGGTGATCCGGTCGGTGTCGCGCATCAGCCGCGTCCGCAACTAGCGGCGCCCAAGGAGACTCCATGACCTGCCTGCGACCCGCCGTCCTGCTCGTGCTCGGTACCCTCGCCTGTCTGCCCGCGGCACTGCAGGCCCAGAGCTCGCCCGCCTTCACGCCCGCCGAGCTGCGCGCCGACCCGGTGACGGGCTGGATCACCAACGGCGGCAACGCCTTCAACCAGCGCTATTCGCCGCTCGACCAGATCAACCGCAGCAACGTCGCTGCGCTGAAGGCGGAGTGGCGGACGCACCTCGCCGGCTCCGGCAGCGGCCCCAACCACAGCGGGCAAACCCAGCCGCTGTTCTACGAGGGCGTGCTGTTCGTCTCCACCGGTGAGAACGACGTGTTTGCCATCGACATCGAATCGGGTGCACACAAGTGGGTGTATGAGGCCAATCTGGACGAGGGCCGGGTCAACGTCTGCTGCGGCTGGGTGAACCGGGGCGTCGCCATGGGAGACGGGCAGATCTACATGGGCCAGCTCGACGGCAGGCTGGTGGCCCTCGACCAGGACACCGGCAGGCTCAACTGGTCGGTGCAGGCCGAAGACCCGCTGCTGGGCTACAGCATCACGGCCGCGCCGCTGTACTACAACGGGCTGGTGATCGTCGGTTTCGCCGGCGGCGAGCGCGCGATTCGCGGCCGCATCAAGGCCTACGATGCGCGCACCGGCGCCCTCGCGTGGACCTTCTACACGATTCCCGGTCCCGGCGACTTCGGGCACGACACCTGGCCGCAGGACAACGACGCCTGGCAGTACGGCGGCGCACCGATCTGGCAGACGCCGGCCGTGGATCCCGAACTGGGTCTCATCTACTTTTCCACCGGCAATGCCGGGCCCGACCTGAACGGCAGCAACCGCGCTGGCGACAACCTGTTCACGGTCTCGATTCTGGCGCTCGACGCCATGAGCGGCGAGTACCGCTGGCACTTCCAGCAGGTGCACCACGACATCTGGGACTACGACAGCCCCAACCCGGTGATCCTGTTCGATGCCGACGTCGACGGCGTTGCCCGCAAGGGGCTGGCCGAGGTGTCGAAGTCGGGCTTCCTCTATGTGCTCGATCGCGTGACCGGTGCGCCGCTGCACCCGATACCCGAAGTCGACGTGCCGCAGGAGCCCCGCAACGCCACCGCAAAAACCCAGCCCTGGCCGAGTGGCGACCCCGTGGTGCCGAACGAGATGGACGCGGCACCGGAGGGCTTCACGCTCGTCAATCAGGGCCGCACCTTCACGCCCTTCGCCACGGAAGCGGTGCTCTACAAGCCCTTCTCCGGCGTGAACTGGCCCCCGAGTGCCTACGACCCGCAGTCCCACCTCATGTACATCTGCGCCAACGACCGCATCGGCGCCGCCCGCCGTGAAGCGGAAAATTCGCCGCCGACCCACGACAAGAGCTGGCTGGGCGGCACGCTGGTGCCACCCAACATGCCCACGCGCGGCTTGCTGGTGGCGATGGACCTCACCACACACCGGGTGAACTGGGCCCAGCAGTGGAACTACTCCTGCTCGGCCGGCAACCTGGTGACGGCAGGCGGTCTGCTCATTCACGGGCGCAACGACGGCCGGGTGGTGGCCCTCGACAAGGCCTCGGGCGCCAAGCTCTGGGAGTACCAGACCGACGCTGGGGTGAACGGCAGCGCGAGTACCTTCATGCACGAGGGGGTGCAGTACGTGGCCATCCTGTCTGCCGGGTCGATCTACGCCAACGGACCGCACGGTGACAGCCTGTGGCTGTTTTCGCTGCAGGGCGACCTGCCCTCGCCACCGATCGGTCTGGCTACGCCGGCGCCGGGCGCCGCAGCACCCGCCACTGCCGCGCCGGTGGCCGCTGGCACGGTGGAGCCGGTGGTGGGCTACGTGGCCAACCTCGACAGCGGTAAAACTCTCTACCAGACGGTTTGCGTCACCTGCCATGGCGAAAGCGGGGAAGGCGGCCACCAGGGCGGCGCTCCGCTGAAAGGCAAGGACCTCAGCCTCAGCCACATCATGACCACGGCCAGTGTCGGCAAGAATGCCATGCCGGCGTTTCAGGCGGCCTTCTCGCGGGAGCAGCTGCAGGACGTCGCGACCTACATCCGCGACCAGCTGCTGATGCCCTAGTCCCGCATCTGGCGGCCCGCGGCCGGGCAACGCCAGTCCGCAAACCTTGCCCTTCACAGGCGTGTCCGGATCGACCGGGCAGTGGTGGGGCCGCTGCTAGAATGCCGGCATGTGCGCCAGCCCCGTCGATAGCATCGAGCAACTGCCACTCACCCGGTTGAAGGGGGTGGGGCCGGCGCTGGCGGCGCGTCTGGCGGCGCTCGGCCTCCACACGGTGCTGGACCTGCTGTTCCACCTGCCGCTGCGCTATCAGGACCGCACGCGGGTAACGCCGATCGGTGCATTGCGGCAGGGCATGGACGTGGTGATCGAGGGAACGATCGCCGGCAGCGCCATCGTGTTTGGCAAGCGCCGCTCGCTGCTGGTGAAAGTGCAGGACGGCAGCGGTATCACTACGCTGCGCTTTTTCCATTTCAGCGCAGCCCAGCGCGCCGCCTTGCTGGTCGGCACCCGCATCCGCTGTTTCGGCGAGGTGCGTTGGGGCCGCGGCGGTCTCGAGCTCAACCACCCGGAATACCAGCTGCTGCTGCAGGCGTCGCCCCTGCCCATGGCCGAGCACCTGACACCGCTCTACCCGGCCACCGAGGGCCTGCAGCAGGCGCGACTGCGCAAGCTGCTCGAGCAAGTGCTCGAGCGTCTCAAGGAGGCGCACTCGCTGCCCGACCTGCTGCCCCCAGCGCTGATTGATGAGGAGCGCTTCCTGCCCCTGCTCGAGGCACTGCGCGTGCTGCATGCGCCGCCACCGGACGTGAGCCTGGCGCAGCTGGAGCAGGGCCTGCATCCGGCGCAGCGGCGGCTTGTGTTCGAAGAACTGCTCGCCAACACCCTCAGTCTGCGCCGCCTGCGCGACCGCGCCCAGGCACAGGCGGCACCCGCGTTGCAGCCAGCCGGGACGCTGCAGCAGCGGCTGCTGGCCCAGCTGCCGTTCGGGCTGACTGGCGCCCAGCAGCGGGTCGCCCACGAAATTTCCTGTGATCTCGGCAAGCCGCTGCCCATGCTGCGGCTGGTGCAGGGGGATGTTGGCTCCGGCAAGACACTGGTGGCGGTCTTGGCCGCCCTGCAAGCGATCGAGAGCGGCCACCAGGTGGCGCTGATGGCGCCCACCGAGATCCTGGCCGAACAGCACTTCCTCACGCTCGATCAGTGGCTTTCGCCGCTCGGGCTGCGCCTGGGCTTCCTGAGCGGCAAGATCAAGGGCCGGCGCCGCAGCGAGGTGCTGCAGGCCCTTGCGGCTGGCGACACAGCCCTTGTGGTGGGCACCCACGCCCTCTTTCAGCACGATGTGCAGTTCCAGCGCCTGGCGCTGGTCATCATCGACGAGCAGCACCGCTTCGGCGTGCACCAGCGGCTTTCGCTGCGCGACAAGGGGGGGCAGAGTGGCCTGTGGCCTCACCAGTTGATCATGACGGCCACACCGATCCCGCGCACGTTGACCATGAGCGCCTATGCCGATCTGGACTGCTCGGTCATCGACGAGCTGCCGCCGGGTCGTACGCCGGTCAACACCGCCCTGATCTCTGCGCAGCGTCGCGCCGAGGTGGTGGCGCGTATCGAGGCTGCCTGCCGCGGGGGTCGCCAGGCCTACTGGGTCTGCACGCTGATCGAGGAGTCGGAAGCGCTCGAATGTCAGGCGGCGGAGGCCACCTTTGCCGAGCTGCAGCAGGCCCTGCCACAGCTGCGCATCGGGCTGATCCATGGCCGCATGAAACCGGCGCAGAAAGCCGAGGTGATGGCGGCGTTCAAGCAGCATGCACTGCAGCTGCTGGTGGCAACGACGGTGATCGAAGTCGGCGTCGACGTGCCGAATGCCAGCCTGATGATCATCGAAAACCCGGAGCGTCTCGGACTTGCCCAGCTGCACCAGCTGCGCGGTCGCGTAGGGCGCGGCTCGCAGGAAAGTCACTGCCTGCTGCTCTACCAGACGCCGCTGTCGGAGACCGGTCGACTGCGCCTCGCGCTCATGCGCGAAAGCTGCGATGGCTTTTTCATCGCCGAGCAGGACCTGAAGATTCGCGGGCCGGGCGAGATTCTGGGGACGCGCCAGACCGGGCTGATGAGTTTCCGGATCGCCGACCTGACGCGCGATGCGTATCTGCAGCCCCGAGTGAAGGACTGGGCGGAGCGTATCCGCGCCCAGCATCCCCAGCGGGTCGAGCCGCTGATCCGGCGCTGGCTGGCCGGCGCCGAGCAGTACGGCAACGCCTGAGAACCACGCTGTCGGAACTGCTGGCACGGGCGCCAGGGCCGCCCGGCCGGGACTGGCGGGACCCTGGCGCTGGGCCCGGGCAGACCCGATCGTCGGATAGCTGCTAGAATTTTGCGCCATTGCGCAGCCGCACCCGGCGCCCGGACCCGATTGCTCCCATGGTTGAACCCGTACAAGACCCTCGCCTGCAGCTGGCCATCGAGCAGTTCTTCTTCGCCTACCGGGCCTTCACCGCCGTGCCGGACCGTATTCTGCTCGAGCAGGGTCTCGGCCGCGTGCATCACCGCATACTCTACTTCGTGGGCCGCAACCCGGGGCTCAACATCAACGAACTGCTGCAGATCCTCGGTGTCAGCAAGCAGGCCCTGAATGCGCCGCTGCGCAAACTCACCGAGCTCGGGCTCATCGAAGTGGAAACGGCCCGCCATGATCGCCGCGTCAAACAGCTGCGACTGAGCAATACCGGCGCTCGTCTGGAGGCGCAGTTGACGCAGAGCCAGATGCAGCACCTCGCCCGCGCCTTCTCGCAGAGCGGCGAAAAAGCGGTCGATGGCTGGGTGCGCATCATGCAGGCACTGCCTACCGTGTCGGCCTGAGCGAGTCCCCGGCGGCGCCATGTCCCTGCCTCTGCGAAGCCTCGAAGACTGGTGGTCCCGCCAGACCGCGGCGCTGCGGCGACGCTGGCCGCGGCTGGTCGAACGCAGCCCTGACTTCTGGCGGCTGCTGCGTATGCACAGACCGATCGGCATCCTGCTGCTGCTGTGGCCCACCCTGTGGTGCCTGTGGATTGCCGGGGAAGGCAGCCCGTCCGTCGCCAACGTGGTGATCTTCGTGCTCGGCACGGTTTGCATGCGCGCCGCCGGCTGCTGCATCAACGATTACGCCGACCGCCACATCGACGGCCACGTGAAGCGCACGGCCGACCGGCCGCTGGTGAGTGGCCGTATCCAGCCGCGCGAAGCGCTGCTTTGCTGCGCCCTGCTGTGTGCGCTGGCCTTCGTGCTGGTGCTGTTCACCAACACGCCAACGCAGCTGCTCAGCGTCGGTGGCCTGCTGCTCGCTCTGGTCTACCCCTTCATGAAGCGGCGGACCCACCTTGCCCAGGTCGTGCTGGGCGCGGCTTTTTCGTGGGGGGGGCTGATGGCCTTCACCGCCGAGACCGGTGAATTGCCGGCAGGCGCGTGGCTGCTGTATGTGGGCAACGTGCTGTGGACGGTGGTGTACGACACCGAATACGCCATGGTGGACCGCGACGATGACCTGCGCCTCGGTGTGAAATCCACCGCCATCCTGTTCGCCGACGCCGACCGTCATTTCATAGGCTTGCTGCAGGTGATGACACTGGCGACCTTTGCGCTGGCGGCACAGCGCTTCGGTCTCGGCGGCTGGTTCTACAGCGGTCTCGGGGTGGCCGGACTGCTGTTCGCGCACCAGCAGCTGCTGATCCACGAGCGCGACCGCGAAGGCTGCTTCATGGCCTTTCTGCAGAATGGCAAGGTCGGCCTCGTCATCTTCGCTGCGACGGTGGCCGACTACGGGTTCTGAAACCGAGGCCTGCGCCGGCAGCGGTGCCGGCTACGGGGACTTGGCCCAGGAATACAGCAGCGGCAGCTGCCAGCGGCAGTCATGCCCGAGGCTCTGCAGCAGGTCGACGCCTCGCTGGTAGTTGCGCCCGACCGACGCCACGCCATGCGAATCATCCCCGGGCACGACGGCGATGCCGAGCTGCAGCGCCAGCTTGAGCACTGGCAGCGAGGGATACTGCTCGAGGGCCTTGTCGAAACCGCGCAGATTGAAATCGAGGACGAAGCCCTGCTCGGCGATGAAGCCGAGGTTGCGTTCGACGCGGCTCCAGACGGACGGCAGCACCAGCGTGTTGAGGTAGTCATCGTCGAAAATGCGGATCAGATCGAAGTGCCCGATCACGGAGGGCTTCAGCGCCTGCATCATCGCGAGCTGCAGGTCGAAATAGCGGCAGTACAACTGCTCCACGGAACCGGCCGAGATCCTGGCCTCCTCGTAAAGCTCGCGGTTGACATCGATGCCGATACCGTCCACATGATGGACGGAGCCCACGATATAGTCCGGGCGGGTTTCGTCGATGAGTTCGCGCACGAAGGAGGCCGAGCCATGGTAGGTCTCTGTCTCGAAGGCGGCGAACAGACGAATCCGGTCGGCGTAGCGTGCCTGCAGCTGGCGGACCTCGGCAAAGTAGCGGCGAAACTGGGCCTTGAGCGCCGCGGCGCTGATACCCTGCTCTGCTTCGTCGGGGTAGCGCCGGCTGTCGTCGAGCGGCGGCATGTGCTCGGTGATGCCGACCCAGCGGTAGCCCTCGGCGATGTAGGCCTGCACGACCTCCTCGAGCGTGTTGCGGGCATGCAGGCAATACTGGCCGCTGTGGCCACCGTGGACGGACACTTTGCTGATGGCAGTGCTCATGGACGCGAAAAAATCCTGCGGAAGAAGGCGGTACTCTACTGCAAGAGCCGCAGAGCAGTCAGTCGGCAAGGCGCGCACCGACGGCGCGGTCATCGGCCGCCGGGGCGCCCGCGTATGACGGCGCGCCCACGACAGAACGCCTCCCTGCCTGTACCCCGGATTCCGTGTTGAACGTCCGCTTCGTCGATAGCCTGGCTTCCGTCCCCGCCGCCACCTGGAATGCGCTGGCCGGCGACGACTACCCTTTTCTGCGGCATGAATTCCTGCTGGCGCTGGAACAGAGTGGATGCACCACCTCTGACACTGGCTGGCAGCCCTTGCACGCGCTGCTCGAACGCGAGCAGGACGGCCAACGACAGGTCTGCGGCCTGCTGCCGCTCTATCTCAAGACTCACTCCATGGGCGAGTACGTGTTCGACTGGGGTTGGGCCGATGCCTACCAGCGCCACGGTCTCGACTACTATCCCAAGCTGCTGACGGCTGTGCCCTTCACACCCTGCGGTGGACCGCGGCTCTGCCTCGCCGCCGACGTGGACGAGGCCGCTGCCGTGGCGACCCTGCAGCAGGCCGTCGCTGCGCTTGCCGGCGAGCGGCAGTGCTCCAGCTGGCATGTGCTGTTTCCGGAACCTGCGCTGCGGGAGGCGCTGGCGGCGAACGGCCACCTGCGGCGCACCGGGTGCCAGTACCAGTGGTTCAACCAGCAGTACCGCGACTTCGAGGATTACCTCGCCACCTTCGCGTCCCGCAAACGCAAGAACGTGCGCAAGGAGCGCGAGTCGGTGGCCGCGGCCGGCATCGAGCTACGCGTTCTGGAGGGTGCCGACATCGATGAAGCCACGTGGCGGGCCTTTTACCGCTTCTATGCCAGCACCTACCAGGTGCGCGGGCGGCGCCCCTACCTGAACGCGGCCTTCTTCCGCCTGATCGGCAAAACAATGCCGGAGCGGCTGCTGCTGGTGCTGGCAGAGCGCGAAGGGACACCGCTCGCCGGTGCCCTATTCTTCAAGGGCGCAGACGCGCTCTATGGTCGCTACTGGGGCTGCAGCGAGGAGGTGCCCTGCCTGCATTTCGAGGCCTGCTACTACCAGGGTATCGAGTACTGCATCAGGCATGGACTGCAGCGCATGGATTCCGGCGCGCAGGGTGAGCACAAGATCCAGCGTGGTTTCGCGCCGGTGAATACCTGGTCCACGCACTGGATCGCTCACCCGGGCTTCAGGACAGCCATCGCCCGCTTCCTGGAGGAGGAGCGTCTGCAGGTCGACGGTTACGTGGAGCAGGCCGAGGAGCTGCTGCCCTTCCGCAAGGTCTAATCAGGCGAGCTGCCGGATTTTTACCGCTTGACCGGAATCAACTCGCCGGCGAGCGCGCTTTGCTGTAATGCTTTCACCCCTTAAAGGAGGAGCGTCCATGAGCGGATACAAAAAGATTCTGGTGGCAGTCGACCTGTCGGAACAGTCGGCGCTGCTGGTGGAAAAAGCGCGTCATCTGGCCCTGACCAATCATGCGGAGCTCAGTATCGTGCACGTGCACCCGCCGTTGCCGGTGAGCTACGCCCTCGACATTCCCTCGGTGAATCTGGCCGACATCGATGCCGAGTTGCTGGAAGAAGCCCGCAAGCAGCTGCACAGCCTCGGTACCACCAGCGACATTCCCGCCAGCCGTCAGCACTGCCTGACCGGGCAGCCGGCCGTGGAAATCCGCGCCCTCGCCAAACAGGGCGGCATCGACCTCATCGTGACCGGCGGTCACGGCAAGCACGGTCTGGAGTTGCTGCTCGGGTCCACCTCCACCAGCGTGGCCCACGGCGTGAACTGCGATCTGCTGATCGTGCGCCTGCCCGACTGAGGCCCGCCAACGCGCTGCCGTCCGCGGATCGCCGACGCGCCGGCCGCGCCCCGCTGGCAAGGGGCGGCGGGTCTTGCCGGGAGGAAACGGCTTAGAATGCCGTGATGGTCTTCCATACCCTTCACCGACTGGCGCGGCGCCTGCAGCCGCTGCAGGGCGCTGGCTTGCTGCTGGCGGCCGCTGCCAGCGTGGGCGCCATGCTGCTCTTGCTCGACGCACCGCGGTCCCACAACCTGTCGCTGCGCCTGCTGCTGATCCTCGCCCTCTGGGGCTTGCTACTGGTGGCGTTCGTGCGCCTGTTCGCCGCCCCCGTGCCGGTGGTACTGCCTGCACTCGGGTGGCGCGACCGGATCGTCCTGCGGTTGCTGCGTGCCTGGTACCTGCTGCTGCGCTTCGGCTTTGCACTGGTGCTGCTGGCCATCAGCGGACTCAGCATCAAGCTGCTGCTGATGGCATGAAGGGCGCTGCCCTGCCGCCGGCAACCCCGACTTGATCCCGCGAAGCGCCTCCCTCCAGAATGACGCCGGCCCTGCACGGGTCCCCATTCCCGCCCACTCCCCTGGAGGTTCCATGCCTGTCCGTTTTCGCCTGCGTGCCGCAGCACTTTCCGCCGCCCTGTCGACGGCCCTCTTGCTGACCGCCTGCGGCGGCGGCGCACCGGATGCGGCCCTGCCCGACGCCGCGGAAAACGCTGCTGTGCCCACGGACGGCTCTGCCGGCCCCGCAGCGGCCGACAGTTTCCAGTACGAGGCAGACCGCTTTGCCGACATTCGCATCCTGCGCTACCAGATACCCGGCTTCGAGCAGCTGAGCCTGCAGCAGAAAACCCTGCTGTATTACCTGAGCCAGGCCGGCATGAGCGGCCGGGACATCATGTACGACCAGAACTACCGGCATAACCTGCGCATCCGCAAGCTGTTGGAACAGATCGTCGAGCACTACCCGGGCGACCGCAGCACTGCCGAGTTCGCAGCGTTTCTCGCTTACGCCAAGCAGGTGTGGTTTTCCAACGGCATCCATCACCACTACTCCAGCAACAAGTTCAAGCCGGAATTTTCCGCCGCCTACCTGCGGTCCCTGGTCGATGCCAGCACGCCGGCAGCACGCTGGCCGCTGACCGAGGGGCAGACGGTCGAACAGCTGCTGGCCGTGCTGGAGCCGGTGCTGTTCGATCCCGCGGTCGACGCCAAGAAGGTCAACCTGGCTGCAGACATCGACAACGTGACGGCCTCGGCAGTGAACTTCTACCGCGACGTCACTGAGGAGGAAGTCACGGCGTTCTATGCCGCCCGCAAGGACACCAGCGACCGCCGCCCGGTCATGGCCGGGCTGAATTCGCGTCTGGTCAAGCAGGACGGTCAGCTGGTGGAGCAGGTCTGGAAGGTCGGCGGGCTCTACTCGGCCGCCCTCGAGCGTGTGGTGTTCTGGCTGGAGCAGGCCGTCGGCGTAGCGGAAAACGACGCGCAGCGCCGGGCACTGGAGCTGCTGGTGCAGTATTACCGCAGCGGCGATCTGCGCGACTTCGATGCCTATAACATCGCCTGGGTGGCCGATACCCAATCGACGATCGACGTGATCAACGGCTTCATCGAAGTCTACGAGGATCCGCTCGGCATGCGCGGAGCCTTCGAGTCGGTGGTGTCCGTGCGTGATGAGGACGCCACCCAGCGCATCGGCGCCATCGCCGCACGCGCGCAGTGGTTCGAGGACAATTCGCCGATCATGAGCGAGCACAAGAAGGCCGACGTCACCGGCATCACCGGCAAGGCCATCGTGGTGGTGTCGGAAACCGGCGATGCATCGCCGTCCACGCCGATCGGCATCAACCTGCCGAACTCCGACTGGATCCGCGCCGAGCATGGCTCCAAGTCGGTGAGCCTCGCCAACATCACGGCGGCCTACAATGCCTCGCCTGGCGGCACGCTCGAAGAGTTTGCCGCTTCCCCGGAGGAGATTGCCCGTGGCAAGCAGTGGGCGGAACTCAGCGGCCATCTGCATACCGACATGCACGAGGTCATCGGTCACGCCTCAGGCCGGCTCAACGCCGGCATCGGTGACCCCGCCGAGACACTCAAGCAGTACGCCAGCGCCATGGAAGAGGGGCGCGCGGATCTGGTGGCGCTGTACTACATGATGGACCCGATGCTGATAGAGCTCGGCGTGATGCCATCACTGGACGTCGGCAAGGCCGAGTACGACAGCTATATCCGCAACGGCCTGATGACACAGCTCTACCGCATCCAGCCCGGCGAAAACATCGAGGAAGCCCACATGCGCAATCGCCAGGAGATTGCGTCCTGGGTGTACGAGAAGGGGCAGGCCGATAACGTGATCGAAAAAGTGCTGCGCAACGGCAAGACCTATTTCGTCATCAACGACTACGAAAAACTGCGCGGCCTGTTCGGGCAGTTGCTGCGTGAGCATCAACGCATCAAGAGCGAGGGCGATTTCGCGGCGGCTCAGCAGCTGATCGAGAACTATGGCACGCGAGTCGACCCGGCACTGCACGCCGAGGTGCTGCAGCGCTATGCGTCGCTGAACGTGGCGCCCTACTCGGGCTTCATCAATCCGGTGCTGGTGCCCGTCTACGCCGACGGAGCGCCCGGCGGCGCCATCATCGATGTGCAGGTGGAATACCCGACAGACTTCGTACAGCAGATGCTGGCGTACGGTCGCGACTACGCGCTGCTGCCGATCGAGAACTGAGTGGTGGCGAGAAGGCCCGCGAGGCGCGCAGAAGTCGCAGCGCCCGCGGGCCGGCAGGGACGAGGGTCAGAGCCCGAGGAACTGCTTTTCGCCGGCGATGATGCCGGCCACGGACGGGCGTGCCGTCAGACGGGCATAGTAGGCCGCCAACTTCGGATACTTGGCGGCGTCGATACCGACACCCCCGTGGTGCAGATTCACCAACTGGTTGACCACGGCGAGGTCGGCGAGCGTCAGGCTGTTGCCCACCAGGTAATCGCCGCCGAGGCAGCTTTCGAGGTAGGCAAACAGCGGCGGTACCTTGTTCTTCTCCGAATCGTCGGCCGCCGCCAGATCGCCGTTGGCCTTGCGGATCTTCGGCAGCACGACGCGGTTGAAGAAAATAATGGTGCCGGCTGGAAACATTACCGTGTCGGCGTATTCGTCGAACCACACCACCTTGCCGCGGGCTTTGGGCTCGGTAGGGATCAGGCCGTTGGCCGGGTACTTGGCTTCGAGGTAATGCACGATGGCGCTGGAGTCGGCCAGCGTATAGTCGCCATCCTGCAGGGCAGGAATCTTGCCGAGCGGACTGGCGGCCTTGAACGCCGCATCATCCACCTGCGGCCCGACCGGTTTGTGGTCGAAGCTGAGTCCGCGCTCGTTGGCATACATCAGCACTTTGCGAACGAAGGGCGAGACGGAAAGACCGAACAGGATCATGGGGCGCTCCAGGGAGGGGAAGGAAGCGCTGAGTATAGGCCCGGCGCTGCATGTTCAGAAAGCCGCCCCGGCAGCGCGCCAGCGCTCAGGCCTGCGTCAGTCCCCCGTCGATGACCAGCGTTTCGCCGGTCACGTATCCGGCGCCATCGCTGGCCAGCCACAGCAGGGCAGCGGCGATCTCGGCGGGCTGGGCGATACGGCGCAGCGGCACGCTGTCGGCGATGGCCTGCAGGGGGATCTGGCCGTCGATCATGCGTGCCAGCAGGCCGGTTTCCACCGGACCCGGTGCCACCGCGTTGACGCGAATGCCCTGGGGCGCCAGCTCCAGCGCCGCAGCGCGGGTGAGCCCGAGGATGCCGTGCTTGGTGGCGGAATACACACCCACCATGGGGATCGCCTGCACACCGGCGGTGGACGCCGTGTTGAGGATCACGGCGCCGCGCCGCAGGTGCGGAATCTCGTACTTCAGGCAGAGCCACAGGCCGCGCAGGTTCACGGTCAGCAAGCGGTCGAAGTCGGCAGTGGCGAGCTGATGCAAGGGGCCGAAGCGGCCCTCGATGCCGGCATTGTTCAGGCAGATGTCGAGACCGCCCAGCACGCGCACCGACTCGGTCAGGAGCCGTGCCACCTGCAATTCGTCGCTGACGTCGGCGGCCATGAACCAGACCTGATTGCCCTGGGTGCGTGACTGCAGCTCTGCCACCAACGCATCGGTGTCAGGCTGCGGCAGCCCCGACAGGACGACGTCGGCTCCCGCGGCAACAAAAGCCTCCGCCGCGGCACGACCGATGCCACTGGTGGCACCGACGATGAGCACACGACTGCCTCGGAAATTGAATTGGGTCTGCGCCACGGCACTCTCCGCTGTTTCGACCCCGCGACTGTACCGCGAAAGGTGCCGGCGCTTCAGTACTCAGAAGGCGTAGGTCACCGACAGGCTGTAGTCACGGCCCTCGAACCAGCTGTTGGAGTCCAGCCCGCCCTGCGTGGACTCACGGCGTGGCTGCAGCAGATTCTTGGCCTTGGCGTTGAAGGACCACTGATCGTTGAACTGGTAGATGTAGTTGAAGTCCAGTTCACCGTAGGGCTGGTCCAGAACGTCAGGCGCGCCCAGTACGCCGGCCTCGCGAATGCGCTCGCCGGTGACGTGGTAGACGAGGCTGCCCTTGTGCCTGAAGCCATCGTCATAGCCGAGCTGCACGTTGAAGATGTAGTCGGCCTGCCCCTGCAGGCGCCGCGTGCTGGCGGTCAGGATGCCGGCGTTCTCGGGCTTGATGACTACCTCGGAATCGATCATGGTGAAGTTGACGGCGGTAAACCAGTCTTCCAGCCGCTCGTTGACGAAGCCCAGCCAGCGGTAGCCGTCGATCTCGACGCCCTGTAGCTGCGCCGATTCGGCGTTGATGAATGTGCGCCGGTTGTCGATGCCGGGCACGATGATGGCCTCGATCGGCGTGGTGAACTCCTTGTAGAACACCCCGACCGACACGCTCTCGGTGGAGGAGAAATACCATTCCCAGCGCGCGTCGTAGTTGTCGATGAAGGCCACGTTCAGCTTGGGGTTGCCAACGATCTCTAGGCCGGTGACCGGATGGATGAAGGGTGAGGGAGACAGCTCGCGGAAGTCCGGCCGCGAGGTGGTCTTAGAGTAGCCGAGTCGCAGCTGCATGCCGAAATCTTCGAGAATCCAGGTACCGGTGACGGTCGGGTAGCTGTTGTCGTCGTCGAGATCGGCCACCACGCGCGTGGTGGGGTTGAACAGGTCGAAGGTGGTGACCGACTGCAGCGACTCCTCTTGGCGCACACCGGCCATCAACCGGAACGCGGGCCCAAGCTCGACATCGGCTTCGATGAAGGTCGCTTCGATGCTCTGGTCGGCGATGTAGTTGTCGGTGGTCTGCGTCGATTCCTTGATCTGGAAACCATCGGGCGCAATGGTGCGGGCGTTGATGATGTCTTCGAGCCGCGGCTTCAGCCGCAGTGTGCGATCACTCGACAGCGCACCCTGGCTGATGAACGAAAAGCGGCGCAGGTCCGCCTCGCGCGCCTTGTCGATCTTGGCGTAGCCGAACTTGAGCGTGGTGTAGGTATCGAAGGGCGTATCGGCGTAGAGCGTGCCGGTGATGCCGAAATCGGTGTTGTTGTCTTCGAGGTCGGACCAGACGCGCTGGTTGCAGACCGCGCGCAGGCAGAACAGGTACTGGCCGTTGCCTTGTTCATCGTCATAGCGGAACTGGCGCATATCCGGCGCCTCGCGCTTGGCGCGCGACTCGTTGTAGTGCCAGTCGATCTCGAAGTCGTCGTAGCCGAAGAACACGTGGTTGCCCTGTACCTGCTGGGTCAGCAGGTTCTGCTCGATCCACTCGAGGCGAGTCTGTCGGATGTCGAGGCCTTCGGTGCCGAGCAGACCGGTGGTGAGGCCGGCCAGGTCGTCGGTCTTGTTCACCTGCAGCAGGGTGAAGTTCACCGCATGGTCGTCGCGGTATTCCATGCCGAGGTTCCAGAACATCGAGGCATCGGCGTTTTGCTGGGTGGAGCGGAAGTTCTGCAGGTTGGCCGGTTCGAGACCGCCGCTGCCATCGACAGCATAGATGTTGCGCGAGGCGGTGATGGTGTCCCAGGAATTGCTGTAGCTGAGGTTGGACAGCACGCCCACGCGCACGTCGCCGTTGCCCAGCTCCTTCTTGGTACCGAAGTTGGCATTCACGCCCACGTCGGGCTGGATGTCTTCTTCGCGGGCGGTGTAGATCGCCGGCAGACTCTCGCCGATGGCCTCCAGTTCGGCCTCGGTGAACCCGCCCTTGAAGAAGGGGTTGTTGGGCACGAGCTCGCGGTCGCCGGCGGTGGCGTTTTTCAGTAGCGGCGACTGGTCGCGCACTCCCCGGTCGATACCGCGCCAGTCGTTGTCGTCATCGCCCTGATAGGTGAGGCCCGGCTTGAGCGTGGTGAGGTCGTCGAAGCCGATGCTGCTGGACACCTCGAAGAACGCCTCGTCCGGGACCGACTTGGTGCGCATCTGGATCATGCCGCCGGCAAACTCGGCGGGGAAAGCGGCAGAGAAGGTCTTCTGCACGAGCACGCTGTCAATGATGTTGGACGGGAAGAGGTCGATCGGTACGGCGCGCGTGATCGGCTCGGGACTGGGCAGCGTGGCACCATTCACCATGGCGGCCGAGTAGCGTTCGCCGAGGCCGCGGATGTAGATGAACTTGCCTTCGCTGAGGTTGAGACCCGTCACCCGCTTGAGGCCCTCGGCCAGGTTGCTGTCACCGGCCGTGATCAGCGCGTCGGCATCGAGCACGTTGGACACGGAGGCAGTGGCACGTTTTTCGTTGGGGATGAACTGCCCCATCGTGACGATTTCTTCGATGCCGTCGGCGGCCGGCGGTTCGCGGCCTGCTTCTTCAGCGTCAACGGCGGCGTCGCCTGCGGGCAGCTCCGCGTCGGCGGCCTCGGTCGACTGGGCATAGAGCCACTGCTGGTGGGCGAGCAGGATGGCAGCCGCTAGTACGAGTTTCTGCTTGGTCATGTCGGTTCAACTTTTCGCTCTGCGTGAAAACGGAAAGGTGGGGAGCGCATATCGCTATGCGGTCCCCACCTGCTTTGACCTGCGTGGGGCGCTCTCACGGCGGCGCCCCTGTATTTGTTGCTTTATTGGCCGATCGCTTCGAAGGGCGGACGGAAGGTCCAGCCCAGCGTCCAGTCGTTTGCTGCATCCTTCACGGCGCCGATGTAGTCGACCTGGTCGAAGAAGCTGTCAACGGTGGCGGGGTTGGTGAACGGACGCGCATTGATGGTGGCACTGTTGCGGTAATCGCCGCTGGCCATGCCGGAACTGCCGACCAGGTTGCCGCTCTGTCCGGTGAACCAGGTGCCGGTGTCCCAGTTGTCGGCGGCTGCCGGTGTGAAGGGCGTGGCGCAATCGAACAGGGAGTTGACGATGGTCAGTTGGCCCGTGAGGTTGGTGGCCGAGCTGCCGCCGTTCAGGAAGGTAGGAGCGTGGTCGATGTCCACGCAGCTCGGGTAGCCACGCACCACGATGTTGTACAGGTTGCCGGCGGTACCATCCCTCAGCTTGATGGCGTTGCCGTTGGTGCTGCGACCGATGAGGGTGGCATTGGCAATGATGGGCCTGGAGCGCGGCAGGGAGTCTCGGGCTGCCGAGTTGTTGTCGCCCTCGAAGCCACGATCCCCCACCGTCTTGGTCAGGATCAGGATGTGCTGGAATTTGCCGGTCGAGCCCCTCTGCCAGTCGAGACTGTCATCGTCGTTGCCGGTGAGCACGAGGTGCTTGGCATTGACGGTACCGCCGAAGGTTTCGAAACCGTCGTCGGAGCCGTTGTGGATCTGCACGTAATCGATCAGCGTCTTGGAGCCGACGGCATTCAAGGTAAGCCCGTTCAGTTCGTTACCTGGAGAGATCTCGAACCCGGCGTATTTGACGATCAGGTAGTTGATGTTGCCGCTGTCGTCGTCGGGGATGTTGCCGCCGTATTTGCCGGCGTTACCCTCGGCTTCGGCTTCGCAAAGTACCGTGCCGGCCGTGCAGCCGTTCAACGTGGAGTTGCCGTTCAGTACCAGACCGCCCCAGGCTCCCGTGGTGTTCAGCGTGGCGGTGGCATCGTTGGCTCCGGTCATGATGACCGGGGCTTCCGGCGAGCCGTTCACATGGATCTTGGAGCCGCGGCTGATGCGGATGAAGTCGGCACCGGAGCGGCCGTAGATCTTCACGCCGGCATCGATGGTCAGCGATGTCGAGTTGACGTTGTCACCGCCGATGAACACACCGCCGGAGACGAGGTATTCGAAGTCGCTGGTCAGTCGCAGTGGGCTCGTGTAGGTGCCGCGCAGTTCGCAGGCGGTCTTGGCGGCGATGGCGACGGACAATTGCGTGGTGCCGGCCGGGCAGGCGAGGCCCTGGTTGATGAGGCGCACACGGGTCGCGATGGGACCGGAGTAGACCAGCGGCTCTCCGCTGATGGCATAGCCGACGTGCACGTTCACATCCGAGCCGTCGAAGAAGATCTTGGTGAGGCCTTCGAGGTCGCTCTGGCTGACGGCTTCTGAGGCGGCCAGCGTTTTGGTGGCATAGGACTTCAGCGTGGCGACGTCACCATTCCAGCTTTCGTAGCCGGTAGCCGTGCGCATGAACCACTGGCCCTTGGCGAGCACCACCATGTACATGGCAGCCGATTTGCCGACGTCGCTGGCAGCCGGGGTGATGATGGCTTCGACGCCCACCTTTTGGTCGGCAGGAATTTCAGCGAGGAAGTTGGCGCCGCGGTTGATGGTCATGCCGCCGGCGAAGGTGGTGCTGGAAGCGCCGCCCGGGTAGGTGTAAGTGCCAACGCTCGGCGGCGTGGCGGCCTGCACGGCAGCGGAAGCAATGGCGGCCAATAACGCAGCCTTAACAAAGAGAGTGGAAACGCGTGTCATCATGGGCGGGCTCCGTTCCAGGAAGGTGGACTGTTTGCAACGGCGACCATGGTGGGGGGGCAAGGTAAACCCGTAATTAAGTGCTTGTTCAGACGCGGTAAATTTTCCGGTAGCTGTGTGAAGAAGAGATTAAAGACAGATTAAGTTGCCAGCGGTCGCCGCGGCCTGTGCTGGCGGTGGCGCGCGCGGCGCCGGTGCCGGTTAGGCCAGCGTGCAGCATCCGCCGGATGGATGCCTTGTGGTATTCTCGCCGCCGTTTTTCCGGTGTCTGCGCCCCGCGTCACCCCCGGCGTATCGAAGCGAACCCCATGACCGTCATCCGCATTGCCCGCCTGCTGCCGTTCCTCGCCTGTGCCCTGCTGGCCCTGCCTGCCGCGGGACAAACCGTGGTCTGCGCTGAAACCACACTGGACACGTTCTGCATGGAGTTGCTGCAGGCCGACGCTCCGCTGTCCACGGCGCACTTCCTCAACCAGGTGGATGCCGGCACCTACGACAAATCGCTGTTGCACGCCAGCGTGCGTGGCACGGCGACCTACCTTGCCGGCGGGCGCTATCAGGCCGCTCTCGACACGCCGGCACTGGCTGGCAGCAGCACGCTGACCAATGAGTTCAAGCTGCCTCACCTGCGCGGCACGGTGGCGTTCGACATCGACGCTGGACAGCCCAACAGCGCCACCACGGGCTGGCACATCAACGTGGCCGACAATCAGAAGAGCTTCGCGTCCAGCACCTCGGCCGGCGCCGTGTTCGCACGCGTGCTGGGCTCCGGTCTGGACGTCATCGACCGGCTTTCCCGGCTACCGGTGCAGCCACTCAATGACAGCACGCTGGCCAGGGCGCCGATGCTGAAGCTCGACAGCAAGGTCACCGCCGACGACGTGGTGCAGATCGTGCGTCTGTACCGCTATGCCGGCACGGTCAGCGATTACCTCACCTACGGGCTGGACTTTCCGCCGCCCGATCCCAACAAGGCGCCCACCCTGACCGAGGTGGTGTGCATGGAGACCAACCTCGGCGAGTTTTGCATCAAGCTGTTTCCGGAAGACGCCCCGAAGACGGTGGCCAATTTCCTGAACTACGTGCGCGACGGCGATTACAGCAATTCGTTCTTCCACCGGCTGGTACGCGGCTTCGTGCTGCAGGGCGGTGGCTTTACGTTCCGCGACGGCTCGGGCTTGGGCCGCGTGCCGCAGGACCCGCCGGTGGTCAATGAATATCGGATTCCCAACGCGCGCGGTACGGTGGCCATGGCCAAGTTGGGCAATGACCCGAACAGCGCGACCAACCAGTTCTTCATCAACCTGACCGATAACTCGGCGGTGCTGGGCCCGGCCAACAACAGCGGGTTCACCGTGTTTGGCCAGGTGGTGATCGGTCTCGACGTAGTGGACGGCATGTCGACGGTGGGCACCTACGACCTCAGCCTCGCGCTCAGCGACGGCGCGCTTTCTGAGCTGCCTCTGGTCAACCCGGATGCCACGCGCTCGGCAGACGACTTCATCATGATCAGTCGTGCCTACGTCACCCAGAGGGAAATCAAGGAAGGCTCCCAGACCCAGCCCAAGACACCCCTCGGCAATGTCGTGGCGCTCGGCAACTATGGGCTGCAACCGGTGTCGGAAGGCGTGCGCATTCCGCTGCGCATCAACGGCAAGCTGTATCAGGTGTTCGTGATCAAGAGTGAAGATCCCGATCCAGCCATCTTCCAGATCGACCTGATCCGCATCGTCGAACTGCTCGACAATGGCCGGGTGGCGGCCAACTATGATGGGCGTCTCATGCAGATACCGAGTGTGCGCGTCGGTACAGACGTCTACTCCGATGTGGTGTTCGAGTTGATCGACGTGCGCACACTGACCTTCCGGTTGGTGAGCTTCACCAAGATCTGACGCCTCCCGGCTGGCTGCGGCCGACGAGCAGCAGGCCGCCGCAGGGCAACAGCAACCGACAGAAGCCGATTCATGAGTGTAGACACGACAGACCCCGACCCACGCCCCAGCGGCTGGCATGCACTGCAAATCGTGGCGCTGCCGCGCGATACCAACCAGCATGGGCTCATTCACGGGGGCTGGCTGGCGGGGCATATGGACATGGCCGGTAATCTGGCCTGCTGCCGCGAGAGTCAGGGCAAGGTCGCTACCGTGGCCATCGAGAGCATCAACTTCCTGTCCCCCATCCACGTGGGTCAGGCCGTGGGTTGCTTCACGCGGATATTGGCGATTGGGCGCAGTTCCATCCGGGTCGAGGTGGATGCTTGGGTGCGCTCGTTGGAGACAGAAACCCCCTGGGTCAAAGTGGCGGAGGGGCTGTTCGTGTTCGTGGCCATCGACGACAACGGCCGAACCCGGGCCATTGCGCGCAGCGCCTGAATCGCGGGGCTACAGCGGCTCCAGCTTGGCATAGGCCGCCACCAGCCACTTGCCACCCACGGCATCGAAATTGATCTGGATTCGGGCATTCTGACCATTGCCCTCACAGCTCAGCACCACGCCTTCGCCAAAACTGGCGTGGCGCACACGCTGACCCAGTCGCAGTCCGTCCGTGGCGTTACTCGCCTGCTGTGCCGAACCCTGCCATGCCGCCGCGCGCTGGATCTGCCCCTTCAAGCGCACATCCTGGCGCAGCGCCGGCGGTATCTCGCGGATGAAGCGGGAGGGCCGCGTGAAATTCTCTTCGCCATGCAGCCTGCGGGTCTCGGCATGGGTCAGGATCAGCTTTTCGCGGGCGCGCGTGATGCCCACGTAGCAAAGTCGCCTCTCCTCCTCCAGACCGTCGAGGCTGTCGGCCGACATCTTGTGCGGAAACAGTCCCTCCTCCAGCCCGACGATGAACACCAGCGGAAATTCGAGACCCTTGGCCGAGTGTAAGGTCATCAACTGCACGGCATCTTCGTCCTTGTCGACCTGAGCGTCACCGGCGTCCAAGGCGGCTTTGGCAATAAAGGCGGCCAGCAGGTTGTCGCTGGTGCGCTCGATGTCGGGAGGCAGCTCTTCGAAGGTGAATCCCTTGGCGTCGTTGACCAATTCCTCGAGGTTATCCAACCGGTTAGCGGCTTTTTCACCGCCCTCTTTTTCGTGATGTGCCAGCAGGCCGCTCTGGCGGATGACGTAATCGGTGGTCAGATGCAGTTCGTGCGGGGCAGCATGGTAGTCGTTCAAGCCATTGATCAAGGTCATGAACCCGGCGACGTTCTGGGCGGCCCGCGCTCCCAGCTGGCCATGGGCAACGGCGCGCTGTGATGCCTGCCAGAGCGAAACGCGTTGCTCGCGAGCAAGCACGCGCAGGTTTTCCAGGGTCGTGTTGCCGATGCCGCGGGCCGGGACGTTGATCACGCGCTCGAAAGCGGCATCGTCGTCGCGGTTGTGCACCAGCCGGAGGTAGGCCATGGCGTTGCGGATTTCCTGACGCTCGTAGAACCGGAAACCGCCGTAGATGTGGTAGGGCGTTTGCGAGCGGATCAGGGCCTCCTCGAGTTCGCGCGACTGGGCGTTCGATCGATAGAGAATCGCGCATTCCTCGCGCCGACGGCCCTTGCGCACCTGCTGCAGAATCTGATCCACGACGAAGCGCGCCTCATCCTGCTCGTTGAAAGCGGCATAGACCGAGATAGGCTCTCCCTCCTGACCGGCGGTCCACAGCTCCTTGCCGAGGCGTCCTGCGTTGTTGGCGATCAGCTGGTTGGCGGCTTTGAGAATGTTGCCGGTCGAGCGGTAGTTTTGTTCGAGGCGGATCAGCGTGGCCGGGGCAAAATCCTGAGTGAACTGCTGGATGTTTTCGATGCGAGCGCCACGCCAGCCATAGATACTCTGGTCGTCGTCCCCCACCGCAGTGACATGACCTCGTTGCCCTGCCAGTACCCGAAGCCACGCGTACTGGATGGCGTTGGTGTCCTGAAACTCGTCCACCAGCACTTCCCGGAAACGTCGCTGGTAGTAGTCGAGCAGCCCGGGGTGCCGCAGCCACAGCTCATGCGCGCGCAGCAGCAGCTCTCCAAAGTCGACCAGACCGGCGCGCTGGCAGGTCTCCTCGTAGGCCTCGTAGATCTTCTGCATGTTGCGATTGAAGTCGTCGCCGTGGTGGGCGATGTTGGCAGCACGCAGGCCCTCGTCCTTGTGCTGGTTGATGTACCACTGGCATTGCTTGGCCGGCCACTTGCTGTCATCGAGCTGTAGGGCCTGAATGACGCGCTTGATCAGACGCAGCTGGTCATCGGAGTCGAGGATCTGGAATTTTTCCGGCAAGCCGGCCTCCGCCCAATGGGCGCGCAGCAGTCGGTGCGCAAGGCCGTGGAAGGTGCCAACCCACATACCGCCGGCGGGCTGTTCCAACAGGGCTTCGATGCGTTGTCGCATCTCACTGGCCGCCTTGTTGGTAAACGTCACCGCCAGCAACCCTGCCGGCGAAATGCCCTCCATCTGGATCAACCAGGCGATGCGATGGACCAGCACCCGGGTCTTGCCGCTGCCGGCCCCTGCCAGTACCAGAACGTTGCCCGGCGCGGACGTGACAGCACTGCGCTGCGCGTCATTGAGGTCATTCAAAATGTGGCTTACATCCATGGCGCGGCATTGTAGAGAATGGAAAAACTTTGCATAGGCAAATTGTGAAAACCTTGTTACCATCGGGTCAGACCGTTTTTGGCTACCCTTTGGATCAAGGCCCCAGCGCCAATGGCCACAGCCGATGTCGGTTGAGTACCAATACAAGAAAATTGGGTTTCGCCACCGTTGTGGCATGTAAAAAGCAAGAGAGCATCATGGCAGAGCAAGTCGAAGGCACCGTCAAATGGTTCAATGACGAAAAAGGTTTCGGTTTCATCGAACAGTCCGGCGGCAAAGATGTGTTCGTTCACTACAGCGCTATTCAGGCCGACGGTCGTCGCACCCTGAAAGAAGGTCAGAAAGTCAAAATGACCGTGACCCAGAGCGCCAAAGGCCCACAGGCCGAGAACGTCGTCGTCATCGGGTAATACCAGCCCGTTGCTTTTGGTCCTGTCTGCCTCGCGGCGGTGCCGCCGCGAGGTGGGGTCAGATTTCTAATTGGTCGCACCGGCAACTTCTCTGATCGGTGCGTGTGTTGCTTTTTGATTGCCGGCGCGGCGGTCTGTTGATCGTTCCGGTTATCGCATTGCGCTCCCGCGAGACGGGCGCGAGCGGTACTTGGCTTTTGCTCCTGTCCCGCTGCAGTGGTAACGGCCGTGAATGCTGCCCACCTCCTTCGACGCATCCAGTCGCAGCTTTCCCACCTGCGCAAATCGGAACGCCGCGTAGCCGATTACATCCTTCAGAATCCTGAGGCCATCCTGCCGCTGCGCATTGCAGACCTTGCAGAGGCGGCGGCTGTCAGTGAGCCAACGGTCATCCGTTTCTGCCGCGCGCTGGGCTTCGATGGCTTCCAATCCTTCAAGCTGCAGCTCGCACAGTACCTTGGCAGCAGCGGCAATTACGTGCAGTTTTCGGTGAGCGCCGGGGATTCGGTTGCTGACGTCAACCGCAAGGTCTTCGATGCCACCATCGGATCGCTGCTCACCGTGCGCGACGAGGTCGATCCCAAGGCATTGGAGCAGGCCATCGCAGCACTGGCAGCGGCTCGACGTGTGGAATTCTACGGCTTTGGTGCCTCTGGATCGGTGGCCATCGATGCCCAGCACAAGTTCTTCCGTTTACAGGTGTCCGCTGCCGCCTACACCGACCCCCACATCCAGCACATGTCCGCCATTTCGCTGCATCCCGACGACGTTGTAGTGGCTGTTTCCCAGTCAGGCCGCACCAAAGCCCTCATCCAGAGCGTGAATCTCGCTCGCGAAGCCGGGGCCAAGGTGATTGGCCTGGTACCCCGCGGCACGCCGCTCGCCGAGCTCTGTGATTTTCCGATACACATCAATGTGGAGGAGAGTGAGCTCGTCTACACGCCAGTGTCATCCCGCATAGCACACTTGGTGGTGATCGATGTCCTGGCGATGGGCGTGGCCCGCTCGCGCGCCGACCTGCTGCAGGATCATCTCAAGCGGCTGAATCGTAGCCTGCGCACGCTGCGAGCCCCGGGCAAGCCGCGCGTCTGAGGCCGTCAGCGACCGTCGGTGGTAGCGCTAGGGGAGCAACGCGGCACAGGGCTTGGGCTTGTCGTCGACAAGACCACCGCTGACGGGGTGGAGGCTGAGACCTTCCCCGGCCAACGTAGCGCTGGCGACCTGCTGCAGGGCCACGGTTTGCTGAGCGCTGAAACCCAACTCGAAGCCCGCACATTCGCCACTGCCAAGGCTGAGTGGATCTACGCCGGTGACGGTACCGAACACCACCAGCGCTTCGAGGTATGAGCCGGCAGCGCTGGCATGGTAGTGGTCATAGGTCCAGAGATTCAGCTGTCCGGCCGCCACACCGTCATAGGGATTGGCATCGGCGAGCCCGTCTTCCATGGCCCGCGTCCAGGCTTCGCCAACCGGAATCACCGCGCGCAGGTTGGGGGTGCTGGTCGCGGCAAGATCGTAGGCGCGACGGACGTCCTCCGCCATGGCGGCGATGGAACGGCCAGCCCAGGTGCCGGTGGCAGGATAAGTCTGGTCGGCACGGGCCCAGGTAGCCAGCAGGAATATGCCCACTTCAGCGTGCCGCTGCTGCAACCACTCGCCCAACTCACGGCTGCTGCGCACCAGCTTGGCAGGATCGCCTGGACTCTCGAAGTCCAGCGTGCTCTGACCGTGCATGACGACCAGATCCCAAGGCTGGTCGAGCACGGCCTGCCGGTTGACGAGATGGAACTCCAGACCACTGCCAGGCTCGGTTTCGAGGAACACGTCGTAGTTCAACCCGGCTTGCACAGCGAGCACGTTGAACAGGGCGGGCACGCCGCCGAGTCCCGTGCCATTGAGATCCGTCACGCGGCTCGCATGAAAATACCGCACGGCCGATCCTTGCGCGAAAGTGAAGCTGTTACCGATGAAGAGCAGCCGTGGCGCGCCACCCTCTGCCGCGACTGCAGCCTTGGTTGCGGCGAGCACTGCAGCGACCAGCAGCGCTGAAAGCAGTTTGCGCATGTCGAGATCCTCCTCCGGAGTGAGGTGCTGATCGGCCTTTGGACTTACTCCACCGTCACACTTTTCGCCAGATTGCGCGGCTGGTCGACATCGGTGCCCTTGATGACCGCGGCATGGTAGCTCAGCAATTGCAGGGGCACGGTGTAAACGATGGGGGCAAGGAAATCACTGCAGTGCGGCACTTTCAGCACCTTGGTGCCTGGTTCGTTGCGAAACCCGGCGCGTGCATCGGCGAAGACGTACAGCTGGCCACCACGGGCCCTCACCTCCTGCAAGTTCGACTTGAGCTTTTCCAACAGTTCGTTGTTGGGGGCTACGGCGATGACTGGCATGTCGTTGTCGACCAGCGCCAGTGGGCCATGCTTGAGCTCGCCCGCCGGTGCCGCCTCGGCGTGGATGTAGGAAATCTCCTTGAGTTTGAGAGCGCCCTCCATGGCCACCGGGTACTGGATACCGCGGCCGAGGAACAGGGTATGGGCCTTTTCGGCAAAGTCATGCGAGAGCGCGAGAATTTCTGCATCGAGACGCAGAGTTTCCTGCAGGACCTCTGGTAACTCATGCAAGTCGTCGACAAAGCGGCGTTCCTGCTCGGATGTGAGTCCATGGCGGCGGCCCACGATGAGTACGAGAAGGGCCAGTACCACCAACTGGGTGGTGAAGGCCTTGGTGGAAGCCACCCCGATTTCACGGCCGGCGTGGGTGAGCATGGCGAGATCGGATTCGCGCACCAGCGAGCTGCTGGCAACGTTGCACACGGTGAGGTGCCCGAGATACCCGAGTTTTCTCGCGTGTCGCAGGGCGGCCAGCGTATCGGCCGTTTCGCCAGACTGCGAGATGGTGACGAACAGGCAGTCTTCCGGTACCAACGCGTTCCGATAGCGATATTCGCTGGCGATCTCAACGGCGCAGGGCACGCGGGCAATGCTTTCGAACCAGTAGCGGGCAATCATGCCGGCGTGATGACTGGTACCGCAGGCCACGATCTGCACCGACTTCACGCGATCAAAGACTTGGCGCGCCTCGACACCGAATATTTCGTCGAGCACGCGGGTTTTGCTGAGACGTCCTTGCAGCGTGTTGCGAATGACCTGCGGCTGCTCGTGGATTTCCTTGAGCATGAAGTGGCGATACTTGCCCTTCTGCACGTCATCCTGGTTTTGCGGCAGGCGCACGACGTCCCGTTTCACCAGCTTGCCATCGTTCCAGATGGTGATCGCTTTGCGCGTCACGTGGGCGATGTCACCCTCTTCGAGGAAAATGAAGCGATCAGTCACTTGCCCGAGCGCCGCTGGGTCGGACGCCACGAAGTTTTCGCCCATGCCAATGCCTACCACCAGCGGGCTACCGCTGCGGGCGACCATGATGCAATCCGGCTCGTTGCGGTCGATGACTGCAAGACCATAGGCGCCATGCAAAAGGCCGACGGTCTGCTTCACTGCATCGATGAAGCCAAGTTTGCGTTCTGCGGCCGTGAAGTGGATCAGATGCGCCACCACCTCGGTGTCGGTGTCGGACCTGAAGGCATAACCACGGGACTGCAGATCTCGCTTCAATTGCTGGTAATTCTCGATGATGCCGTTGTGCACCAGCGCGATGTTGTCTGGCGACACCAGAGGGTGCGCATTTTCCTTCGACGGCTTGCCATGCGTGGCCCAGCGGGTGTGGGCGATACCGAGCGTGCCGTGCACGGGGTACTTATGCACTTCGTCGTGCAGCGCCTGTACCTTGCCGACGGTTCTGGCGGTTTGCAGTTTATGGGTTTGCGGATCGATGATGGCAAGCCCTGCTGAATCATAGCCGCGGTATTCGAGGCGACGCAGGCCTTCGATCAGGATGTCGCTTATTTGGCGCTCGGCGATGGCACCGACGATTCCACACATACTGTTGTCCTGCGAATCTGGTTTCAGGGCTTGGGCGGTTTGCGGGGCCGCTGCCACCCCGTGACGTTGGCTTGTCGGCCGCGGGCGATGGCCAGTTGCTGGCGCGGGACGTCCTGGGTAATGACCGACCCGGCAGCCACGGTGGCACCCTCTCCCACCGTGACCGGTGCCACCAGCGAACTGTTGGATCCGATGAAGGCCGAGTCTTCGATGACCGTCTTGAACTTGTTCACACCGTCGTAATTGCAGGTGATGGTGCCAGCTCCGATGTTGACGTCGGCACCCACGTCGCTATCCCCCACGTAGCTCAGATGATTGACCTTGCTGTGGTTACCGAGCCGCGATTTCTTGATCTCGACGAAGTTGCCTATCCTGGCATCGTCAGCCACAGCGGTGCCCGGGCGAACACGGGCGAAGGGGCCTATCTTGCAGCGCTGGCCGATCACGGCTCCCTCCAGGACGGAGTTGGCTTCGATGGCGGTACCGGCACCGATGCTGCAGTCGCGCAGCAGGCAGTTGGGCCCGATGCTGACGCCGCCGGCAATATGGATGTCCCCCTCGAGCACCACGTTGATGTCGATGTCGACATCGGGCTCGATGTGAATACGGCCCCGCAGATCGACCCGCGCAGGATCACGCAGGGTGACGCCAGCCAAGAGCAGGCGGCGGGTTTCGCGTGCTTGATAGTGCCGTTCCAGCTCGGCGAGTTGCTGGCGATTGTTAACGCCGGCGGCCTCCAGCTCGTCGGCGCACACGCTGGTGTGCACCCGACAGCCTGCTTCGAGCGCCAATGCCACGATGTCGGTGAGGTAGTACTCGCCTTGGGCATTATGGGTGCTGATGCGCGGGAGCCACTGCTGCAAGCGGGCGACGGGAATGGCCATGATGCCGGTGTTGATTTCGGTGATGGTGCGCTGGGCGTTACTTGCGTCTTTCTCTTCGATGATGGCCTGTATGTTGCCGTCTGCGGCGCGCAGGATGCGGCCAAGGCCGGTAGGATTTTTCACCTGGCAGGTCAGCACGGCCATGCTGTCGGCATCGACTACCTCGAGCAGGCCTCGCAAGGTAGCGGCCTGCACCAAGGGAACGTCACCGTAGAGCACGAGGGCGATCGCGGTGGGCGCGAGGCAGGGTAGCGCCTGATGGACGGCATGCGCGGTACCGAGCTGTCGGTCCTGCACCACGAAATTCACGATGGGGTCGTTGACCGCCTGCCGGATCTGCTCCGCCTCATGGCCGATCACCACCGTCACGGTGCTGGCTTCAAGCTGTCGTGCGGTATCGAGCGTGTGCTGGAGCAGGGACCGGCCCGCCAGGGTATGCAGCACCTTGGGCTTGGCTGAGCACATGCGAGTGCCCTTGCCCGCAGCCAGCACTACGACATTAAGGTCGGACATACCCACGAGGGTTCCTGCAGTTCGCGAAGACGCAAGGATAGCAAAAAAAAAGGCGGCTCCTGCCACCTCTTCACGTCGTGCAAGACGACAGCGCTGCGCTCGCAGCGTGAATCACGAGCCGAGCTTGCGGCGCAACTGCTGTACCGTGCGGATTTGGGCAACAGCTTCGGCCAGCTGGCTGGCTGCGCGCGAGTATTCAAATTCGGCGCTGCGGTTGGCGATGGCTTCCTCGACGTCGCGCTTGGCCTGCTCGGCGGCCGCCTCATCCATGTCATCGGCTCGAATGGCGGTATCGGCCAGGATGTTGACGACGCCTGGTTGCACTTCCACATAGCCACCGGACACGTAGTAGATCTGCTCTTGACCGTCCTGCGTGACGAGGCGCACCGGGCCAGGAATCAGCGCCGACAGCAGCGGCGCGTGGCCTGGCAGGATGCCCATGTCGCCCAGCGTTCCAGTGCACACCAGCGACTCGACACGGCCAGAAAAAAGGCGGGCTTCGCTGCTGGCGATCTCACAGTGCATTGTCATGGCCATGGCGGCAATCCTGTTCGCTTGAGTGGTGCAACGTTACTTGTTGGCCATCTTGGCAGCTTTTTCGACCACCTCTTCGATGCCGCCCACCATGTAGAACGCCTGCTCTGGCAGATGGTCGTAGTCGCCATTGAGGATGCCCTTGAAGCCGGCAATCGTGTCCTTGAGCGAGACGTACTTGCCTTTGGTGCCGGTGAACACTTCGGCGACCGTGAACGGCTGCGAGAAGAAGCGCTCGATCTTGCGCGCGCGGCTGACGGCAAGCTTGTCGTCTTCCGACAATTCGTCCATGCCGAGAATGGCGATGATGTCCTTGAGTTCCTTGTAGCGCTGCAGGATGGATTGCACACCGCGGGCAGTCTCGTAGTGCTCCTGGCCAATGACCAGCGGGTCGAGCTGGCGCGAGGTGGAGTCCAGCGGGTCGATGGCCGGGTAGATACCGAGCTGGGCGATCTGTCGCGACAGTACGACGGTAGCGTCAAGGTGAGCGAAGGTGGTGGCCGGCGAAGGATCGGTGAGGTCGTCGGCGGGAACGTAAACGGCCTGGATCGACGTGATGGAGCCGGTCTTGGTGGAGGTGATGCGCTCCTGCAACTGACCCATTTCCTCGGCCAGCGTAGGCTGGTAACCCACAGCGGAGGGCATGCGGCCGAGCAGCGCCGACACTTCGGTACCGGCCAGGGTGTAGCGGTAGATGTTGTCGACGAACAGCAGTACGTCGCGGCCTTCGTCGCGGAATTTTTCGGCCATGGTCAGACCGGTCAGCGCGACACGCAGACGGTTGCCCGGGGGCTCGTTCATCTGGCCGTACACCATCGCCACTTTGGAATTCTTGAAGTTCTCGGTGTCGATCACCTTGGCTTCCTGCATTTCGTGATAGAAGTCGTTGCCTTCACGAGTACGCTCACCCACACCGGCGAACACGGACAGACCGCCGCGCGCCGTGGCGATGTTGTTGATCAGCTCCATCATGTTCACGGTCTTGCCCACGCCGGCGC
>DAIRDB010000011.1:0-77252 GCA_036796405.1 Gammaproteobacteria bacterium | reverse complement strand
GGGCAGCGGCACGCCGGCCGAACCCGTGACTGCCGCGCCGCAGGGTGCTGCCAGTGGCTTTACCCTCAGCAGCAGTCTCGGCAGCGACGGTGGCGTCCTGCCGCGCGACTACACCTGCGACGGCACCGGCTCCTCACCGGAGCTTTCCTGGAGTAACGTGCCAGCGGGCACCCGCGAGTTCGCGCTGCTGATGACCACGCTGCCGCGCGACGGCGCCCTCAAGTGGAACTGGGTGCTCTACAACCTCGACGGTGGCCTGCGCTCGCTCAAGAAAGACGCTTTCGGTGTGGGTACGCTGGGGGTCGGCAGTGACGGGCCGATGGCAGCCTATCAGCCACCCTGCTCGCAGGGGCCCGGAGTGAAGCTCTACACCTGGACACTCTATGCCTTGTCCGCGGCACCCGTGCTGCCGGCCGGCAAAGCAGTGACCGGTGACGTGCTGACGGCCGCGCTGGCTCCCCTCACGCTCGCGTCGGCCAGCCTCACGCTCGGCCATGAACGGTCAACGACGAGTGGCACCAGCACGGCCTGCGTCAACGTACGCAGCTCGACACTGGCGTCCACCACCGGCTACCCGATCGTGGCCTGCGACGAGCAGTTCGCTTATGTCAGTTCGCTGGCCCTGCCCAGTCACACCCTCATGAACGGCATCACCGCCACCAACCTCCAGGTACCGGTGAGCCAGAATTTCCTTGGCGCCAGCGGCTGGAAAATACCGCTGAATCCGCAGCTGGCCGCCACCACGGTGTCGGCGGTGGATGGACCGATCGGCGTGGCCATCAACGGCGTGCCGATCTTCAATCCCTGCAAACAGGGAGGTTGCCAGAATGGCGACACCAAGGTGCTCGGCGAACTCGATGTCTGCAACGGTCATGCGGGTCGTGCCGATGACTACCATTACCACGCCGCGCCGGTCTGCATGATGGCCGCCCGCCCGGCGTCCTACTGGGCGACGCATCCGGTGGGTTGGGCGCTCGATGGCTTCGCCATCTTCGGTTACCTCGATGCCAGCGGCGCTACGGCCAGCCGCGACGGCGTGTGCGGCGGCAACACCGAGCCGGTCAGTAACGCGCCAGCCGGCTACAGCTACCACGTGACCGACCTGTCGCCCTACGTGCTGTCCTGCTTCCGTGGCACGCCCGGCCCGGACCTGGCCGGCCAGTCCGCCAAGTTCAAGCCCTTCCGGCAGCCGCCGGTGCAGCCCTTTGCCGTGAGCGGCATGACGCTGACGAAGGCTGCCGATGGCTATCAGGAACTGCGGTTCACCTCGGCGCTCACCTTCAATACCACCGAGACCGGCACCGACCGCTACACCAATGCGCCCGGCACCTACCGTATCCGCTACCGGCAGCTGACGGGCGCCGAGCTGCTCGCGCAGCTGCAGCAGTCGAAGAACAGCGGCAAGGCCGCCTGCTGGGCCTTCCAGTTCACCACCGATGCGGGCGCCAGCACGCAGCCGGATGTCACCTACTGCCGCTGAACCCCCATGCGCCGTCGACTGCTCCTCTGCCTGCTGCTGGCCTTCGCACTGCCACGGCAGCCTGTCGCCCATGAACTCGACGAGAACAGCATCACCGTCGTGCTGCACGAGCGGCACAGTGTGGCGCTGGTACTGCGACTCGATTTCGCGGGGCTGCTGCAGCGCCTGCTGGCACCGCAGAGCTCCGCCGAGGAATTCCTGCTGGCCGCCGCCACCACCGACGAGGCCAGTCTCGGCGCGGCTTACGCGCAGCTGCAAGACACGCTGCAGCAGCAGCTGCTGCTCGGCAGCCGAGGTGCCTCGCTGCCCCTGCAGCACTGGGTCTGGCCCCCGCTCGCCGTGGTGCACGAGTCGCTGCGGCGGCGCCTGGCGGCCGGCCTCGTCGGCGACGAAGCCCAGGCGTTCGAGGGTGCCCTGGAAGTGCACGCCGATGCCGCCGATGTGCTGGCCATCGAGCGGCTCACGCTGACCCTGCCCGACCTGCTGAAGCCAGCGATCGTGCTCTGGTACCAGCCTCGCCAGCGCCTGCTGGCGCCCGATCAATCCACCACTGTGCTGGAGTTCTGAATGGGACGCCCCTTGCTTGCCTTGCTGTTGCTGTTGTCGACCGGCGCCTTGCAGGCGCAGGCGCCGAGTGGTTGCCGCGGCAGCCCCTGCCTGCAACCGGCCGCAGCACAGGCGGCGGCGCTGTTCGACAGCATCGAGCACCTCTATCCCCAGCTGTTTTTCCCCGCCGCCCGCACGCAGAGCCAAGCGCTGGACGGTTCGGAGGCCTTGTTTCGTGAGTATGGCGGTGCCTCTGGCTGGGGCCTCGCGACCTGGCAGGGGGGGCTGTGGTATCGGTCCGCCGGCCAGTGGACCCGCTTCGGCGCACTGGAGGACGGGGATCGTCAGTTGTGCAGCAGCCAGTGTCTGTTGCCGGCTGCGGCAGACGGGGCCTTCACCGGATCGGTCGTGCTCGGTGCGCCGACCGATTCGGGAGTCGTGCTGAGCCTGTACGCCAGCGAGCAGAGTGGCCGCCTGCGTGTGGAATACGGCAGGCGCGGGCAGCCACTCAGCGAGAGCTCCGCTACCGTCGGGCTGAGCGCCGGGCAGCCGGTCACCCTCACCCTCGCCGGTCTCGCCGCCGACACCGCCTACGACTATCGCGTGCAGTTCCAGCCGCAGGGCATGGCGCAGGAAGTGGCCGGTGCCGTGCACCGCTTCCATACGGCGCGCCCTGCTGGCAGCAGTTTCACGTTCACCGTGCAGGCCGACTCGCACATGGACGAGAACTCGGTCGTGCGCATGTACCAGCGCACGCTGGCCAACGTGCTGGCGGCGCAGCCCGATTTCCACGTGGATCTCGGCGACACCTTCATGACGGAAAAGCATCAGGCGCCGCTGTCGCTGACCTCGGCACCGGCCAGTTCTGCCGCCGCCGTCGAGCAGCGCTACGTCTATGAGCGCGGCAACTTCGCCGCCATCACCGCGGACGTGCCGCTCTTCCTGGCCAATGGCAATCACGAGGGCGAGCTGGGCTGGTTGAAAACCACGGCCGGCAACGACATCGCCAACTGGGCGGCGCAGGCGCGCCAGCGCTACTTCGTGGCGCCGGCCACCGGCGGCTTCTACAGCGGTGAGAACGGCGGCAGCGCGCGCGGGGCCTGGTATGCATGGCACTGGGGCGCTGCCCTGTTCGTGGTACTCGACCCCTACTGGTACTCCGCACGCACGAAGGGGGCGGACGGCTGGTCGATGACGCTCGGCCCTGAGCAGTACCGCTGGCTGGAGAGCACGCTGGCCAGCAGTACGGCAGCGTTCAAGTTCGTATTCCTGCACAGTCTGGTGGGAGGACTGGATGGGCAGATGCGCGGTGGCGCGGAGGCGGCGCGCTTCTTCGAGTGGGGCGGCTACGACAGCGACAACACCACGCGCAGTTTCGCCAGCAAGCGGCCCGGCTGGAGCGCCCCCATCCACGAACTGTTCGTACGCCACGGTGTTTCGGCGGTGTTCCACGGCCACGATCACCTGTACGTGAAACAGGAACTCGACGGTATCGTCTATCAGGAGGTCCCTCAGCCCTCAGCGCTCAATACCAACAACGCCGCCAACCTGGCGCGCGATTACCACTACGACAGCGGCGTGGCGCTCAGCAGCGCCGGCCACCTGCGGATCACAGTCACGCCCAATGACGTGACGGCCGCCTATGTGCGGACCTGGCTGCCCGAGCAGGAGAATGCCCAGCGCCGCAACGGCCAGATCGACCACCAGTGGGTCATCACACGGAAGCCCTGAACGATGCGCAAGTCGTCGCCTGAGAATCAAGCCGGCCGGATTTGCCGGACGCTGCCGCTGACCTCTCTCTGCAGCCCCGCCGCCGTCCTCGGTGCGCTGTTGCTGCTGTTGGCCTCTGGCGCCTCAGCCGACTGCAGCGGGACGGCACCCTGCCGGCAGCCTTCACCGGCGCAGACCGAGCAACTGCTGGGCATGATCGAGCAGGTCTATCCCACTCTCTTCAGCAACGGCTCCAGCCTGCAGGTCTACCCCGATGCAACAGGCGACGGGTATTTTCGCCGCTACGGTGCCAACGGCGCGCTGGCGGTCGGCACCTACCAGGGGGCGCTCTGGTATTCGCTCGGCAGCGGCTGGCAGCGTTATGGAGCACTCGACGACGCCAATGCCGAGTTCTGCGCAGGCACCTGCTTCGGCCCACCGCTCACGTCAGCGGCCTTTCGCGGCAATCTGGTGCTCGGTTCGCCCACACGGGAGTCCGTACGCCTGAATGTGTTTTCAGCGGAGCAGAGCGGCCAGGTCTATGCGGTCTATGGCAGCGAGCCCGGGCGCTACCTGCAGCGCTCCGCCAGCCTGCCGCTGCAGGCCTCCGAGGGCAGCGAGCTGCTGCTGGCGGGGCTGCGGCCCGATACGCGCTATTACTACCGGCTGTATTTCAGGGATGCCGCGGGCCGTGAGGCCGGCCTCACGCCCGAGTACAGTTTCCATACGCAGCGCGCGGCCGGCAGCAGTTTCACTTTCGCGCTGCAGGGCGACTCGCATCCGGAACGCGAGCGCTCGCAGTTCGACGGACGGCTGTATACACGAACCCTGCAAACCGTAGCGGCCGATCGCCCGGACTTCTACATCCTCATGGGGGATGACTTCAGCGTAGACACGCTCAATCCCGCCACGATCACCCAGGCCCAGGTCAAAGCGCGCTACACCTTGCAGCGGCCTTACCTTGGGCAGTTGGCCAATTCTGCACCGCTGTTTCTGGTGAATGGCAACCACGAGCAGTCGGCCCGTTATCTTCTGAACGGCACGCCCGACAGCGTTGCCGTCTGGGCCCAGAACGCGCGCAACAGTCTCTATGCCCAGCCAGCACCGGATGGTTTTTACAGCGGCAATCCAGAGCTGGTGCCCTTCATCGGGCCGCTGCGCAATTACTTTGCCTGGACCTGGGGCGACGCACTGTTCGTGGTCATCGACTTCTACTGGGGTTCCGATGTCTGTGTCGACAACTCCTTCTTCGACGACAACAAGCGCAGCAACCTCTGGGACGTTACCCTCGGCCCGGCCCAGTACGCCTGGCTCAAGCAGACGCTCGAGCAGAGTAAGGCCAAGTTCAAGTTCGTGATGGCCCACCATGTGCTCGGCACCGGGCGCGGTGGCATCGAGGCGGCGCTCAAGTACGAGTGGGGAGGCCTGAATGGAGACGGTCGCAGCAGCGGCTTCGCCGCCAATCGGCCCGGCCTGCCCACGCCGATCCACAGGCTGCTGGTGGACAACGGAGTCGACATCTTCTTCCAGGCCCACGACCACATCTGGGTGCGCCAGCAACTGGACGGTGTGACGTACCAGACACTGTCGGAGCCGGCCGATCCGAACTACTCACTGTTCAACAGCGCCGCCTTCACCAGCGGCGTGCAATTTCCCAACACGGGCTACACCCGGGTGCGGGTTTCGGATCGCGAAGTGAAGGTAGAATACGTGCGAACTTACCTACCGGAACACGAAAGCAGCGACAAAGTCAGCGGTCAGGTGGTCTATTCCTACACGCTGCAGTGAGTCGTTGCCCAACGCCGCATGAAGCTCGCCCTCATCGTCGCCGCCGCCCGCAATCGCGCCATTGGTCTCCACAACAAGATGCCGTGGCACTTGCCTGAAGATCTCAAGTACTTCAAGCGGGTAACGCTCGGCAAGCCGGTGATCATGGGCCGCAACACCTTCGAGTCCATCGGCAGGCCGCTGCCCGGTCGCCCCAACATCGTCATCAGTCGCAATGCCGGCTATCCGGCAGAAGGCATCACGCTGGTGACGTCGCTCGATGCGGCGCTCGCCGCCGCCGAGCGTCTACTGCCGGCAGGGCAGGACGAGGTCATGGTGATCGGTGGCGCGCAGATCTACGCGCAGGCGCTGCCGCTTGCCTCGCGGTTGTACCTGACCGAAGTCGATGCCGAGCCGGAGGCCGATGCCTTCTTTCCGGCCTTCGATCGTGCCGAATGGCAGGAAACTGCGCGCGAAACGTACAGCGCTGGCGAGCGCAATCCCTACGCGTACAGTTTCGTCGTGCTGTCGAAAGGCGTCTGAGCCGAAGCGACAGTCAGGCAGCCGCGCTCATGCCTTGCTGTGTCGCGCTGACGCAGAGTATTCGCAGGCTTTGCACAACACCTATACTCCGCTCGAGAACGAGCAGGCTCTCGACACCCCACTCTGCCCCTGCCTTAAGGCAAGCCACCATGCACTCCACCAGGCAAATCCCCGTCCTCATCGTCGGCTCCGGCGCGGCCGGTACGCTGCTCGCGCTGGAACTGGCGCGGCACGGCGTGGAGTTCCGCTGCGTGGACCGTCTGCCGCAGCCTTCGCATTACTCGCGTGCCGTCACCGTGCATGCGCGTACTCTGGAAATGCTGGCACGCATCGACGAGGGTCTGCTGCAGCGCTTCCTGGCGCGCGGTATCCACAGCCCGGGCTACGTGATGCATTACGTGGACGCCGCCGGCACGCGCCGCGAGGTGCGACCAGGTCTGGATTTCACGCAGCTGGATTCGCGCTACCCGTTCCTGCTGCTGCATGGTCAGGACGATACCGAAGCCCACCTCCGCACGCTGCTGCAGGAGCGCTACGGGCGCAGCACCGAGTGGGGTGTGACCTGCACCCACGTCGTGCAGACCGGTGACCGCATCATCGCCACGTTGCAGGACGGCGACGGCGTCGAGGACGTGGTGGAGTGTCAGTATCTGATCGCTTGCGACGGCGCCAATTCCCGTCTCCGTCAGCAGCTGCAGTGGGAGCAGGATGGCAGCGAGTACGCCGGCACCGTGCTGCAGAATCTCGACATCCACCTGCAGGGCTTCCCCGATGACCCCGACTGGGTGCACTACTGCATGGGGCCTGCGCATTTCGTGATGGTGGTGAAGCTGCCCGATGGCCACTTCCGCCTGCTGATGAGCCAGCCGGCCGACAAGGCCGCGCCGGACGCCGTGCCCGAGCAGGTGTTCGGCAACATCCTCGACCAGCACTTCGATGGCGTCCACCTCGGCGAGGCCGTGTGGCATTCGCGCTGGGGCAGTCGCATCCACCTCGCTCGCCACTACCGCAAGGGCAACGTCTTCCTCGCCGGTGATGCAGCGCACGTGCATTCCACCGCCGGTGGCCAGGGCATGAACTGCTGCCTGCAGGATGCCTACAACCTCGGCTGGAAGCTCGCCTACGTGCTGCAGGGCAAGGCACCGGCGACCCTGCTCGACAGCTACGAACAGGAGCGCAAGCCGATCGGCCGCCAGGTGATCGCAGCGGCGTCGGCGATCCACACCCTGTTCATGGCTGGCCGCAACAGCGACCCGGCCGAACTGCTGGCACTGCGCGCATCCGGGCAGCTGCAATCACTGGTGGCGCAGGTGAGCGGGCTTGGCTACCACTACCGCAGTGAAGCTACGGCAACTCTGCCCGGTCTGCAGGTAGGCGACCGTCTGCCCGATCTGGCACTCCCGCAGGGCTCGCTGTACGCGCTCTCGCGCCACCCACGCCACGTGCTGGTGCTGGCTAGCGCGGGCCGGCTGTCGGCTGCGGCGCGCGCGTTGCTCACGCAGGCGCTGGCGCCGTACGGTGCCGTGCTGCAGCCGCTCACGGTCGAACAGGCCCCAGCGGCCTTGCTCGATGCCGGCGCCGATCAGCTCCTGCTCGTGCGCCCGGATGGCTACCTCGCCCTGCGCGCGCCCTTGCTGGACACGGCGGCGTTGACCGCCTATGCCGCAGAGCACTGGCTCTGCTAGCGCTGCGCGCTGCTGCCGGCTTGCACAGGGTGCCGCTGGTTCGCCGGGCGCGCCACTGCTGTAATGCCTCACCAGCGGCTACTGCCGGCTGCCTGGTTCCCCTTCGTCCGCGGAGCTCGCCATGAACAAGCGCATCCAGGAACTCAACGAACAGATTCGCCGGCTGGAGGCCGAGCTGCGCCAGGAAATCCAGCGCATCCGGGTGCAGACCTACGAAATCCGCGATCGTGTCGTGCACTTCCGCGAGGAGGTACGCCAGCAGCACCGCGCACAGCTGCTGCGCCTGCTGAGCTATCTGCGGCAGTCCCAGCTCAAGCATGTGCTCACCGCGCCCGTCATCTGGCTGTGCCTGTGGCCGGCGCTGCTGATGGACGCAGTGGTGTCGCTCTACCAGGCCGTGTGCTTTCCGGTGTACGGCATCCCGAAGGTGCGGCGTCGCGACCACATCGTCATCGATCGCCACTATCTCGGTTACCTGAACGTCATCGAAAAGCTCAATTGTCTGTACTGCAGCTACTTCAACGGCGTGCTGTCCTACGTGCGCGAGATCGCTGCCCGCACCGAGCAATACTGGTGCCCGATCAAGCACGCCATGCAGCAGAGGAGCCAGCACAGTCGCTACCAGCGCTTCGCCGAATACGGCGATGCGGAGGCCTTTCGTCGCGAACTGCCGCGGCTGCGCCAGGACTTCGGCGACGTGCAGCAGGACGAGCCGCCCGCCTGAGCCTCGCTGCTACCCTGTCGTCGAATCCACACGCCGCAACGGAGCCCGCCGCGTGCACCCCTTCATCCTGCACCGTGATCCCACCCGCAGCTACTTCACGGAGGAGCTGTGCCACATCAACGAACTGTGCAACACGCCAGATGACCCGACCGTCTCGGTGGCCGAAGCGCGTGTGGCGCCGGGCGTGACCACGCGCTGGCACCGCTTGCGGGGCACGGTGGAACGCTACGTGATCCAGAGTGGCAGCGGTGTGGTCGATGTGGGTGATCTGCCGCCCACGCCGGTGACCGTGGGCAGCGTGGTGGTCATTCCGCCCGGCTGCCGGCAACGTATCCGCAACACTGGCAGCTCAGAGCTGGTGTTCCTGGCCATCTGCTCGCCGCGTTTCGAACCGCGCCACTACGAGGACGTCGAGCACGAGGTCGCGCGCTGACGGCGCGGCTCACTCCCCGACCAGCTGACGTACCTTCCAGTGGCCGTAGGCCGGCGCCAGCTGTTCCTGCAGGCGCGGCAGCAGCGCGCGCAGCGCACCCGGCAACGTGAAGGGCGGATTCACCACCAGCATGCCGCTGGCCGTGAGCCCATGCCCGCTGCGGTCGGCGGCCATGCCCAGCTCGAACTGCCAGAGATCGCGCACACCGCTGCGCTGCAGGCCGCCCAGCAGTTGCTCGACATCCGAGCGCTCCACCACCGGATACCACAGCAGGAGCTGCGCCGCCCGCATGCGCTGCTGCAGGTCGGCCATCAGTCTCACCACCTTGCGATAGTCGTCCTTGCGCTCGTAGGAGGGATCGATCAGGACCACGGCCCGCTTCTGCACCGGCGGCAGCAGCGCCAGTGCCCGCTGGTAGCCGTCGGCCTGCTCCACGCTGCAGCGGCGGTCGCCCCACAGGTGGCCGGTCAGGAGTTCCACGTCGGTCGGATGTAGCTCGCAGAGGTGCAGGTGGTCCTGTCGTCGCAGCAGACCCGCCGCCAGCAGCGGCGAACCCGGGTACTGGTGACGCGCCAGCCAGGGCTGCACGGCGGCGGCGTAGCCGTCCACCAGGCTGTGCTCCTCGCCCGTACTGGCGGCCAATAGCTCGGAGAGATCGAGCCGCAGAATGCCGGCACTCGCCTCACCGGTCTGCAGCGCCTGTTCAGAGCGCAGGCTGTAGAGGCCGGCACCGGCGTGAGTGTCGAGAAAGAACAGCGGCGCCTCCTTGCGCAGCGCGTACTGCAGCGTGGCGCACAGCACCACATGCTTGAGGATGTCGGCGTGGTTACCGGCGTGGAAGGCGTGGCGGTAGGAAAGCATGGGCGTAGGACCTCAGCCGGCAGGTAGCGGGCAGCCGCGCGCGTGGCGGCGTGACCGGGGAAGGATGTGCGGGGTGGCGTGCCCGGGGTTGTTGGCGTTCACAGGCCGTACTGCAGGCGTTTGCTCAGGCTGCGCCAGTGGTGGCGCAGCAGCAGCTTGTCGGTCTCGGCCATCGGCAGGTCATCGAGTGCCGCTGGCCACAGCGTGCGGGCGCGCTCCACGGTCTCTGCCAGCAGGGGCCGGAGCTGCCGCCACGGCACTCCCACGGCGGCGCTCCACTGCGCGAAGTGGCGGAACTCCAGCGCCGACCAGTCGGCGCAGTCGCCGATGGCGAGCGGCGGCTGCCCAGCGGTCGGCGGCGTGAAGCCGAGATCGTAGGCCGGTGCCAGCGTGGCGTGCTGGCCGTCTTCGTAGCGCAGGCTCCAGTTCTTGAGGTGCTGGTCACCGTTGCCGAGCAGCACGTTGACCAGGAGGCGCTGGGCGAAGGCCCGCGCGTTGCCAAGGCCCTGAGGCGTGTAGCGGTAGAGCAGTCGGCCGATTCGTACCGCATCGCAGGCCCGGTACTTGGCGGCGGGCGCAACGCCGAGCGCCTGCGCCAGATCCTCGACCTGTACGGCGCTGCCGTCGCTCCGACGATCGAAGCGGCGCACGGCCAGTGCAGGTTCGCCGGCCACCTCGCCCGGGACCGGCGCGGCCCAGTCGGCGGCCGGCACCAGACGCGCATCCACGCAGGGCACGCCGGCCAGGGCGGCAAGCTGGAGGGCGCTGTACTCGGCGCGCGTCGCTGCCGGCTGCCGCGCGCCGGGCAGCTTGAGCAGCCAGTCGGCCGCTGCGGCGGGGCAGGGCCGCAGACTTCGACCTTCGACGCGCGCTGCCAGCTTGGGCTGGCTGCCGCCGAGAGCGATCAGTCCCTCCATCGGCAGCGGGGCCACCGGCGGCGGCTGCACGCGGGCTGTGTAGTCGAGCACGCCGGGGGGGATGCGCTCCGGCGGCAGGGCCTCGGCCTGCCAGGCGCCCGGCAGCGCCTGCCCCAGACAGGCCAGCAGATCGAACGGGACCGCCGCCACTGCCGGCGACAGCCAGCGCCGCACACCCGCCTCCGGCAGCAGATTGGCCAACAGCGGCGGCAGTTCGTCGCGGCAGCGCCAGGCCGCGGCAAACAGGGTCTCGGCGCCAGGATTCAGGCGGGTGCCGGCCAGCGTAAGGGCAGGGCGCTGCGCGGTCTCACGCCAGGCGGGGTCGAACAGCAGCAGCAGGGCGCCAGGCTGCCGCAGCAGGTGGCCGACTACGCTGCCATGCAGCCGCAGTTGCAGCACGTGCAGACTGCGGCGCTGTTCAGCGGGCATGCTGGCCGAGCAGACCGGCCCAGGGATCTTCGAAGGCCTGCGCAGCCGGGGCTGGGCTGGCCCCGCCCCCGAGCAGCGCTGACACGGCGGCCACCCGGTCCTGTGGGACGAGCAGCAGCGTGGCATCGAGCGCCCCGGCGATGCTGAGCAGGGTGTCCAGGCGCGGATTACCGTTGGCCTCGATGCGCTGGTACTGCTGCTGGTCCATGCCGATGCGCGCCTTCAGGTCGCCCTGCTGCAGGCCGAGTGCCAGCCGCCGTTGTTTCAGTTGCTCGTGCAGATGCATGCCGCTGCTCCTGATGGGTCTAGCAAGTGTAGCCCTGCAGGAGAATTATATTAAAGTACGTAATACAACTTTTTTATTGTTTGTTTTTGAGGATTGGCGGGGAATATTCTGAAAAAATTATTCAAAAAGATGTAAAACAACTTTAATGACTAGTCTGTCTGCTCCCCCCAGCGGTGCGGACCGCTGTCTAGCCCGAACAGGTCGAGCGCTCGCCCCACGCTCTGCTCCACCAGGTCCTGCAGGCTGGTCGGCCGCGCATAGAACGCCGGCACCGGCGGCATCACGACCGCCCCCATCTGCGTGACGTTGAGCATGGCTTGCAGGTGGCCGGCGTGCAGCGGCGTTTCGCGCACCATCAACACCAGACGCCGGCGCTCCTTGAGCACCACGTCGGCGGCGCGGCTGAGCAGGGAGGCGGTAACTCCGCTGCTGATTTCGCCGAGGGTGCGGATCGAGCAGGGCGCCACCAGCATGCCGAGCGAGCGAAAGCTGCCGCTGGCCAGCGCGGCGCCGATGTCACTGTTCTGGTAGTGCCGGTCGGCAAGCGCGCAGAGTTCGGTGTACTTGAGGTCGGTCTCGTGGCCGAGCGTGACGATGGCCGACTTGCTCGCCACCAGGTGGCTTTCGATGCCGAGTCGCCGCAGCAGCTGCAGCGCCGTGATGCCGTACACGATGCCGCTGGCCCCGCTGATGCCCACGATCAGGCGGGCCGGGACCGGCGCAGGGATCACCGCCGGCGAATGTGGCGTGGAATTCATATATGCTTGCCGCTCTTCGAAGAAACCGGTCTCCACGGCTGCGTGCCGGCAGGATCTGCGCACCAGCGTTGCCCGGTTTGGCCGCATTGTACTCACTCAGCCGTTCACCCGATGCCTCTGTTCCGCCTCGACGATATCCAGCTCGCCTACGGCACGCACGTGCTGCTCGATCATGTCTCGTTCACCCTGCAGCCGGGTGAACGCTGGGGCCTGCTCGGGCGCAACGGTGCCGGCAAATCGACCTTCCTCAAGCTGCTGAGTGGCCAGATCAAGGCCGACGGCGGCGAGTTCTGGGTACAGCCCGAAACACGTGTGGCCTACCTGGACCAGGAGCTACCAACCGCCAGCGAGCAGACCGTGTTCGACTACGTGGCCGACGGGCTTGCCGGTCCGGCCGCCCTCATCAAGCAATTCCACCACCTGATCGAGCAGGAGCCGACCCCCGCCGTGCTGCGGCAGCTCGACGAGGTGCAGCGCGACATCGACACCCAGAACGCCTGGAGCGTGCAGCAGCGAGTCGACAGCATCATCTCCACCCTGCAGCTGCCCGCCCACAAGCAGATGCAGGAGCTTTCCGGCGGCTGGGCCCGGCGGGTGGCCCTCGGCCGCGCCCTCGTCAGCGATCCGGACGTGCTGCTACTCGACGAACCCACCAACCACCTCGACATCCCGGCCATCCAGTGGCTCGAAAAACAGTTGCAGGACTACCGCGGCGCCGTGGTGGTCATCACCCACGATCGCTCGTTCCTGCAGGCCGTGGCCAACCGCATTCTCGAACTTGACCGCGGCATGCTGCGCCTGTGGCAGCACGACTACCGTCGCTTCCTCGTATTTCGTGACCAGCAGCTCGAAGCCGAGGCCAAGGCCAACAGCGAATTCGACAAGAAGCTGGCGCAGGAAGAGGTGTGGATACGTCAGGGCATCAAGGCGCGCCGCACGCGCAACGAGGGCCGCGTGCGGGCCCTGGAAGCCATGCGCGAGGAGTTCAGGGCGCGGCGCGTGGTGGAAGGCAAGGCCAGCATGCAGCTCAACAGCGCCGAGCAGAGCGGCAAGGTGGTGATGGAGCTCGAAGATATTTCGCACGGCTACGGCGACCGCCAGCTGATCCGCCACTTCTCCACCAAGGTGCTGCGCGGCGACAAGATCGGACTCATCGGCCCCAACGGCGGCGGCAAGACCACCCTGCTGAAGATCCTGCTGGGCCAACTGCAGCCCGAGCGCGGCAAGGTGAAGATCGGCACCAAGCTGGAGCTGGCCTATTTCGACCAGCTGCGCGGTGAACTTGCGCCCGAAAAGAGCGTGCGGGACAACCTGGCCGAGGGCAGCGACTACGTCGAGATCAACGGCAAACCACGCCATGTGATCTCGTATCTGCAGGAATTCCTTTTTACACCGGACCGGCTGCGTCAGCCCGTGAAGTCGCTATCCGGTGGCGAGCAGAACCGGCTCATTCTGGCGCGTCTGTTCAGCAAGCCCGCCAACCTGCTGGTGCTCGACGAGCCCACCAACGACCTCGATCTGGAAACGCTCGAGCTGCTGGAAGAGCTGCTGCTGCAGTTCGAAGGCACCCTGCTGCTGGTGAGTCACGACCGCGCCTTCCTCGACAACGTCGTGCAAAGCTGCATCGTGTTCGAAGGCGCAGGCCGCGTGCAGCGCTACGTGGGTGGCTACGCCGACTGGGTGCGGCAGGGGGGGGAGTTCAGCGAGACCGCGGCGCAGCCAGCGAGCCAGGCTCCGTCCAGCCCGGGCCCCACTCCCGCGCCGGCTGCTGCAGTGCAGGCTGCCCAGCCTGTGGCCAGCGCCGCCAGGC
The DNA here is from genome assembly GCA_036796405.1 of Gammaproteobacteria bacterium. Taxonomy (GTDB): domain Bacteria; phylum Pseudomonadota; class Gammaproteobacteria; order Pseudomonadales; family Pseudohongiellaceae; genus CAILUG01. The sequence continues at coordinate 63,303 of DAIRDB010000011.1, read as the reverse complement.
CCAAGCTCAGCTACAAGGAGCAGCGCGAACTGGAGCAGCTGCCACGGGACATCGACGCAACGGAACGGGAGATCGCCACGCTGGAAGCCGCGGTGGCGGCACCGGGCTTTTTCCAGAAGCCCCACGCCGACACCGAGCCGGTGTACCGGCAACTCGGGCTGGCCCAGCAGAAGCTGGAGCGCCTCTACCTGCGCTGGCAGCAGCTGGAAGGGTAGGTCTAACGCACGGCGGTGGCTTCGATCTCCACCAGCAGCGCCGGATGGGCGAGACCGGCCACGGCGAGCAGGGTGCCGCTGGGTTTGACCGCGCAGGATTGCAGCTCCCGTGTCACCACGTCATAGGCCGCATTGAAGGCGGCCATGTCGGTGGTGTAGTAGTTGAGCCGCACCAGATTACCGGGACCGAAGCCGGACTGGGCGAGCAGCACACGCAAATTGGCAAAGGCCTGCTCCAGCTGCGCGCGCATGTCGCCGGCGTGCAGCGGAAGGCCGGCCGCATCCACCGAGGTCTGGCCCGAGCAGTACAGCACCTTGCCGGACGCTGACGTTTCCACCGCCTGCGAAAACGACAGCGGATCCTGCCACTGCCAGGGATTGATGGCGCGCGGCGCGTGGGTCATTGGTCGCGGCTCAGGCGGCGGAAATACTCGGCCACCGATTCCTGGTACTCGTCCGGTACGGCATCGCCCTGTGCCGTGCGCACGTTGGCCTTGCCCGGCTTGCCTTGCTGGTCGAGACCCACTTCGAGCTGCTCGATCAAGGCCAGCATCTCGCCGTACTCCTGCGCGAGGATCCCATCGTTGCGGTTGGCCTGCTGGCCTTCCAGGCGCCGCAGCATCTCGTACATCTGGTTGAGCTCCTCGGGCGTGAGGTCGGCGGCCGACAGCGCCTGCCGCGCCTGCCGGGTGAAATCACCGAGGTTCTCGTAGAAGTTGTCCGGCAGGTTGATGGGTCCGTTGAACAGGCTGTCGGTGCCGTTCCAGTCGCGCGCGCCGCCGCGGAAACCGCCGCGGAAGGCATCACCGCCGCCACCCCCGCCGGCATTGGCCTGCTGGTTGCCGCCCTGCTGCCCGCCACCGGCCTGACCCTGTCCGGGTTGGCCCTGCTGGGCCTGCCCCTGTTGCTGGCCATTGGGATCGGGCTGACCCTGGCCGGCGCCTTCCTGCGGCGTGCCGCCCTGCGCCAGTTGCTGCAGCTGCGCCCGCAGATCCTCCACCTGCTGCCGCGCACGGTCGAGATCGGTAGCGCCGCCGCGACCGGCGCTCTCTGCCAGCTGCTCGGCTCGCTGCAGCCGCTCGTTGAGGCTGCGCATGCCGGCAGTCACCGAGCTCTCGTTGCCGGCGATGTAGAGGCCGTAACCCGCGTCGATGTAGAGCGCGGCGTCGCTGATCGCCTGCTGGATTTCACTCTGCGCCATGTCGTTGTTGGCGCGCTGCAACTCATCGTTCGCTTGCGGCAGTTCCTTACCGTAGTTGGCCATGGTGTTCATCATGTCCTGCTGCAGCTTCTGCAGGTCGGCCGACAATTCACGCTTGGCTTCGGCCAGCTGCATTTCTTCGGTGAGGCTCATGCCGCGGCTGTTGGAGTCGGTACCGGCCTCGCGCTCCTTGACGGCCTTTTCCATGGCCTGTGCCAGCTGCTGCTCCATGCGCTCCTGCTCGCGCAGCATGTCTTCGGCGCGGCTTGCCATGCTCTGGAAGGCCTCCTGCATACCGGCCACCTGGTCTTCGGCGATCTGCTCGCGGGCCTGCTGCAGCTGGCGGCTCGCCTCATCGGCGGCGCGCTGCATCTCTTCCGGGCTGAGGTTGCCCTGCATGCCCTGCTGGGCCTGGTTCATGGCACGCAGTGCACTGTCCATGCGGCGCTGCAGTTCACTCTGGGCGACCTGCTCACCGCCCTGCGACTGCCCTTCGCCACCCTGTGCGGTCTGGCTGCCCTGCTGCCCGCCCTGGCCCGCCGAGCCACCCTGTGCCGACTGGCCCTGCTGGCCGTCCTGACCCTGCTGTCCCTGTTGACCCTGCTGCCCTTGCTGTCCCTGCTGACCGTTCTGCGCCTGCTGCTGACGGGTCAGCTGCAGCTGCTGCAGTTGCTCGCGCAGCTGCTCCGCTTCGCGCCGCAGCATTTCCTGCTGGTAGCGCTGCGCGTCGGTGAGCTGCTGCTGGTTACGCAGGTTGTTGGCGAGCTGCTGCTGACGCTGCGCCAGCTCGTCAAGCTGCTGCATGATGTCTTCGGCCTGCTGTTGCTGCTGCTGGGGACTGACGTTGTTGCCGGTTTCGTATTGGTTGAGCGAGAGGTCCATCTCCAGCTCGAACATCTCCGCCAGGTCCTGGCTGGAGCGTCCACCGCCTCCGCCTCCGCCGCCCTGCTGCTGCGATACGGTGATGTCGTTGAATACCGACTCGGCCCGCAGCAGTTGCTGCAGCGCCTCCTGCGCCGGCTGGATGGCCTCGTTGAGCTGGATGCCGGCCAATTGCTCGGAGGCCGGGTACATGCTCTGCACGGCGAGATCCATGTGCGTCACGAATTCGCGGATCTGTTCGTCGTTGTCGAGGCCGCGGGCGCGGGTGCGGTCGGCCAGCGTCTTGGCCTGCTCGGCGAGCGTGGTCTGCAGTTCGGAAAGCAGCTTGGAGTTGATCTCCACCTGACCCTTGGCGTCGCCCTCGCTCTGCTCGCGGATGAGGTTCCAGGTGGACACGATGATCTGGCGCTGGCGCTGCGAAATCTCGTCCTGCTGCTGGCCGCCCCCACCGCCGCCTCCGCCGCCACCAGACAGCTGCGACTGCGAATAGCGCCGGTTATAGGGCTGCACCTGGATGAAGAACATGTCGGTGCGCACGACCTGACTGTGGTCGGTGGCTTCGGCGTAGTAGGAAATCAGGTCGCCCGGCTGCAGGGGCACGAGTTCCTCGGCGGGCGCGGTCCCGGCCACAGAAGCCTCGGTCGCTGCGCCGACGGCGGGTTCGGCCGCTGCCGTTTCGTCATCCAGCACGATGTTGAACTGGCCGATCGCCGTGCCGCCGCTCGGGCTTGGCGTGGCCTTGCCGCGCAGGCTTTCCAGCATGAACAGGTATTCGGCGGTGAGCTCGCGGGTAGGCTGCTCCAGCAGGTCGACCTTCTGGAACTCTCCACCATTGACCGAGTACTGCAGCGCCAGCGTCTGCAGGCCGTAGTCGTCCTTGGCCTCGATGCGGGTCAGCACTTCTTCGATGCTGCTGGCGTTGTAGTCACCGCCGGGCTTGACCACTTTCAATTCGGGCTTGCCGTCCTCGGCAATGCGGATGAAGTAATCATCCGACAAGCGCACCTGCTCGCCACCGACGACCGCCGCCAGGTAATACTCGCCCTCGGTGGTCACGGTGAAGCCGCTGCTGCCGACAGTGCCGGCCAGGGCCAGGCTCTGGGCGCTGCCGTTGAGCACCAGCCGACCTTCGCTGAGCGGCGTGGTGGTGGTGACCTTGAGGTCGATGCGCGTTTCCGGCAGCGCCTCGATGTCGCCATCACTGGAGACCTCCGGTTCCCGGGCCGTCCAGTCCGGGAAGGTGTAGGTGAGTTCGAGCGCCTCGATGCCCGGCACCTCCACCACGCTGATGCCGTACTCGGGGCTGCGGATACCGCCGGCGCTGACGTAGTAGCGCGTGTCTTGCTGCAGCGAAAACAGGGTGAATTCAAAACCCAGCGCACTCTCCACCATGTCGACGTCCTGCCAGTCGCCGCCGCCGTCCTGGATGTGGATCAGCGTCTCTTCGGGGTCGAAGCCCGCCATGACAGCCAGCACCCGCACGTTGGTACCGCGCCGCACGCTCTGGTCGCCGGGCGTCACCGCAATGCTCTGCGGCGGCAGCAGATCGTCGACCGCCCAACCCGCCAGCAGGTTGCGCAGCGAGTAGTCGAGCAGGCCGGGACCGGCGATCAGCAGGTACAGCAGCAGGGCGGTCGCCACACCGAGCACACCGCCGGCTGTCTGCAGCTCGCGCGCGGGCACCACGGCGCCGACCGGCTGGCGGGCGCTGATCTTCAGGGCATCCTCCGCCAGCAGATCGAGGAAGGGATTGTTCTCGGCCTTCATTTGCAGGTAGGTCTGCACCCGACCGTTGAACTCCGGCACCCGCTGCTCGACGAGGCCGCTCAGGCCTTCCTTGATCTGCTGCAGCGGATCGGCCAGCGCGCGCATGGCCACAGCAGCCACGGCCAGCACCAGCAGGATGCGGAACACGTTGGTGGTGGTGGCAGCGAAGCCGCTCTCGGCGGAAAACCACGAGCCCACGCCACCGATCACCAGCACGACCAGCACCAGCGCGGCACTGCCGCGCAGCAGGGTGAGCCGGCGCAGTCGTGCGCCGCAGTCGGCGAGATAGCGATCAAGTCTGTTGGTAGCGTTCATGCATACCTCCGGGCATCAGAAGGTGCCTGTCTTGAGATTCAGATAACGGGCGCTGAGCAGTGATTCGGCAAGCAGGAACAGCGCCATCAACAGCAGGAAGGCGCGCCACAGTTCGATTTCTTCGGCATCGTCGCGGCGTTGCTCGGCCAGCGCCATGTCGGTGGCCACCGCTGCAGTGCCGGCCGCGGAACGAATGCCGCTTTGCCAGTTGGCCAGCGTGTCGGCACTCATCAGGCCAAGGTCGGACTCGCGCTGGTCCGGGTTCACGGCCACCAGCACTTCGCCCGCTGGCGTGAAGACCTGGTAGTACCCGGTGAGTTGCAGCCTGACTTCCTGTGCCTCGGTGGTGGCCTGCAGCGACAGCAGGCTCTGGCCATTGGGGTCGATGACTTGGCCGGAGGCGCCGCCGCTCTGGTTGAGCTGCAAATAACTGTCGGCCGTCTGGGCCCGCACCAGCAGTTTTTCATCGGACAGGTACTGGGCGGCCTCGGCCATGAAGCTCACGAACACCGGCTTCACCGGCAGGTCGGCACTGCTGTTGTCGAGTGCCGCCGTGAACAGCAGCACACGGCCCGCCCCGAGGCTGCGCTCGAGCAGCACCGGGATCTGGCCTTCCTGCGTGATGAGCAGTCGATCCTCTGCCGCCGGCGTGACCTTGAGCGGATGCACGTTGACGTTGGCCCAGCCGCTGCCGTCGCGTAGCGCCGGATGGCTGATATCGATCTGGGCGATCGGTACCGGTGCCGCGTCGTTGCCCAGCACCGATGCGCTGGCGGCGAGCCCGAGCAACGGCAGTGCGGACTGGCCGGCACTCTGGGGTCCCAGCGCGGCGAACACCGCCCCGCCGCCGGTGACGTAGTCGGTGAGTGCCCCTGCCAGCGCGCCGTCGACAGCGCCGAGATCGTCGATGATCACCCAGGGGTAACGCTGCAGGATGCGGGCGTCCACGTCGTCGATCAGCGTGGGCTCCGCCGCATAACCGCGGGGCGCCGTGGCGAGGGCGGCGCTGAGGTAGGTCACGCCAAGCGATCCGAGATCGGTGGTCAGCAGCAGCACCGGTGCCGGCGGCGAGTTGTCGAATACCGTGTAGCGCACATCATCGTCGGCAAGCGTATCGGTCGGTTGCAGGGCCACGTCCACGCGGTTATCGCCGTCGGCGAACGCCGCGCCCTCGAAGACCAGTTGGGCCACACCGTTGACGTCGGCCGGCACGGGCTGCGTGAGTTGCGCCACGCCGTTGACGCTGAGGGTGGCCTCGCGTTCGCCGGCGGCCAGCGAGCCGTTGCTCACGCGTACGCTGACCAGCACGCGATCGCGGCTGTCGACCACCACGCTTTCCACGCTGGCATTGCGGACGGCGCCATCGACCACCGGCTGCAGATCCAGCGTGACAGGCAGACCGTTGACGACGTCCGGAATCATGTCGGCAAAGCGTATGGCCTGGCCGGTCAGCTGCAGATCGCTGACGAGGTGCAGGCTCACCGGCGCCGGGCTTTGTTCTAGCAGTGGGTCGAGTGCCGCCACCATGGCGCCGAAGTCGAGGCGGCCATTATCGGCGGCCAGTGTGCCGAGCAGTTCCCGCACGTCGTCGGCATCGGTGGTGGGTTCCACCAGCGTGGCGACGCCGGTGCTGGCGCTGTAGAGGCTGACGCTGTCGTCGCTGCCCATGGCATCGAGCAGGGCGGCAACGCGGTCGCGTGCCGCGGCCATGCGACCGCCTTCCCGCATCGAAAACGAGGTGTCCACCACGATGACGTGGTGCAGGCTGTCGCTGCCGGCGGCCAGGGCATCCGGGTCCTCCAGCAGGATGGGCCGGGCAAAGGCGATGGCCAGTAGCGCAAGGAAGGCCATCCGCAGCGCCATCAAAAGCAGGTAACGCAGTTTGCGCTGCACATGGATGCGCTTCCGCGACGGTTCGAGGAAGCGCGTGGTGGCGAACTTCTCCCGCTCCGTGGTCTGCATCTCCAGGCGGTGCAGCCACCAGGGCAGGGCGAGACCGAGCAGCCCGAGCAGAAACAGTGGCGCTATCAACATGCTGGCGTCCTCGACCCGTTCATCCGCGCTTCTCCCGGAAGGTCAGGTAGCTGTGCAGGGCCTTGTCGAGAGGCTCGCTGGTGTTGATCAGCACATGGTCGCAGTTGATGCCACTGGCCGCGCTCTGGATGGCGGCAATGTGGGCAGAGATGCGCTCCCGGTACTCGCGCTGCATGAAGGTCGGCGACACTTCCACGGCCTGGCCGGTTTCCATGTCTTCGTACAGCGTGGACTGCTTGATGTCGGGGGCAATCTCGCCGGCATCGAGCAGGTGGAACAGGATGACGTCCTGGCCCTGCACGGCGAGGGGCCTGACGTTGTCGAGCAGTTCCTGCGTGTCGCAGTAAAAGTCCGAGATGACCGCCACCAACCCGCGGCGCCGGATGTGCTCGTGGAAGCGCGTCATCGGTTTGTGGATGGCCGTGCCTTTCTGCGCCTCGGCGTGATCGAGGGTGTGGATGACTCCCTGCAGCGAACCGCTGCGCGAAGTCGGTGGCCGGTAGGCCAGCACCTCGTCAGCAAACACCATCACGCCCACGGCGTCGTGCTGGCGCGATGCCAGATAGGCCAGCGAGGCCGCCAGGTACTTGCCCACCTGCAGCTTGCTCACACCGCGGCTGCCGTACCCCATGGAGGCGGAGCTGTCGAGCATGATGAGCAGATGGCTGTTGGTTTCGCCGAGGAAACGCTTGATGTAGGTCTTGTCGGTGCGCGCGTAGACGTTCCAGTCGATGTAGCGTGGATCGTCGCCTTCGCCGTAGGCGCGGTACTCCACGAACTCCTGACTGAAGCCGAACTTCGGCGAGCGGTGCAGGCCGATCACGAAGCCTTCGACCACGGCCTTCGCCACCAGTTCCAGGTTCGCCAGCGACGCCAGGACCTTGGGGTCCAGCAGCCGCATCGGATTGTTGTGGGCGCTGGCGCTCATCACTCGGCAGCCGGTACCGGCAGACTGTCGAGCATGTCACCGAGGATCTTGTCGATGCTCACACCGTCGGACTCGGCGTAGTAGTTGGGCAGCACGCGGTGGCGCAGGATCGGCGTGGCAAGCTTTTTCAGGTCGTCGGCGGTGACGTGGTAGCGGCCCTCCATGAGCGCGCGAGCCTTGGCGGCCAGCACCAGGTTCATGGTGGCGCGGATCGACGACCCGAAGTTCGCATACTTCTTGATGATCGCCGGCGCGATCGGATCCGAAGGACGCGTGGCGCGCACGATGTCGACGGCATAGCGGCTGAGCGTGGTGGAGATGGGCACCTGGCGCACCAGCGCCTGGAACTTCACGATTTCCTCGCCATTGGTGCAGGCTTCCACCGGCGGCATGTCCACGCTCTTGGTGAAGCGCTCGATCACTTTCACCTCTTCCTCGGCGCTCAGGTAGTCGAGCATGACGTTGAACAGGAAGCGGTCGAGCTGGGCCTCTGGCAGCGGGTAGGTGCCCTCCAGTTCGATGGGGTTCTGGGTGGCCAGCACGAAGAAGGGCTTTTCGATCTTGTGGTTCTTGCCGCGCACGGTCACCGTCTTTTCCTGCATGGCTTCGAGCAGCGCCGCCTGCGTCTTGGGTGGCGTACGGTTGATTTCGTCGGCCAGCAGCACGTTGGTGAAAACCGGCCCGGGAATGAAGCGCCACTCCCGCTTGCCGCTGCTCTGGTCCTCTTCGACCATGTCGGTCCCGGTGATGTCGGTCGGCATCAGGTCGGGCGTGAACTGGATGCGCTTGAAGGTGAGCCCCAAGGCACTGGCCAGCGTGTGCACCAGCAGCGTCTTGGCGGTACCGGGCATGCCGGTGATCAGGCAGTGGCCACCCACGAAGAGCGTGATCAGCAGGTTGTCGACCACATCGTCCTGGCCGACGATGGTGCCACGCACCTGCTCGCGTATTTTCGCCGTTGCGTGCTGGAAGCGCTGGACCAGGTCGCGGGTGGCGTCGCTGTTGTTGTGGTCTGCTACTGCGTCAGTCATGGGCTTTTCCTGTGGGTCGGTGGACTGGTGAGCGGTTCATGGGGCACTCGCGGCGGCGTCGGCAGAGCTGCTGCTGCGGCTCAGCCTCAGCAGCAGCGCCTGCGCCTCCCGGTAGGTCGGCGCGATGTCGATTGCCTTCATGAGGTATTGCAGGGCGGCGTCGCGGTCGCTCAGCGCGTCGTAGGCCGTGGCGATCTTCAGGTTGGCCTGCGCCTGATCCGGCGGGTTGAGGGCCAGCAGCACCTGATACTCCCGCAGCGCGCGCGTCGGATCGCCGTGCGCGAGGTACAGGTCGCCGAGCTTCAAGTGCAGTTCCTGTGAAAACGGGTCGGCCCACACCACGTCCTTCAGCACATCGAAGGCGCGTTCGGTATCGCCGCGTTCGGTGTAGCCCTCTGCCAGCGTCAGCAGTGCGCGCGGGGCATAACCGCCCTTCTGCCAGAAGGTCTCCAGTGTGCGGAACTGGTTTTCGGTGTCGTCCAGGCGGCTGTAGGCGCGCGCCAGCGCGATGTAGGGGCTGTCCGGCTCGACATAGTCGGGGAACGCCGCCACGCCGCGCTGGCCTGCTGCCACGGCGCTCTGCCAGTCCTCGGCTTCCAGTGCCTCGAAGGCCGTCTTCTGGTCGGCCTGCCAGCCCGGCAGGGCCCGCAGCAGCTTGCCATACTCGATGTCGATGAATTCCTTGAACTGCTTGTCGAAGGTGGTCGTGTCGATGCCGAGCACCTGTTGCATGGCGTCTTCCAGCGGCTTGCCGTCGCGGAAGAAGTAAAGCATGTCGACGATCTTGTCGACGCCGTATTCCAGAGCGATGAAGTCCATGATCAGTCCGCCCTGCATGTAGGAAACGATCACCTGGTCCTCGTAGGAGGGCCGCATGAACCCGTCATCCATGCTCGCCACCGGCAGGAACTTGCCCTCGCTCATGGCCTGGTAGACGTTGAGGGGAATCTTGCGGCCCGGTGTCGGTCCGCTGCGCCACTCCTCGAACACGGCAATGCCTTCGGTGTACCAGCGCGGTACCAGATGGTTGCTGGCCTCGACCGTGTAGACGTGGGCCATCTCGTGCCAGAGCGTGGTGCCCCAGTGGTAGGCCTCGCCGCGTGGATGGGCTGTCGGTGAATCCATGGCCAGCAGGTAACCGAACGTGACGCCGAGCAGGCCCACCCCGGGCATGCCGATGGAGCGCACGATGAAGTCCTCGTGGTTGGGATAGACCTCGATCACCACCGGCTCACGCGCCGTGAAGCGGTAGCGCTCGCCGTAGTGGCGCATGCTGGCTTCCGTGAGTTCGCGCACGTAGTCCTTGAGGACCCCGGATTCCTTCTTGTCGAGGCGCAGGCTGAGTTCGGGGAAAGGTCCCTGGGGCGGGTCCGGGAAGTTGAACACCTCCATGTCGTTGACGAACACCTGCAGCATGCGCATCAGGTTGGTGGCCGTGGGGTTGAACGCGTCGCCGCCGTAGGACGTCTTGATGTGATCCACGCCCTTGGTGACCTGATTCAGCCGCAGGTAGTTCTGGCCGAGTTCGAGGTGGGCCTGCCAGTGCTTCGGTTCCAGAGCCACGGCCTTTTCGTAGAACTCACCGGACTCGCGGTAGCGGCGCGTGATCATGGCGTAGTAGCCGGGGATGGCCCAGGCATCGCCGTAGGCAGGGTTTTCGGCGAGGGCGCGGTCTACGAAGCTTTGGTAAGGCTGCAGTTGCATGAAGGCCTTGGCTGCCTCCAGCGCGTACAGTTCCAGCTGACTGAGGCCACCTTCCTCGGCCACGCGGCGCGCCTCCGGCAGGATCTCGTCGGCCTTGTCGAATTCATCGTCGCGCAGGGCGTTGTGCAGCAGCATCAAGAGGCCGCGCAGGCGGGCTCCGGCTGGCGCGAGTCCGTTTTCGACCACTGCCGCCAGCAAGCCGTTGATTTCTTCGGGGTCACCATTCCCCTCGGCGGCGGCCTCGGCCGCGCCGATCTTCGCCCAGGCGGAATCGGCGTCGATGGCCAGCGCTTCGTTGAACAGCTTGTAGGCTTCGTCGTACTGGTAGGTGCGTCTGAACAGCTCACCCCAGCGGATGCGCAGCAGGGCATTCTGCGGCTCGGCATTGACGGCCTGCTGGAAGAGTCCATTGGCTGCCTGCAGGTCGCCGAGTGCCCAGACGGCCTCGGCGCGAATGCCGAGCGAGCCCGCGCTGCCCGACAGACTGCGGTAGCAGCCTTCGGCCGCCGCCGTCTCTCCCCGCCAGTACTGTTGCTCGCAGGCCAGCAGGCCCGGATCGTCCAGCACCCCGTAGAGCGGCTCACGCGCCTGCAGGTCGGCTGCTGCCGGGCCGAGCAGCAGGCCGAGCCCTGCAACCCGCAGCAGGCGCGGCAGCGTCCGCGGTCTACTGCCCAAGACCACCTCCCGCCGGTATCTCGAGGTCGAGCTCGGGCTTGATCACGTCACGTTCGCTGCGGGCAGCGTCTATCTGCTCGCTGACTTCGGCTGCCTGCAGCACGAGGCTCTGCAACTGTGCGAGGTAGTCGGCCGAGGAGAGGCTGTTGCGTCGCAGTTGCAGCTCTTCGATCTGCGCATCGAGCTGCTGGCGCCGCTCGATCAGCCGGGTCATGGCGTCGTCACCACGGGCCTCGGCGATTTCGGTCTTGAGCTGCAGGGCATTCAGTCGCGAAAGGTTGAACTGGGCGGCTCCGTCGCCGCGCAGCTGGGCGTGTTCGGTGGCGAGTTTGCCCTCGTCCTGAAAGTAGGCCGACACGCGGCCATCGGCGTAATCGAAGGCTTCCTGGATGCTGATGCTGTTGTTCTTGTTGAGATCCGCCTCGGTCACGGTCAGCGCATCGGCGAAGAAGCGTCCGAACTGCGTAGCATTGCGCTCGTTGCCGTTGCGGGTGCCGGCGATCAGCAGGTACTTGCTTGCTGCGGCCGCGTCGGCGGCAGGACGGGCCGCGGGCCGCGCCGGCGCATCGTCGCGTGGTGCCGGTGCACCGGTGATCTGTTCCACCAGCGCGCCGCTGGCGCTGCCAGTGCTGACGAGGAAGTGCGTGCCGCCGGGCAGTTTTTCCAGCACGTCCTTCAGGTCGCCGTGGGTCAGGTCGGGGCCGGGGATGTTGAACTTGTAGGTTTCCCCGTCGAAGCTGCCGTGACCGAGCAGGTAGATGGCTGCGCGGTCATCGGCCTGCATCTTCTTACCGAGGTCGGCGAAATGACCGAGCACGGCCGCGCGGGTGGCAGACTCTCCGCTGAAAGTGAACAGCTTGTCGGCGTCGGTCATGGACTCCGAGGCCGCCACGACTTTTTCGCGCATGCTGCGGAAGTCCGCCGCATATTCCGGCATCCCGCCCAGCCCTTCGATGATGCTGATGTACAGCGCGGCCTGCGCCATGGGGGGCGTGGTGAGCAGCGCCAGCGCCAGAGCGGCAGAGGCGTGGCGGAGAGCAGCGGGGCGGGTCTTGGTCATGGGCCGGTCCTAGATGACTTGCCAGTGGCGCCGCAGCAGCCACTCGCCGGTTTTCAGCAGGATCAACAACAGGAAGAAAAAGGGCGCATCCCACAGATAGTTGATCTGCTGTTCGGTGATGCCGGCCGACGAATAGCTGATGGCGTCGGCGATGTCGTCCCACTCGGCCGGTGTCCAGTAGCGACCGCCGGTCGCTTCGCTCAAGCGCTCCAGCAAGACGCGGTTCTGGCGGATGTTGAAGGCTTCCTCGCCTTGTTCGAAGCGGGCTGCCGTGCGCACCGAGCTCACGAGTTCGTCGCCACGGCGCGAAATGGCCTCGATACCGTAGAGGCCTTCACTGCCCGGAGAGAACGTGGCTTCGTAGAGCCCGCTCTCGCCGGCCACTGGCAGCAGCTCGAGGTTGAGCAGCTCGCCGTTGTCGGACGAGGCGACCGCCGTGATGGCCAGGCCCTGGTTCTCTTCAGCCTGCGGATCACGTAGCGCGGCCCGTACGCGGATGCTCTGGTTTTCGACCGTGGCACTGAGTTCGAAGGGGCGCGGCGAGTTGGCCACCAGATTGCGCGCCAGCTGGCGCCAGAAGGTTTCGTGCCGCAGGTCGTCGAGCGGCAGGTTCATCTGCCAGCGCCAGGTACCGCCGGTGGCGAGCAGGTAGCTCCGGCCACGGCCGTAAGGCTGCGTGACCAGCAGCGGCTGGTTGCGGCCGTCGACACTCACCTCCAGCAGGGTGGTGGCTGCGGGGCGCAGCGCGCCGAGATTCTGGTAATCGGCTACCGCCGGCAGCTCGCTCCAGGACTTGGTGTTTTCGGCATCGTCATCGCTGAACTTGAGCATCGGTGCGGCACGTCCGGCGTTGGTCAGCACCACCGGAACCTGTTCGCGCACGAAACTGCCATCGCCGGGCGACAGCCGGGAGGGCAGTACTTCGTTGACCACCGACTCACCCCAGCCGCCGAGGCCAAGCCCGTTGCGGCCGGCGATCATCATCAGGCTGCCGCCACGCTCGCTGACGAAGTCGCGGATCATGGCCTGCTGCTCCTGGCTGAATTCCGCGACGTTCATGCTGCCGATGATCAGGGCGTCATACTCGAACAGCTCGCTGCGCTCGGTCGGAAAGCCGGCCTCCAGCTGCTCCGGTGTGTCGATCCCCTGTCGGTAGTACTTGTTCGGCGTGACCTTGAGCAGGGTGGTGAGCTGGATGCCCGGGTCGTCGGCCAGCGCACGCTGCATGAACTTGTACTCCCAGCGCGGCTCGCCCTCCACGTAGAGGATGCGGTAGCGGCCTTCCGGCACATCCACCACATGGGCGCGGCTGTTGTTGTCGAGGTTGCGCTCGCCGTTCACCGCGTCGAGCGTGAAATGCAGGTCGAGCTGGCCCGGTTCCGGCACGTCGATGTCGATGAACGTGAGCGTGGATTTCTGCGCCGGATCGAGCTGCACTTCGCGGGTGGTGAGGAAGGTATCGCCGTCGTAGACCTTGATGCGGGCGCTGCCACCCTGGTCATGGCGGATGTTGAGACGTGCCGTGAGTGTCGTGCCGGCCAAGGCCTTGGTGGGAAGCTGCACGCTCTCGAGTTCGAGGTCTTCGGGGATGGCCTCGCGGCCCATGCCCACCGTGTGCACCGGCACGCCGAAGCCGACGATTTCGCTCAGCTCTGCCGGCGCGATCGAACCGCCGTTGTCGGCACCGTCGCTGACCACGATCACGGCGCCGAGCGAGGCCGTGCTGGCCTGACGCAGGGCCTGCAGCACGGACTGGCCGACGACGGTGGCGCTGCCCGGCGGCGGAATGGCCTCGGCGCTGAAGCCAGGCACGGACTCGGCGCGCCCGGCGAAGGTGTAGGGCAGTATCTGGTAGCTCTCGGCCAGCTCGCGCAGACCGTCAGGCGATAGCAGGTCGCGGGCCTGCGCCATGCGACTCGCCGCACCGGCGGTCGGTTCGTCGGCCAGCGCCATGCTGGCCGACGAGTCGAGCAGGATGGCCACGGCGTTGTCGCCCTTCAGCAAACGCTCTTCCACCAGTGCCGGTTGCCAGAGCACGAACAGCGCCAGCGCCAGCATGGCGATCTGGAACAGCCCGAGCGTGGCCAGCTGCCAGACCGAGAGACTCTGGCGCTTCCACACCAGCGTGGCGATCACCAGACCCGCGCAGAACAGGATGCCGGCCACCAGCAGCCACAGGGGCCAGCCGCTGGCAAGCACGAACTCGCTTTCGGCAAACGCCTGCCGCGGATATTTGAAAAGAAATTCGAACATGTTCCCCGCCGTCCCGGGCACGGCCTGCGGACCCGGTCCTGTCGCAACCTTCGGCAAGGTATCACCTAAGCATACGGGCTCCAAGCCGCAGGAATTTGGCCTTCCGGCTTTCCTCTTTTCTGCCTCGGTTGCCGCTCTGCGCTGCGGCGGTTTATGCTGCCGGCGCGCGTACACCGGGACAGCGAGCCGCGCGAGAGATCGCGGGATTCGCTGCTCTTTTTTTGCCTGGGCGTGACCGTGTCACGACAGTGCCCGCCGCCTGTCCAAGGTCCTTCCCGCCAACCCCGCCACTCTCTGGAGCCATCATGCTAGTCCCCGAGGCGATAGCCCGCATTCTCAAAGCCGAAGGTGTCCGCTATCTGTTCTGCTACCCGCTCAATCCACTGATCGAGGCGGCGGCCGCGGTGGATATCCGCCCCATCGTGGTGCGGCAAGAGCGTACCGGCGCCCACATGGCCGATGCTTTCAGTCGCATGAGCAGCGGAGACGAGATCGGCGTGTTCGTGATGCAGCATGGTCCGGGCGCCGAGAACACCTTCGGCGGCGTGGCCCAGTGCCACGGCGAGTCGGTGCCGGTGCTGTTCATGCCGGCGGGCTACGCGCGCCATCTTGCCCACTACTACCCCAACTTCAATTCGGTGCTGAACATGCAGCACATCACCAAGTGGGCCGAGCCCCTGACCAGTGGCAAGGAGGTCGCCAACGTCATGCGGCGCGCCTTCACGCAGCTGCGCAATGGCCGCCCCGGTCCGGTGCTGGTGGAGATACCCTGGGACGCCTGCAGCGAAGAGGCCGACATCAGCCGCTACCGGCCAGTGTTCAAGACGCGCACGGCACCCGATCCGGACCTGATCAAGACGGCAGCGCGCGAGCTGGCGACCGCCGCCAAGCCGGTCATCTATGCCGGTCAGGGAATCCATTACAGCAAGGCCTGGGCCGAATTGAAGGCGCTGGCCGAGCTGCTGAACGCGCCCGTCACCACGTCGATCGCCGGCAAGAGCGCCTTCGACGAAACCCATCCGCTGGCGCTGGGCTCCGGCGGTCACGCCACCAGCCGCATGGTCTACGACTTCCTGTACGACGCCGACCTGATCTTCGGCATCGGCTGCAGCCTGGCGATCAGTTCCTTCGCCACGCGCATGCCACCGCAGGGGCGCTACATTCACGCCACGCTGGATCCCAAGGACCTCAACAAGGACATCCAGGCCGAGATCGGCATCGCCGGCGATGCCCGACTCACCCTCAAGGCCCTGCTCGCCGAACTCAAGACGCTGGACCTGCCCCTGGCGGCGGCCCGGCGCCACAGCACGCCGGCGGCGATTGCCAAAGTGCGCGAATCCTGGATGGCGGAGTGGCTGCCGCGGCTCACCTCCGACCAGAGTCCGATGACGCCGTACCGCGTCATCCACGAACTCGACCGGCTGGTGGACAAGAGCAAGGTGGTGATCACGCACGATGCCGGCAGTCCGCGCGACCAGATGATCCCGTTCTGGCGCGCCACGCATCCGCTGACCTACATCGGCTGGGGCAAGACCACCCAGCTCGGCTACGGCCTGCCGCTGGCGATGGGTGCCAAACTGGCCCGCCCGGACCACCTGTGCATCAACGTGTGGGGTGACGCGGCCATCGGCTTCACCGGCATGGATTTCGAAACGGCCGTACGCGAGCGCATCCCGATCCTGTCCATCCTCTTCAACAATTTTTCGATGGCGATGGAGATTCCGATCATGAAAATCTCCGACGACAAGTACAACACCTGCGACATCAGCGGCAATTACGCCGACATGGCCAAGGCCTTCGGCGGCTACGGCGAGCGCATCACCGACCCGGCCGACATCGTTGCCGCCCTCAAGCGCGGCATCGCCGCCACCGAACGCGGTCAGCCGGCGCTGCTGGAATTCATCACCTGCAAGGAACTGGCGATGTCGCTCATCTATTCCAGCTACGGCGGCAGCAAGTAGGTTCGTACCATGCGGCAGTATTGGCTGATCAAGTCCGAACCCTACGAATTCAGCTGGCAGCAGTTGCAGCAGGACGGCAGCACCGAGTGGACCGGCGTACGCAACTACGCGGCCCGCAACAACCTGCGGGCCATGCAGGTGGGCGATCTCGCGTTCTTCTATCACAGCAACGAAGGCCAGGAGATCGTCGGCATCGCCAGGGTGACGCGTGAGCATGTGCCGGATCCGAGCGCCGCCGACGCCACCTGGTCGTCGGTGGAATTTGCGCCGGTCTGCCCGCTCGCCACGCCGGTGAAGCTCGCCACGATCAAGCAGGATCCGCGGTTCGCCGAGCTCGACCTGGTGCGCCTCGGCCGCCTGAGCGTGGGCAAGGTATCCGCCGACCACTTCACCACGATCTGTGGGCTCGGTGGCGTGGCGGTGCCGGGCGAGGGCAAGGCCGTGCGCAAGCGCCCGGCCACCCTGTGATCGGACGGCCGGAAGCGCTACCCTCGCCGCGTTCGGGCCCGAAGCGCCGCTGCGGTGTCGGGTGCCGCGCGGTTTCTTCCACTGTCGGAGCCCCGTCTGTCATGCCCAGCATCCTGCTGCTCTCCCGCCTCCGCCGTTTGGCCCTGGCAACCCTGCTCGGCACTGCCGTGGCAGCTGCTGCAGTGCACGCGGCGGTACCCGCGGCCGGCGACACCATCGACATGTCGGTGGCGGTGGGCAAGGCGTTGAGTGACGCGCTCGACCTGATGGCGGCCGGCAAACTCGACGAGGCCGCGGCGGCCCTGCAGGCCCTGCGTGCCGGCGGGCTCAACGACTATGAGACCTCCCGTGTGCTGCAGCAGCTCGTGAACCTCGACATCAACCGCAACGACACGGCGGCGGCCCTCGCCGACAGTGAGGCTCTGCTGGCGACGGCTTCGCTGTCGGCAGGCGAGCGCACCTCGGCCACGCTGCTGCTCGGCAAGCTCTACCTGCAGGCGGAAGACTGGAGCCGGGGCATTGCCGCCCTGCAGCAGGTGAATGACAGCCAGGGCGGTACGGTGATGGAAACCCTGTATCTGCTGGGCTTCGGTCACTACCGAACCCAGCAGCCGGCGCAAGCGATCGGCTTCCTCGAACAGGCGGTGCAGGTGGGAGGCAGCCAGGCCGGCGAGCCGCACTACTCGCTGCTCGGCGTGCTGTACGTGAATGCCAAGGACTACCCGAAGGCCGTGGCGGCCTATGAAAACCTGTTCGCGGCCGTCCCGGCGCCGACCCAGGCCGAATCCTATGCGTCCACGCTGGCGCAGCTGTATGTGCAGACCGGTGATACTGCCAAGGCGCGGGCCCGGCTCGAACAGCTCATTACCGACTTTCCCGGCTCCGCCCGCCTCGGCGACTATCGCAGCCGGCTGGCCGCGCTGCGTTAGTCGAGCCGCCGCTGTCGGCCGGCCGCCGGGCTGTCACGCCGTCGCCTTCATCCAGGCCAGCGCCGCGCTGCGCAGTTCCGTTGCCGCCACGTGTCCGCCGTCGAAGACATCGAAGCGCGGCGCATAGCCCGCCGCCAGCAGGCGTTCGTGAATGACCTTGCCGCACCGCTCGAAGGGCAGCACCTCGTCGGCCGTGCCATGCGAAATGAACACCTTGGGCCGGCCATGCCAGTTGTCGGCGATGATGAAGCCCGGTGAGTGGGCGATCACGTGCGAGAAAAGATCGCCATTGATGAGCCCCAGCGAGATGCCGTAGCTGGCACCGTCAGAAAATCCCGCTACCGCAAAACGCGCCGTATCGATGTTGCAGCGCTCGAAGCAGCGGCCGAGCAGGCTGTCGAGCTGCTCGAAGTCGTGGGCAAAACTGCCGCGTATCGCGTCCCAGGTGCCGCTGCGGGTGCTGGGGCAGAGCAGGGCCACGCCATTGGCAGCGGCCGCCTCGCGCTGCTGCGCCAGCGTCCGGTCGCCGTCACCGCGCGCCCCGTGCAGCATGAGCTGGAACGGCGTGGGGCGGTCCGGATCATAGCCGGGCGGCAGGTAGAGCAGGGCGCGGCGGCCGTCCTGGTCGCTCAGCACATGCTCGCCCGCCGCAAGACGCTGGGAGGGGGGCTGCGGGCGCACCGAGAAGCGCCCGGCCTCGGTGGCGGCGAGGGCAGCGGGGCCGGCGGGCCAGGCCGCCAGCAGGGCCGCCGCGCCGAGCAGCTGGCGGCGTGCCGGGGAGGCGGGTTGCGAGCGAACCGTCGATTCGCTCTGCCGGAGGTGGTGGTGCTGCCGGGAATCCGGTCGCGAGACCTCGTGCGGCGAGCAGTCGTTCGGTAAAGAGGCGGGCATGGTGGGTACCGGGTGTGGTTGTTGCTAGGGGCGGGCCTGCACGCTGCCCAGACCGCCGTCCACGCCGATCACCTGACCGGTGATCCAGCTGTTGGACGTGTCGAGCAGCCAGCAGATCGCGGCTGCCACGTCGGCAGCTTCGCCAATGCGGCCGAGCGGGTGCATGGCGGCTGAGGCCTTGGCCACCGCCTCGCTCTGGGTGAGGGCGCGCGTGAGGTTGGTGCGCGTGAGACCGGGTGCCACACAGTTTACCCGCACCTGCTGGCGGGCATAACTGGCGGCCGCGGCCAGGGCGAGGCCCTCCACGCCGGCCTTGGCGGCAGCGATGGCCTCGTGGTTGAGCAGTCCGCGCCGCGCCGCCACCGACGAGCACAGCACGATGCTGCCGCCACCGGGCTGGCGCATCATCAGCCGCGCGGCGGCCCGCAGCACGTTGAAGGCTGTCGTCAGGTTGAGGCCCAGCGTATCGGTGAACTCCGCATCACTGATCAGGTGCGCTGGCTTCAGCAGGATCGAACCGGCGCAATTGACCACGCCGTCGAGCCGGCCGTGTCGGGCGTGTACCGCCTGCAGCGCCGCCTCGACCGCTGCGCTGTCGCGCGCCTCGAGTGCCAATGTGGCCACGCCGCTCGCCTGCGCCAGCGACTCCAGCCGTGACGCATCGCGGCCGGTGACCACCACTTGCGCCGCCCTGGCCTGCAGCTGCCGTACCACCTCGGCGCCGATACCGCCCGTTCCGCCGACTACCACATACACTGCGCCGCTGGCTTCGCTCATGCTTTGCTCGCTCCTGCCTGTTCGTCATGAATGCCGTCGTACGGGGCTGGCCGTCGTCCGGCCCACTCGTGACGGGAGTCCACAGGCACGGCGCTTGTCTTCCGCTGTGCCTCCATTGCCTAATGCCGCGGATCGAAGTCCGGGAGAAAGCGGCATGGCGGGGCTGTTGTCGAAAGAACGTATCACGGCGGGGCCGGACTTCAATCGCTGGCGCGTGCCGCCGGCGTCGGTCGCCATCCACCTGTGCATTGGCTCGGTCTACGCCTGGAGCATCTACAACGCGCCGCTGACGCGGGTGTTCGGTGTGGTCGCACCGGCGGCCGACGACTGGAGCCTGCAGAACGTCACCTGGATATTTTCGGTCGCCATCGTGTTCCTGGGGCTGTCGGCGGCCTTCGCAGGGCGCTGGTTGGAAAAGGTGGGTCCGCGCATGGTCGGCACGGTGGCCGCCTGCTGCTGGGGCGGAGGCTATGTGGTCGGCAGCCTCGGCATCTTCACCCACCAGCTCTGGTTGCTCTATCTCGGCTACGGTGTGATCGGCGGCTGCGGGCTCGGGCTCGGCTACGTTTCGCCGGTGAGCACGCTCATTCGCTGGTTTCCCGACCATCGTGGCATGGCGGCCGGCATGGCCATCATGGGCTTCGGCGGCGGCGCCATCATCGGCACACCGATCAAGCGCGCCCTCATGCAGTATTTCTACGAGGCTCCCCTCTACCTCGGCACGGTCGAGCAGGTGCAGCTGGTCACCGACGCCGGGCGGCGTTTCGTGGATCAGGCCGGCCAGCGGCTGGAGGTCGTGGTGGTGGGGGCCAACGATGTTGCTGCCATGCTGGTGCCGGGACCGGAGGGCGTGTACGTAGTGGGCACCGGCAGCATCGGCGTGGGCCAGACCTTCGTCACGCTCGGCCTGCTGTACTGCCTGGTGATGCTGGTCGCTGCCTTCGCCTACCGCATTCCGCGCGAAGGTTGGCTGCCCGCCGGCTACAGCCCGCCCACCGAAGCCAGTGAGGCGCAGCGCATGGTGACCACCCACAACGTCGATATCGACGAAGCGCTCCGCACGCCGCAGTTCTACCGGCTGTGGGTGGTGCTGTGCATGAACGTGTCGGCGGGCATCGGCGTGCTCGGCGTGGCCAGCACGATGATGAGCGAAATCTTCGGTACCACGCTGCCGGGCATCGTCAACGGGGCCTTCGCCGCCACCTACGTGAGCATGATCAGCGTGTTCAACATGCTGGGGCGCTTCTTCTGGGCGTCGTGCTCCGATTACATTGGTCGCAAGGCCACCTACCGCCTGTTTTTTGCGCTCGGCATCCTGCTTTATTGTTCGGTGCCCTTCGCCGCTTCGCGCGTCAGCGTGGATCCGGCGGTCACCTGGCTGGTGCTGTTCTACGGTGCCACCATGCTTATCTTCACCATGTACGGCGGCGGCTTTGCCACCATTCCCGCCTACCTCGCCGACGTGTTCGGCACCCGCTTCGTGGGGGGCATCCACGGCAGGCTGCTCACCGCCTGGAGCACGGCCGGCGTGGTGGGTCCGCTGGCCATCACCTCGCTGCGGCAAGGCGCCATCGGGCGCGCCATCGAGGATCTCGCGGCCCGCGTGGATCCGCTGGTCTTCCAGCAGCGCTTCGGTGCCGGTCTGGAGCAGCTCGACCAGTTGGTGGCCGCCCAGACGGTGACCATCGCCAGACTCATGGAAATTGCCCCGCCCGGCACGGTGGATCCGACTCCCTCGCTGTACAACAGCACCATGTTCCTCATGGCGGCCCTGCTGGCGGTCGGCCTGTTGGCCAACGCGGGCATGAAGCCGGTCGCCAGCAACCATTACATGAAGGAGTAGCCGCGGCGTGGCCGGGCGAGCCCGGCCGACCTGCGGCAGCCACCCATGCGCCTGATCGACATCGCCGCCCTGCTCGCCATCGCCCTCACGGTGGCGGCCTACGTGCCCTACGTGGCCGCCATCCGTGCCGGGCGTGTGAAGCCGCACTTTTTTTCCTGGCTGATCTGGACGCTGACCACTTCCATCGTCTGCGTGGCGCAGCTGGCGGCCGACGGCGGCATGGGGGCCTGGCCCACGGCCATGTCGGCGCTGATCACGGCCTACGTCGCCTGGCTGGCGCTGGTGTTGAAGAGCGACTTCAGCAACACCCCCGCCGATACCGGCTTCCTGCTGGCCGCGCTGTTCAGTCTGCCGGCCTGGTTCTTCACTAGCGATCCGCTCTGGAGCGTGGTGATCCTGACGCTGGTGGATGGCCTCGGCTTCGGACCCACGCTGCGCAAGGCCTGGGCCAGACCCCACGAGGAAAGCCTGCCTTTCTACGCTGTGTTTGCCCTGCGCAGCGTGCTGTCCTGCTACGCGCTGGAAAGCCGCACACTCACCACGCTGCTGTTTCCGGCAGCCATGGTGGTGGCCTGTGTGCTGGTATGCGCCCTGCTGTGGTGGCGGCGTGCGAGGGTGACCGCAGCGCCGGGAGCCTAGCGCGGCGGGGCCGCGCCTTTGCGGAACGAGGGGTCGGGCGTCCCGCGGAAACAGTTGTTCATGTAGGGAAAGGCGTCGGTGATGTAGTAGCCGTAGGTGCCCGCCACCGTCATGCCATTACAGGCGTCGAGGTCGCCGAGCCCGCTCACGAACTCGTAGTCGTCGCGGTAGGTGCCATCGTAGACGCCTCCCGGGTTCCCGGTTCCCGTGGGGCGGTTGCCGGCTTTCAGCCGATAGCTGGACCGCACCTTGCGAAAGCCGCCTTGCTCGCTTTCGATGAAGGGGCCATAGAGAGGAAACCCATCGGCGGCAAAGCCCACCACCGGCGACAAGGCGTTGCCGCTGAGGTCGAACAGGGCCAAGGGGTTGCCGTGGTAGTGGTAGGCGCCGTCCGGCTGGGTATGGGCATTGTGCACGTCCGTTCCGAAGCTGTTGCGCGGCGACATCGGGTCGTAGCGCCAGGGCTGGCTGTCGTTGTTGCAGCCGATCCTGCCGTCACCGACGCCGAAACACGCGGCGGCAAACATGTCCACCCGCACGCCGTTGAGCAGCACGGCGCTGTTCCAGGTGAGCGATACCGGGGTGCTTTGCGCGGCAAAGGCAGGCGTGGCGCTGACGCGAAAGCTGGAGTTCTGCGCACTGACCGGCGTGGCAAAGGCGCCACCCTGCCCCATGGGGTGGTTCGGAATGTTGTTGCTGGTGAAGGTGCAGCTGCCGTTGCTCACGGCAATGGCCAGCGAGCCCGTGAAGTTCAGGTTGCGCGCCACGTCGCGCGCGCTGGCGGTGTAGCTGCCAGCGTAGGTGGCGCAGTCCGGGCTGCGCCGTGTCAGCAGCAGGTCGGTGATGTCCGCCGGGCTGACCTCGATGAACTCGCTGAGGCGGCCGACCCGCAGGATGCCCACGCCGAACACCTGGCCATAGACGTAAACGTCGCCGTCCCGCACCCCGAGGTAGGTGTTGGTCTCCGGGTAGTAGCGCACGAGATAACCCTGCAGCGACTGCGTGGGCTGGGCGGCCGGGCTGAAGTACCGGGAATACTGGGCTTCGGCAAAGGCAAACAGGCGATCGGCGTCGGCCGCGTCGTCGGCCCGCGCCAGCGGGGCAGCCAGCCACAACGCCAGCCACAGTATTTTTTTCAGGTTCATGCGATCTCCGATCGACAGCAGGTTCTCTTGATCGCGGCGGCGACCCTGCTTTAGGCTGCCGGGGTTTTCCGCCGCAGTTTCCATTCTTCACCAACTCCACCGAGGAATCACCCATGTCCACCTTGCTCCGTAAGACCGCACTTTGCCTGGCGCTGGCGCTCGGCGCCGCCGCCGTGCAGGCTGCCCTGCCCGCTGATTTCGACGCCAAGCTTGCGGCCCGTCCCGAGGCCGACAAGGCGCGCGATGCCGCCCGCAAGCCCAAGGAAACCGTCGCGCTGCTCGGCCTTTCCGAGGGCATGACCGTGGTTGACGTGTCCGCCGGTGGCGGCTGGTTCACCCGCGTGCTGTCCGCCGCCGTGGGTCCGCAGGGCAAGGTGCTGGCCCAGTTCGGTGAGCGCCCGCTGCAGAACAACAACGGTCAGGCTCAGAAGGATCTGGCCGCCCAGCTCGGCAACGTGGAGCCGCAGTTCGTGGCCATGGCCGCCATGCCGGCCGGCGTGGCCGACGCCGCGCTCACCGCTCTCAACCTGCACGACGCGTTCAACTTCCGCGGTGAGGAAGCCGGGGTGGCCTTCGTCAAGGAAATCTACAACGTCCTCAAGCCAGGGGGTGTTGCCGCCATCATCGACCACGAGGGCAATGCCGGCGTCGACAACAAGGACTTGCACCGTATCGCGGCCGCCACGGTACGCGATCTCATTCAGAAAGCCGGCTTCGAAATCGTGCAGGAGTCCGATCTGCTGAACAATTCGGCCGACGACCACAGCAAATCCTCCAGCGACGAAACGCTCGGTCGTGCCACCGACCAGATCTTCTTCCTGGTGCGCAAGCCGGGCTGAGGCCCTGCCGGCCCCGCCCGAGACGGGCGCTGCAGTGGCGGTCGTCACGGCAGGCCCGGATCGTCATCGTCAGACACTTTTCCGGAAGCTCCCATGAAAACGACGCTACTGTCCTCCCTGCTCCTGTTGGTCAGTCCACTTGCGTTCGCCGAGGCCGACTTCAGCGGGCTGTGGTTCCCGGGTGGTGGCCCTGGCCAGAATCCGCGCGAGATGCCGCTCACGGCGTTCGGCAAGAAGCTGTTCGACGACTACGTGGCCGCGTTCACCGTGGAAGACGATCCGGGAGGCTGGTGCGTGTCGCCCGGTTTGCCGCGCAGCATCTGGGGCGCCCCGTTCCCGGTGGAGATCGTGCAGACCGACGACTTCATCAACATGTTCTGGGAAGGCTACTTCCAGTACCGCAAGATCTACTTCGAGGGACGTCCCCGCCCGGAGCCCATCCTGCACACCCGCATGGGTTATTCGGTGGGCCACTGGGAAGGCGACACGCTGGTGGTGGAAACCAGTTACCTGCGCGAGTACCCCTACATGCGACGCCTGCCCAATACCGAGAATGCCCTCATCACCGAGCGATTCAGCATCGAAGAGCGCACCAACGACAAGGGTGAGAAGGTCAAATACCTGAACAACGTCATGACGCTGACCGATCCGACTCTCTACACACAGCCCGTTACCGTGACCTCGAGCCTGCGCTGGTCGCCGGACACGCCGATCATGGAGTACTCGTGCAGCGAGGAAATCTATGACAAGCACCTGCAGGAGCGCGGCTTGCAGGTACCTGATTTCAGTCAAGGACAGTGACGGTACTGCCACGGGTAAACTGGCGTCGACCGGTCGTCTGACGCGCCGAGGGCTGGGCTTCCTGCCCCGCGCCTGCAGACCCAGAGGGGAGGTTTGGCGATACCCATGAACGACACACGCAGAAAGCTCCTGCTAGCGCTCGGTGTCAGCGGACTGGCATTCACCGGAGCCGTCGGCCGCGCCCAGACTGCCCTGCAGGCCTCTCCACTCGGCGGCGGGCTGACCCTGTTGCAGGGCGCCGGCAGCAACGTGGTGGTAGCCGAAGGGCCGGACGCGGTGGTCATCGTCGATGGGGGCCACCCGGACCATGCGGAGGCATTGCTGGCCCAGGTACGCCAGCTCACCGGCAACAAGCCGGTGTCGGCGCTGTTCAATACCAACTGGCGCGAGGAACGTGGCGGTCTCAACCACCTGCTCGGCCCGGCGGGCACTCCCATCATCGCCCACGAAAACACGCGCCTCTGGCAAAACGCCGATTTCTACAGCAACTGGCAGGACCGTCAGTTCCTGCCTTGGCCGAAGCAGGCGCAGGCCAACCGGACTTTCTACACCAGCGGCGAACTTACGCTCGGTGAAGAGACCCTCGAATACGGCCACATCAGTCAGTGCAGCAGCGACGGCGACATCTACGTGCGCTTCCGCAAGGCCAACGTGCTGGTGGTGGGTGACATGCTCGGCAGCGACAGCTACGTGGTGCTCGACTACTCCACCGGTGGCTGGATCAGCGGCGCCCAGAAGACCACGGCAAGGCTGCTGGAGCTTGCCGATGCGGACACGCGCGTCATCGCTGCCAGCGGCGGCGTGCTGGCGCGCTCCCATCTGCAGGAACAGGCCGAGCTGCTGACCGCCGCCTACGACGCCGTGGCCAAGGCCTTCCAGACCGGGCGCAGTCTGGCCGAGTTCAAGGCGGCCGATCCTCTGCGGGATTTCCGTGCCCGCTGGGGTGACCCCGACCTGTTCCTGACCCTGCTGTACCGTGGCATTTCCTATCACGTGCCTGGCCGCGCCGTCCGCAACATCATCTGATCGCAGGAGCAGTCCCCATGACCTTGACCGTGATCTGCCATCGCCGTCCGCTCGCTCTGGCCGTGGGTCTGTCAGCGCTGCTCGGCGGCGCCGCTGCGGTACGGGCGCAGGCGCCCGCACTCGACTACGCCACGGCACTGCAGGATCTGCAGTCGCAATGGGGTGCCATCGAGGAGTACTGCACCCGCTGCCATAACCTCGAAGACTATGCCGGTGGCATCGATCTCAGCGAGTTCACCCCGGAGACCATCGTGGAGAACCCCGACGTGTTCGAGCGCGTGCTACGCAAGGTGCGGGCGAGCGTGATGCCGCCCCCCAGCGAGGACAGGCAGCCGGCACCGGAGGAGCGCTGGTCGCTGGTTGCCGCGATCGAGTCCGTGCTCGACGCCCATGCGGCCGAGCATCCGGATCCCGGTTTCGTAGGTCTGCATCGGCTGAACCGGACCGAGTACGTCAATGCCATCCGCGAACTCACCGGTGTGGAACTGCAGGCGGAGCTCGTGCTGCCGAAAGATGACAACAGCGACGGCTTCGACAACATCGCCGGGGTACTCAAGGTATCGCCGGCCTTCCTCGACCAGTACATCGCAGCCGCCCGCCAGGTGGCCGAGCAGGCCGTAGGCTCACCGAATCCGCGCAACGAAACCGTGACCTACCGGCCCGGCGCCGCGCATCAGGGTGCCCACGTGCACGGGTTGCCGCTGGGGACGCGCGGCGGCCTGCTGGTCGAGCACGAATTTCCGGTCGACGGGGAGTACACACTGACGATTCCCGGTATCGCCGGAGCGGGCTACACGTTGGGCATGGAGTATCAGCACACCGTCGTGGTCACCCTCGACGGCCAGAAAATCTTCGAACAGCAGATCGGTGGCGGCGAAGACCTGCGCAAGCTCGATCAGGAGCAGGCACCGGCGGTGGCCGAAATCAACGGTCGCTTCAAGGACATTCCCCTCACGGTCACCTCGGGCAAGCACAAGATCGGCGTGGCCTTCCTGGCCCGCAGCTTTGCCGAGTCCGACGAATTCCTGCACGCCCCGGGAGCCAACCGCGGCATGGATCGCATCGCGCGCCTGTCCAGTGTGCAGGTCAAGGGACCGCTGACCACCACCGGCCTGATCAGCACGGCGAGCCGCCAGCGCGTCATGCTGTGCGAACCCGAGGAGCCCTCGCAGGAGCTGGACTGTGCCAGGCAGATCTTTGCCAATCTCGCCCGCAAGGCATTCCGCCGGCCGATCAGCGACGAGGATCTCGTGGCGCCGATGGAATTTTTTGCCGTCGGCCGCGAGCAGGGATCCTTCGATGCCGGCATCAAGAACGGCCTGATGGCCATCCTGGTCAGTCCCAAGTTCCTGTTCCGAACGGAGATTCCGGCGGAGGGTGCGGCGCCCGGCACGGTCCTCGCCCTCGGCGATCTCGAGCTCGCCTCGCGCCTCGCCTTCTTCCTGTGGAGCTCGGTACCCGACGACGAACTGCTCAGCCTGGCCAGCCGCAACCAACTGCAGCAGGGCGACAACCTGGCACAGCAGATCGATCGCATGCTGGCCGATGCCCGCGCCAGCGCGCTGGTCGACAATTTCGCGGCCGAGTGGCTGCGGCTGCGCGACCTCGAGAACGTCGATCCAGACACGTCGATTTTTCCCGAGTTCCGCCCCGGACTCGTCAGCGCCTTCCAGAAGGAGATCACCCTGTTCGTCGCCGACCTGCTGCGGCAGGACGCCCCGGTGCAGGACCTGCTGACCTCCGACAGCACCTTCCTCAACGAGGATCTGGCGCTGCACTACGGCATCAGCGATGTCAAAGGCAGTCACTTCCGCAAGGTGCGGCTGCAGCAGCCGGAGCGTTTCGGTCTGCTCGGCAAGGCCGGTGTGCAGATGGTCACCTCCTACGCCAACCGCACCACGCCCGTGATTCGCGGCGCCTACATCATGGAAAACTTCCAAGGCGTGCCGCCGGCCAATCCGCCGCGCAACGTGCCGGCGTTTCCGGAAACCGAGGAAGGTCAGACTCGCGCCCTCACCGTACGTGAACGCCTTGAAAAGCATCGTGACAACCCGGCCTGTGCCGGCTGCCACGATGTCATGGATCCGCTCGGTATGGCCCTCGAAAACTTCGACGCCATAGGGCAGTTCCGGCTGCGCGACAGCGACGCCGGCAATGTGCTGATCGACGCCAGTGGCCGGCTTGCCGATGGCACGCCGCTGGCCGGTGTCAACGAGCTGCGCCAGGCACTGGTGGCGCGGCCCGACCAGTTTGCGCAGGTCTTCACCGAAAAACTGCTGATGTACGCGATCGGGCGTGGTATCGAGTCGCACGACATGCCGGCCGTGCGTCGCATCGTGCAGAGCGCAGCGCAGCAGGATTACCGGCTGACGGCGATCATCAAGGGTGTCATCGCCAGCGATCAGTTCCGCAAGATGTCCGTTCCGGCCGAAGCGCTGCGCACCGGCAGCCTGTGATACTGCCCTCGGGGCAGAGGAGACCAGCATGTTCATCACCAAGAAGCATTTGCCGCGCCGCACCTTCCTGCGCAGTGCGCTGGCCACCGTGTCGCTGCCGCTGCTCGACGCCATGGTGCCGGCAGCCACCGCGCTGGCACAGACTGCAGCGGTCACGCCGCCGCGACTCGGGTTCTTCTATTTTCCGCACGGAGCGGTGATGAGCGGCTGGACGCCCGACAAGGTCGGCCGCGACTTCGAGCTCAAGCCCCTGCTCAAGCCGCTGGAGAAGTACCAGTCCCTGCTCACCATCGTTTCCAACACCGAAAACAAGCGTGCCTACGGGCCGGTACACGCCATCACCCCCGGAACCTGGCTCACGGGCGAAGCGCCGCGCATCAGCCATGAACCCTTCGGTGGCACCACCATCGACCAGATCGCTGCCCTGCATCTGGGCCAGGACACACCGCTGCCTTCCATCGAGGTGGCCACCGAGACCAGCGGGGCTGCCGGAGCCTGCGACCGCGCCTACGGCTGCAGCTACGCCGGCACGATTTCCTTCCGTACACCCACCACGCCGCTGCCGATGGAGAACAATCCGCGCAAGCTGTTCCAGGCCATGTTCGGGGTGGGCGACAACGCCGCCGAGCGCGAGCGGCTGGGTCTGCAGACCACCAGCGTGCTCGACCTGATGGTCACCGAAGCCAGCGCGCTCTCCAAGCGGCTCGGCACCGCCGATCGTGCGCGCCTCGACGACTACCTGCAAACCGTGCGCGAAGTGGAGCGCCGCGTGCAGAAGTCCGTCAGCCACGACCTCGGCGGGCTGGTGCTGCCGGATGCGCCGCAGGGCATACCGGGCAGTTTCGACGCCCATCTCAAGCTGCAGCTCGATCTCATCCTGCTCGCCTATCAGGGCAACATCACCCGCATCGCCAACATGATGTTTGCCGCCGAAGTCAGCAATCAGACCTACAACCACATCGGTGTGTCCGATGCCTTCCACCCGCTGTCGCATCACCAGAACGATCCCAACAAGATGGCGCGGCTCATGGTCATCCAGGAGTATCACAGCAAGGTCTTCGCCGGTTTCGTCGACAAGCTGGCGGCGCTGCCCGACGGCGACAATGGCTCCATGCTCGACAACTCCCTGCTCCTGTACGGCAGCAACATGAGCAACTCCAATGCCCACGACCACTGGCCGCTGCCCAACGTGCTCGTTGGCCGGGCCGGCGGACGCCTGAAGGGTGGTCAGCACATCATGACCCCGGAGCGCACGCCGGTATCTAACCTGATGCTGACCATCCTCGATCGCCTCGGCATCGCCCAGGAAAAGTTCGGCGATGCCACCGGCCTGATCAGCGAGGTGTAGCCGCGATGAAACACTCTCTCCTGCAAGCCATGGCCGCGACACGGCGTCTGCTGCGGCCGGCAGTCGCCAGCGCCATGCTGCTGGCACTCGGCACGGGCACCGCCCTCGCCGTCGATGGCAACGAAGCGCAGTTGCTGCAACTGGCCAGCGAAGGCAAGACCCGGGAGGCGCTGGCGCTGCTCGGCAGCAGCACCGACGTCACCCAGTCCCAGCCGGACGGCACCACCGCCCTGCACTGGGCCATCTACTACGGTGACACCGAGCTGGTGCAGAGACTGCTGCGCCAGGGCGCCGACGTACACGCTCGCAACCAGTTCGGTGCCACACCGCTCTCGCAGGCAGCGATCACGGGATCGGTGGACATCCTGCAGGCGCTGCTCGATGCCGGTGTGGAGGTCGACGAGCGCGGAGCTGACGACCAGACCGCCCTCATGGTGCTCGCCCGCACCTCCAACGTGGCCGCCGCCCGCCTGCTGCTCGGCCGTGGCGCCGACGTCAACGCTGTCGAGCAGTGGCGCGGCCAGACGGCCTTGATGTGGGCCGCCGCCCAGCAGCAGCCGGCCATGCTGCAGCTGCTGATCGACAGCGGAGCGAAGCTCGACGAGCGATCCCTGCCCAACGACTGGGAGCGCCAGGTCTCGGCCGAACCGCGTATGAAGATCCTGCCCCCGGGGCAGCTTTCCGCCCTGCACTACGCCGCCCGCGAGGGCTGCACCGACTGCGTGGCCGCTCTGATCAAGGCCGGTGCCCGACTCGATATCGTCGACGGTGACGGCGTGACGCCGCTGGTGCTGGCCGGCCTGAATGCCCGCTGGGATTCGATGAAGCTGTTGCTGGACGCCGGCGCCAATCCCGACAAGTGGGACATTTACGGGCGCAATCCGCTGTACACCGTGGTCGACTACAACACGCTGCCGCACGGAGGGCGCGCCGACAAGCTGTCCACCGATCTGGCCACGCCGCTGGAAATCGCCCGTCTCATCCTCGACAAGGGCGGCAACCCGAACCTGCAGCTCAAACTGTTCCCGCCCTACCGTGCACTCGGTCCGGACCGTGGCGCCGATGGTCTGCTCAAGACCGGCGTCACACCCTTGTTCCGGGCCGCACGCGGCGCCGATGCGGCGATGATCCGGCTGCTGCTGGAGCGCGGTGCGCTGCTGGACCTGCCGAACGAAGACGGGGTCACGCCGCTCATCGCCGCCGCTGGTTACCGGCAGAGCGCGATCGATACGCGTGGCCGCTTTCGCACCGAAAAAGAGGCTTATGTCGTCACCCAGCAGCTGCTGGAAGCCGGTGCCGCGGTCGATGCCGCCGAATCGTTCGGCCAGACGGCCCTGTTCGGTGCCGCCACCAACGGCTGGAACAGCATCGTCCAGCTGCTGGCGGACCATGGGGCCAATCTCGACCACACCGACAGCAACGGCAAGACCGCGCTGGATGCCGCGCTGGGTCGGGCCGGGTTGTTCGGTCGCGGCTCCGGCGGTGACCAGCACCCGGACACGGCAGCGCTGATCGAGACATTACGCGCCAAACAGCCCTGAGCCTGCGTCCTGCTGGCCCGGGGCAGCTGCCTTGACAAGCCCACGGGGCGTTCCAACAATCGCCGCTCCTCTAGATAGGCTACATATCCATGAGCAATTCGCCATGCCGCTGTGGTTCGGGCAAGCGCTTCGCCGACTGCTGTGAACCCTTCCTGCTGCTGCAGTCGCGGCCCAAGTCGGCGCGGGCGCTGGTGCGGGCACGCTACTGCGCCTATGCGCGCGGCGCCGGCACCTACCGTGACTTCCTGCTGCGTACCTGGCACCCGGCAACGGCGAGCCGCGTGAATCCGCTCGATCTCACCAACGACAGCTTCACCTGGACAGGGCTCGACATCGTGTTTGCCGAGCAGAAGGGCGACAGGGCGCGGGTGGAATTCAAGGCCTCCTTCACGGATCCGGCCGGCAAGCTGCACGTGCATCACGAGCGGGCAGTATTCCAGCGCCACCAGGGCCAGTGGTACTACCTCGACGGTCAGGTGCGCGATCTCGATCCGACCGCCAGCCCCTGAGAACTGTCGCCGCCGCTGGCGGGGATTCGGCTGACGGCCGGGCCTGCCCGCTGCGGGGCGATCGCCTGCTCAGGTACCGCGCGGCTTGGCGCGATGGGTGG
Organism: Gammaproteobacteria bacterium; assembly: GCA_036796405.1. Lineage (GTDB taxonomy): Bacteria > Pseudomonadota > Gammaproteobacteria > Pseudomonadales > Pseudohongiellaceae > CAILUG01. The sequence goes on along the minus strand of DAIRDB010000011.1, from coordinate 31,964 downwards.
CCGTGGCACTCCACGGATCCTCCGGCCAGGGGTGCCGTGGATACCGCCCCTTCATCTCCTTGCGGACCTCCGGGTAGGTCCGCTCCCAGAAACTGCGCAAATCTTGCGTGATCTGCAGCGGCTTGCCGCCGGGTGACAGCAGGTGCAGCGTCAGCGGTACCTTGCCACCGGCGATGCGTGGCGTCTCCCCCAGGCCGAACAACTCCTGCAGTTTCACCGCCAGCACCGGCGGCGCACCGGCCTGATAGTCGATACCGCGTTCCAGACCGGATGGCACGCTGATCCGCTGCGGCGCCAGTTGGTCGATGCGCTGGCGCGTGGCCCAGTCCACCTGTGATCGCAGCGCCTCACCGAGTTCTTCGCTACCGAGCGCATCGAGCCGCGTCTTGCCAAGGAAGGCGGGCTGCAGCCACTGCGTGAGTGTGGCCAGCAAGGCGGCGTCGCCGAGGTCGGGCAACCCGAGCTCCGGCAGCCAGTCACGCAGGCACTGCACGCGGGCACGCCATTGCTGCAGCGCCTCGCTCCACGGCAGCACCGCCAGCCCATCGCTGGCCACGGCCGCGCACAGCGCCGCGGCCGCTTGCACGGGGTCGGGCCGACCGGCCGGTCGGGAGTCGAGCAGTATCTGGTCGAAGCGACTTTCCCGGCGCGCCACCAGCGCTCGCGCACTGGCGTCCCAGCGCACCACGTCCACTTCGGTGAAGCGCTCGGCAAAATCTGCGCGCAGCCGCCGCTCGTCGACTGGCGCTGCGCGCAGGATCAGGCTGTCCTTGCTTTCGTAGCGCAGTTCGCTCGCTACCAACCACGGTTCACCGAGCAGGGCGCTGTCGTCGGCCAGGCGCACCATGCGACCGGAACTCAGCTGGTAGCGCTGCCGATCGCCGGCGTGCACACGGGCGATGCGGTCGGGGTAGGCGAGCGCCAGCACATCGCCGAGGGCGCGGGCCGAGTAGTCGGCGGGAGGCGGCCCCGGCAGCGCGAGCCGCTGCCGCCATTTCACGGCACTTTGTTCGATGGCCTGCAGGGCCGAGCGCGAGACCCCGGCCCCCGCACCGCCCCCCGTGTCGCTGTCGCTGCTGCCAGCTCCGGCAGCGCTGCGCCCGGCGCGTGGCTGGCGTCGGTCAGCCAGCGCCTGCCAGCGCCGCTGCCAGTCGTCGCCACGGTAGCCGATCAGCGGGTCACGTGCCTCGATGAGGGCCACGAGGTCGCAGGCGATGGCGGCCTCGGCGGCGCCCCGGCTGCCGAGCAGCATGGCGGCCAGTCGCGGGTGGGTGCCGAGGCCGAGCATGCGCCGGCCCAGGGGGGTTATTCGGGCTGCCGGGTCGAGGGCCCCGAGAGCTTTCAGCAGGTCGCGCGCGGCCGCGAGCGGCCCGGCCGGCGGTGGGTCGAGGAAGCGCAGCGCGCTGCTGCCCCAGGCAGCCAGTTCCAGCGCCAGTCCGGCGAGATCGACGCAGCTGATCTCCGGTGTGCGCGATGCCTCCAGTCGCTGCGTGCGCGACCAGAGTCGGTAACACCAGCCCTCGGCCACGCGGCCGGCGCGGCCGCAGCGCTGATCCGCCGAGGCCTGCGAAATCCACACGGTCTCCAGCCGTGAAAAACCCGACTGGGCATCGAAGCGTGGCTCCCGCGCCAGTCCCGAGTCGATCACCACGCGCACGCCAGGCAGGGTCACGGACGATTCCGCCAGATTGGTGGCCAGCACCAGCCGCCGTCGGCCGTCCGCGGCCGGCTGCAGCGCGGCCGCCTGTTGTTCCACCGGCATGTCGCCATACAGCGACACCAGCTGACAGGCCAGGAACGGCTCGCGGTCGAGCAGCCTCGCCACATCGTTGATCTCCCGCTGGCCCGGCAGGAAGACCAGCACGTCACCGGCGTGCTGCTGCAGGGCCAGTTCCAGGCAGCGCCGCACCTGCAGCGGCAGGGTTTCCTCGCGCTGCGGCGGCAGGTACTGCAGCTGAACCGGAAAGCTGCGCCCCTCACTGCCGAGCCGCACGGCACCAAGCGCGCGCGCCAGGCGTTCGCCGTCGAGGGTGGCCGACATCACCAGCAGCCGCAGGTCGGGTCGCAGGCTTTCCTGCACATCCAGCGCCAGTGCCAGACCCAGGTCACTGGCCAGATGGCGCTCATGGAATTCATCGAACAGCAGGGCGCCCACCCCTTCCAGCGAGGGGTCATCCTGGATCATGCGAGTGAGGATGCCCTCGGTGACCACTTCCACACGGGTGCGGGTGGACACCTTGTTGTCGAAACGGATGCGGTAGCCCACCGTCTCACCGACGCTCTCGCCCAGCTGGCGTGCCATGAACACCGCTGCCGCACGGGCGGCCACGCGGCGCGGTTCCAGGAGCAGGATCTTCTTGTTGGCGCACCACGGCTGCTGCAGCAGCGCCAACGGGACCTGAGTGGTCTTGCCGGCGCCGGGCGGTGCTTCCAGCACCAGCCGGGTCTCGGCGCCGAGCGCCTGCAGCACGGCAGGCAGCACGTCGTGGATGGGGAAAGCCGGACTTGGCATCGCAGTTCCTCGCAGGGGAAGGTCAGCGAAGCCGGCAGCAGTGGCTGCCGGCGCGGTGTGCCTACAGGCTCGTCCGCGGGTCGATGCCGAGCATGAGATTGAGGTTCTGCACCGCGGCACCGGAGGCGCCCTTGCCGAGGTTGTCGTACACGGCCACCAGCAGCGCCTGCGCCCTTGCCTCATTGGCGAATACATGCAGACGCAGGCGGTTGCTGCCATTCTGCGACTGCGGGTCGAGTGCGTCGCTGCGCTCGCGGGCTTCGAGCGGGGCCACTTCCACGAAGCCGTGCGGGATGGCCGCAAAATGGTCTGCCAACGCCGCATGCAGGTCTCCCGCGCTCGGGGGCTTGGCCAGCCCGCCCAGCGGCAGCGGCACACAGGTGAGCATGCCTTGGGCAAAGTTGCCGACGGCCGGCACGAACAGTGGCGCGGCGGTCAGTCCGGCGTAGCGCTGCATTTCCGGCAGATGCTTGTGGTTGAAGCCGAGCCCGTAGGGCAGGAATTCCGGTGCCGCTGCCTTGGCCTCGTAGTCGGCGATCATGGCCTTGCCGCCCCCGGAGTAGCCGGAGATCCCGTTGACGGTGACCGGAAAGTCAGCCGGCAGCAGGCCAGCCGCGATCAGTGGGCGCAGCGCGGCGATGACGCCCTGCGGCCAGCAGCCCGGATTGGCCACGCGGCGGGCGCTGGCGATCGCGCTGCTCTGGGCCCGGTCCATCTCGGCGAAGCCGTAGGTCCAGCCCTCGGCCACGCGGAAGGCCGTCGACGCATCGATCACCCGGGTCGATGGATTGCCAATCAGTGCCACGCTCTCGCGGGCGGCCTCGTCTGGCAGGCAGAGGATGGCGATATCGGCAGCGTTCAGCAGTTCGGCGCGAGCGGCCGGATCCTTGCGCTGCGCGTCCGGCAGCGAAAGCAGCCGGAGGTCACGGCGGCTGGCCAGGCGCTCGCGAATCTGCAGGCCGGTGGTGCCGGCTTCGCCGTCGATGAAGATGCTGGCTGTCATGAGGCAGACCTGTAAGGGCACTGAGTGCGCTGGGTTTGATCGGCCGCAGGGACGGCCAACGGGGGCGGCAAACTATCATAGACCCACGATTCTTCGCGAGGCACCGCCATGAGCCCGGTTACCGTCACCTGCCCGACCTGCAATGCCACCAACCGCCTGCCGCCTGAGCGGCTGGGGGATCAACCCAAGTGCGGCCGTTGCAAGGGCGCCCTGTTTGCCGGGCAGCCGCTGATCATCGATGACAGCAACGTCGATACCCTGCTGCGCAACACCGGCATTCCCCTGCTGGTGGACTGCTGGGCGCCATGGTGCGGCCCGTGCCGAAGTTTTGCACCGGTGTTCGAGGCGGCGGCTCGCCAGCTGGAGCCGCGACTACGCTTCGCCAAGCTCGATACCGAGCAGCATCCGGAGCTCGCCAGACTCTGGGATATCCAGTCCATCCCCACGCTACTGCTGTTCCGCGCCGGCCGCGAGGTGGCGCGCGTGTCCGGCGCGCTGACCCTCACCCAGCTCAAGCAGTGGCTGCTGCAGCAGGCGGTCTGAGCCTCGCGATCAGTAGCCATAGCGCTGGCAGCAGCAGCGCCACCGTCAGCAGCGCGGGCCACCACGGGGCGGCGGCGGCGAGCGTGGCTGGGTCGCGGGCCTTCAGGTAGGCGCTGGCACCGAGACCCGAGCCCAGCCACAGCAACAGGTTGACCGTGCCATGCAGCACGATCACCTCCATGAGCCGCCCGCGCCGCGCCAGCCACCGCGTGATGAGCAGCGAAAACACGAAGGTCGCCAGGTACTGGTTCAGCGGATGCAGCACGGTGAAGAGGCAGGCAGTGAGCAGGTTCGCCAGCCCAAGGCCGAAGCGCGCATGCAGGCGGGGAAAGATGAGGCCGCGAAACACCACCTCCTCCGTGGCCGGTGCGAGCACGACCTGCACCAGCAGGAACAGGGATATGCGCAGCGGGCTGGACTGCAGCCCGAGGATGCGGTTGTCCGGACCCCAGTCCACCTCGGCCGGGGCGAAGTCCCAGAGCCCGGCTGCCAGCGTCGGCGAGTGCTGCGCCACCAGCCAGACCTCTGCCCCCGTCAGTCCGAGGTCCAGCAGCACCAGCGGCAGCCCGAACAGCAGTGCGAGAGCCAGCCCGGCCAGTCGCGGCCGCCCCTGGGGCGCGGCGGCGGCCAAGGTCGGCGCTGCCAGACCCAGCACCGCCAGGTAAACCGCCGTGGCTCCCAGTTTTTCGGCCAGAAAGGCGTCGCCGAGCACGCGCGCGAGCAGCGGCTGCAGCAGCGCCTCGCCGCCGAGCAGCGCGGTGGCAAAGCCGAGGAACAGCAGGACGACGGACAGGCGCTGCATGGGCAGGGGCCAGGGTGGCGAGGCCACCCCGGCTGACTTCAGAAGCAGTAGTAGATGTACGGGAAGACGTACATGTTGAGGTAGTTGATGTACGCCTCGTGCATGTCGTTGAGCATCTTGCCTATTTCACTTTGCGGGTCGGTGATGAGGGGGGTGACCTCCCCGCCGCTGACAGCCGCCAGTTCCAGAGTGCTGAGTTCACGCATGAAAAACTCCGTTTATTTGCGTTGGACGGGCGCCAGCCCCGGGTGAGGCTGGCAAACTCAACATAGTCCGGCCGGCGAATCCTCGCCACCCGATCGCGCTCAGCCGAGCAGCGGGTAGTCCGTGTAGCCTGCTGCACCCGGTGCGTAGAAGGTGCTGGCGTCCCAGGCATTCAGCGCGGCGCCCTCGCGGAAGCGGCGGGGCAGGTCTGGGTTGGCAATGAACAGTTTGCCGAAGGCGATGGCATCGGCCTCGCCGCTCGCCAGCGCAGCCGTGCTGCTCGGCAGGTCGTAGCCCTCGTTGGCAATGTAGACCCCGCCGAAACGCTGCCGCAGCGTGGGCCCGATGCTGTCGCTGCCGCGCTTTTCGCGCACGCAGAGGAAGGCCAGCCTGCGCCGTCCGAGTTCGCTGGCCACGTGGCCGAAGGTGCCGAGCCGATCCGGATCACCCATGTCGTGTGCATCGCCGCGCGGCGACAGGTGCATGCCGACGCGGCCGGCGCCCCACACGGCAATGGCGGCATCGGTCACCTCCAGCATGAGCCGGGCGCGGTTCTCGATGCTGCCACCGTAGTCGTCGTCGCGCTGGTTGCTCTGCGATTGCAGGAACTGGTCGAGCAGATAGCCGTTGGCGCCGTGAATTTCCACGCCGTCGAAACCGGCGCGCTGGGCGTTTTCCGCCCCGCGCCGGAAGGCGGCGACGATGTCCGGCATCTCGTCACGGCGCAGGGCCCGCGGCACCACGAAAGGCGTTTCCGGGCGCAAGTGGCTCACGAAGCCGCGAGGTGCGATGGCGCTCGGCGCCACCGGCAGTTCGCCGTTCAGCAGCAGCGGGTGCGAGATGCGGCCGACGTGCCAGAGTTGCATGACGATGCGTCCGCCGGCCGCGTGTACGGCCTCGGTGATGGCCTTCCAGCCCGTCACCTGTTCCGCCGACCAGATGCCCGGCGTATCGGCGTAGCCGATTCCCTGCGGGCTCACCACGGTCGCCTCGGTGAGGATCAGCCCGGCCGCTGCCCGCTGCCGGTAGTACTCGAGCATCAGCGCGTTGGGGATGCGGCTGGGACCGGAGCGCGCCCGTGTCAGCGGGGCCATCACGATACGGTTGGGCAGAGCGAGGTCGCCGGCCTGCAGCGGGGAAAACAGCGTGGTGGGGTTCATGGGGTTTCCAGTGGGGGTAAGGACATATGGGGAACAGGTACGGAGCGAACGAGCGGAAAGCAGCACGCGAAGGCATCCGATCAGCCAGACTGGCTAACTCAAGCGGCCAACCTCCTTGCCGCGCTGCCAGGCCGGCCGCTCGGTCAGCCGTGCACGCCAGCGCTGTACCCGTTTGAGGCTGTCGAACTCCAGCACCTCGGCAGCCTTGTAGAACTGCACCATCGCCTCTACCCACGGCAGGAATGCCATGTCGACGATGCTGTAGTGCTCGAGGATGAAGTCGCGTCCGGTGAGACGGCTCTCCAGCACGTTCAAAAGCCGGCGCGCCTCACGCGTAAAGCGATCGAGCGCATAGGTGTCACTAGTCTTGCTGCGGGCGAACAGGAAGAAATGGCCGAACTGCCCGAACATCGGACCGATATGGGCTGCCTGCAGCGCCAGCCATTGCTGACCTTCCAGGCGCCCACGATAGGTGCGCGGAAAGAAGGCGCCGGTCTTGTCGGCGAGATACTGCAGGATGACGCTGCTTTCCATGAGCGTCACCGCGGTATCTTCGGGCCCATGCGGATCCAGCAGCGCCGGAATCTTGCCGTTGGGGCTGAGCTGCAGGTAGTCCGAGTCGAACTGCTCGTTCTCGAGGATGTTGATGGTGTGCGGCTCGTAGGCAAGCCCCATCTCTTCGAGGCAGAGGCTTACCTTCTGACCGTTCGGCGTGTTCATCGTGTACAGCTGGATCAGGTCAGGATCCTCAGCGGGCCAGCGGGCAGGAAACCAGAGACTCATCGGACTGCGCTATAAAAAATCGTAGTTGACCGACACCTGGTAGCGGCGATCGAACACGTCGTATTCGTTGCTCAACGTCTGTGTACCTAAGCGCGTGCTGAAGGTCGGAATGATCGGCGGTTCACGATCGAACAGGTTGGTGATGTTGAAGGTGGCGCGCCAGCTCGAGCCGCCGGCCGTTTCACCGCTGTAGCCAAGCAGGTCGAGTTCTGTGCTGTAGATCGCTTCGGCGTCCACGCCTTCCACCACGGCACCGTTGATGTTGAGGAAGACCTCTTTCACGCGAGTCAACTGAATGCCGAGCGCCGGATCACGCACGACGTAGTCGCACAGGAATGCCGCGTCACCCACGCGGTCGTCGACGATACGTTGGGCGCTGAGCGACGCGATCAGCCCCACGACGTCGATCTTGTACCAGTCGAGCGACAGCTGCAGGCCCTCGGCCCAGGCGGCGAAGGAAGGATGGGTCTGCATGCCACTGGTCATGCGGATGCGCGAGCCGGTGACCATGATCTCGTCCAGCCGTTTTTCGGCGGCGCCGGCAAGACCGGAGGCGGCCACCAAGGTGGCAAGGCCGATCGCCTGCGCGAGTGAATGGAGTCGGGTGACGTGAAGACACCGTGGCTGCACTAGGGCTCCCCTGTACGAGCTGATTTCTGCGGGCGACACGGACCTGCCGTGGGCCAGATGTTTTTTGCGGTCACGGGCAGAACGACCCCGACGCGGGTGGGACTATAGCCGCTTGCGGCGTCGGCCACCAAGGTGAGGCTTGCCTGTCCCGGCAATGGCGGCGCGTTGGCCGACCCGTTGCCGCACCGCTAGAATGCCGCTCTTCCATCCGCCGAATCCTTGCCATGACCGCACTGCTGCCCGCCGTCGAAATCGAACCCCTGCAGGGGCCTGCCCGCGCCAGCGTGCTTTGGCTGCACGGCCTCGGCGCCGATGGCCACGATTTCGAGCCGGTGATCCCCGCTCTCGCGCTGCCCGCGTCGCTGGCCATCCGCTTCGTGCTGCCGCATGCCCCCAGCCTGCCAGTCACGGTCAACAATGGTTACGTGATGCCAGCCTGGTACGACATCCTGGCTTTCGGCGAGGAGCGTCAGTTCAACCACCAGCAGCTGCTGGACTCCGCTGCCCGGGTGCACGCCCTCATCGACCGGGAAATTGCCCGTGGCGTGCCGAGCCACCGCATCCTGCTGGCCGGTTTTTCGCAGGGCGGCGCCGTGAATTACCAGGCAGCACTCACCTACCCGCAACCGCTGGCGGGCGTGCTGGCGCTGTCGACCTACTTCCCGACGGCCTACTCCGTGCAGCCGCACCGGGCACAGTCGGGTTTGCCCGTGAACATCCTGCACGGTACCGCCGATCCGCTCGTGCCCATCCAGATGGCGCGTTCTGCCCGCCGTCATCTCGAGCGCATCGGCCTGGCGCCGGAATTCCGCTCCTACGTGATGGGGCACGAGCTCTGCCAGGAAGAGCTTGGTGACATCGCGGCGTTCATGCGACTCTGTCTCGGCGGCGCGGCTGCTTGAGCTGTTGCCCCGCCCGCGAGCAGCAGGGTTTTTTGCGTACGGTCGAGGAGCTACACTCGGTCGCCAACCCGGACCGGCGGTCCACGCCGGCCACCCACCAGACTCCGAGGGGCTCCATGCCAAGCACCGTGCTGACTTCCCGGCTCTCCGGCCTGCTGGGCGCGCTGCTGGCACTGCCCGTGCTGGCGCAACCCATCGTGCCGGCACCGGCCTTTTCAGCGGCAGAGCTCACGGCGCTGCCCACCGAGCAGTGGATCACCAACGGCGGCAACACCTACAACCAGCGCTATTCGCCACTCAGCCAGATCAATCGCTTCAATGTGGGTGAGCTCAAGGCGCTGTGGGTGACTCCCATGGGGTCCGGTGCACAGAACAAGAACGCCGGCCAGGCGCAGATCCTCCACTACGCCGGTACGCTCTACATTCCCAACGGCATGAACAACGTCTTCGCACTCGATGTGAAAACCGGCCGTAAGTTGTGGGAGTACCAGGGCAATCCCGACCCCAAGAGTGGCAACCCCGTCGGCTGGACCAGTCGCGGTGTGGCGCTCGGAGACGGCAAGGTGTTCATGGGGCAGATCGATGCGCGGTTGAAGGCGCTCGACCAGCGCAGCGGTGAGCCGGTCTGGGACGTGGCCGCCGAGGACTGGACCAAGGGCTTCAGCATCACCTCGGCGCCGCTGTACTACGCGATCGGTGACCAGGGCTTCGTGGTGACCGGCTTCTCCGGCGGTGAGCTCGGCATGCGCGGCAAGGTGCGTGCCTTCGATGCCGATACCGGTGCGCTGCTGTGGACCTTCAATACGGTGCCGGGACCCGGCGAGACGGGTCATGACAGCTGGCCGCAGGACAACAACGCCTGGCAGCACGGCGGTGCCCCCGTTTGGCAGACGCCGGCCTACGACCCGGAGTTACAGCTGCTGTACTTTTCCACCGGCAATCCCGGCCCCGATCTGCACGGCGGAACCCGCCGTGGCGACAATCTGTTCACCAATTCCATCGTCGCCATCGATGCCGAGAGCGGTGCCTACCGCTGGCATTTCCAGCAGGTACACCACGATATCTGGGACTACGACTCGCCCAATCCGGTGGTGCTGTTCGATGCGCAATACGCTGGCGTGCCCCGCAAGGGCCTCGTACAGGTCGGCAAGACCGGCTGGGCTTACATTCTCGACCGCGTCACCGGCGAGCCACTCATCGGCATCGAGGAAAAACCGGTGCCCCAGGAGCCGCGTCAGGCCACGGCTGCTACGCAGCCCTATCCGATCGGAGACGCGATCGTGCCGCAGGAAATCGACATCGCGCCCGAGCGCACCACCGTGGTCAACCAGGGTCGTCTCTTCACGCCGTTCTGGACCGAGCCGGTGGCGATGAAGCCGGGCACCATGGGTGGCGCCAACTGGCCGCCCAGTGCCTATGACCCGCAAAGCCAGCAGCTCTACGTCTGCGCCACCGACCGCATCTCCACGTTCCGCGTGCAGAATCCGCTGAGCGAACCCGGTGACAACGTCGTGTACATGGGCGGCAGCTTTGCGCAGGCGCCGGTCGACGACCGCGGCATCATCGCGGCCCTCGATCTGACCAGCAACCGTCTGGTCTGGCGGCGCGAATGGCGGGACATCTGCTACAACGGCATCGTCAATACAGCCGGTGGCCTGCTGTTCGTGGGTCGCAACGACGGCCGCCTGACGGCGCTCGACAATCGCAGCGGTGACCAACTCTGGGAATTCATGACCGACGCCGGCGTGCAGTCGGCGGTCACCACGTTCGAGCACGAAGGCGAGCAGTACGTGGTAGTCCACCCGGGCGGAGCGGCCTTCGCCGGCTCCAAGCGCGGCGACAGCATCTGGATGTTTTCCCTGCGTGGCACCCTGGGTCCGGTGGCGCCGGCCGCCGGCACCGCAGCCCCGGCCCCCAACCCGGCACTCGTGGCCGACCTTGCGCGCGGGGCCGCGCTCTATCGCGATGGCTGCGTGGCCTGCCATGGTGAGCAGGGCGCTGGCGGTCACGGCGGCGGTGCGGCGTTGACGGCAACGGCACTGAGCGTGAGCGAACTGATGCTGGTGATCAATGCCGGTCGCAATAACATGCCGGCGTTTCCGCAGTTTTCGTCGCAGCAGTTGCTGGACGTCAGCACCTATGTGAAAGAGTCTTTCCGCTGAAGTCGGGTACGCCAGACCACCAGCAGCAAACGCAGTAGGCAGTAGAGCAAGCACCGAGAGCACAGCAAGCACAGAAAACAAAGCAAGCACACAGAAACTGCGCAGCACGCGCCCCACAGCGCAGTCCAGTTCAGGAGGCAGCCACATGGCCGTCGATTTTCGCAAGCATCCGATGTTTCCACCGGGCTTCAACGCGCCCACGCGCTTCGAAGCCGATGTGCACGACTGCGAAGTCTGGGGAGAGATTCCAGCCGACTTGCAGGGGCACTTCTATCGCGTGCAGTGCGATTTCCTGTACCGGCCACCCAACAACGAATGGCCGACCGGGTTCAATGGCGATGGCCATGTGAGCCTGTTCCGCTTCCAGAACGGCTCGGTCGATTTCCGCTCGCGCTATGTGAAAACCGAGCGCCTGCAGACCGAAATGACAGCCCGCAAGCGCCTGTGGGGTGTCTATCGCAACCACTACACCGACGATCCGAGCGTGGCGAATATCGATCGCAGCGCGGCCAACACCCATATCTACTGGCATGGCGGCCACATGCTGGTCTACAAGGAAGATTCGCTGCCCTACGAGATAGATCCTTACACGCTGGAAACCATTCGTGGCCGCTTCGACTACGAGGGCCAGTACACGGCCACCACGATGTCGGCGCATCCCAAGATCGATCCGGTGAGTGGTGACCTCATCTGCTACGGGTATCAGGCCAAGGGCGACCTCACCGACGATGTGGCGGTCTACGTGTTCGGCGCCGACGGTCGCAAGAAGCGCGAATGGTGGTTCAAGGTGCCCTATGTCGGCATCATGCACGACATCGCCATCACCCAGAAATACATCCTGGTGCCGCTGGTTGCCCGCACCACCAGTGATGCCCGCCTGAAAACCGGCGAGCCGATGTGGGAGTGGAACGGGGCACTGGAGACCATGGTTGCCGTCATCCCCCGCGACGGCGAGGCCAAGGACATACGCTGGTTCCGCGGCCCCGCGCGCAACACCCTGCATTTTCTCAATGCCACCGATCGTGGCAACCGCATCAGCATGGAACTGCCGGTATCCGATGGTGAAACCACGCCATCGCACATCAAGCGCTGGAGCTTCGACCTCAATTCGCGCAGCGATCTCTTCGCCGAGGAGGTCGTGTCGCTGGCGAATTCGCCGCTGGCGCGCATGGACGACCGCTTCCTGTCGCTCGATTACCAGTACTGCTTCGTCGGCAATCGCAACACCGAACGCCCCTACAACACGCAGACCGGCGGCAACATGGCTGGTCGAGTCACTAACGAGTATCAGCGTGTGAATGTGAAGAACGGCCAGACGTCGACCTTTTTCGTGGGCGACACGCACGGGCTGCAGGAATGCATGTTTGCACCGCGCAGTCGTGATGGGGCCGAAGGCGATGGCTACCTGCTGGGCATCGCGGGCAATTACAGCGACATGACCAGCGAGTTGCACATCGTCGATGCCATGAAAATGGAAGAGGGTGCGGTGGCCGTGGTCAAACTGCCGTTCCGGCTGCGCAGCGGCACCCACACCAACTGGTTCCCGACCTGGGAGCTGCCGCTGCGGGGGGATCGCATCCTGTGAAGCTGACTACGGAACTGCTGCTCACGCGGCGTGCATTCGGCCTGCGTTCCGGTGTGCTGGCCGGTACGGCCCTGCTGGCGTCGCTGCCGGCGGGGTCGCCGGCTTTTGCCGATCTGGTCCTGCAGTGGGGCGTCGTACCCCCGCTCGATACCGGGCGCGACGAGGCCTTGGGCAACTACCCGGCCTACGCCGAGGCGATTCCCGCCGGGCGCCGCGCCGTTCCCCCGCTGGCAGCGCTGGTCGGCGACGGACAGCTGCTGATCTGAGTGCCACAGCCGGAGCGCTCGGCGGCGCTCTGGTGGTCGTCCAATCCGAGTCCCGAGGCGTCTGCCATGAACAAGTCTGTTGCTCTGTCGATGCTCACCCTGTTGGCGGCCTGCAGTGGCGAACCCGCCGGCAACGACGCTGCTGCGCCGACGGCCTCCGCCATGGAGGCGCCGGCCGCTGCCGCCGAGGCACGGCTTGCGCAGCTGGCGCTTGCAGTGCGCTACGCGGAGGACCTCAGCGCGATCAAGCGCCTGCAGAAAGCCTACGGCTACTACGTCGACAAGGGCCTGTGGAGCGACGCGGCTGCCCTGTTCAGCGACACGGCCATCGCCCGTTATCCGGCAGGCACCTTTATCGGCAAGGCCAGCATCACCGAGCATCTGTTCCGCAACGTCGGCGGTGTGGAGAGCGGGCAGGTCGGGCTCGGCGATGGGCGTCTGTACAACCATCTCAACCTGCAGCCGGTCGTGCACTTGAGTGCAGATGGTCTCAGTGCGCGCGGACGCTGGCGCGCCATGGCCATGCTCGGCCGCTACGGGGACGCCGCCGGCACCTGGGCAGAGGGCATCTACAACGTCACCTATGCCAGGGAAGACGGTGTCTGGAAAATCCGCGAGCTCGACTACACGCCGGATTTCGCCGACAGCTACAGCACGGGCTGGGGCGGTACCCCCAACCCGCCGGCACGCCAGCCGCGTGAGTTGGCGCATCCAGCCGATGCCCCCTACACGCCGGCCTGCAGCGGTTTTCCCGAGGCCTGTATCGCACCGTTTCATTACGACAATCCTGGCAGCGGCACTGGCGCCTTCGTCTGGAGCCTGCCGGAGCAGCCGGTCTCGCCCGCTGCCGCGACGGCCGCTACACCGGTCGTGGCAGCCGACCTGCTTCGGCGCGCCGAGCGGCTGGCCGACGAGCAGGCCGTCGAAAACCTCATCCGCAGCTACGGTTTCTATCTGGAGCGCGCGGCGTGGGACCAGGCGGCGGACTTGTTCGCCAACGACGCCACCGTCGAATTTGCACAGCGCGGTGTCTACCGCGGCAAGGCCCGGATCCGTGACTACTTCGGCAGCCTGGGGGCCATGGCCGGCCGTAGCCGGGAACAGCAGGGGCTGGTCGATGGCTGGCTGTTCGATCACATGCAACTGCAAATCATCGTCAGCGTAGCCCCGGACGGCCAGTCGGCCCGCGCCCGCAGCCGCGAGTGGGGCATGACCGGTCTGCTCGGCGGGCAGGGCTGGTGGCACGACGGCCTCTACGAAAATCGCTTCGTCAAGGAAGAGGGCGTGTGGAAATTCGCCGCGCTGCATTACTACCCGACCTTCATCACGCCCTACGACAAGGGCTGGACCGTCGCCGCCGAACCTGCGCCGGGGCCGCTCGCCGACCTGCCGCCCGATGCGCCTCCCACCGAGGTCTATGCGATTTATCCGCAGACCTACGTCCCCGCCTTCCACTACCGCAATCCTGTCACCGGCACCGAGACACAGTACCCCGTACGCGGCGCGCCCTCACGCGAGGCGCAGCTGTCGACACTGTTCACGGCCGTCGCCGCGGCGCCTCCGGAGCTCCCGGTGGCCGAGGCCCTCGAGCGTACGGCCGTGCTGGTGGGTCGCCTCAAGGATCATCACGAAATCGAGAATCTGGAAAATGCCTACGGTTACTACCTCGACAAGAATCTCTGGAACGATCTAGCCGACCTGTTCGCGGTGAACGGCTCCATGGAGCTTGCCCAGCGCGGTATCTACCGTGGTCGTGAGCGCGTGCGTGAATTCCTGTTCAAGGTGTTCGGTGCCGAGGGGCCGCAGCCGTCACGGCTCGGCAACCATCTGCACCTGCAGCCGCTCATCACGCTGGCGACCGATGGCCAGCGGGCCGAGGTGCGCAGCCGCATGCTGCAGCAGCTCAGTTTCAATGGCCGTCCCTCCATGGGCGCTGCGTACTACCACAACACGTTGATCAAGGAGGAAGGTCGGTGGAAATTCCTGGCAACCCATGCCTACAACACCTGGGGCGCGGCCTACGCCGGTGGCTGGACAGCAGCGCCCAGCACGCGCGTGCCGGGGCCGAGTACGGAGTTGCCGCCGGATGCGCCGCCCTCCCTCGTGTTTGCCATGTTCCCCACCGTGTACGACATCCCCTATCACTACGCCAATCCGGTCACTGGCCGTCGCTGAGAAGGCCTATCTCGCCGGGCCGCCGTGCGGCCCGCCCCGAGGCGGCTGCCGTGGGGGCTCGCCGTGAGTGAGCCATTCGTCGACGTGCAGGGTCTGTCGCGCCGCTACGTTCAGGGGACAGCCTGTCAGACGGTGCTCGATGCCGTCGACTTCACGCTGGCGCGCGGCGAAACCGTCGCCCTGCTCGGTCGCAGCGGCTCCGGCAAATCGACCCTGCTGAATCTGCTGAGCGGCATCGATCTGCCAGACGCCGGCAGCATACGGGTGGCGGGCCAGGACCTCACCGGCCTCGACGAAAGGCAGCGCACGTGGTTTCGGCGGCGCCACATCGGCTTCGTCTACCAGGGTTTCAATCTGCTGCCCACCCTGACCGCGCAGGAGAACATCGCGCTGCTGCTGGAGCTGAATGACTCCGGTTCTGCCGCTGCGCTGCGCGAAGCCCGGCAGTTGCTGGATGCCGTGGGGCTTGCCGACAAAGCGGGACACTATCCGCCCCAGCTGTCCGGCGGCGAGCAGCAGCGCATCGCCATACTGCGTGCGCTGGCGCACCGACCGGCGCTGGTACTGGCCGACGAACCGACCGGCAACCTCGATGCCCGCACCGGCGCCGTCATGCTGCAGTTCCTGCGCGAGCGCCTGCAGGCCGCCCGCAGCACCACGTTGCTGGTCACGCACAGCCTGAGCGTGGCGCGCACCGCCGACCGCCTGCTCACGCTCGAAGACGGCAAATTGACGGAGCGTGGCAGTGACCTCGCCTGGTGAGACACTGGCGCCGCTGCTGCGGCGGACCGCCTGGCGCTTTGCTCGCCAGCATCCTTGGCAAACCTGGCTGAGTTTTCTGGGCGTGGCGCTGGGTGTGATGATGGTGGTAGCGGTCGATCTGGCCACCAGCAGCGCGGAGCGCGCCTTCGCGCTTTCGGTCGGCACCATCAGTGGCAACACCACACACCGGATCAGCGGCGGTTCTGCCGGTGTGCCGGACAGTGTGTTCGCCGGCCTGCGCCGCGAACTGGGCCTGCGGCGCAGCGCGCCCTCCGTCACTGGCAGCGTCCGCGTCGGTCGCGAGACCTTCACGCTGCTGGGGCTCGACCCTTTCAGCGAACTCAGTCTCGGACGCCAGCGACCCGGCCTCGGCGCAGAGGCGCAGGGACTCGGCCAGGCAATCGCTGCCTTGGCAAGCCGGCAGGCCGTGCTGCTAGTGGCACCCACGGCCGCACGCCTCGGGGTGACGGTTGGTGATCAGCTGCCTGTGACAGCGCCCACCGGGCAGTTCGCCCTCGACGTGGTCGGCCTGCTCGACGTCGGCGACGGCAGCGGGCTGGATCAGGTATTGCTCGCCGACATCGCCACGGCGCAGGAATTGCTCGGGCGCCTCGGCGTGCTCGACAGCATCGATCTCGTGCTCGACGAGTCGGAAGTCCGCCGTGTGAACGACTGGCTGCCGTCCGCCCTGGTGCTGGTTCCCCAGCGTGATCGCTACGACGCCCTCACTCAGATGACCCGAGCCTTCAGCACCAACTTGCTGGCCATGAGTCTGCTGGCGCTGCTGGTGGCGACGCTACTGATTTACAACACGGTCAACCTCTCCGTGCTGCAGCGGCAGCAGGCGTTCGGTGTGCTGCGCGGACTCGGTGTCGGTCGCCACGAACTGCTGCGCCTCGTGGTGTACGAAGTGCTCTGGCTCGGGTTCGCAGCCAGCACGGCGGGAGTCTTGCTGGGTCTCGGTCTCGGTCAGTTCCTCGTGAAGCTGGTGACCCGCACCATCGACGACCTCTACTTCAATCTCACTGTCACGCGCTTCCTGCTCGAGCCGGCTGCGTTGCTGAAGGGCTGGGGCTGCGGCGTGCTGCTCACGATGCTGGCTGGTGCCCTGCCGGCCTGGCGCGCTGCACAGGTACCGCCGATCACCTTGCAGCAGGAGGGGCAGGCACCCTTGCTCGCACCGCAGCAAACACTGCGTTTTGCCTCGTATGGGGTGCTGGCGCTGGTGCTGGGCCAGGCCCTGCTCTGGCCGGCCGAGCGCTCGCTGCTGCTCGGCTTCGGTGCCCTGACCTGCATGGTCGCTGGGGCTTGTCTGCTGGTGCCAGCCTGCGTGCAGGCTGTGCTGCGATTGCTGCTGCAGCTGCCGGTCGGCTGGCTGCGCCAGACCCAGCGGCTGGCCATCGCCATGCTGCAGGCCGGTGGATCGCGGGTTGCGCTGGCTGTCGCTGCGCTCGCCGTGGCGGTGTCGGTCACGGTGGGTGTAGGCGTGATGGTGGCGAGTTTCCGAGGCACCGTGCTGCTGTGGCTGGAGCAAAGCCTGCAGGGCGATCTGCTGGTCACTGCGCTGCAGGGCGGCACGCCGCTGCCTGCAACGCTCGCCGAGCAGGTGGCGGCCACGCCGGGCGTGCTGCGGCAGGATCGGCAGTGGCGTCTGCGCAGCGAAAGCAGCGTGGGCTCCGTCGTCGTGCAGGCCGCTGAGGGCGATGGTGGTTTTTTCCTCAAGGAGTTGGTGGCGGAGGGTCTGGCCGACGTCGCTCGCGGCGAGGCCGTGCTGGTGTCCGAGCCGTTGGCGTGGCAGGCAGGGCTGCAGCTCGGCGACCGGCTGACGCTGCAGGCGGCCGCCGGCCCCTTGACGCTGCGGGTAGCCGGTGTGTTCTACGATTACTCGACGGAGGGCGGCATCGTCGCGCTCGATCCGCTGCTGCTACAGAGGGCTTGGCCCGCCACGGCACCGGCGCGCCTGGTCGTCCACCTCGCGGCAGCGGTGGAGCCCGAGGCGGTGGCCCGCGCCCTGCGTGCGGAGTTGGAGGTGGTCGGGCAGTTCGGTGTGGCTGCCAATGCCGACATCCGCCGTATCACGCTCGAGATCTTCGACCGCACTTTCGCGATCACCCACGTGCTGCGTCTGTTGGCAATCGGCGTGGCCTTCGTCGGCATCCTCAGCGCGCTGCTCACCTTGCAGTTGCAGCGCCTGCGCGACTATGCGCTGCTGCGTGCCTGCGGCATGACGGTGCAGGAAACGGCCGGCATGATCCTGTTCCAGACTACTGTGATGGGCTTGCTGGCCGGCCTCTTGGCCCTGCCGCTCGGCCTGCTCATGGCGGATGTGCTGATTGATGTCATCAATCGCCGCTCCTTTGGTTGGACCATGCAGCAGCTACTGCCGACAGACGTGTTGTGGCAGGCCCTGTTGCTGTCGCTGGTCGCCGCGCTGCTGGCCGCCTGGCTGCCGGTGCGACGTGTGGCGGGCGTGCGTCCTGCGATCGGGTTGCGCGCCACATGAAGCGTCGCCAGCTACTATGCCTGTTCGGCTCCGGACTGGCCGGTTGCTCACCGCCGCCGCCAACGCGGCCTGCGCTCTCGTTGGGGGAGGTGCTCGGTGGCGGCGACGTGGCAGGCTTCGCCCGCGCCACTGCCGTGCGCGAGTTCGTCTTCCCCGCTGACCACGGTCCACACCCGGACTTCCGCAACGAATGGTGGTATCTCACCGGCAATCTGCAGGCAGCCGACGGGCGTCGTTTCGGCTACCAGGCCACCTTCTTCAATGCCGGTCTGCCTAGGTCCGAACTACCGGCTGCCGGTTCGCCACAGAGTGCCTGGCGCAGTGAGCGGCTGTGGATGGCGCATCTGGCGCTCACCGATGTCGAAGCCGGTCGCCACTACGCGGCCGAGCGTTTTGCGCGTGAAAGTCCGGGCTTGGCCGGGGCTCAGGCCGAGCCGCTGCAGATCTGGCTGGAGGATTGGCAGCTGGCAGGGGGTGAGGCGGCGCGCTTTCCCTGGCAGCTGCGGGCAGCCACGTCCGAGTTCGGCTTCGACTTCCAGTTGGTTGCCGTCAAGCCTCCGGTGCTGCAGGGGGAGGACGGCCTCAGCCGCAAGCATGCAGCACCGGGCGCGGCGTCTTACTACTACAGTCTCACGCGCCTGCAGACGCGCGGCGCACTGCGGCTTGGACCCCAGACTCTCACCATCACCGGCAGCAGCTGGCTGGATCGTGAATGGAGTACCAGCGCGCTCGCCCCCGAGCAAATCGGCTGGGACTGGTTTTCGCTGCAGTTCGATGACGGCCGTGAACTGATGTACTACCAGCTGCGGCGCCGCGATGGCAGCAGTGACCCCTTCAGTCAGGGCAGCTGGACCGGGCCCGATGCCAGTCAGACGCGCGTTGCGCCCTCGGATCTGCAGTTGCAGGAGCTGCGCCAGTGGCAGGCTCCCGATGGCGTGACCTACACCACGGTCTGGCGACTGCAGCTTGCCGAAGCCAGCTACCGGCTCGAAGCCTTGGTGGAGGCCCAGTACATGGCGCTCAGCATTCCCTACTGGGAGGGTGCCGTGCGCATCATCGACGAGGGCAGCGGCCTGAGCGCGGGGCACGGTTATCTCGAGATGGTGCGGCAGTGAACACGTCAGTAACGTGCAATGAATGTGGATGCCGCAGCGACCGGGCACGCGCTTTACAGGCCCAACCCGGATGGCTACTCTTGCCGCCCGCATGGCTCGACGATTCCTCGGTATTTCTCGGCCGGACCCGGCCCTTGCCCCCCAGGCGTTCATGAATTCCAAAGCGTTTGAATTGCTCAATAATCCGCGGCTCAACAAAGGTACGGGCTTCACGTTGGCCGAGCGTGACAGCTTCGGCCTGCACGGTCTCTTGCCACCTCGCATCAGCACGCTGGAACAGCAGGTCGAGTGGTCCCTGGAAAATCTGCGACGCAAACCCCAGGACATCGACAGGTACCGCTTCATGTCCTCGCTGCAGAAGCGCAACGAGCGTCTGTTCTTCCGTTTGCTCATCGACCACATCGAAGAATTGATGCCCATCGTCTATACGCCGACCGTGGGTCAGGCCTGTCAGGAATTCGCCAACATATTCCGGGAAACCAGCGGCTTTTACCTTTCCATCGACCAAAAGGGGCGTGTCGATGAATTGATGAAAAACTGGCTCGACAAGGATGTGCGCCTGATCGTGGTCACCGACGGCGAGCGCATCCTCGGACTCGGGGATCTCGGGGTGAGCGGCATGGGCATTCCGATCGGCAAGCTGGCGCTGTATTCCGCCTGCGCCGGCATCGATCCGGCGCAGTGCATGCCCATCGTGCTCGATGTGGGTACCGACAATCTGCGCTTCCGGCAGGATCCCCGTTACCAGGGTCGCCGTGAGCCACGCGTGCGCGGACCCGAATACTTCGAATTCGTCGATGAGTTCGTGCAGTCGGTGAAGCGAAATTTTCCGCAGGCGCTGCTGCAGTTCGAGGATTTTGCCACGCCGAACGCGGTAGCCTTGCTCGAGCAGTATCAGGATCAGTTGCTCTGCTTCAACGACGACATCCAGGGCACGGCAGCCGTGGCACTGGCGGGTTTCTACGCTGCCACCCGCATCAATCGCGTCAAGCTGTCGGAGATGACCCTGTTGTTTGCCGGAGCCGGTTCGGCCGCCTCCGGCATCGCCGACCTCGTCAGCAAGGCGATGCAGCTCGAGGGTTTGAGTGAGACCGAGGCGCGGGCGCGCAGCCTGCTCTGCGACAGCAAGGGTCTCATCACCCGCAGTCGCGACACCATCACCCACCATGCGGCGCCCTTCGCGGCCGACCTGCCACCGATGACGCTCGAAGAGGCCATCGATCACCTGAAGCCGCATGCCCTGATCGGTGCCACCGCCAAGGGCGGAACCTTTACGCCGGCCATCCTGGAAAAGATGGCGGCACTGCACGACCAGCCCATCATCTTTGCACTGTCGAACCCTACCTCCAAGGCCGAGTGCACCGCCGAGGAGGCCTATCGCTACACCAAGGGCAAGGCCATCTTTGCCAGTGGCAGTCCTTTTGCGCCAGTGCAGGTGGTCGAGGGGCTGAAAGTGCCGGGGCAGGGCAACAACGCCTACATCTTTCCCGGGCTCGGACTCGGGGCCCTGCAGGCCGGCGCCACGCGCATCACCAACGAAATGCTCATCGCGGCCGCCAAGGCCCTCGCGCAGGCCGTGAGCCCTGCACGCATCCAGCAAGGCTGCCTTTACCCGCCGCTGCGGGACATTCGCGAGGTGTCTTTGCAGATCGCCGTGGCAGTGGCCGATACGGCCATGCAGCAGGGCTTGCTGCGCCAGCCACTGCCCGCCGATTTCCGCGCCAAGGTGGCAGCCGCCATGTACGATCCGCGCTATTGATCATTGCGGTAGAGCGCGGATTTTCCGGCAAAAAAGCCATTTTTTCTTGCACGCTGCCTTGCTTGATTCTTCGGAGGGCGTGGTTTACTTTACCGCCGCCGTTCAGGTGTTGCGCAACGAATCGAAGACCGGAGCAGATCCGGCATCAGGCAATTGATTCCCGTCAAGCAGGCCTTGCTTAGCAGGTGTCGGTCCTGTCACGTCGCTACTTCCTGTGTTCTCATCTGGTCGCGGCAGGTTGCCGGGGTGGCAATCTTCATTTTCATCACAAGGCTGTGGCCAACCAGTGAGAACTCATCATGGATCAACTGTTACTGGCGTATGAGAACGGAGCCGTTGGCCTGTTCATACGCGAATCGATTTGGGGCTACCCCATCGTACTGGCCAGCCATGCCGTGGGCATGGCCACCGTGCTCGGCGTGGCCTGGATGCTCTGTCTGCGCGTGCTCGGCTTCGCCAAGGGCATTTCCATCACCTCGCTCGACAAACTCTTCATCGTCGGCTGGGCCGGTTTCCTGCTCAACCTCATCTCGGGCATCGTGCTGTTTGCCGGCTCCGCGAGCGTCTACTTCTACCAGTGGACTTTCCAGCTCAAGCTTGGCGCCATCATTCTCGGTGGCATCCTGCTGAAGTTCGTGATGAACGAAGTGCGCGCTAACGGCAGCAAGCAGAAACTGCTGGCAGCACTGTGTGCTTTCTGCTGGCTGGTCGGTGTGGTCACCGGCCGCCTCATGGCTTACGTCACGGCTTGAGAGGAGAGAATCATGAATCAAGAAGCGCTGGCAGCATGGTTTGAATCAGGCATCGTCCACAACTGGATGGTGGAGCTCTACTGGATGTTTCCGCTCATGGAAACCTTCCACTTCGTCGGCCTTTGCGTGTTGTTCGGCTCGCTGCTCGTCGTCGACGGTCGCGTGCTCGGCATCGGCAAATTCATCAACATGAACGAGGCCATGAAGTTCATTCCGCTTGCGATCGGGGCGTTCGCCATCAACCTGCTGAGCGGCTTTAGCTTCCTCACCGCCGACCCCAATGCCTATCTCGGCAACATCGGGTTCCAGTGGAAGATCGGTCTGATCGCGGTGGCTGGCATCAATGCCCTGTGGTTCTGGTTTGGCGAACACAAGGAACTGTGTCAGCTGGCCGATGGGGCCGATGCGCCGTTCCGTGCCAAGGTCATCGCGCTGTTGTCGGTGATCCTGTGGGTCATCATCATCGTGCTTGGTCGTCTGATTCCCTATACCGACTTCTGACCCGGCACTTCGACTGAAAAAGGCCACGCGCAGCGTGGCCTTTTGCTTTCTGCATACCGGACGCGATCGCATGGCGCCGTGTACCTTCGTCTTCGTTCCCGTGGGCAGCCACGGAGATGTACATCCACTGCTGGGGCTGGCACTGGCACTGCAGGCGCGGGGCCACCGTTGCCTCTTCTGTGCCAACGGCTATTTCCGCGCCATGATCACGGCGCGTGGACTGGACTTCATCGAACTCGGCAGCGCGGAGCAGTATCTCCACCTGACCGGGTTGCCGGAGCTCTGGCACCCGCGCAAAGGTCCGCTGCTGCTGTTTTCTGCCATGGGTGCGCTGCTGCGCCCCGCGTATCAGGCGCTGCTCTCGCTCTGGCAACAGCAACCCTTGGTGCTGGTGGCCTCACCACTGTGCCTCGCGGCCCGACTGCTGCATGAAACCCACGCCGTACCGCTGGTGACCACGCAGTTGCAGCCGATGGCACTGCGCAGTGCGCATGAACCAGTCACGCTGCCCGGACTGCCGCCACTGCGATTGCCACCCGGCTGGCTTCGCCAGGTGCAGCGCTTGCTCGATGCCGTGTGGCTTGATCCCGTACTGTGCCCGCCACTGAATGCCCTGCGCGCCGAACTGGGACTCGCTCCCGTGCGGCGTGTATTGGCCGCGTGGGCAAATTCACCGCAACGTGTGCTGGGGTTGTGGCCGTCGTGGTTTGCAGCCCCCGCAGCGGATTGGCCCACGGCACTGCGCCTCGTCGGCTTTCCGCTCTTCGACGAGGGGGACAGCAACGGGCTATCGCCTCGACTGCAGGAGTTTCTGGCGACGGGGACGGCACCGCTGGTGTTCACGCCGGGTTCGGCGATGCGTCAGGGTCGGGCTTTCTTCGCCACGGCAGTGGCTGTCTGCGAGCGACTCGGGCAGCGCGGCATCCTGCTCACGCGCTTTCCTGAGCAGCTCCCCACCCGCTTGCCTGCCTCGGTGCTGGCCGATAACTACGCCCCGTTCGCCACGCTTTTGCCACGCTGCTCGGCACTCATCCATCACGGCGGCATCGGCACGTTGGCTCAGGGGCTCGCTGCCGGTCTGCCGCAGCTGGTAATGCCTCTGGCGTTCGACCAGCACGATAACCTGCGTCGACTGCGCGAGCTGGGTGTGGGCGACGGACTTGCGCCCCGGCAGTTCTCGGTGGCGCGCGTCAGCCGCATGCTGCAGCACTTGCTGCAGGATCCCGACGTGGCGGCATCCTGCGCCCGCGCGCGGCGTAGCAGCGCCGGCCACGATGGCCTGCGTGCAGCCTGTGACTCACTCGAGGCCGTGGCGCTGGAGTACTCGGCCGGCTAACGACCGCTGCGGCGGGTCAGGCGAAGTGCGCCAGCACGGCCGAGGCGTCCAGCCGACCGAGGTGCTTGTCGACCGTGCGTAACAAGACCCGCTCACAGTCCTTCGACAGATGCTGCCGCAATTGGCCGAGAAATTGCGGCGGTGCCGCGATTGCCAGCTGGGCGAAGCGACCCTCGCCGTGGGCCTGGTGAAGAAAGTGGCCGAGTTGGCGTGCGAACACTTCCGCCTGCTGGCGCTGCGGATCGTGATCGCCGCCAAAACCGTGGTAGCCGCGTCCGCTGCTGGCCGCGCGACCCGGGCGATCACTTTCAAGCTCCTGCGCGGTCTGGCGCGAGGCTGCATGTTCCAGCGTCTGCTGCAGTTCGAGACTGTGCAGCTTGTCCTGGCTGAGATAAATGTCGGCGTGGCTGCTGTCGGCAACGACGACGTAGATGGATTCTGTCATGGCACCTCCGGTGGCTGAGTGGTCGCGAGCGGAGCCAAGGTGCCATGCTGGCTGCGCGAGCCGCATGATCCAGATCATCACCCCGGTGGATTCACCCTGGCTGTGCCGAGCCGAGTGGCCACCGCCCGGTGCCCACGCCCAACGGCAGAGGACAAGCGACCGGAGGAATGCTGCGCGGGGCCCCGTATACTTCGCCGCCATGTTCTTGCTGCCTGGAGGTCGCCGATGTCGGCTGTCCCCCTCGACGACTCGGATCCGCTCGAGGTTTTTCAATTGAATCTGGCCCGTGGTCAGTTCCTGATCCAGCAATGCAGGGACTGCGGCCGTCACCTGTTCCCGCCCGGCCGACTGTGCCCGGATTGCGGCGCTGCCGAGCTGCGCTGGGTGGAACCGACCGGTCGCGGCGTGGTGTGCGCTACCCCCGGGCCCGCGCTGGAGCCGGACGGCAGTGCAGCAGCCCTCGACACTGACGTCGGGCAGCAGCACCACAGGTCAGGCTTCGAGCCGGACGAGAGTGCTGAAAGCCGCAGTGTGCTGGTCGCGTTGGAGGAAGGCCCGCGCCTGCGGGGTCCGCTGGTGGATGTCGAGCCGGAGAAGATCACGCTCGGTCTGCGGGTCAGCGCCCACGTGGGCCGGAGCGATGGACAACCCGCCGTACTGTTCTACCACCTCGAGCAGGGCAGCCGGGAATGGTGAGGACGCCGGCAAGCTCCCGGCACTGCCTGCGCTGCCGCCATCTACGGTAGACAGCTGCCAACCAGCTCAGGCAGATCGTTGCCGAACAGACGTTCGGCTGACCTATGTCAAGGCGTGAGTCAGAGCCCCACCTAGACTGGCGCTGTCTTACATCACAAGGAGCTCGCCATGAAATTCCCGTTTCGCCTGCTGGCCACCGCGGTCATCGGTACGCTGCTGCTGGCCGGGTGCAGGACCTACCCCGACTACTCCAGTGACTTCCGCTTCCCCATTCAGGGTGGCGATGTGGCCCAGGGCCGCACGGCCTTCGTCTCTCTCGGCTGTCCGCAGTGCCACACGGTGAAAGGCGACGAGTTGTCCGGTTTTACCGGCACGCGCTTCATCTCGATGGAGCTGGGCGGCGAGCTCATCTTTGCCAAGACCTATGCCGACATCGTGACGTCGATCATCAACCCCAATCACGTGATTTCGGAAAAATACCTCGAGCAGCTGCCGAGTGTGCAGCGTAATCGCAGCAACACCTCACCCATGTACATGAACCCGAACATGAAGGTGACCGAGTTGATCGACATCGTTGCCTATCTCAACTCGAAGTACAGCCTGCTGCCGGGGTATACCGAGTACTACTACTGAGTCCTGCGGCCTCTCACCGGTCCACCCGACCGGGAAGGTCGAGTCTCTTGCCCGGCCAGTGCCTGCGGGTGCGTACCGGGCCGGCCGGCGACCTAGAGCCCCTTGCCCCAGCCTCCGAGGTAGAACTGGTCGGCCAGCGGGTGCCGCTTGCGCGGCTTGAGTTCCCGCTCCCGCAGGGCCTCGGGTAGTCTGGCTTCCGGCAGTTGGTAGCCGATCGCCATCATGGCCAGCGTCTTGAAGCGCTCGGGAATGCCGAACAGCTCCCGTGCCCGCTCCGCACTGTAGCCCCCCATCTGATGCGTCATCAGTCCGTGGGCGCTCGCTTCCACGCAGAGACTCATGGCGGCAGCGCCCGTGTCGTAGGGGGCGAAAGGGTTGGGGCTGCCATTGTGCTTGAACAGCGTGTCGCAGCAGATCAGCACCAGCACCGGCGCGCTGCTGCACCAGGCCTGGTTGCCGGGCGCCAGGCAGTCGAAGGCCTGCTGCCAGGCGCCGGCATCCTCGCGCCTGCTGCAGAACAGGAAACGCCAGGGCTCATCACCGAAGCAGGAGGGCGACCAGCGCGCCGCCTCGGCGAGGGCCCGCAACGTGGCCGCGTCGATGTCGCGCTCGGGGTCGAAGGAGACGCCACTGTAGCGGTCTGCCAGCAGGGGGTGGATGGGCTGGGAAAGATCTATCGACTTCTTGATCATGCGTTGCTCACTTCCTGTAATGGACTGATATAAAAGAATTTTCCGGCATTCTGCCCCAGTTGTTCCCGGGCCCGCCAGTCCGGCACGGAACTTGGCCAGCCCGCCGCGGTCTGAGCGGGGGCAGCAGTCGATGCCTGCTGCGCCGGGCTTGAAATTCCCGCGCTTGCAGCCATATCTCCCCCGTGTCGAGTCCATCCGGAAGGGGAGGATGCCGCGTAGCAAGGCAGGTTGAATGCCCTTGATGCCGGTCAAGCTGACCGCTGCGGTTGGCGCCCAAAATGGCCAGTGATAGCATGGCGACCCCCCAATCCGTAGGCCCACAAGGCCCGGGACCAGGACGAGGAAACGAGAGATGACGACGAAAGATATCTATCTGGATGCCGATGACCTGGAGCTCGAGGAGCTGCAGGACGCCGACGAAGACAGCAGCACTACCCGGCAGGGCAGGGGCAAGGAACTGGCCGTTACCGACACGATGGTGCCCGGTCATGATCTGGGTGCCTATGTCACGGCCGTCAACCGCTTCGCCATTCTCAGTGCCGAAGAAGAGCGCGAGCTGGCCAACCGTTATTTCTATCAGCAGGATCTCGATGCTGCCCGCAAGCTGGTGCTTGCCCACCTGCGCTTCGTGGTCCATGTGGCCCGCAGTTACAGCGGCTACGGTCTCAGCGAAGCCGATCTCATTCAGGAAGGCAATGTCGGTTTGATGAAAGCCGTCAAGCGTTTCAATCCGGAAGTAGGCGTGCGGCTGGTGTCTTTTGCCGTGCACTGGATCAAGGCTGAAATCCACGAATTCATCCTGCGCAACTGGCGCATCGTCAAAGTGGCCACCACCAAGGCGCAGCGCAAGTTGTTCTTCAACCTGCGCAGCGCCAAGAAGCGCCTCGGCTGGCTTACTCAGGACGAGGTGGATGCCGTGGCCCAGGATCTCGGCGTGGATGCCGAAACCGTGGTGCAGATGGAAGGCCGCATGGGAGCCTACGATGCTTCCTTCGATGGGCCGGCCGATGCCGACGACGAAGAGGCGTCCATGAGCCCGGCCTACTATGTGGAAGACAATCGCTACGATCCGGCCCGCAGTGTCGAAAGCGACGACTGGGAAAAGACCAGCACCGACGGTCTCTACGTTGCCCTGAAATCGCTCGACGAACGCAGCCGCGACATCCTCACCCAGCGCTGGCTCAGCGACAACAAGGCGACGCTTCACGATCTGGCCGCCAAGTACAACGTCAGCGCCGAGCGCATCCGACAGCTCGAAAAGAACGCGATGGACAAGGTCAAGGCTCTGATGGAGGCCTGACCGCCCGCCGGCTGCCTGCAGAGCTCCCTCGGTTTCTGCCTCGCTGGCCAGACTGGAGGTCTGCGTGTGAATCGCCACTTACTGCGGCTGTTTGCCCTGAATGGCTTCGTGGCCGTCGCACTCGGTGCTTTTGGCGCCCACGCCCTCGAAGCCAGCGTTTCCCCCGACCGACTGGCCACCTGGCAAACCGCTGTTCACTACCAGATGTTCCATAGCTTGGGCCTGTTGGCCTGTGCCTGGCTAGAGACGGTGCTCGGCAGGATCACGCTGCTGCGCTGGAGTGCCAGGCTATTCCTGGTCGGGCTGCTGCTGTTCTGCGGTAGCCTCTATCTCCTCGTGCTGGCGGACGCCGCCTGGCTCGGGGCCGTGACGCCCCTCGGCGGCGTGGCCTGGTTGGCCGCCTGGTTGCTGCTGGCTGCCGTGGCCCGGCGACTGCCGCTGCACAACTGAAATCCCCCCTGCTACGGCCCTTCCCCTCATGCCACGACTCCTTCCTGACCAGCCGCCGCTGCGCACCGTCAACAGCTTCGTGATCCGGGCCGGCCGCATGACCGACGCCCAGCAGGCCGCCCGTGACAGGTTGTGGTCACGCTATGGCCTGGAGGTGGACGGCGGTCGGCTCGAGACGGATGCGGTGTTCGGACGTCGTGCCCCGCTGGTCTTCGAGATCGGCTTCGGCATGGGAGGGTCCTTGGCGGAAATGGCCAGGGCGCAGCCCGATCACGACTTCATCGGTGTAGAAGTGCATCCACCGGGAATTGGCACCTTGCTCCGGCTGATCGAGCAGCAGCAGCTCGACAACCTGCGTGTCTACCAGGCCGATACCAAGGTGGTGCTGGAGCGCTGCATCGGTGAGGGCCAGTTGCACAGGGTGCAGATCTTCTTCCCCGACCCCTGGCCCAAGAAGCGGCATCACAAGCGGCGACTGATCCAGCCTGAATTCATCGACGCCCTGCTGCCCAAACTGGAGGTCGGTGGCGTACTGCATCTGGCGACTGACTGGGAGCCCTACGCCCAGTACATGCTCGAGGTGCTCGGCAACGAGCCCCGCCTCGCCAACATGGCCAGCGCCGGTTGCTTCATGACCGGCCACGGTCGGCCGCTGACCAAGTTCGAACAGCGAGGCCAGCGACTTGGCCACGGCGTGTGGGATCTGCAGTTCGTCAGGCTGGCCACAGCCGATGGCCGTGATCGCTGAGCCAATCCCGGTGCTGTTTGTAGTCAGGGCACAGTGATCCCACCGTCTCCCAGAATTTCTTCGAGTGATTCAGGTGCCGCAGGTGGCTGGTTTCGTGGGCGATCAGGTACTCCAGCACGGCCGGCGGTGCCATCATCACCAGCCAGTTGAACTGGATCGTGCCATCCTGGCAGCAGTGCCCCCATTTGGTCCTGGTGCGGCGGAACGTCACCGCCTTGAGCTTGTGCGCCAGCCCCAGTTTGCGGGCGTAGTACTCCACCCGCGCCGGCATGTAGCGCTGCGCCTCGCTGAGCAGCCAGTCCATGAAGGCCTTTTCGAGCTTGTCCTTGTGCGAGGCGCGCACGAACAGCGTGACGGTCCCGCCGCTGCGCTGCGCCTTGGACTGCCGCCCCAGCGCCACCTGCAGCGTGAGCTCCTGTCCCAGCACCTCGATGCGGCCGCCGTCGACCAAGCGCAGCGCCTCCTGCTTTTTCTGCCGCTGCTGCCGTAACTGCGCCTGAATCCACGCCGACTTGTCGGCCAAAAAGCTGCCAATCCACTTTTCGGAGGCTTTGAGTGGCGCCCTCACCTCCACTTTCCCTTCTTTGACATAAATGACCAAAGTCTTCCTCCGGCTTCTCTTGAGCTGGTAATAAAATGGGAAAGTGGAGAGATCTAACTCTATTTGCTGCATTTATCGTC
Source organism: Gammaproteobacteria bacterium (assembly GCA_036796405.1). Classification (GTDB taxonomy): domain Bacteria; phylum Pseudomonadota; class Gammaproteobacteria; order Pseudomonadales; family Pseudohongiellaceae; genus CAILUG01. The sequence continues at coordinate 2,864 of DAIRDB010000011.1, read as the reverse complement.
TTAAATGAGGGATTTTTTGCCAATAAATTGGCGTATTTAGGTGTAACAGTGGGGAATAAAAAGACTATTTTTTGTCTGTCAATATGCGTCTTATCCGTATTTTTTGCGTTTAAAAACCCCACAAGAAACTATTTTTTTAGCATAAATTAGTTCAATAAACCCACATTGCCGACGTTTCCTCGCCGCACCCGGCCCGTCCACCCAGCGAGCAGCCTACGCTGCCCGCCGCTGCTTCAGCGCGAGTCCCTGCAAGGAGGAGGGCTCGGGTGCCGACCGTCTGCCTGTTCTTCAGCAGCGCGGGCTCATGGGTTTACCGAACTGCGGTAGATCGCGTCGATCCAGGCGGCTTCGTTGATGAAGCCCGTGCCGTAGGGTGCGTACTCGGGGGGCAGGCCCTCCGCCTTGATCTGCTCCAGGCTGCGGCCCTTGACCACCTGCTCCATCACCAGCCCCGCCGTGGTCTTCACCATGCCGATCCATGCCTGCATCTCGGCCTTCGTCGACAGCGGTCCATGCCCGGGGATGATCTTGATGTCATCCGGCAGCTGCGCGACCAGCCGCTCGTGGTTTTCGATGAGCCCTTCCACCGAGCCGCCGCTCGACAGGTCCACGAACGGAAAGCCGCCCACCACGTACTCGTCCCCCATGTGCAGCACATTGGAGGCGGTAAACCAGACCGCGCTGTCACCATCGGTATGGCCGTGTGGCAGGTGGATGAGCCGGATCTCCTCCCCGTTGAAGTGCAGCGACAGGCCATCAGCGTAGGTCAGCAGGGGCAGTGCAGCCGGCGCCCGTGGCGCCTCGGGGTCGAGCAACCGCACCCGCACGTTTTCGTGCGCGATGATGGTGGCGGCGTCGGCGAAGCGCTCGTTGCCCCCGCTGTGGTCCGCGTGGAAGTGCGTGTTGAGAAGCAGCCGCGGGCTCTGGCCGCCCAGCCTCGTTATCTCGGCCTTGATCTTGTCTGCCAGGGGCGCGAACTGGTCGTCCACCATCAGCACGCCGTCGGTCCCCAGCGACACGGCGATGTTGCCGGCGCCCGTGCCGGGGAGCAGATGGACAGTGCCGGCCACCGGTACCGACGTGATCTGCACCGCGCTGAAGTCCTGCTCGGCGGCCTCGGCGCCACCGGCCAGCAGCGCGGCAAGCAGCAGGTGTCGGGAAAACCGGTTGGTGGGAAGCGGGCGCATGCGGACCTCGGCTCGACTGGTGATGCCGCGCTTTTTAGCACTGCATCTCCGCCGCTGGCTACTGCAGCCCGCCGCGTGGCTGCCGAGCAAACGGGCGGACTCTGCGACCGGGCATCCCGCCGGCGGCAGTCCCTGGGGCGGGCGGCTCGCGGCGGTCGCCGCGGACGGACAGCACCCTCAGGCAGCCTGCTGGCGCTGCAGGATCTGGCTCACTGCATTCAACAGGGCATTTACCGAGGACGTGACGATGTCGCCGTGGATGGCGATGCCGGTGTAGCGCTGCCCTTCGTGCTTGACCTGCAGGTAGGTGACGGCCTCTGCATTGGCCTGCTGGCTCAGCGCATGTTCGCCGTATTCGAGGATCTGCAGCTGCAGGTTGAAGGTGTGCTGCAGCGCGTCCACGAAAGCTTCCAGCATGCCATTGCCCTTGCCTTGCACGTCGAAGCTCCTGCCCTGCAGCTCGATGCGGCCCTTGATGTATTCACGATCGCTTTTCTCGATGGTGAAACCCATCAAGCGCAGCGGCGAGGTCAACTCGAGGTATTCGCGGCGGAACAGGTCGAAAATCCGCTCCGGTGAGACTTCGAGCCCGGTGTCCTCCGCTTCCTTCTGCACCACGCGACTGAATTCGATCTGCAGCCAGCGCGGCAACTCGAAGCCGTACTTGCTGCTCATCACATAGGCCACACCGCCCTTGCCACTCTGCGAATTCACGCGGATCACGTCCTGGTAGGTGCGGCCCACGTCGCGCGGGTCGATCGGCAGGTAGGCGATCTCCCAGGGCTCACCCTCCTGGTAGAGGTCGAGACACTTCTTGATGGCGTCCTGATGCGAACCGGAAAAGGCCGTGAACACCAAACTGCCCGCATAGGGCTGGCGCGGATGCACGTCGATCTGCGTGCACTGCTTGACCACCGAAACGATGCGGTCCATGTCGCTGAAGTCCAGCCCGGGGTCGATGCCCTGGCTGTAGAGATTCATGGCCATGACCACGAGATCGAGGTTGCCGGTACGCTCGCCATTGCCGAGCAGGCAGCCCTCCACGCGGTCTGCTCCTGCCATCAGTCCGAGCTCGGAGGCCGCTACGCCGCAGCCGCGGTCGTTATGAGTGTGCAGGCTGATCAGCAGGCTGTCCCGATTGCGGATCAGGCGGCAGAACAGCTCGATCTGGTCGGCGTAGACGTTGGGAGTCGCCATTTCGACGGTGGCCGGCAGGTTGAGGATGACCTTGTGGTGCGGGGTGGGTTGCCACACGTCGCAGACGGCCTGGCAGACCTCTACGGCATACTCCACCTCGGTTCCGGTGAAACTCTCTGGCGAGTACTGGAAAAACCAGTCCGTTTCCGGGGCCAGCGACGCGCAGCGCAGGACTTCCGTCGCGCCGTTCACGGCGATCGCCTTGATACCCGCCTTGTCCAGCTTGAACACCTTCTGCCGCTGCACCACCGAGGTCGAGTTGTAGAGATGCACGATCGCCCGTTTGACACCCTTCAACGCTTCGAAGGTGCGCTGGATCAGTTCGGGGCGTGCCTGGGTCAGCACCTGTACGGTGACGTCGGCCGGGATCTTGTTTTCCTCGATGAGGTAGCGCACGAAGTCGAAGTCCGGCTGGGAGGCTGCGGGAAACCCGATCTCGATTTCCTTCAGCCCCACATCCAGCAGCAACTGGAACATCAG
>DAIRDB010000010.1:63817-85572 GCA_036796405.1 Gammaproteobacteria bacterium | reverse complement strand
TCCAGCACGAGTACGAGTGTTTCTTCTTCGTGGCCGACTGGCATGCCCTCACCACTCATTACGAGACACCCCACAGCATCGAAGGCAACGTCTGGGACATGGTGATCGACTGGCTGGCTGCCGGGGTTTCGCCGACGGCGGCCACCTTGTTCGTGCAGTCGCGGGTACCAGAACACGCCGAGCTGCACTTGCTGCTGTCGATGATGACCCCGCTTGGCTGGCTGGAGCGTGTACCAAGCTACAAAGACATGCAGGAAAACCTCACCGAGAAGGACCTCAACACCTATGGTTTCCTCGGTTACCCCCTCCTGCAGAGCGCCGACATCCTCATCTATCGTGCCGGCCTCGTGCCGGTCGGTGCAGATCAGGTCGCCCACGTGGAATTAACGCGGGAGTTGGCGCGTCGCTTCAACCATCTCTACGGCAAATCGGCGGATTTCGAAGACAGCGTCAAGGCAGCCATCGCCAAGATGGGCAAGAAGGTGGGCAAGCTCTACGACGAACTGCGGCGCAAGTACCAGGAGCAGGGCGATCAGGGGGCGCTGGAAAAAGCCCAGGCGCTGCTCATGGAACAGCAGAACGTCACGGTCGGGGATCGCGAGCGGCTGTACGGCTACCTCGAGGGCAGTGGAAAAATCATCCTGCCAGAGCCCGCTGCCAAGCTCACACCCGCTGCCCGCATGCCGGGCCTCGATGGACGCAAGATGTCGAAGTCCTACGACAACGTCATCACACTGCGTGACAGTGCCGATGAGGTCAGCAAGAAAATCCGCACCATGCCGACCGATCCGGCCCGCGTGCGCAGGACGGATCCCGGTGATCCCGACAAGTGCCCGGTCTGGCAGTTCCACGAAATCTTTTCCAGTGACGACACGAAGGGTTATGTGCGGCAGGCCTGCCGCAGTGCCGGCATCGGCTGCCTGGACTGCAAGAAACCGGTCATCGATGCCGTGGTGCGGGAGCTGACGCCGATTCGTGAGCGCGCCCGCCATTTCGAGGAAAACCCTGACAGGGTGAAAGCAATCCTCCTCGAGGGTTCCGAAAAGGCCCGCGATACGGCCCGCGATACCTTGCAGGATGTCCGGCAGGCCATGGGCCTGAACTACCGTTGAGTCCGACCATGGCAGAACCCGACAACAGCGTCTCCGTCCTCGCGGATCAGCCTTTGCCAGAGGCTCACGAGGCTGTGCAGCATGCAAGCGATCTCGCCCAACATAGCCTGCTGGCGCGCGCGCGGCAGGAGGGCGCTCAGCAGGGTGAACTCCCATTTGCCTTCGTGGCGGGCAAGGCCGTCACCGATTTGCCGAAGGATCTCTACATTCCCCCGGACGCGCTCGAAGTTTTCCTCGAAGCCTTCGAAGGTCCTCTGGACTTGCTGCTCTATCTGATCAAACGGCAAAACGTCGACATCCTCGACATCAATGTGGCGGAAATCACCGAACAGTACATTGCCTACGTGGAACTCATGGAAGCCTCGCAGTTCGAACTGGCAGCCGAGTATCTGGTGATGGCCGCCATGCTGGCCGAGATCAAGTCCCGTATGCTGCTGCCGCGACAGCAGGAGGAAGGTGAAGAGGAGGAAGATCCGCGCGCCCAGCTCATCCGTCGACTCCAGGAATACGAGCGTTACCGAGAAGTGGCAGAGAAGGTGGATGCCTTGCCGCGGCTGTATCGCGATCTGTGGCAGGCCTCGGCGCAGAGCCCGCAAATCGAACGCACCCTGCCACGGCCCGAGATCGACCTGCAGGAGTTGCTGCTGGCCTTTGCCGAGGTGCTGCGCCGTGCCGACCTCAATGAAAGCCATCACATACAGCGCCAGAGCCTTTCCACGCGTGAACGCATGTCGCAGATCCTGCTGCGCGTCTCCGCCGAGCACTTTACGCCGCTGGTTTCGCTGCTCATGAAAGACGAAGGACGTCTCGGTGTCGTGGTGACCTTCCTCGCCGTCATGGAACTGATCAAGGAGTCGCTGGTGGAACTGGTACAGAATGAACCTTTCGGACCCATCCACATCAAGGCAAGGGCAGCATGATCGAGTCAGCCAAATTGCAACGCATCCTTGAGGGGGCCCTGCTGGCAGCCGCCAAGCCGGTACCGCTCGAAAAACTGCAGGAACTCTTCCTCGACGGGGAAAAGCCCGAGCTGAGTCAGCTGGAAGCAGTGCTTGCCGCACTGGGCGAGTCATTGGCGGAGCGCGGCTTCGAGCTCAAGAAGGTGGCCTCCGGGTATCGCTTCCAGGTGCGGCAGGAACTCAGCGAATGGGTCGGTCGCCTGTGGGAGGAGAAGCCGCAAAAGTATTCGCGTGCCGTCATGGAAACCCTGTCGATCATCGCCTACCGGCAGCCGATCACCCGCGGGGATATCGAAAAGATCCGTGGGGTGGCTGTCAGCACGCAGATCGTGCAGACCCTGCTGGAGCATGAATGGGTTCGCGTCGTCGGTTACCGGGATGTGCCCGGTCGTCCAGCCATGTATGCCACAACCCGGCAGTTTCTCGATTATTTTTCGCTGTCCTCCCTGGAGCAGTTGCCTGCGCTGGCCGAGATCCGCGATCTCGAGTCGGTGAATCGGGAGCTTTCCCTGGACGAAGACAAGCCACTCGGTCGCATCATCGAGTTTCCCCAGATTGATCCAGGCGCCGACGATTCGGCCATCGACGAGGAGGCGGCCGCTGCGGCTGCCATCGGTACGCGCCCGATCAGCGAGATTCTCGGCGAGGTGGATGCCAGACTGGCAGAATCCGCTCGTACCGATGATCTGCACACCGCCGTGGCAACCGATCTGCCCAACGAGCAGGACGCCACCGCCCCACCCGGCTCGGCCGAAACTTCCACGAGACGACAGGATGGATGAGAAATTGCAGAAGGTGCTGGCGCGAGCCGGTTTCGGCTCCCGCCGCGAGCTGGAAGAGTGGATCGCTGCCGGTCGAGTGAAGGTCAACGGCGAAACCGCGAAACTCGGTGATCGTGTCGGTAGCAAGGACCGCATTACCGTCGATGGCAAGAAGCTGGCTTCCCATGAGCAGTCGGCACAAGTGCATCCCGTGCTGGTCTACAACAAGCCGCTTGGCGAGATCTGCACGCGCAACGATCCCGAGGGAAGGCCTACCGTGTTCGATCATCTGCCGCCGCTCGGCAGTGCACGCTGGGTCGCCATCGGTCGCCTCGACATCAATACCACGGGCTTGCTGCTGTTCACCACCGACGGCGAGTTGGCCAACCGGCTGATGCATCCTTCTGCGCAGGTGCAGCGCGAGTACCTGGTGCGTGTGATGGGGGAGGTCAGCTCCGCCGTGCTGGAAAACCTCGAGCGAGGCGTGGAGCTCGACGATGGCGTAGCCCGTTTCGATGGTATCCGCCACGGCGGAGGCGAGGGAGTCAACCAGTGGTACTACGTGGTACTCACCGAGGGTCGCAACCGGGAAGTCCGCCGACTGTGGGAATCGCAGGGGCTCAAGGTCAGTCGCCTGAAGCGCGTGCGCTACGGTTCCGTCGGACTACCCAGTTACGTGAAGATGGGCAAGTACGTGGAACTGCCCTCCAGCGAAACCAAAACACTTTATCAGCTGGCAGGCCTGCGCTGGCAGCCGGTGGGCAAGCCGTCCCAGTTCGGCGGTCGCTACCTTGCCAAGAAGCGCGGCGACAAGGCCGTACCGCCACCACGAGATCGCCGGCGCACCGGCGCTGCCGCAAAATCGGGAGCTGCTGACAAACCCTGGGGCGCAGCGCCGCGCCGACGCTGAGGATCCTACCGGGCATCCAGACGCTGGCCGCTGACGCCCAGACTGTCATCCCCCATCAAGTACAGGTAGGGGGCCATCAGCTGCGCCGGCTGGCGCAATCTCGCCGGATCCTCTGCGGGAAAGGCGACCCGGCGCAAGGCCGTGGCGCAGGGACCAGGGTTCAGGGCATTGACTCGAATGCGACTGGTGCTCGCCAGTTCCTCGTGGAACAAGGTCACCAGATTTTCCACGCCGTGCTTGGCGATGGTGTAGGCGCCCTGGTAGGCGCGCACGTCGTGTCCAGCGGCGCAGGTCGTGAATACCACGGAGGCATGCGCGGCGGCGCGCAGCAGGGGAAGGCAATGCCGGGTGAGCGCGTAACCGGCGGTCAGATTCACGTGCAGCAGGCGGTTCCAGGTCTCCATGGCCAGGTGCTCCAGCGGCAGCGGCTGGGCCCCCAGTGCGGCAGAGTGCAGCACGCCATCGAGCCGGCCAAACTCCTGCCGGAGCGTCACCGCCAGTTCCCCGAAGCTGTTGTCGTTGGCTGTTGCCAGATCGAGCAGCAAGACCGCGGGCTGCGGCAGACCCTGGTGTTCTATTTCGTCATAGACGTCATTGAGCGCTTCCTCGCGTCGACCCAACAGGAGGACGGTCGCGCCGTAGCGAGCGTAAGCGCAGGCAGCGGCGCGCCCCAGCCCGGAACTTGCACCGGTCACCAAAATGATTTTTCCCCGCAGCAGATCGCCGGGCGGATCGTAGTCGAAGGGTCCGCTCATGCGCGTGGGCCCCTACGTTGCAGGCACCAGTCGAGTAGCTGTCGTGGCGAGTCTGCGACGACCTCCGCACCCCATTCGTCGATGGCCGGCTCTGCCGGCAGATAGCCCCAGCGCACAGCGATGCCCGGCATGCCGGCATTGCGGGCTGCGTCGATGTCACGTGGGTGATCGCCGACGTAGACGCAGTGACCTGCCTCAACTCCCAACAGTTCGCAGACCCGCAGGATGCCACGTGGATCCGGCTTGCCGGCGCCGACGTCGTCCGGGCAGACCACTGCGCCGGCACTGGCGAAAGTCTCGAATCGCGCCAGCAGCGGAGCGCTGAAGCGACTGTGTTTGTTGGTCATGACACCCCAACGGATGCCCTGGTCCACCAGTGTGTCCAGGAGCAGGTCGACATCAGCGAACGGGGACGCCGCGCTACGCTCGATCTGCATTTGGTAGCTGCCAAGGAAATCGTCGAGCAATGCCGGCAGGCGCGGATCATCGCTCGTCAGACCAAAGCCCTGCTGCACGATTGCCGCCGCCCCGGCTGAGACATGACGGCGCACCTCTGCAGCAGCGATCCCGGCGAGGCCACGCAGTCGCAGTTGGCCATTCACGATCTCGGTGAAATCCGGTTCGGTATCGAGCAATGTGCCATCCAGATCAAAAATCACAGCGTGCAGCATGGTGGCCGTTCCGGGTCAGGGCAGGCGGAAGTGGATGAGGTAATTGACGTCGACGTCGCTGCCGAGGCGGTACTCACGGGTGAACGGGTTATAGGTCATGCCCTTGAGTTCGCCCAGTTCGAATCCATGCTGGCGCGTCCAGCCGCACAGCTCCGAGGGTTTGATGAACTTGCGGTAGTCATGGGTGCCGCGCGGCAGCAGCCGTAGCACGTATTCGGCGCCAATCACGGCGAACAGCCAAGCCTTGGGGTTGCGATTGATGGTGGAGACGAACAGGTCACCCCCTGGTCTCAGCAGCCGGCGACACGCAGCAACCACCGCGGACGGGTCCGGCACGTGCTCCAGCATCTCGAGGCAGGTGACCACGTCGAATTCGCCAGCATGCTGCTCTGCGAACGTCTCCGCAGCGGCTTGCTCGTATTCGACGGCAAGTCCGCTTTCCAGCAGATGCAGTCGTGCAACAGCCAGCGGAGCAACACCCATGTCGATGCCGGTCACCTTGGCACCACGACGGGCCAGTGCCTCCGCCAGGATGCCGCCACCACAGCCGATGTCCAGTACCCGCTTGCCCACCAGATTCACCTTGCTGTCGATGAATCCAGCACGCAGTGGGTTGATGTCGTGCAGTGGCTTGAATTCGCTGTTGCGGTCCCACCAGCGACTGGCCAGCTTTTCGAACTTGGCGATCTCGTTGTCGTCGACGTTGCCGTGCTTCATGGTCATGTCAGGCTCCCCGCTGCGATGCCGGCACCCCAGCGTCTGGCTTCTTCCAAGGCCATGTCGAGGTCCAGCCGTGTGAGCTGATGGTCAGCCACCAGCAGCTGCCCCTGCACCCAGACATGGCTGACCTGACTGGCGGCCGCGCTGTAGGCGACGGTTGAGTTCACATCGTAGATCGGCTGGGTACGCGGCTCGTGCAGGTCCAGCGCGACGAGATCGGCCTGCTTGCCAATTTCAATGCTGCCGATGCGATCCTCCAGACCAAGTGCCCGAGCACCCTGCCGGGTCGCCATCTGCAGGGCCTGCCACGCCGGCAGGGCGCCGGCGTCCCCGCTGCGTCCTTTGGCGAGCAACGCGGCCAGCTTCAGCTCGGCCAGCATGTCGAGGCTGTTGTTGCTGGAGCAGCTATCCGTCCCGAGGGCCACGTTGACCCCCGCGGCAAGCAGATCGGACACCGGGCAGAAGCCGCTGGCCAGTTTTAGGTTGGACGAGGGGCAATGCACGACGTGCGCGCCGCTTTCCGCAAGCAGGGCGATCTCGTCGTCAAGCAATTGCGTCATGTGTACGCACTGCATGCGCGGACCGAGCAGCTCCAGTTGCTTGAGCCGCCGGAGAGGCCGTAGTCCATCGCGCTGGCGACCGTCGGCAATCTCCTGGGCGTTCTCGTGCACGTGCATGTGTATGCTGATGTCGAGCTCTTCGGCCAGCATGGCGATCTTGCGCAGCGGCTCGTTGCTGACGGTGTAGGGCGCATGGGGGCCGAAGGCCACGCTGATGCGGTCGTGGTGGCGGTACTGGTCTACCAACCGCGTGGCTTTGGCGATGTACTCGTCGGCCGAGCCGGCGAAGGCCGTCGGAAAGTCGAGTATCGGTGCTGCAAGCTGCGCGCGTATGCCTTCCTCGGCTGCCACTCCCGCAATGACATCCGGGTGGAAGTACATGTCGCAAAAGGTAGTGGTTCCACCCAGCAACATTTCGGCGATCGCCAGACGTGCCCCTGCGGCCACATAACCTTCACCTAGCCATTTTGCTTCGGCAGGCCAGATCTTCTGCTCCAGCCAGGGTTGCAGCGGCAGGTCGTCGGCGAAGCCCCGCAACAGCGCCATCGGTGCGTGGCCGTGCGCATTGACGAGGCCGGGCATGAGCACATGGCGGTCGAGCGTGTACTCGCGTCCCGCCATGTAGCGACCGATCAACTCCTGGCTGGGACCCACGTCGACGATGATGCCGTCGGTGATGGCGACCGTCTGGTGGGAAAGCGCCGACGCAGATCCTTGCATCGGCAGCAGCCAGCGAACGTGCAGCAGGCTGTCGACGTGCAACAGCGGTTTGAGGAGATCCAGCATCGGCAAGGACTACGGCAGACAGGGGCGGGCAGTATAGCGGGACCGGCCTGCCCGCGGCAGTTGCCAGACGGGCAAAATCGCAGCCAACAGCGCCTCGGCCGCAGCCTGAAATACATTGCCGGGACACTGTGTCAGCATGCTAGAATCCGGGCCGTTCCAACAGGGGGATTTTGGTAGCGCGGGCAAGCACTTACCGCAGTCTGCCATCCATCGAAAAACAGCAGAAGCTCACTAGCACGCATGGCAGAAAATCAGGATCACGGCAGCAGCTCCGCCAGCCCTCCCGGCATCGGCGGCAGCATCCAAAGTATCACCATCGAACACGAGATGCGGCAGTCCTACCTCGATTACGCCATGAGCGTGATCGTGGGGCGCGCTTTGCCCGACGTGCGGGACGGTCTGAAGCCGGTGCATCGCCGCGTGCTGTTCGCCATGAGCGAGCTTTCCAACGACTGGAACAAGGCCTACAAGAAGTCGGCCCGCGTGGTCGGCGATGTGATCGGCAAATACCACCCCCACGGGGATTCAGCGGTCTACGAAACCATCGTGCGCATGGCGCAGGATTTTTCGCTGCGTTACCCGCTGGTGGATGGACAGGGCAACTTTGGTTCCGTTGATGGTGACGCGGCGGCCGCCATGCGATACACGGAAATTCGCATGGAGCGGTTGGCCCACGAGTTGATGGCCGATCTCGACAAGGAGACGGTGGATTTTTCGCCCAACTACGACGGTACCGAGCAGATTCCGGATGTTTTCCCCACACGCGTTCCCAACCTGCTGATCAATGGCTCTTCCGGCATTGCCGTTGGCATGGCCACCAACATCCCTCCGCACAACTTGCGCGAAATCGTCGGTGCCTGCCGGGCGCTCATGGATGACCCTTCGATCAGCATCGATGCCCTCATGGAGCAGGTGCAGGGGCCCGACTTTCCCACCGCCGGCATCATCAATGGTCGAGCGGGCATCGTGCAGGCCTACCGCACCGGGCGGGGCAAGATCCACATCCGTGCCCGTACCAGCATCGAGACCGACGGCAAGAGCGGCAAGGAAACCATCGTCGTTCACGAGATTCCATACCAGGTCAATAAGGCGCGTCTGATCGAACGCATCGCCGAGCTCGTCAAGGAAAAACTGGTCGAAGGCATCACCGAGTTGCGTGATGAGTCCGACAAGGACGGCATGCGTATCGTCATCGAACTCCGCAAGGGAGAGTCGGCTGACGTGGTGCTGAACAACCTGTACGCACAGACGCAGATGCAGGTGGTATTCGGTATCAACATGGTCGCCCTGATGGATGGCCAGCCGCGTCTGCTGACCCTGAAGCAGATGCTGGAGGCCTTCATCGATCACCGGCGAGAAGTGGTCACCCGTCGTACCGTGTTCCTGCTGCGCAAGGCACGTGAGCGCGGGCATGTGCTGGAAGGACTGGCTGTGGCACTCGCCAACATCGATACGGTGATCGAACTGATCAAGACGTCGCCCAGCGCCGCCGATGCCAAGGAAAAGCTGATGGCTCAGGGCTGGCATGCTGGTGGGGTGTTGAAGCTGCTCGGAGACTCACCCCCAGAGGCCTGCCGGCCCCAGGACCTGCCGAGCGAGTACGGTCTGCATGGCGAGGTTTACCGCCTGTCGCCTGAGCAGGCCCAGGCCATACTCGACCTGCGGCTGCATCGTCTCACCGGCCTCGAGCATGAAAAGCTGCTCGCTGATTACCAGGAGTTGCTGAAGCAGATCGCGGCTTACCTGCACATTCTCGCCAGTCCGGTCCGTCTGATGGAGGTGATTCGCGAGGAACTCGACGAAGTGAACGAAGCGTATGGCGATGACCGTCGCACCGAGATCATCGCGTCACATCAGGATCTCACCACCGAGGATCTTATCCCCCAGGAAGAGCGCGTCGTCACCATTTCCAAGAGCGGCTATGCCAAGACGCAGCCACTCACCGATTACGAGGCCCAGCGGCGTGGCGGCATGGGCAAGGCAGCCGCCACCGTGAAGGATGAGGACTATGTCGAGCATCTGCTGGTGGCCAGTTCCCATGACACGCTGCTGTGCTTCACCAATCTCGGCAAGGTGTATTGGTTGAAGGTCTACATGATCCCCGTGGCAAGTCGGACCTCCCGGGGCAAGCCCATCGTCAATATCCTGCAGCTTGCGGAGGGGGAAAAGATCACCAGCCTGCTGCCCGTGCGCGAGTACAGCGAGAACAAGTTCATCTTCATGGCAACTGCGAACGGTACCGTGAAAAAGACCGATCTCAACGCGTTCGCCAACCAGCGGACGGTCGGGCTGCGAGCGTTGGAACTCGACCCGGGCGATACGCTGGTCAAGACCGCCATCACCGATGGCAACAGCGATATCGTCCTGTACAGCAGCAGCGGCAAGGCCATTCGCTTCAATGAGGCCGACGTCAGGCCGATGGGGCGTAGCGCACGTGGCGTTCGCGGTATCCGTCTGCCAGAGCACCATCGCATGGTGGACATGATCATTCCGCAGCAGGGGGGGCAGATCCTGGCCGCCAGCGAAAACGGCTACGGCAAACGTACCCCTGTCGACGATTTTCCCACGCATGGTCGTGGTGGCCAGGGCGTGATCGGCATGCAGGCCAGCGAGCGCAACGGCGCCATCGTAGGGGCCATTCAGGTGTTCGATGGCGACGAAATCATGCTGATCAGCGACAAGGGCACGCTGGTGCGCACCCGCGTGGACGAGGTGTCTTCTCAGGGTCGCAACACGCAGGGAGTCCGTCTCATTCGTCTCAAGGACGAGGAACGGTTGGCGGGAGTGGTTCGCGTCACGGAGCCCGAAGACAGCGAAACGCTGCGCCCAACCGTGCGAGGTGCCCTCGTGCCTGGGGTCGCTGTCAGCGATGAGAGCCCCTCGGATGCAGCTTTAAACGATGGCGAGCAGGACAGTGACCGTGGCGAACCCGTCTGAGGGTGCAGCCGGGGTCGCCTTTCTGGGGCCTGCCGGCACCTACACCCACGAGGCCGCCCAGCTCCACTTCGGAACCGACACCGTGTGGCGACCACAGGTCGAGATCCGCGATGTGTTTGCCGCCGTGGAGCAGGGGCGGGCGCGTTTCGGGGTGGTGCCGCTCGAAAACTCCGCCGAGGGCTCCGTCACAGCGACGCTGGATGCCTTGGCATTTTCGCCCCTGCAGATATGCGCCGAGCGCCTGCTGCGCATTCATCACTGTCTGCTCGTTCCGCGAGGTCTGCCGGGTGAACAGGTCCGGCGCATCCTCTCCCACCCTCAGTCGCTTGGTCAGTGCCGCGATTATCTTGCCCGCGCGTTCCCCCAGGCGGAGCGCGTGCCGGTCAGCAGTAATGCCGAGGCCGCCCGGCTCGTGGCGCTGCCAGCCGCGCGTAACGAAGGCATAGCAGCCGTTGCCGGCGCCGTGGCGGCCGATTTGTACGAACTCGAAATACTCGCCCGGTCGATCGAAGACACGGTCGATAACACGACGCGCTTCATCGTCCTCGGTACCGGCTGCGTAAGTGCGCCGACCGGTCGAGACCGCACGTCGCTGCTGATCTCGGCGCCCGACGAGCCCGGTACGCTTTTCCACGCACTCGAGCCGTTTTATCGCCATGGCATCAGCCTGACCAAACTGGAGACCCGTCCCTCCCGCAAGGCCGCGTGGTCCTACTCTTTCTTCGTGGATTTCGAGGGTCATGTCGCCGATGCCGCCATCGCGGCTACGCTGGATGCCCTCCGCCAGTTGAAGCTGGAGGTCAAGTGGCTCGGTTCCTATCCACAGGCGCCGACCCCATGAGCGCATCCCTGGCCGGCAAGAAGATCGTGGTGATCGGACTCGGGTTGATCGGCGGTTCGTTGGCCCGGGCGCTCCGAACCGCCGAGCCCGCGGCGAGGATCCATGCCATGGACCGCAGCGCCCCCGCGCTTGAGCAGGCACGGGCCGACGGGACGCTCGATGAGTGGAGTCACGACCCGAACTCGGCATGCCGTGATGCCGACCTGATCGTGCTGGCCATTCCAGTGCTGAGTATCGAGGGGAAATTGCGTGAGTTGGCACCCTTCCTGGCGCCGCACACGGTGATCACGGATGTGGCCAGCGTCAAGGGCGCCATCGTCGAGGCTGCCCAGCGCGTGTTTGGTCGACTGCCCCGCAGGTTCATTCCGGGCCATCCCATTGCCGGCTCGGAGCAGAGTGGTTACGGCGCGGCGCGTAGTGACCTGTACCGAGGTCGCAAGGTCATTCTCACACCCCAGTCGGACAGTGATCCGCAGGCGGTGGCTGCGGTGCGGGCCCTTTGGTCGCTGGTAGGGGCGGAAGTCCTCACCATGGATGTCATCCATCATGATCAGGTACTGGCGGCCACCAGCCATCTTCCCCACCTGCTGGCCTTCGCGCTGGTGGATACACTGTCGCAGCAGGGGACGCGTGAGGAGATATTTCGTTACGCGGCGGGCGGATTCCGCGATTTCACCAGGATCGCCTCGAGCGATCCCGTGATGTGGCGAGACATTTTCGTGAGCAATGCCGAGGCGACCGTCGGCATTCTGGATGAGTACCAGCGCGAACTGACGCAGTTGCGGGCCCTGCTGCTGGCGCGCGACGGCGCAGCGCTGCTCGAACTCTTCGGCCGCGCCAACCAGTCACGTGAAATCTTTCTGGCCTTCAACCGTGGCCAGCCGGCCAAGCCTTCGGAGTGAAACATGGCAACGTCCGTCTCGACACAGGAACAGCATGATCTCGTTTACCGGGTCGGGCCCGGCGGCAGCCTGCAGGGCGATGTACGCGTACCCGGGGACAAGTCCATCTCCCATCGCGCAATCATGCTGGGCTCGCTGGCCGATGGTGTGACACAGGTGGACGGTTTCCTCGAGGGAGAGGACAGCCTCTGTACGCTGCAGGCATTCCGTGACATGGGCGTGCATATCGAGCGGCCTAGCAGCGGTCGCGTGGTCATCCATGGGGTTGGAATGCACGGTCTGCGTGCGCCGGCCCAACCCCTCTATCTCGGCAACTCCGGTACCTCCATGCGGCTGCTGGCGGGCTTGTTGTCGGGGCAAGCCTTCGGCAGCGTCCTCACTGGCGACAGTTCGTTGTCGAAGCGGCCGATGAAGAGGGTGGCAGAACCACTCGGAAGGATGGGGGCGAACCTGACCTTGCAGCCGGGCGGTCTGTGCCCCATTCGCATAGAGCCAGCCAAGTTGAGAGCCATCGAGTACCACATGCCGATGGCAAGTGCCCAGGTGAAGTCCTGTCTGATGCTCGCCGCCTTGTACGCGGAGGGTGAAACGACACTGGTCGAGCCGGCACCCTGTCGGGACCATACGGAACGCATGTTGCAGGGCTTTGGCTATCCCGTCGTAGTGGAGGGGAACATTGTCCGCGTCCGGGGCGGCGGCACCCTGCGTGCCAGCACGGTGGATGTCCCGGCTGATATCTCGTCTGCAGCCTTCTTCCTGGTTGGCGCCAGTATCTGTCCCGGTGCCGATCTCACTCTGCGTCACGTTGGTCTCAATCCTACGCGCATCGGGGTCATCAACATTCTGCAGGGCATGGGGGCAGACATTCAGGTATTGCGCCAGTACATCGCTGGCGGCGAACCGGTGGCCGATTTGCGGGTGCGCTACGCCGACCTGCGCGGCATCGCGATTCCCGAAGATCAGGTACCGCTCGCTATCGATGAGTTCCCGGCGCTGTTCGTGGCCGCTGCCTGTGCCGAGGGCGTCACCACACTTTCCGGGGCCGAGGAGTTGCGGGTCAAGGAGAGCGACCGCATCCAGACCATGGCAGACGGACTGGGCGTGCTGGGCGTGGCGCACGAGGTCAAGCCGGATGGCATCGTCATCGAGGGTTTCGGGGCCACAGGGCGCTTTGGCTCGGGAAGCATCGACAGCCATGGTGACCATCGCATTGCCATGGCTTTTACCATGGCCTCCCTGCGCGCCAGCGGACCTCTGACCATTCTCGATTGCAACAACGTGGCGACTTCCTTTCCGGGTTTTGACGAGCTGGCAAGACGTTGCGGCATCCCGTTAGCGGCGTCCCACGGTTAAGCATGCAGTCCATCCCGGTCATCACCATCGACGGGCCGAGCGGGACTGGCAAGGGCACCATCGCGCACTTGCTGGCGGCTGAGCTCGGCTGGCATGTGCTCGACAGCGGGGCCCTCTACCGGATCATCGGCCTCGAGGCCGAGCAGCGGGGTATTCCGATAGGCGATTCCGCCGCACTTTGCCGTCTGGCCAACGCAGTCGAGATCCAGTTCGGCACTCGCTTTCGGGGCTCCATCTGCGTTGACGGCATCGAAAAATCCACCGACCTGCGCACCGAGGCGGCCGGTGCGCTGGCATCCAAGGTGGCAGCCAGCCCTGCGCTTCGTCACGCCTTGCTTGCCCGCCAGCACGCTTTTCGCCAACCCCCGGGTCTGGTCGCCGATGGTCGTGACATGGGCACCGTGGTTTTTCCGGATGCCGGCTGCAAGATCTTTCTGACTGCGAGCGCTGAAGTCAGGGCCCAAAGACGCTATAACCAGTTGAAAGATAAGGATGTTGGTGTTAGCCTGCCGAGCCTTTTTCGGGACATCCAAGAACGCGACGAGCGAGATTCGACTCGTACGGTATCTCCCTTGAAGCCCGCAAGAGACGCGCTGCTGATCGACACCGGCCCGCTGTCCGTGCTGCAGGTCATGACTGCTGTCAGGACCCACGTGGCACGCGCATTGGCAGGCGAGAGTAGTGCAATCCCCCCGGCCAGCCAGCCCTGATCCGGGTCCATGAACCAACCCCCCGCGTCGGCTGGAGCGCGGATACGCCGAGCGGCAGTGACCGTCAGGCGACAGGAAACTCTATGAACACTACTGCAACCACCGCCCAAGCGGGCGAAAGCTTCGCCGAACTCTTTGCCGAGAGTCTGGTCGAACTCGACATGAAGACCGGCTCCATAGTGACCGGCACCGTGGTCGGTATCGATCACGATTGGGTTACCGTGCACGCCGGATTGAAGTCCGAAGGCGTCATCGCAAAATCAGAATTTTTCAATGATCAGGGGCAGTTCACCCTGCAGGTCGGAGACCGGGTCAAGGTCTCTCTCGAAGCTGTCGAGGACGGCAGTGGCGAGACCAAGCTCTCCCGCGAGAAAGCCAAGCGCGCCGAAACCTGGCTGGTGCTGGAAGAAGCCTTCGAGAAAGGCACGCCCGTCACCGGCGTGATCAACGGCAAGGTGAAAGGCGGCTTCACGGTCGATGTAAATACCATCCGCGCCTTCCTGCCTGGCTCCTTGGTGGATACGCGTCCGATCCGGGATGTCGACCACCTCATGAACAAGGACCTCGAGTTCAAACTGATCAAACTCGATCAGAAGCGCAACAACGTGGTCGTTTCGCGCCGCGCCGTACTCGAATCGGTCAACACCGGCGAGCGTGATGCGTTGCTCAATCGCCTGCAGGAAGGCCAGTCCATCAAAGGTGTGGTCAAGAATCTCACCGATTACGGTGCATTCGTCGATCTCGGCGGCATCGATGGCTTGCTCCACATCACCGACATGTCGTGGAAACGCATCAAGCATCCGAGCGAGATCGTCGCAGTGGGCGAAGAAGTGGAAGTCAAGGTGCTCAAGTTCGACCGCGAGCGTAATCGTGTGTCGCTCGGTCTCAAGCAGTTGGGTGAAGATCCCTGGGTCGAAATCAAGCGTCGCTACCCGGAGGGCACGAAGGTGCGTGCCGTCATCACCAACCTGACCGACTACGGCTGCTTCGCCGAGCTCGAAGAGGGTGTCGAAGGTCTGGTACACGTCTCCGAGATGGACTGGACCAACAAGAATATCCATCCGTCCAAGATCGTCCAGCTTGGCGATCAAGTAGAGGTGATGATTCTCGACATCGATCAGGAACGTCGCCGTATCTCGCTTGGCATCAAGCAGTGCAAGCAGAACCCCTGGGACGCTTTCGCCACCAAGTACCAGAAGGGTGATCGGATTGCCGGCAACATCAAGTCGATCACAGACTTCGGTATCTTCATCGGTCTCGAAGGCGACATTGATGGACTGGTCCATCTCTCCGACATTTCCTGGGATGAGCCCGGCGAGCAGGCTGTGCGCCAGTTCACCAAGGGTGACAAGATCGATACGGTCATTCTGTCGATTGATTCCGAGCGCGAGCGCATATCGCTGGGCATCAAACAGATGTCCGGCGATCCCTTCGTGAACTACCTCAGCCAGAACGAGAAAGGCAGTGTCGTGCGCGGAACCGTGAAGTCGGTCGAGCCCAAGGAAGCGATCGTCACGCTAGCCGAGGGTGTGGAAGGAGTCCTGAAAGCATCTGAAATCAGCCGTGACCGTGTTGAAGATGTCCGCACTGTCTTGAACGCAGGCGACAAGGTCGAACTGATGATCACCAACGTCGATCGCAAGAACCGCGTACTTGGTTTGTCGATCAAGGCGAAGGAAATCGAGGAAGAGAAGGACTCCGTCAAGGAGCACAACACCAAGATGAGTGCGGCGGCGCCTGCCACCGTGGGAGATCTCATCAAGGCCAAGATGAACAGGGAATAAGTGACGGTCACCCGGCAGGAACCGCGTTTCCTGCCGGGTGTTCCCTGCCATGATTTCGTTGGATGGACTCTCCAGGACCGTTATGACCAAATCAGAACTGATCGAGCAAATCACAGCGCGTCATACACAGTTGTCAGCCAAGGATATCGAATTCGCCGTCAAGGCCATCATCAACTACATGACCGATGTGCTGGCCGAAGGTGGCCGCATAGAGATTCGTGGGTTCGGCAGTTTCTCCTTGCACTACCGGGAACCTCGGACGGGTCGTAATCCCAAGACCGGTGAGCCCGTGGTGCTGAGCGGAAAATATGTGCCCCACTTCAAGCCCGGCAAGGAACTTCGCGACCGGGTCAACGCCAGTATTCAGTGAGCCGGGGGCAGGCGCTGTCGTCTGCCCGCTTCCCTCTTTGCTGGCTTGGTCCGTGACCTGAAGGACGCAGTGATGGGACCCGCACAATCCATTTTCACTTTCCTGCTGGTGCTGATTGCCATCGGCTTGGCATGGCTGACCGGCTATCGAAGCCGCTTCCAGCGTTTTCCCGGCCTCAAGCGTAGCCCGCATCAGGATTATTTCGTCGGGCTGAACTATCTTCTCAACGATGAGCCGGATGACGCGATCGATATCTTCATCGAGGCGCTGGAGGTCAGCTCCGATACGCTGGCCACGCATCTGGCGCTGGGAACTTTGCTGCGCAGGCGTGGCAAATTTGATCGCTCCATTGCACTTTTCGAGCAGATCCTGGCCAACCCGGCCTTTTCCAGCCGTGAGCAGTGCGACATCAAAATTCAGTTGGTGAAAAGCTTCATTGCGGCGGGACTGCTGGATCGCGCCGAACGTTTGCTGGAGGAACTGACCAACAGTCCCCCTGCCACGCGGGAGGTCGCCCTCAGTCTGGCCATCAGTGTCTTCCAGAAAGAAAAGGAGTGGCAAAAGGCGCTGGCGGCCAATGTCGAATTGCTGCGGATCTGCCGTCCCGAAGTTCACCCGGAGTTGCAGTTGCAGGCTTCGCATTTCCACTGCGAGCTCGCCGATCTGGCCATGAAGGCAGGTGATCTCGAACTCGCCCGTCTGGAGCTTCGCAAGGCCTTGCAGACCTGCCGGCACAACGTACGCATATACTTGATGCAGGGTCAGCTCGAAGCGCGTGCTGGCGTTCCGCGCGAGGCCGTCAAAGCCTTGCTCAAGGTGGGCCAGTTCGATCCTGCCTTTGCTCATGAGGCCGCTGAGGAGCTCCACAACAACCTGCAGAAAAGTGAGCTGGACCGGTCTCTCCCGGTGATACTTGGGGATGGCGCGGCGTCGCCGCACGATGCGCGGCAGGTAATGCAGGAAATGGCCAGTATTGCCCGCCAGCAGGGCAACGACGAGGCGCTGGCTTTCTTGCTGGCGCAGTTGCGAACGAGACCATCGCTGACCTTGCTTGCGCAGTCGTTGGCTATGGCCGCGAAGCGCGAGTCAAAGTTGCAAACCGCCGTACTGGAGCTCTGCGCGCTATTACTGCAGCAGCACCTTCAGAACTCGCCGCATTATCTTTGCGGTAACTGTGGCTTCGAGCTCAAGAGTCTGCACTGGCTCTGTCCCGGCTGCAGTCGCTGGGGCATGGTCAAGCCACTGGATGACCATATGAGCTACCATCACGACGACTTGACCACACCCTCCTGATCACACCTTTACGCTATTTAGCGCCGCGGGCCACCCAGAAGCATGCGAGAAACCAAACCCCTCATCATTGCATTGGACTTTCCTGATCAGAGCCAGGCCCGCGCCCTGCTCGAACACCTCGATCCGCAACTGTGCCGCGTCAAGGTGGGCAAGGAGCTGTTTACGCGCGGAGGTCCCGAACTGGTGCGCCGTACCGTTGATGCTGGCTTCGACGTCTTCCTCGATCTGAAGTTCCACGATATCCCCAACACCGTCGCTGGTGCCGTGCGGGCAGCCGCTGATCTGGGCGTGTGGATGGTCAATGTACATGCCAGTGGCGGCAAGGCCATGATGATCGCCGCAAAAGAGGCCTTGCTCGGTTTTCCTGATACACGCCTGATCGCAGTCACCGTGCTCACCAGCATGACGCAGACCGACCTGCGTGAAGTGGGTGTCGCGGCAGCCCCGGCCGAACAAGTGCTGCGGCTTGCCTGCCTTACCCACGACTGCGGACTGGACGGCGTCGTCTGCTCCGCGCAGGAAATCGATATTCTGCGGGCAGCCATTGGGCAGCATTTCCTGCTGGTGACTCCAGGTATCCGTCCGGCGGGAGACGTCGCGGGAGACCAGAAGCGAATCGAAACACCCGGACGTGCTCTGTCCAAGGGGGCCAGTTTCCTCGTCATCGGACGGCCCGTCACGCAGGCAAAGGATCCTGCCGGCAAACTTCGGGAGATCATGGCAGAAATAAGCGGCACGATTGCTTAGCTCTGCTATGGTGAGGAAGCAGCAATTCTGCTGCCTCATATTCATGGAGGATGTATGCCCTTGAGGAATGCTTTTTTTGCCAAGACCCTTGCCATGCTTTTAGGTGCCGGTCTGCTGTTGTCCAGCGTGTCTGCAGGTGCGCAGGCTCAGGTGGGTTCGAGCGAAGCGGTGGAAAAGCGGGTCAATATCAACGAAGCGGATGCCGAAACACTGGCCGACGTATTGGTTGGTGTGGGAGCCAGCAAGGCCAGAGCCATTGTGAAATATCGCGAGGAAAACGGACCATTCACCACCATTGATCAACTGGTGGATGTCAACGGCATAGGTGAGTCGATTCTGAATACCAACAAGGAAAAAATGACGCTCGAATAGCCGTCTCCCCGCTGCCCCTGCACTCGAGGCAAGGCGCCTTGCGCGCCTTCCCTCCTGCGTCCCCGCTTTCCCAACAAGCTTTATCGGCGGAAAGCGGTATCTCCTTCCCTCATGCCCTCGTTAGAATGCGATCAGGTTGGTTGGTGCCTGAATCCTAGGGATGCAGATTGTTGAGCCACAGGTAGTCGTGGAGGCCTTGCTGGTCGCGGTGGTTTGCGCCCTGATCACGGCTGCCTGGCTGTTCTTTGCGAGAGCACGCACCCTGCTCGACATCCCCAACAATCGAAGCTCACACCGCGTCCCTACCGTGACCAGCGGCGGCGTCGGGTTCGTCATCGCGCTCGTCACCTACGCCGTTTGGCTGTTTCTCGAGGGCCTTTTGGCAGCTCAAACATTGTGGCTGCTATCTGGTGGCGCGGCACTCGCCCTGCTTGGCTTCCTCGACGATTGTCTCGATCTCAGCTTCAAGCGAAGGCTCTTGGTCCAGGTGGCCGTAATCATGGGGCTCTGGACGTTTCTGGATAGCCTGCCACCACTGCCTCTGTGGGGAGGCCATGTGCTGTCGGGTTGGGCACTTTCGCTACTCATGGGCATAGCCTTGCTGTGGCTGGTTAACGCCTTCAATTTCATGGATGGCATCGATGGACTGGCAGCCTCGGAATCCGTCTTCTGCCTGCTGTTGCTGGGCCTGCTAACAGTTGCCTTGGGCCAGCGTGGTTTTCTGTTGCTGGCTGCGGTGTTGGCCGTAGCTGTGTTCTTGCTGTTCAACAGACCCCCGGCCCGTTTATTCATGGGGGA
This sequence comes from Gammaproteobacteria bacterium, assembly GCA_036796405.1. Lineage (GTDB taxonomy): Bacteria > Pseudomonadota > Gammaproteobacteria > Pseudomonadales > Pseudohongiellaceae > CAILUG01. Next base: position 66,231 of record DAIRDB010000010.1, on the reverse strand, counting down.
TGTTGGCAGCTATTTCCTCGGATATCTGGTGGGCATCCTCGGTTTGCTCTTGGTGCGCGACGAGCAGCTCGGGTACTGGAGTCTGTTCATCACGCTGTCGACCTTTACAGCCGACAGTACGGCCACTTTACTCGGCAGAATCCGTGCCGGAGGGCTGTGGTACCATCCCCACCGAACTCATCTCTACCAGTTGCTGGCGTCTCGCTGGGGAAGTCATGGCAGGGTGTGTTTGCTTTACCTGACGGTAAATCTGCTGTGGCTGGCACCCTTGGCGATACTCGCGGAAAGCTATCCTGCTTGGGCATCGCTGCTCGGCCTGCTCGCCTGGATTCCGTTGGCCATGGCAGTGGGGCTGTTGCGCAATAGGTTGATGACGGCTGAGGATCACTCGCCACGTGCCGTCTCGGTAAGCAAGTAGGCAAGAACTGAGTCCATCATGAGATTAAGCAAATTGGATTTGTCACGGACTTTCAAGAAGCTGCTCTTGATGCTTGTGGATGGCTGCTGTGTCGTGTTCGCCCTGTGGCTTTCCGTCATTCTGGTCGATGCAGACTTTTTCAAGGTCAATGCGTTTGCCGATTACCTGGTCTATTTCCTCCTCTGTGCGGGCAGCAGCGTTTTCATCTTCCACGCATCGGGACTTTACCGCACCGTTCTGTTGTACATGGGACTGCAGGCAGTAGAGGTGATTCTGAAAGGCATCACGCTCAGCACGCTGGTGGCAACCTGCGCGATCTATTTGGCTGGTGCGCTAAATTTCCCCGGTCGCGCCATTCTCGTGTTCTGGATGATGGCTTTGCTCATGATTGGCGGATTGCGCATGGTCGCCAAAGTTACCATGCGCAATATGATGCAGAATTTTCGCCCCCGCGAACCGGTCATCATTTATGGGGCGGGTAGTTCTGGCATGCAATTAGTGGCAGCCATCATCAATGGGGATCAGTATTTGCCAGTTGCCTTTGTGGATGACAACGAAGAAGTCATTGGTAACAGCGTGCATGGTATCCGGGTGCACGGGCCAGCTTCTCTTCGCGACCTGATCTCCAATTACGCGGTGCGACAGATCCTGTTGGCTATTCCCTCTGCGACCCACGCCGAGCGTAAGCAGATTCTCAATAATCTTGAGAAGTATCCTGTCCATGTGCGTACGGTCCCGGATCTCTTCGATATCGTCTCCGGCAAGGTACGCGTGGATGAAATCCGTGATATCGACATCGAAGACTTGCTTGGCCGGGACATTGTGCCTCCCAACCCTGAATTGCTGGGCGCCTGCGTCGAAGGAAACAATGTCCTTATTACGGGGGCAGGGGGTTCGATCGGCTCCGAACTTTGTCGGCAGATCATCCGTTTGCGGCCTGCCCAACTCATCCTGCTGGACAACTCCGAGTATGGCCTTTACACGATCGAGAACGAGCTGCGCGAAATGTCGCGTACGCTGGATAGTGGCAAGGACACGAAAATCTTCGCGTTGCTGGGCTCAGTATGCAATCCAGTTCTGGTGGATAGCTTGCTGAAGAAGTTTTCGATCAGAACTGTCTACCATGCTGCCGCCTACAAGCAGGTGCCGATGGTAGAAAAGAATATCGTCGAGGGAGTCCAGAACAACATTTTCGGAACCCTGATCCTTGCCAGAGCTGCTGCCAGACACAAAGTGCAGCATTTTGTCTTCGTCTCGACAGACAAGGCAGTTCGTCCAGCCAACGTGATGGGTGCTACCAAGCGTTTTGCCGAACAGATCTTGCAAGCACTCTCCGTGAAGGAGCCGTCAACGCGCTTTGCCATGGTGAGATTCGGCAATGTGCTCGGGTCTTCGGGATCTGTGGTACCCCTGTTCCGTAAGCAGATTGCCCAAGGTGGACCGATCACGGTGACGCATTCCGAAGTGACTCGCTATTTCATGACGGTTCAGGAGGCGGCTCAGCTGGTAATTCAGGCTGGCTCCATGGCGTCAGGCGGCGACGTGTTTGTGCTGGATATGAATGAGCCTGTGCGTATCGTCGATCTGGCACGCAAGATGATTCATCTGATGGGTTTCGTCGTCAGGGATGACCGTACGCCAAATGGTGACATCGCAATCGAATACACCGGACTGCGGCCAGGCGAAAAACTTTACGAGGAACTGCTGATCGGTGAACAGGTGACAGGAACAGAGCATCCAAAGATCATGCGAGCAGAAGAGGATTTTCTGACCATCGAAGAGCTCGAGCCTCTGCTTGCAAAGCTTCAGCAGGCCTGTGAAGTCCTCGATCAAATCACCATACGTGAAGTACTTGCCGATGCCATTGGTGGGTTCGTCTCAAAGGAGATTCCGAGCGATCCTTTGCTCGATGTACCGCCTTTTGCAGTGCCGGCGGAGGCGTCGCGGCCCAACGTGCTGCCATTCGCGCGCAGCTAGTTCCGGAGCAATCTGCATT
>DAIRDB010000010.1:0-63717 GCA_036796405.1 Gammaproteobacteria bacterium | reverse complement strand
CTTGCGATCTGAGATTGGCTGCCCAACCTGGGCTCGAACCAGGAACCAAGTGATTAACAGTCACCTACTCTACCATTGAGCTATTGGGCAGTATTGCGAGAGGGTGCATCAATCTCAGGCCGCGGATGGTAATGACAATTAGGGGGGAGGTCAACAAAGCGAAATGACTTTCTTGCACCCGGCTTTGTATGCGTTGGTCAGCTACAATTTCCCGGGAAAAACCCGGTGTTGATACTCGATGTCTCGTCAGTTCAAGTTGCACTCACCCTTCGCTCCTGCTGGTGATCAACCAGCGGCGATCGGCAAGCTTGTCGATGGTCTCCAATCGGGACTGGCAGCCCAGACTTTGTTGGGAGTCACGGGTTCCGGCAAGACTTTTACGATTGCCAATGTGATAGCCGCGGTCCAGCGGCCGGCACTGGTCATGGCGCCAAATAAAACTCTCGCCGCCCAGTTGTATGGCGAACTCAAGGCGTTTTTCCCAGACAATGCCGTCGAATATTTCGTTTCCTACTACGACTACTACCAGCCAGAGGCCTATGTGCCTTCCTCCGATTCCTACATCGAGAAGGACGCCAGCATCAATGAGCATATCGAGCAGATGCGCTTGTCTGCGACAAAGTCGCTGCTGGAGCGCGCCGATGTCATCGTGGTTGCCACCGTGTCCTGCATCTACGGCCTCGGAGATCCTGCGGCCTATCTCAACATGGTGCTGCCACTCAAGATTGGTGCAAGGATGGAGCAGCGCTTTCTTTTGAAGAAACTTGCTGAACTTCAGTACACGCGCAATGACGTTGACTTAAATCGCACGCACTACCGTGTGAGAGGAGATGTCATCGATATCTTCCCTGCCGAATCCGATATGGCAGCGATACGCGTTGAGTTGTTTGATGATGAAATTGAGAATTTAAGTCGCTTCGATCCTCTGACGGGTGAAGTCATCGCCCGGGAGCGCGAGGTGACCATTTTCCCCAAGTCGCATTACGTCACCCCGCGCGAGCGTGTCCTGAAGGCCGTAGACCTGATCAAGGAGGAATTGCAGGAGCGGTTGGCCGTGCTGCAGGCCAACAACCAATTGGTCGAGGCCCAGCGACTGCAGCAGAGAACACAGTTCGACCTCGAGATGATTCAGGAACTAGGTTATTGCACCGGCATCGAAAACTACTCTCGATTTCTGTCAGGGAGAGGCGCAGGACAGCCTCCGCCTACGCTGTTCGATTACCTGCCGCTCGATGCCTTTGTGGTACTCGACGAGTCCCACGTGGCGATCCCGCAGATTGGTGCCATGTTCAAGGGCGATCGTTCACGCAAGGAAACGCTGGTGCAATATGGTTTTCGTCTTCCCTCTGCGCTGGATAATCGACCATTGAGGTTCGAGGAATGGGAGGCACTGGCCCCGCAGGTCATCTTTGTGTCTGCCACGCCTGGGCCTTATGAGGAGCAGAAGCAGGGTCAATTGGTAAAGCAGGTGGTACGCCCGACGGGCTTGATCGACCCGGAGCCTGAAGTAAGGCCTGCCTTGAACCAGGTTGATGATCTGCTCTCTGAAGCCAAGAAAAGAATTGCGGTGGGAGAGCGTATTCTCGTTACCGTGCTGACCAAGCGCATGGCAGAAGACCTCACCGACTACCTTGCCGACAGCGGCATCAAGGTCCGGTATTTGCACTCTGACATCGAAACGGTCGAGCGTGTCGAAATAATTCGCGACCTCAGGCTCGGTATTTTCGATGTCCTCGTTGGCATCAACCTTTTGCGTGAGGGGTTGGACATCCCTGAGGTCTCGCTTGTCGCCATCATGGATGCCGACAAGGAGGGTTTCCTGCGTTCCGAGCGTTCGTTGATCCAGACGATCGGGCGTGCTGCTCGCAATCTCAACGGGAAGGCAATCTTGTATGCCGATCGACTGACCGATTCCATGCAGCGGGCGATCGCGACAACGCTGGAGCGTCGACAAGTACAGACAGACTTCAATCGTTTGCATGGGATCCAACCCAAGGGGATCAGTAAGCAGGTAGCTGACGTACTGGACACTGGCCCTTCTGTTGGCAAGGAATCCAGTCGCCCCGGTAACCGCGCACGCGGAACGACCGCAGTCTCCGGCGCTCCGTTACGAGACGCTCGCGAGCTCACGGACCGCATTCGGCAACTTGAAGCTCGTATGCATGAATTGGCACGAAATCTCGAATTCGAAGCGGCAGCCGCGGTCCGCGACGAATTGGCAGAACTACAGAACAGGCTGTTGGCGGCCCAGTGAGCACCTTGGTCATCACGCAGTGATCGGCAGGATCGTGTTGTAGTTTTGTCTGCCCGTCTCTATAATCCGCGACCTTCTGCAGTACGGGATCTCGCTCATCTGGTTGCACTCTGCAACGGAGCCTTCAGCGAAGTTGAGTCCCTCGAGACGGCGAACTAAAACGCAGGCGCGTAGCTCAGTTGGTTAGAGCGCTACCTTGACATGGTAGAGGTCACCAGTTCGAATCTGGTCGTGCCTACCACTCTTTGATTCGATAGACATGATCAACATCACTTTGCCAGATGGAAGCGTCCGCGGATTTGCTGATGCCGTGACCGTCATGCAGGTCGCTGAATCGATCGGTGCGGGTTTGGCCAAGGCGGCAGTCGCGGCGCGGGTGGATGGCGTATTGGTGGACACGTCCCACACCATCGGCAACGATGCAAGCCTTAGCATAATCACAGGGCGGGATGTTGAAGGAGTCGACGTCATCCGTCACTCCTGCGCCCATCTGATGGCGAATGCCGTCAAGAATCTGTTTCCCGAGGCGCAGGTGACCATCGGTCCCGTTATCGAGAATGGGTTCTACTACGATTTTGGCTTTTCACGGCCGTTCACTCCTGAAGATCTGGCCAGCATTGAACGGGAGATGGAACGATTAGCTGCGTCTGACATACGAGTGGAGCGCTCTCTCATGAGTCGCAACGAGGCCGTGGCCTTGTTCGAATCCATGGGCGAACACTACAAAGTTGAAATATTGGAGAGTATTCCCTCGGATCAGGCCCTTTCTTTTTACCGCCAGGGCGATTTCATTGATCTCTGCCGCGGTCCCCATGTGCCGGCGACATCCCATATCAAGGCTTTCAAGTTGATGTCGGTAGCCGGTGCGTACTGGCGCGGCGATTCTCGCAATGCCATGTTGCAGCGCATTTATGGCACTGCTTGGGGTGACCAAAAGGCCTTGAAGGCGTATTTGCACCTGCTTGAAGAAGCCGAGCGACGCGATCACCGCAAAATTGGCAAGAAGCTCGATCTTTTCCACCTGCAGGAAGAGGCGCCTGGGATGGTTTTTTGGCATCCGAATGGATGGACCATCTACCAGATCATCAGGCGCTACATGCAAGACCTTTGGAAGGAAAACGGCTACAAGGAGATCAATACACCTCAGTTGGTGGATTACAGCTTGTGGGAAAAGTCGGGACATGCGCAAAAGTTCAAGGATGAGATGTTCAGTGTCGAGTCTGACAACCGCATGTACGCCATCAAGCCAATGAATTGCCCCTGCCATGTGCAGGTGTTCAACCAAGGTTTGAAAAGCTATAGGGACTTGCCTCTGCGCTTGGCTGAGTTCGGAGCCTGTCATCGCTACGAACCTTCAGGCAGCATGCACGGACTCATGCGCGTGCGTTCCTTCACTCAGGACGATGCACATATTTTTTGTGCGCCGGAGGACATACAGACCGAGGTCTCCAACTTCATCAAGCTCGTGGAGAGGGTGTACAACGATTTTGGCTTTACCGAAGTTGCGCTCAAGCTATCGACTCGCCCTGTGAACCGGGTAGGTGCTGACGAGATTTGGGATGAGGCAGAACAGGCGCTGGAAACGGCCCTCAACGCCACTGGCCGGCCTTGGGATCTGCAGCCTGGAGAGGGTGCGTTCTACGGTCCCAAAATCGAGTTCACGCTCAAGGACTGCATGGGGCGTCCCCGCCAGTGCGGCACCATTCAGGTCGACTTTTCCATGCCCGGTCGCTTGGGGGCGGAGTATGTCGCCGAGGACAATTCTCGAAGGGTGCCTGTGATGTTGCACCGTGCCATCTTTGGTTCCTTCGAGCGGTTCATCGGCATCCTGATCGAACACTACGAGGGCTCGTTTCCGACCTGGTTGGCGCCCTTGCAGGTTGTGGTCCTCAATATCACCGATAAGCAGAGTACTTACTGTGCGGATGTTGCTAAGTCCTTGCAAAACAATGGGTTCCGCTGTGAAGTGGACTTGAGAAACGAGAAGATAGGTTTTAAGATTCGCGAGCACACGATCCAACGAGTTCCTTACTTGCTTGTGGCGGGTGACAAGGAAGTGGAGGCTGGCACCATCTCGGTGAGAGATCGTACCGGCAAAGATCGGGGCGTTATGCCCATTGATGCGGTGATTGAACTCCTTTCAAAGGATGCAGCCACCCTCGGTCGGGTTCAGGCTGGCTGAAATCTCCACGAGTAACTAGGTTTATCACCGATCTGCTGAGGTTAAGGCCATTAACAAACGAGAAAACGACAAGAGCAAGCGCTCGCCGATCAATGACGAGATAGACGTTGATCCAGTGAGACTGATCCTTGATGACGGTCGGCAGCAGGGGATCGTTAGCTTGCGAGAGGCGCTGGAGGCTGCGCGAGCTGTCAAGTTGGACTTGGTAATGATCTCGCCGGAGGCCAACCCGGTAGTTTGCAAGGTAATGGACTATGGCAAGCACGTTTTCGAGCTGAAGAAGCAGCGCGCTGCCAATCGAAAAAAGCAAAAAGTAGTTGAAATCAAGGAGATGAAGTTTCGTCCAGGGACGGAGGAAGGAGACTATCAGGTAAAACTACGCAACCTGATCCGTTTCCTCACTGATGGCGACAAGGCCAAGGTAACCATGCGTTACCGTGGCCGAGAAATGGCTCATCAGGAAATCGGGGCCGATATGATGCTGCGTCTGAAGAATGACTTGGCAGAGTTCGGAACGGTCGAGCAGGAGGCAAAGATGGAAGGACGCCAACTGACGATGGTCATTGCTCCCGGTAAAAAGAAGAAGTAGGGGCTTCGCCCTGAGCTTCGCGGCCTATCAGTTCTGCGAAGCGCAGGGTGCAGGAGTCTGCTTCCATCATAAACTCAAGGTTGCGCTCCGTAGTGTGCAGCCTTAATGCGGAGTACAGTCATGCCGAAAATGAAAGTCCACAGCGGTGCGTCCAAGCGCATCAAAAAAACCGGCTCCGGTTTCAAGCGCAAAAGCGCTTTCAAGAGCCATATTCTCACCAAGATGACCACGAAACGTAAGCGACAGCTGCGTGGCACGTCGGCTGTTCACCAGTCCGATGTCGCGCGCGTCAAGCGCATGTTTCGTGAGAATTGAGCAAGTCTGATTCCCAATCGAGGTAAGAATCCATGGCACGTGTAAAACGCGGCGTCACCGCACGACGTCGTCACAAGAAAGTTCTTCAACAGGCGAAGGGTTACTACAACTTCCGTCGCAGTATCTTCCGTGTTGCCAAGCAGGCCGTTACGAAGGCAGGGCAATACGCTTATCGTGATCGCAAGAACAAGAAGCGGGTGTTCCGCGCCTTGTGGATCGCCCGCATTAATGCTCAGGCGCGTGTCCATAATCTCAGCTACAGCCGCCTTATCGCAGGACTGAAGTGCGCCAGCATTGAGGTCGATCGTCGTGTGCTAGCCGATCTTGCCGTGCATGACAAAGACGCCTTTGCCGCGATCGTGGCCAAGGCTAGATCGGCTTTGGGCCTGTAGCCACACGCCGGACGGCGATGGGTCGCCGTCCGGGGTTGCCGCCATGAACTCGCTAGAGTCGCTGACAAACCAGGCGCTTGCTTCGATATCTTCATGCAGTGCCATCGAAGACCTGGAGCAGATACGTGTTCAGTATCTGGGGAAGAAAGGTTTGTTGACCGAGCAGTTGAAGGCACTTGGGTCCTTGCCCCCAGAGCAAAGACCTGCGGCCGGGGCCTTGATCAATGCGAGCAAGGTCCAAGTGCAGGAGAGCATCGCCCAGAGGAAAGAGGCGCTCGAGCGCGCCGAGGCTGAGCGGCAGTTGGCGTCGGAGTCGATCGACGTGAGCCTGCCAGGACGCACCATAGGTCTTGGAGGGTTACACCCGGTTACGCGAACGATCGAGCGCATCGAGGACATTTTCACCCGGGCTGGTTTTGAGGTGGTGGAGGGCCCCGAGGTAGAAGATGACTACCACAACTTCGGTGCGCTCAATATTCCAGCCCACCATCCGGCGCGGGCCATGCATGACACGTTTTACTTCGATGCAAGCACCTTGCTGCGCACCCATACTTCCACCGTGCAGGTCCGGACGATGGAGACGACCAAGCCTCCTATTCGCATCATATGTCCGGGTCGAGTTTACCGCTGTGATTCCGACATGACCCATACGCCGATGTTTCACCAGGTCGAAGGTCTGCTGATAGATGAACAGGTAAGCTTTGCTGACCTCAAGGGACTGATCGCACAGTTCCTGCAGGCCTTCTTCGAAGCGGAATTGCAGGTTCGCTTCCGCCCTTCTTACTTTCCATTCACAGAACCCTCTGCCGAAGTGGATGTGCAGTGTGTTGCTTGTCGCGGTGCCGGTTGTCGAGTCTGCAAACAGACCGGGTGGCTGGAAATCATGGGTTGCGGCATGGTGCATCCCAAAGTGTTGACGATGTCTGGGCTTGATGCCGAGCGTTACACCGGACTTGCCTTTGGTATGGGCGTAGATCGTTTGACCATGCTTCGTTACAACATTAAGGACCTGCGGCTGTTGTTCGACAACGACATGCGCCTGCTCAGGCAATTCCGGTAAATCCACGAGTCACACCATGAAATTCAGTGAGCACTGGCTCCGCGAATGGGTTGATCCCGGTATTGATTCTGCTTCGCTGCAGAAGCAGTTGACCATGGCAGGACTTGAAATCGAGGGGTCGAGTCCAGTCGCTGCCCCATTTACCGGCGTGGTGGTGGGTCACGTCACTGGGGTGGATAAGCACCCCGATGCCGACAAATTGCGTGTCTGCAGTGTGACCGATGGTAGCGAAACCTATCAGGTCGTCTGCGGGGCACCCAATGTGCGTCCCGGATTGAGGGTGCCGTTTGCCAAGGTCGGCGCGCGATTGAGCACCGAGTTGACCATCAAGCGTGCGAAACTTCGTGGTGTCGAGTCCAACGGCATGCTGTGCAGTGCCGCCGAATTGGGTTTGGCAGATAACTCGGAGGGCCTGCTAGAACTGGATGCTGCTGCCCCGGCGGGAACGGACATTCGTGAGTATCTGAACCTCGACGACGTCAGCATCGAAATCAATCTCACGCCCAATCGCGGGGATTGTCTCAGTATTCGTGGCTTGGCCCGCGAAGTCGGTGTGCTGACGCAAAGGCCGGTCGCGGCGCCGCAGGTAGTACCGGTGACAGCAGTCATTGGCGAGGAGCGGGCAGTCACCCTCAGTGCGCCAGCGGCTTGTCCACGCTATCTCGGGCGGGTCATCCGCAATATCAGTACCTCAACCGAGACTCCGCTGTGGATGCAGGAAAAGCTCAGACGCAGCGGTCTTCGCAGTATCGACCCGGTCGTTGATGTCACGAATTATGTGCTGCTCGAACTGGGGCAGCCCATGCACGCATTCGATCTCAACAAACTCGTAGGCGGTATCGAGGTCCGGTTGGCACGGCCGGGAGAGTCGCTCGTGCTGCTGGATGGTCGAGAAGTCACCCTAGAGGGAGACACGCTGTTGATTGCGGATTCCAAGCGTGCCTTGGCCATGGCGGGCATCATGGGCGGCAAGCATAGCGCCGTCAGTCCGAAGACCACTGATCTCTTTCTGGAAAGCGCTTTTTTCGAGCCACTGGCCATCGCAGGACGCGCCCGTCGCCACGGTCTGCAAACGGATGCTGGTTATCGCTACGAGCGAGGAGTGGATTTTGACTTACCGGCGCTGGCGATGGAACGAGCCACTGAGTTGCTGCTGGAGATCGTTGGTGGCGAGCCGGGACCAGTGACTGTCGCAGAGGGTGCCGTGCCCTCACAGACTCCCATCAGGCTTCGAAGCGAGCGCATTACCGCCCTGATCGGTTGTGACTTTGCAGCTAGCGAGGTCGAAGCAATCTTGACCAGTTTGGGAATGCGGATTGCCAGTCGGGACCAGGGGGGCTGGATGATTGAGCCTCCATCCTGGCGCTTTGACGTCAGTATCGAAGCGGATCTCATCGAAGAGTTGGCCAGAGTAAGAGGCTATGACAACTTGCCTGTACGCGTACCAGCGGCCAGGTTGGCTCTGAGTCCTCGCGCAGAGCAAAAGCGTACGCTGAGGGATTTCAGGCGCAAGCTCATCGGGCTTGGCTACCAGGAGGTAGTGACTTTCAGCTTCGTGGATCCCGCGTTGGAAGAGGCGCTGGGGGCCGGGGCCAAGGCGCTCGTCTTGGCCAATCCAATTTCCCAAGATATGTCGGTGATGCGCACGACGCTCTGGCCAGGACTGGTGACCGTATTGAAGCACAACCAGAATCGGCAGCAGGATCGCCTCAAATTGTTTGAAACTGGGCTTACATTTCTAAATAAAAACAATAAATTACAACAACCTCTTAAAGTTGGATGTTTGTTTTGGGGTAGCAGTAAGCCTGAGCAATGGTCTACCCCGCTACAGGGTGTCGATTTCTTTGATCTCAAGGGAGACCTTGAGGCGCTGCTGGGGCTGGAGTCCTGCGGATTGCAGGTTAGCTTTGCACGTGCCGAGCACCCCGCGCTGCACCCAGGGCAAACGGCCAAGTTGTTCATGGGTGGCACGGAGATCGGTCTCTGTGGTGCGCTGCACCCAGCTCTCATGCAAGCGCTGGATATTCCTGGAAAAGTTTATGTAGCCGAATTGGATTTCAGCACTGCGAGTGGTAGGGAGATTCCTGTAGTCCGCGAGCTTTCCCGGTTTCCTGCGGTGAGGCGCGATCTCGCGCTTGTACTGGCTGAGCAGATCGCTGCCAAGGATGTTGTCAACCTTCTCTGGTCCTGTGGCGGGGACGCATTGCAGGACATCATCGTGTTTGATGTCTACCAAGGTCAGCACATCGAGAAAGGGAAAAAAAGTATTGCGCTGGGCTTGATCTTTCAGCATCCTTCCCGCACCCTTGTCGACCAAGACATTGCAGCAATAATTGATAGTTGTATCAAGGCTCTACAAGCAGAATTTAATGCGGAATTAAGGTAACTCGCTGGCAGCTTCCATGACAGACACACTCAACATTGCCTTGACCAAGGCTGAGATGGCGGAGCGGCTGTTCGACGAGATGGGGCTGAACAAGCGGGAAGCCAAAGAACTGGTCGAACAATTCTTCGAGGAAGTCCGCAAGGCATTGGAAAACAACCAGCAGGTAAAGCTTTCCGGCTTTGGCAATTTCGATCTTCGGGACAAGCGCCAACGTCCGGGAAGAAATCCAAAGACTGGCGAAGAGATTCCGATTCGGGCACGTCGTGTCGTCACGTTCCGGCCCGGCCAGAAACTCAAGGCTAAAGTTGAAAGTTATGTTGGAACCAAGTCATAACGCCGAGTTGCCGGAAATACCGGCCAAGCGCTACTTCACCATTGGTGAAGTCAGTGAGTTGTGTGAGGTGAAACCACATGTGCTGCGCTATTGGGAGCAGGAATTTTCCCAATTGAAGCCAGTCAAGCGTCGTGGCAACCGCCGATACTACCAGCGACAAGACGTGATTCTGATTCGTCAGATCAGAGCCCTCCTGTATGAACAGGGCTTTACGATCGGTGGTGCGCGACAGCGCATGGCAAACATGGCCGCTGGCAGCAATACGAGCGCTGCGGCGTCGAGCGCGATGGAAGCTCCTTTGGCGCTGCCGCGAGGGCAGGGGGGTGCTGGTATCGAAATGCAGCAGCTTCGTGAGCTGATCGAGGAAGTAGAGGAGGCGTTGTCACATCTCGCCTAAACAGAATTCGGAGTGTAGCGCAGCTTGGTAGCGCACCACACTGGGGGTGTGGTGGTCGTGGGTTCAAATCCCGCCACTCCGACCAATATTGAACTATCGAACGTCTTGGAAGCCTTGCGATGCAAGGCTTTTTTTTGGGTCAAGCAGCGTGCTACGACGAGATCAATTCCGCAGGTTCTTTGCGTCCGTTGAGTTTTGTGCCCCAAAGGTGTGGACCGCAAGACTCTGGTGCTTCTCGTCAAAAAGTTCCTGAATCGGTCCTGCTGGATCCACGCCCACCTCAGCGAGCCCGATGCCCCCTGCTTCCCATAGTCGCCAGCGGAGCAAAGTGCCAGCTATAGAGCCATCTTGGTGGTAAAGGTGTTGTCCGATCGTTGCTGCCAGACCAGATTCTGCCGAAGCTTGCACGAGAACCAGCTCCTTCTTGGGTTTTCCCCGGTAGTGCATGCGCGCAACGATTTCCTGCCCCGTGTAACAGCCCTTGGTAAAGCTGACGTAGCCGTTGCGGTCGAAATGAAGTTCCTGAGGGGTGAAAAGCAGGCTGTCTTCGCGGCTGAAAGGGAAGTGACCATCCAGCATCCCCAGCGCATCCCACGTAGCCTGGTCGCAAGGTGCAGTGGTTGATGCATATCCTCCCCGACCATCGAACCGCAGACCGCGCGCCTGTCGACCGGGAAGTCGCGCAAGCCAGCCGTAGTCGAAGGTGACAAGGCAGGCTCCCCCCGGATCCTTGCCGACGACCTCGAGAAACTCGCCGTGCAATGTGTCGCCCACCAAGCCCCAGGCCGCGTGGGGAGCCTCCAGCAAGCGCAGCGAGCAGCCCTTGTAGAAGGGCAGAAACCTTTTGAGGGTGTCTACCAGCAGTTGTCCAACGCCTGGTGCGCAGACAAAAGAGTAACAGTCGTTTATCCGCGAGACGATGAACGCGGCAATGACCCGCCCTTTGGTATTGCAGGCGGCTCCAAACTGCAGCCCCCCGGAACTCAACGCCGCGATATCACAGGTGAGCTGACCCTGCAGCAAACGGACACAGTCGGAACCTTCCGCCAGAACAACATCGAACAGTGCTGGCCGATCAGGAAGAGCAGGCATGCGAATTCAATTCCCCGAATCGATGTTTACGCGCAAAATTACAGGCAAGATGTTTTCGTTGCTACAGAGAGACCCACGGTGTCATTTACTCCGGAAGACCTGAAACGCTTGGCCTGGCACAGCAGGCGGGGCATGTGGGAAGTCGACATCATCCTGGGCTCCTTCGTTGACAAGTGCCTGCATTCAGCATCGGAGGCTGACTTGCAGCTGTATCGTGATCTGCTCGCCGAGGAGGATCAGGATCTCTTCCTGTGGTTGACCCGGCGAGCCGTTGCACCCACGAAGAACTTGCAGGCCAGCGTCGAGCTCGTACTGAAGGCTCATGACATGCGTGGCTGAGTGGAGATATTGGCTGGCGACAGGACCGTATCTTCTGCAGTTTCCAACAGATTCGGGTAGTCCAGGCAGTAGTGCAGGCCTCGGCTTTCCCTGCGCTGCAGCGCAGAGTCGATGATCAGCTCGGCGACTACAGCGAGGTTACGCAACTCGAGTAGCGGCGTAGTGACGCGGTGGTTACTGTAGTACTCCTGTATCTCCTGCCTCAGCAACTGAATCCGGTGTTTTGCTCGATGCAGTCGCTTGGTGGTGCGTACGATGCCGACGTAATCCCACATGAAGCGGCGGATTTCATCCCAGTTGTGGGCAATCACGATGTCTTCATCGGAATCGGTAATCTGACTTTCGTCCCACTGGGGAAGATTGGCTGACACCGGGGTCGAGGACAGTTTGGCCAGGATATGTTCGCTGGCCGAAAACGCAAATACGAAGCACTCCAGCAGGGAGTTGCTGGCCATTCGATTGGCGCCATGCAGTCCGGTGAAGCTGGTTTCCCCAATCGCGTAGAGATTGTCCACGTCTGTAAGGCCATCTTGATTCACGACGACTCCGCCACAGCTGTAGTGCGCAGCCGGAACCACGGGGATCGCTTGCTGGCAGATGTCCAGACCCAGACTGAGGCAGCGGGCATATATGGTCGGAAAGTGGGTCTTGATGAACTCGGGTTTTTGATGGGAGATGTCGAGGAAAACACAGTCACACCCTGTTTTCTTCATCTCGGCATCGATTGCCCTCGCAACAATGTCTCGGGGCGCCAGTTCTGCCAGAGGATGATATGACGGCATGAAGCGTGTGCCATCTGGTAGTTTCAGTAGAGCGCCCTCGCCGCGCAGGGCCTCGGTAATCAGGAAATTGCGATCCTGCGGGTGGTAAAGACAGGTTGGATGGAACTGATTGAACTCCATGTTGGCTACGCGGCAGCCAGCACGCCAGGCCATGGCAATCCCGTCGCCGCAGGCGCCATCCGGGTTGCTCGTATATAAGTAGACCTTGCTGGCCCCGCCCGTGGCCAACACGGTAAAACGCGCGGCCATGGTTGCAACGTGACCGCTATCCTCCTTCAACACGTAGGCACCGAGACAGCGATTGCCGCCAAGACCAAGCTTGGCTGAGGTGAGCAAATCCACGGCAACACAATTGGTGGTAAATCGGATGTTGCGGTGGGCGAGTGCCCGTTCCACCAGTTTTTCAAACACCGCCTTGCCCGTGGCATCCGCGGCATGGATGACGCGTCGATGGCTGTGGCCACCCTCCTGTGACAGGTGGTAGTTACCAGGCACAGTACTCGCTGTCTTGTGCTCGTCGCGCGTGAACGCGACGCCCTGTGCCACCAGCCAATCAACACACTCGTGTGCCCGCTTCACGGTGAACTCGACGATGTCGCGGTGGCAGAGTCCTCCCCCGGCCCGCAACGTGTCTTCGACGTGTGCGAGCTCACTGTCCTCGGAGTCCAGGACGGCGGCGATGCCCCCCTGGGCGTAGTAGGTAGAGCCCTGCTTGAGAGAGCTCTTGGAGAGTACGGTGACCTTTGCGTGTTCAGCCAAGCGCAGGGCGAGTGTCAGCCCGGCTGCGCCCCCGCCAATGACGAGAACGTCGCAGATGTCAGTTGCCGGAAGAGCGGTCATGGAGGTTCCTCGAATGCAAGCCCTCAATTGTACAGGCTCGGTTACAATCGGCATGTTGCTTGAAGGTCGGACCGAGCGGTTACACGAGGGGCTTGGCAAGCATTACTGGGAGTGGCGGGAGTCTGGCAGTTGGCGAAGGGGAGCAGCAATCAAACCGATGAGCAGTTGGTCGAGCGCGTCTTCCATGGCGAGATGGCGGCCTTCGATGTATTGGTCTTGCGATATCAGCACAAGTTGTTGGCGATGATTGGCCGCTTGGTGCGAGACCCCCACGAAGCGGAAGACTTGGCTCAGGAAACCTTCATCAAGGCCTACCGGGCGCTCGGTAATTTCCGTGGCGAAAGTGCCTTTTATACGTGGCTCTACCGCATCGCGATCAACACGGCCAATAACTACCTGTCGTCCCGTGGACGTCGCCCCCCCGATACCGATCTCGATGTTGATGACGAAGAACAGGTGGAGGCGCAACTGGCGCTCGCGGATCACGAGGACCCCGAGGCACAGCAGCGGACTGCCGAGCTCAAAGCTGCCATAGACCACGCCATCGCGGAGTTACCGGAGGATTTGCGCACCGCCTTCAGTCTCAGGGAATTCGGAGGGCTAAGTTATGAGGAAATCACCGAGATCATGGGTTGCCCTGTCGGAACCGTCCGATCCAGGATATTCCGTGCCAGGGAACATATCGACGGCAAGATCAGGCATCTTCTGGAGCCAGACTGACTTTTTTGCCAGCGGAGGGGAATTATTTCCTGATCCTACTGTCTACGTGCTGTCAGCTGCTATGCCCAAGGGGGTTGCCGTTGACACGCAGGCCGGCGCTGTCACCGACCAGGCTGTTTTGTGGAGCGGCGTGGGGTGGCCACTGGGTAGTTCTCAGCCCGGCGGCGGGTATCAGGCGGCTGACATGGTGGAATTGGTCGGAGTCAGTTACAGTTTTGCCGGTGGAATAAAGGCTGGGCCGGGTGTGCCGGATCATGTAGATAGACAGGTAGCAAGCCGCTGAGGCGCTGCCGCATTCATTCGTGCAACATGTTGTGTAAAGAGTTTTAAAGATGGCAGAAAAGCAACAAGTGGCGTCCGATCTCAAGGCAGTTCTGTCTGAAGCTGCAGATTACCTACCGCCCGCCGAACTCCGGTCGGGGTCAGCTAGCGAGGCAGCGGCGTGCCCGTCTCCGTTGCTGGAATCGTTGTCGGCGCTGATGGACGATGAGGCTGAGACGCTTGAGCTTCGGCGCTTGATCAGAGCCATGCCGGCTGATTCCCAACTTGCTGCCCGCTTCCGACGCTATCAGGCCGTAAGGTCGGCGGTGAGCCAAGGTACGGCGGCTACACCCTTCGTTGACCTCTCCCCACGGATTCGCCAGGAGTTGACCGGCGGCGGCGCACGTTTGCCGCAGGCTTCCTTTGGCGGGCGCTCAGGACTGCGTACCACCCGGATGTTGGGCCAAGTAGCCGTGGCCGCTTCGGTAGCGGTCGCGGTTCTACTCGCCTACTCCGGTTGGCAGTCCCCGCCGACGTCTGTGTCCGGCGTCGCTGCCGTTGAAGTTGCCGCCGAGCCGACAAGCACCCAAGGTCAGGCGCTGCCGCAGCTAAGTGGCGACTACAACACCTCGACGGTCACGCGGACCGTTAGCCTCGATCAGGCAGCCCGCAGTCGATTGGAGCGCGCTGTGCGCAACTTCTCGGGAAGCTCCGCCGTCATCAACTCCGGTGGGACCGGCATGTTTCCCGCGCAGCTCCAGCCCTTCAGACCCCCCGTTTCGACCCCAACCGCGCCTTGACGTGCTTGGCTCGCACGTTGTGAGCCCACGCGAGGCACCCCCCCCTGGTCTTGATGTAGGTCAGCCACTGCTGAAGGCGGCGCCTCAGGGGGAATGGCGCGTTGATACAAAGGGTGCTTCGACGCGTAAATGCCCTCATTGCAAAGAGGATCACATGGCAAGACTCGTGAATTTGATTCAGGCGTACCTGATCCCGCTGATCGGTACCGCCTGCAGCGTTTGGACATCTTCGACTTTGGCCCAGGCCCTGCCCGACTTTACGCGGCTCGTGGAAGCTAACGCGCCGGCCATCGTCAACGTCAGCACGACATATTCCCCGCGGGCCAACAGCGCAGAGGACCGCCAGGAACTCGAAGAGTTGCTGAAGTATTTCTATGGAGATCGGGCTCCACGGCTGGACATGCCCGCTCCTGATGGCGAGGAGCGTGGCCAGGATGGCCCCGGTGCAACCGGCTCTGGCTTCATCATCGACAAGTCGGGGTATATCGTTACCAATCATCACGTGATCGATCAGGCGCAGTCGATCAAGGTCACCCTCAATGACCAGCGGGAGTTCACGGCGGAGGTTGTCGGCTCCGATGAAACCTCCGACCTTGCGGTGCTCAAGATCGAGGCCGAGGGGCTCCCGGTGGTACGCCTTGGCGATTCCGAGCGCGTGAAGGTCGGGGAATGGGTTTTGGCGATCGGATCTCCTTTCGGGCTCTCCTACTCGGTCGCTGCCGGGATCATCAGCTACATGGGTCGCAGCCTGCCCATGTCCGGCAATAATTATGTGTCTTTCATCCAGACCGATGTCGCCATCAATCCTGGTCACTCGGGTGGGCCGTTGTTCAATCTGGCAGGTGAGGTGATCGGAATCAATTCGCAGATCTTCACCACCAACAACTCTGGTGGATCGATAGGATTGTCCTTCGCTATCCCGGTCGATGTGGCGAAGAATGTCGTTGCCCAGCTCCGCGAGACCGGCAAAGTCGAGCGGGGCTGGTTGGGCGTCGCTATCGATGATGTCAACCAGGAACTTGCTGACGCCTTCAAGCTGGACCGTCCGCACGGTGCATTGATCAGCGATGTCACCAAAGACAGTCCCGCGGCAGCTTCAGGCATGCGTACCGGCGACATCGTGACCAGTTTCAATGGGCGGGAAATCCGCACTCGCGATGACCTGCCTTACTTCGTGGGTCTCGTTAAGCCGGGTACGGCTGTCCCGGTCGAGGTAATCCGCGACGGTGAGTTACAGACTCTGGAAGTGACCGTGGGGACGCTCGGCGCAGTGGCCAGCGCCACGCCGGGGGTGCCTGCTCAGAAGGAGGGTGGCAGACTGGGTTTGCAGGTCACGAGTTTGGACGCCAAGCTCAAGCAGCAGCTCGAACTTGATAATGGTGTTCTAGTAGAGACTGTGACTGGGGCTGCGGAGCAGGCCAGACTTCAAAAGGGAGATATCCTGCTGTCGCTCAACGGGGTTGACCTGAATACGCCCGAAGATCTCGTTGAACTCGAGCCCAACCTGCCAATCAACCGACCCCTGCCTGTGCTGGTGGTCCGGGAGGGACGGCAGACCTTCTTCACCATTCGGCTTGAGGAGTGAGGCGGCAGACAAGCCGCGCGCGCACCCTGCTGCCGCCTCTCCGGCGCGGCATGCCGAGTCTGCATCTCGATCCGCGCTGACTTGCAAATTTGCAACAATCTGATTCTGCTGAGGAAAGCGGCTGCCAACATGGCGGCTGCCAACCCTTTCCGGTACACTCGCCGGCCTTTCTCCACCACGCCAAAGGCAGTTCGTGAGCGATCTCAGCCATATCCGCAACTTTTCCATCATTGCTCATATCGATCACGGGAAATCCACGCTTGCTGACCGCTTTATCCAGATCTGCGGGGGTCTGACCGACCGGGAAATGTCCGATCAAGTGCTCGATTCCATGGACATCGAGCGAGAGCGGGGCATCACCATCAAGGCGCATTCGGTCACCCTCCACTACAAGTCGCGCGAGGGCAGGACCTACCAGCTCAATTTCATCGATACGCCGGGACACGTCGACTTCAGCTACGAGGTTTCGCGATCGCTTGCTGCCTGTGAAGGAGCTTTGCTCATCGTCGATGCCGCACAGGGAGTGGAAGCGCAGTCGGTAGCCAATTGCTACACGGCGATTGAGCAGGGTCTGGAAGTCGTGCCCATCCTCAACAAGATGGATTTGCCACAAGCGGAGCCAGAACGGGTACGAAAAGAGATCGAGGAGATCATCGGAATCGACGCCAGTGCTGCCGTCCCCTGTAGTGCCAAGAGTGGCATGGGGGTGGAGGCTGTGCTTGAGGCCATCATCCACGCCATTCCGCCTCCGACGGGCAACATAGAAGACAAGTTGCAGGCGCTAATCATCGACTCGTGGTTTGACAACTACCTGGGTGTGGTATCGCTGGTGCGCGTGCGACACGGAAGCTTGCGTAAAGGTGACAAGATCATCGCCAAGAGCACGGGTAGAGTGCACACGGTAGACAACGTGGGCATCTTCAATCCGAAGCGGGAAGTGCGCGAAGAACTCAAGGCTGGAGAGGTCGGCTTCATTGAAGCGGGTATAAAGGAGATCAAGGGTGCTCCGGTCGGCGATACCATCACGCATGCCAAGACGCCCGAAGTGGAGTCCTTGCCGGGGTTCAAAAAGGTGCAGGCCCAGGTTTACGCCGGGCTCTTTCCGGTTTCTGCCGATGACTACGATGCCTTCCGGGATGCTTTGGAAAAACTCACCCTCAACGATGCCGCGCTCCAGTATGAGCCGGAGAATTCCGATGCCCTGGGCATCGGTTTTCGCTGCGGCTTTCTCGGCATGCTCCACATGGAGATCGTGCAGGAGAGATTGGAGAGGGAATACAACCTCGATTTGATCACTTCGGCGCCCACCGTAGTTTTCGAGGTGGTCACGCGCTCGGGCGACGTGCTGCGAGTCGACAGCCCGTCGCGACTCCCGCCCCTTGGCAACATCGAGGAAATGCGCGAGCCCATCGTGGAAGCCAACATCCTCGTGCCACAGGATTATGTCGGGAATGTGCTGTCGCTGTGCGTCGAAAAACGTGGTGTCCAGAAAGACATGCAATTCATCGGCAACCAGGTTTCGATCCGCTACGAGTTGCCCATGAACGAAGTGGTGCTGGATTTTTTCGATCGGCTCAAGTCGGTGAGTCGCGGATATGCCTCCCTCGACTACCACTTCGTCCGCTTTCAAGCGGCCAAGCTGGTCAAGTTGGACATCCTGATCAACGGTGATCTGGTGGATGCCCTGGCGCTCATCGTCCACCGGGATCAGGCACAGTCCAAGGGCCGCGTTCTGACGGAAAAATTGCAGGAACTGATTCCACGCCAAATGTACGATGTAGCAATCCAGGCGGCCATTGGCGGTCAGATTGTTGCGCGTTCGACTGTCAAGGCCATGCGCAAGAACGTGCTGGCCAAGTGCTACGGGGGTGATGTCTCGCGCAAGCGCAAGCTTCTGGAGAAGCAGAAGGCCGGCAAGAAACGCATGAAGCAGGTGGGTAGCGTGGAAGTACCTCAAGAGGCCTTCCTGGCCATCCTGCGAGTCGACAAGTAAGGCAGCGGACGACGCCTCAGGAGACCCAGCATATGAATATCGATTTTTCCCTGGTACTGGTAGTGCTTTCGGCGGTGGCCGGGGCATTGTGGCTGTTTGATGTGTTGGTTCTCGCCAAGCCGAGGGCTGCACGTCTGGAAGCCTTTTTGCTACAGCGTGGACTCACCCTGGCGGAGTTCAGTGAATACGCCGCTACGCTCGATGAGGCGGGAAAGCCCATACCGCCGCAGCCCGGCGAGGCGCGTCCCGTGCGGGATCCCGCCAAGCAACGCCAACTCGAGGCTGCCGTCGAAGTAAACCGTTATCCGGTAGCCGTCGAGTATGGCCGGTCGTTCTTTCCGATATTGCTGGCGGTCACCCTGCTGCGCTCGTTTCTCTTCGAACCCTTTCAAATTCCTACCGGTTCGATGATTCCGACGCTCAACATCGGTGACTTCATCGTGGTGAACAAGTTTGCCTATGGTTTGCGACTGCCGGTGACCGGTACCAAGATACTCGACATCGGAGAGCCCAAAAGGGGAGATGTGATGGTCTTCGTGCCACCCCATGATCCCAACTACTTCATCAAGCGCGTGATCGGTCTGCCGGGCGACCACATTCAGTACAAGGACAATGTCGTGTACGTCAATGGTGAGGCACTGCCGCAGGAAAGCATGGGGTTGCTGCGAGACCAGGGTGTGCTTCTTTCGAAAGAGACCGTGGGAGGCGTCACCCACGACATTTATACCGCCGCGACGCAGCGCTTCAATCGTGTATACGACTGGTTGCAGCCGGAGGGCATGATCATTCCGGAAGGGCAGTATTTCATGATGGGAGACAACCGAGATAACAGCAGCGACAGTCGCTACTGGGGTCCAGCGGATGCGTCCCGCATCGTCGGCAAGGCGGTTGCTGTGTGGATGCACAAGGATCCGGGTTTCAACCTGCCGTCTTTCACTCAGAATCGCCTCATCGACAATGCCGACTAGCGCAGTAGCGGCGGCATTACTGTGTTTTCCTGGTTGACTGTCAGCGCCTGCCTTGACCCATTTTCTCGACAGACTCGGCTATCGCTTCGCCAACCCGGCCTTGCTGGATGAAGCGTTGCGTCATCGCAGTGCTGGTAAACCCCACAACGAGCGCCTGGAATTTCTGGGAGATGCCGTACTCGGGTTTCTAGTTTCCGATCTGCTGTTTCAGCAGCACCCCGGTGCCACGGAGGGTGAACTCAGCCGTCTGCGAGCCTCGCTGGTACAGCGTGCCACATTGGTAGAAATCGCTCGCAGCCTGAAGCTGGGGGATGAGCTCAAGTTGGGACTTGGGGAGATTAAGTCCGGCGGGGCTGACCGCGACTCCATCCTTGCCGATGCTGTCGAAGCCGTGCTGAGCGCCGTCTACCTTGACGGGGGGCTCGAGCCCTGCAAGGCCCTGTTGCGGCAGTGGTTGGGCGCGCGTCTAGGGGATCTGCAGCCCGAGATTGCCGGCAAGGATCCGAAAACCCGCTTGCAGGAATTGTTGCAGGCCAAGAAGAGGCCGTTGCCGGAGTACCGGCTGCAGACGATTTCGGGCAGCGGACATCAGCAACATTTCCTCGTCGAGTGCCGCGTGGCGCTGCTCTCCCACGGCATAACCGCCGAGGGCAGCAGTCGCAAGGAGGCCGAGCAGGCGGCTGCCCGCCTGGTGCTGGAACGTCTTGGAGTCGACGCATGACTGGAGTCCAACAGCGCTGTGGACTGATCGCCCTGATCGGCCGCCCCAATGTCGGCAAGTCCACGCTGTTGAATCATTTGGTGGGACAGAAGGTCAGCATTACCTCGCGCAAGCCACAGACCACCCGGCAGCGAGTGCTCGGCATCAAGACGCGTGACAATGCCCAGTTGATCTTCGTCGATACGCCCGGTTACCACCTCGGAGAAAAGAAGGCGCTCAATCGCGCCATGAACAAGACTGTGGGAGCAGTTTTGCTGGATGTCGACATTATTCTGCTGGTGATTGATCGCCTTGGCTTTGGTCCCGAAGACGAAGATCTGCTCGCCATGTTGCAGCGTCAGCAAGTGCCCGTCTTCCTCGTGATCAACAAGGTGGACCAGTTGCCCGACAAATCCGCCCTACTGCCATTCATCGATCAGTTACGTCGGCGTTGGGACTTCTTCCGTGAGGTGGTCCCGGTGTCAGCCCTCAAGCAGGACAACATGCCCGAGTTGGAGCAGACGCTGGTGCGCTACCTTCCAGAGCAGCCCTGGTTCTATCCGGAGGATCAGTTGACCGACCGCAGCGCACGTTTTCTTGCGGCAGAGTTCGTTCGGGAAAAAATCACCCGGCAAATGGGTGATGAGTTGCCCTACGCCGTCGCTGTCGAAATAGAGGAGTTCAAGGTCGAGGGCGATACTCAGCACATCAGTGCGCTGATTCTGGTAGAGAAGGAGTCCCAGAAAAAAATGCTCATTGGCGAAGGGGGCAGCCGGCTGAAGCTCATTGGCATCGAAGCGCGCAAAGAAATGGAGCGCATGTTCGAGAGCAAAGTCATGCTCAGGCTGTGGGTCAAGGTCAAGGGCGGCTGGTCCGACGATGAGCGGGCGCTGCAGAGTCTGGGATTCGACTAGGGCTGGCGGCAATGGACAGGGGCGAGATTCTGCAGGGTTGGCTACTGCACAGTCGTCCCTTCCGGGACAGCAGCCTCGTGCTCGATGTGTTCACCCGACAGCAGGGTCGGGTCAGCGCGATCGCTCGTGGCGTGAGGACCGCCAAGTCCGGTGGCCGTCGCTCTCTCCTGCAGCCCTTCGTCGCCCTGCGGCTGGAGTTGGCCGGTAGGGGTGAACTGCGCACACTGGCCCAGGTCGAGCAGGGCGAGGTCCTGCCGCCGCTGTTCGGCGAATGGCTGCTGTCCGGGCTCTACATCAATGAGTTGCTGGTACGCCTGTTGCCTAAGCAGGAGCCGGAGAACGTACTTTTCGCCGAGTATCAGGCCTTGCTGCAGGCCCTGGCGGCCAGAGCCGAGCTCGAGCCTCTGCTACGCAGCTTCGAGCTGCTGCTGCTGGAGGCGCTCGGGTACGGGCTGCAACTGGGTCACGACATGCTGAGTGGTGAGCCGCTCGATCCGGCACGGTGCTACGCGCTGCACGAGGAAGGCGGATTTGTCGCGTCCGATGCTGATCCCTTGTCACGGGACTGCTACACAGGGGCCACACTACTGGCCATGGGGCGCCGCGACTTTCGCGAAATGGGCACACGTCGTGTCGCCAAGCACCTCCTGCGAGTCGTGCTGCAGCAGCATCTCGGCGCGCGCGAATTGCACAGTCGTGGGTTATTCCGGCGACCCGGTAAACTTCCACCGCCGACCGGCCCCGGCTAAACTGCCGGCTCTTTTGCGCTTCTCCATGACCGCCGAATCCATGTCGCTCCCCGTCTTCCCCACCGTTGAAAGCCTCGTGGGCAACACCCCGCTGGTTCGTCTGCAGCGTTTGCCGGGCGTCACCACCAACACGATCCTCGTCAAGCTGGAAGGCAATAACCCTGCGGGTTCGGTAAAGGATCGTCCTGCCCTCAGCATGATCAGCAAGGCAGAGGCCCGGGGACTCATCAGTCCGGGCGATACGCTGATCGAGGCCACGAGTGGCAATACCGGCATAGCGCTGGCAATGGTCGCCGCCATCAAGGGCTACAGGATGATTCTGATCATGCCCGCCAATTCGACTCAGGAGCGCAAGGACTCCATGACGGCTTATGGAGCGACCCTGATCGAAGTCAGCGAAGCCGAGGGCATGGAGGGTGCACGCGATCTTGCCAAGCAACTGGAAGCGGAGGGCCGTGGCCGCGTCCTGGATCAGTTTGCCAACCCGGACAACTATGCCGCGCACGTCGAAAACACCGGCCCGGAAATCTGGCGAGATACGCGGGGCACCGTAACCCACTTCGTCAGTTCGATGGGCACCACCGGCACCATCATGGGAGTATCCCGCTATCTGAAGTCCATGAACTCATCGATCCAGATCGTCGGACTGCAACCTCGTGAAGGAGCCAAGATACCGGGAATCCGCCGCTGGCCGCTGGCGTATTTGCCGCGTATTTTCGAACGTGAGCGCGTTGATACCATCATGGACATAGGCCAGGCCGACGCCGAGCACACGATGCGTGCGCTGGCGCGGGAAGAGGGCATCTGCTGCGGCGTTTCTTCCGGTGCTTCCGTATTCGCTGCCCTCGAATTGTCCCGTCAACTGGAGCATGCCGTCATCGTCGCCATCATCTGTGATCGTGGTGACCGCTACCTGTCCACCGGTGTGTTCAGCAGCCTGACTGGCAGCGAGGTCCGCTGAGCATGGGAGCCAGACAGAGGCGTCGACTGAAGACGCAGGAGCCCTTGCAGCTTGCCATCAGCAAGCTCACTCATGAAGGCCGCGGCCTGTCGCACCATGAAGGCAAAGTGGTCTTCGTCGATGGCGCGCTGCCGGGCGAGATTGTTCTGGCGCGCTTTACCAGCAGCAGAAGCAGTTATCTGGAAGCCAGGACGCTGGAGGTTCTCCAGGCCTCACCTGAGCGCAGAGTGCCGCCGTGTCCGCACTTCGATGCCTGCGGTGGTTGCAGTCTGCAGCACCTCGATAGTGTCGCGCAGGTGCGCTTCAAGGAAGAGGTCCTGCACGATCGACTGACCCATGCCGTTGGTGCGCGGACTTACCAGCGTCTGCCAGTACTCACGGGTCCTGTCAGCGGCTACCGACGCAAGGCCCGGCTGGCCGTCCGATGGGTGGCGAAGAAGCAGAAAGTATTGGTCGGATTCCGGGAGCAGCACAGTTCTTTCATTACTGACATGAACAGCTGTCTGGTGCTCGACCCGCAGGCAGAGCGTTTGCTCGTGCCGCTGGGTGCACTGCTGTCTGGACTGCAGGCCAGAGAGCAGATCCCGCAGATCGAAGTGGCGGTGGGAGAGGCGGTCGTCGGAGCCAATGCCGTCGCCTTGGTACTGCGCCACCTGCAGCCGCTGTCCAATACCGATCAGCAGGCGCTCGTCACCTTCGCCGCAGAGCACAGTGTGGACCTCTATCTGCAGCCCGGCGGTCCCGACTCGGTAGAGAGGATTTTTCCCACCGGTAGCCCGGAGCGCCTGTTCTACGAGCTGCCGGAATTTGGTCTGCTGATGGGGTTCCACCCCATGGACTTCACTCAGGTGAATGCCGGTATCAACCGTCAGATGCTCGTGCATGCCGTCGAGTTGCTCGAGTTACAGGCCACTGACCGGGTGCTGGATCTTTTTTGCGGCCTCGGCAATTTCACCTTGCCGCTGGCGTGTACCGCCCTTCACGTCGTGGGAGTGGAAGGCAGTCAGGCCATGGTAGAACGCGCGCGGGAAAATGCACTGCGCAATCAGCTCGCCAATGCCGCGTTTCACTGTGCAGACCTCTCGAAGGATCCGCAGCAGTACGAATTTCTGAGACAGGGCGTCGACAAGATTCTGCTGGATCCACCACGCTCGGGTGCGCTCGAGGTCCTGCCGGCGCTGACTACCCTCCGGGCTCGTCGCATCGTCTATGTGTCCTGCAATCCGGCGACGCTCGCGCGCGATGCGGCGCGTCTTGCCGAACTCGGCTACTCGCTGCAGGCAGCCGGGGCGATGGACATGTTCCCCCACACCAGCCATGTCGAGGCGATTGCCCTCTTCGTACCGGAGCGGGGGCGGCTGTGAGCGAGCCCGGCCCTGCAAATGCCCTGGCGCGGTTGCTGCGGCTGATGGCCTGCCTGCGTGATCGTCAGTTCGGTTGTGCCTGGGACCTGCAACAGGACTTTGTCAGCATCGCTCCGCACACGCTGGAGGAGGTCTATGAAGTGGTCGACGCCATTGAGCGTCACGATCTCGCGCAGCTTCGTGAAGAGCTCGGTGATCTGCTTTTCCAAGTCGTTTTTCATGCCAGGCTCGGTGAGGAAGCCGGAGCCTTCGACTTCGAGAGCATCGTCAGTGATCTCACGGCCAAGCTGCTCAAACGACATCCTCATGTTTTCCCTGCCGGTACCCTCGAGAGCTTTGGCACCCTCTCCGGACTAGCGGCAGACCAGGTTCTGCAAGCCTGGGAGCACGGCAAGGCGAAAGAGCGTCGCCAGCGCGCCGGCGCTGCCAGTAGCGCGCTCGATGACGTGCCTCTTGCTCTGCCCGCGCTGCAAAGGGCTGCCAAGCTGCAGAAGCGAGCTGCCCTGCAGGGTTTCGACTGGCCTGATGTCGATGGTGTGATGGCAAAGCTGGACGAGGAAGTGGACGAGTTAAAGCAGGCATTGCAAACCGGCGCAGCAGCCGAGGTCAGTGAAGAATATGGGGACCTGCTGTTCACGATAGTGAATCTCGGTCGGCATCTTGACCTGTCTGCTGAGCAGGTGCTGCGCTCGGCCAATGCCAAGTTCGAGCGGCGGTTCCGGAGTATGGAACAGCGCATTCAACAGCAAGGGCAGGAAATCAACGAGCTATCGCTAACCGAACTCGAGCAGTTCTGGCAGAGGGCGAAGCGGGAAGAGCGGTCGTAGCTTGAGGCGCTTCCTGCAAGGGTGTAAGGTGTTTTTTCCTTCAAAAACAATGAGCGACCTGCATGCGCAGGCGTGATCTCTTCGGATGGAGTGGCAGCATGAAGATCATCTTGTTGGGCGCCCCTGGCGCAGGCAAAGGTACGCAGGCCGAGTACCTGCGGGAAACCTACGGCATACCGCAGATCTCGACGGGTGACATGCTACGTGCTGCCGTGAAGGCCGGAACACCGCTGGGTCTGCAGGTGAAGTCGGTAATGGAGAGTGGCGGGCTCGTGACGGACGCCATCATCATTGCGTTGATCGAGGAACGCATCAAGGCACCGGACTGCGCGACCGGTTTTCTCTTCGACGGATTTCCGCGCACGATCCCGCAGGCGCAGGCGCTGGTGGACGCCGGCATCGACATCGATGTCGTGCTAGAGATCGATGTGCCGGATGAAGAGATAGTCAGACGCTTGAGCGGTCGCCGCGTGCATCTTGCTTCGGGAAGGATCTACCACATCGAAAACAAACCTCCGCAGCGTCCAGACGTCGATGATGTGACAGGCGAACCTCTCATCCAGCGTGATGACGACAAGGAGACGACCATTCGCAAGCGGCTCAGCGTGTACCACCAGCAGACCAAACCTCTTGCCGACTTCTATCGAAGGGCAGCAGCGCAAAAAAAATCCCTGCGCTTCCTCACCATGAGTGGTGTCGGTGATATCGCCTCCATCCGTGATGCGCTGAAGCAACTGCTCGCTTCCTGAGTATCCTCTTTGCGCGACGAAATACGCTCACTGTTCAGCGTATTTCGTCCACCAGGCTCTGTGTTTAGAACAGTTGCTCTCGGTCTGACGGCAGCAAGCTGCTGCAAGTCTCCCTTTCTGGTGTCACGTCGCGTGGAATGCCCAACGCCTACTCCTTGTCAACTGGGTTGTTGAAAAAAATATTTTCTGTGTGTTAAGGTTCGCCCCGAGCGCACAGTGACACAGATGGATAGCAGTCTGTTCCGGGATATCGCAATGTGCTTCGCCAAGGCCGAGTCGGCAAAGCAGGGTGCATAGATGGAGGCTGGGGCGTGCAACCGGTCGCTGGAAAGGAAAAAACTGGGCGCGCAGGTTGCCGATGGGATTGAAGCGCGCTGGCCGCGAGTGGGATACCGAGTGAAGAACACAACTCGCAAGAGAAGCGGGCCAGAGGCGGGCAGTAAAGTTGGTGAATCGAACGTAGCTCGACGCGGGCGTCGGTCCATGCCGGCTGTGAGAGAGGCGCGACAGCAGTTCACGGCGGCCCAACGCCGCGTTGCGATGCTCGAGAAACAGCTACGGCAGGGCGATGTAGACATCGTCTTGGCTACCAGTAAAAAAGACAGTGCTGAGTTGCGACGCCAGCAAAAAGCGGTCCGGTCACTGCTGAAGCAGGCGCAAAAGATACTGAAGCAGTCCGTGCAGTCGCTGCGAAGTACGTTGCTGGAGGAGGCTGCCAAGTCGCGCGAGCTCGCTCAGCACCGGGCACTAGCTCGATATGAGGCCAGGCTGAGCAGCAAAATGGAACGAGATTTGGCCAAGGCGGTCGGTGTGTTCACCACGCTGTGGCGCAAGAGGCGATCAAAGATCGTTTCTCGCAAACTGAAGGCAAGAGCAAGAAGGGAGGCCCAAAAGGCCCTTGCCGCCAGGAGAAAAGCGAATGCCAAGGCCAGAGCTTCTGTCAAAAGGGCAGAGGCACTGGCCAAAGCTAGAGCCAGGAAGGCTGCGACCAAAGCCCGGATCAAGGCCAAGAAACTGGCGGTCAGGGTGGTAGTCAAAGCCAGACTGGCAGTTAGGAAGGCAGCAAGGAAGGCCCGACTGGCAGAAGTCAAAGCCGGGAGAGTCTCGCGTCACCAACGTAGTCAATGACTAGTCAATAAAGCCGGAGGAAACTTAGTTACCATGAAGATCGCAGCCAAAGCAGCAAAACCTGCAGCCAAGAAAGTTGCCAAGAAAAAAGCTCCTGCCAAGAAGAAAGCAGCAGCTAAGAAAGCCCCTGCCAAGAAAGCAGCTGCCAAGAAAAAAGCACCAGCCAAGAAAGCTGCCAAGAAGAAAGTCGCAGCGGCCAAAGCAGCCGGTGCTGCCAAGGCAGTAGCGAAGAAGAAAGCGCCCGCCAAGAAAAAAGCAGCAGCCAAGAAAGCCCCTGCCAAAAAAGCAGCTGCCAAGAAAAAAGCACCGGCCAAGAAAAAAGCCGCCAAGAAGTGACTTTCTGACTGCACCAAGCCGTCAGGTGAGGTGCAACGGTGAGTCTGGCAACGCCGGGTCGACACGTAGTATCCGCTCGGGTACGTCATAATCCCTCGAAGTCCGCTTCGAGGGATTTTTTGTTTGAGGACCTGCTGTAGTCATGACACGAATCCTGGCCGTGGAGACATCGACCGAGGCCTGCTCCTGTGCGCTATGGTGCGATGGTGAACTGGACGAGGATTTTGCGCTCATTCCGCGCCTGCATACGCAGCACCTGCTGCCCATGGTCGCCCGTCTGCTGGCTCGTGCTCAGCTCGGATTCGCTGATCTCGATGCGATTGCAGTGGGCCGAGGGCCAGGCTCCTTCACCGGGTTGCGAATCGCCATGGGGGCGGCGCAGGGGTTGGCATTTGCCGCCGGACTTCCACTGTTGCCGGTGTCGACGTTGGCGACTCTTGTCTGCCAAGTCGCCAGTGAGGGCACGTTGAGCGAGGACAGCTGGATCTTCAGCACCATGGATGCCCGCATCGACCAAGTTTACTGGGGATGGTACCGGTGGGATCCAAGAGAGCCACAGTTGTACGGCGAGGAAAATCTGACGAGGCCGGAGCAGGTGACCTTGCCCCCCCAAAACAGTCCCTTGATCGGAGTCGGCAGTGGTCTTGTCTTTCGGGAGCGTTTGCCGCCTGACCTTCAGCAGCGACTCATCACCGCGTACCCCGACTGCCTACCGCGCAGCCGCCACGTGGCTTCGTTAGCAGCCAGTCGCTGGTTGGCGGGTGACCGCGGAGTGAACCCGGAGTTGGCAGAGCCCCTCTATCTTCGAGAAAGGGTCACACATAGCTGACCGCTGTTGGCAACCCGGACTTTGCAGCATGAACTTTGATTTCGTACGCGCGACGATTCTGGCAGTCGTACAGGGACTCACGGAGTTTCTGCCGGTCTCCAGCTCGGCCCACCTCATACTGCCATCCGAGCTGCTCAGCTGGGAGGATCAGGGGCTCAATTTCGACATGGCGTTACATCTAGGCAGCCTTGCCGCGGTGTTGCTGTACTTTCGTCGTGATCTCCAGGCACTCGTGCGTGCGTTACTGAGGCAGGCCATTTATCGCCAGCCTTCTCAGGAGAGTGCACTGGCTTGGAAACTGGCACTGGCTACTTTACCAGTTACTTTCAGTGGCTTGCTCTTCGAGGACGTGGTGGAGAGCCAGTTGCGCAACGTCAATGTCATCATCATGACCACCCTCTTTTACGGGCTGCTGCTGCTCGTGGCCGAAAAAACGGCGACTGGCCGCCTCGGGCTCGGTGAACTCGGCTGGCGAGTCAGCCTCGGCATCGGGTTGGCTCAGGCTCTGGCCATCGTTCCTGGTACCTCCCGGTCCGGTATCACCATGACCGCAGCATTGTTTGCCGGTTTGCGACGCGAGGAGGCTGCCCGCTTTTCCTTCCTGTTGTCCATTCCAACCATTGGTGGAGCCGCGTTCCTCAGGTTTCTGGATCTGCTCGAGTTGCCGGACGTCGACTGGAGCGAGCTCGGTTATGCCATGCTTGTTTCTGCGCTCACTGCCTACGGCTGCATCCACTGGTTTCTCAAACTGATCGGGCGTGTAGGCTTCCTGCCATTCGTCGTTTACCGACTACTCCTTGGTACGGTGTTGCTATACGTCGTGCATGGCACCTGAGTCGGGCAAGGCAAGGGATTTCGACACGCAAGACGCGGCCTAGCCCATAACTTTCACACATTTTCACAACCTGAGGAGAGCACAATGGACAGTCTGCAACGTTTGGTGATCGAGCAGGCTTGCGCGCGCCTAATGAACCAATTTGCCGTATTCAACGACACTGGCCGTTTCATCGAACTCTCCGAACTGTTTGTGCCGGAGGCTAAGTACGCTAGACCCATCTTGCCCGACGTGTGGATCGAGGGTCGTGCAGCAATCAGAGCGTCCTTCGAGTCGCGACCCAAGGAGAGGGTGGGAAGACACCTCATCGCCAACATACTCATTGATGTGAAGGACGGCGAACACGCCAGCGGCACTTGCTATGCCCTGCTGTACTCCGGTAGCAGCGACAAGCCCGCCGAAAAGTTCGGCTTGCAGGCTTTGCCACCGCAGCTTGTCGGCGAATACGAGGACGAATTCGTGCTCACGTCGACAGGCTGGAAGTTTGCGTCGCGCAAGGGACGCATCATTTTTTCTTCCTGAGTTTGTTCCGAGGCGCCCAGCTGGCGCGGAGCCAACATGCGCTCATGGCTCTGCGCCGTAACCTCAGTCCCGGTAATTGAGTTCGACCTTCAGGCCGTTGGGGTCGAAAAGAAACAGTTGTACCAGTCCAGCGTGCGGTACGTCGTTGCGCTGGAAGGCGACGCCCAGACGCTGCAAGTGCCCGATCATCTGCGTGGCGTTTTGGCCGTTGAAGGCAATGTGGTCGAAAACACCGGTGCCATCTGAGCGCTTGGTCACCGGAATGCCCAGCGCCTCCGAATGCTTCGTGTACGTCTCCCATTCGGCGATATGGATTACAGGCGTGTCACCCAGATACAACCAGTATCCGGGAAAGCCAAGTGCTGCACGAAAACCGACCTCGAGACCAAGGACGTTCCGGTAAAAATCGCGGGTTGCCTCGATGTCATCGGTCATGACTAGATAGTGCTCGAGTTTGGTCAGTGGCATACAACGCTCTCCTTTGTGTTCCTATTCTAGGAGAGGTCTGGAGGCAGGGAAGAGGGAGCCAAGGAATCTGGCAGTCGCTGCGCCGAGGCAGTCGCAACGCGCAGGCCCGCAACCAACGCTTTGCCAGAAGTCGCGGGGACGTGGGCTTGTCAGGTATCGGTTAGTGGTGCCGGAGGCCGGACTTGAACCGGCACGCCTTTAAGGGGCAGTGGATTTTGAGTCCACCGTGTCTGCCATTTCACCACTCCGGCGGGGAGGGGATGGGGCGCGCATTATAACCACGGCTGCGGTCCACTGCATACCGGCTCGTTGCGGGCTAGAATGCCGGCATGCAGCTTACCGACTTCCACTTCGATCTTCCGCCTGAACTCATTGCAACGCATCCAGCCACCGAGCGTACCAGCAGTCGGCTGCTCGGCCTGTCGCGCGTCGATGGCAATGTGACCCATCACCGTTTTCACGAACTGCCGAGCCTGCTGCGCAGCGGTGACCTCCTGGTATTCAACAATACCCGTGTGATTCCGGCCCGCCTCCATGCTCGCAAGCCCAGTGGTGGCAGACTCGAGGTCTTGCTGGAGCGAATGCTGCAAGCCAACGCCGTGCTTGCGCAGGTGCGTGGTGGCGGCACGCTCAAGCCAGGCAGCAGGATTGTCGTCTGCGATGAAAACGGGCAAGAGGTACTCGCGGAGGTCACGGCCCGGGAGGACGAATTCCTTCGACTGCAGTTTCCGCCACAGGTGGATCTCGCTGGACTGCTCGAGCGAGTTGGGCATACGCCGCTGCCACCCTACATCAAGCGGCCTGACGAGGCGAATGATCGCGAGCGCTACCAGACAGTCTATGCATCAAAGGCGGGCGCTGTGGCCGCCCCGACTGCGGGCCTGCACTTCGATGAGCCCTTGCTCGCCCTACTTGCCAGGCAGGGCATTGCCATGGCTCAGGTGACCCTGCATGTCGGAGCAGGTACTTTTCAGCCTGTGCGCAGCGCTGAGATCCAGCAGCATCGCATGCATGCCGAATACCTAGAGGTGGATGCCGCCGTGTGCGAAGCCGTGGCGGACTGCCGGGCGCGCGGTGGTCGTGTCGTGGCGGTCGGCACCACTACCGTGCGCTCACTCGAAACTGCCAGTCAGGACGGAACACTGAAGCCTTTTGCCGGCGATACCAGAATATTCATTTATCCTGGCTACCGCTTTCATGTGGTGGATGCGCTGATCACCAATTTCCATCTGCCGGAGTCGACGTTGCTGATGCTGGTCAGTGCCTTCAGTTCGCGTGAGCACATTCTTGCCGCGTATCAGGAGGCAATCCGTCAGCGTTACCGTTTCTTCAGTTACGGTGATGCCATGCTGATCAGTTGAGCGGCTAGGGGCAGCGGCGGCGGTGCCGCCCGAGTCGCAGTTGTTCAGGGCAGATAGCGGATCTGGATGCCCACGCTGTCTTGGTCGATCAACAGATCGGAGATCACCACGACCTTGTCGCCGCTCTGCATGTTCACCTTGTCCTTCAATTCGGTGAAGGCCCGCGCCAGCGTCTGCTCCGGATCGTGGCTGAACTCGATTTTGAACGGATAGAGGTAGCGGTTGAGTGTCATTATGCGGCGCGTCACACCGATGTTGGTAAAGGCGAAAATAGGGCAACGCTGTGGGTGGCAGTTCGTCACATAGTTGGCCATCACCCCATGCCGAGTGACCACGACGATGCCTTTGGCCTGCAGGGAATCGGCAAGCTCGACCGCAGTGGCCGCGAGATGTTCCTTGTCACTGTTCTTGCGGAGATTGCGAGTAAAGCCGAGGCCTTGCTTGGGTTCGGTCGCCCGAGCGATCGAATCCATGTAGCGGATACAGCGCAGCGGGTATTTGCCCACCGTCGTCTCACCCGAGAGCATGATGGCATCAGCTTCCTCGTACACCGCATTGGCGACATCCGTGACCTCGGCCCGCGTCGGAATGGGATTCTCGATCATCGATTCCAGCAAGTGGGTGGCGACGATGACCCGTTTGCCATATTCGGCACAGAGTCGAACGATGCGTCTTTGTGTGTTGGGCAACTCGGCAAGATCGATCTCCACGCCCAGATCGCCACGGGCCACCATGATGCCATCGGCTACTTTGACGATTTCCTCCAGATTCTTGACCCCTTCCTGATCCTCGATCTTGGCGATGATCCGTATGTTGTCCAGCCGCTCGGGCTTGTGCTCGGCAATGAGCTCGCGAAGTTGCAGGACATCCTTGGCATCGCGCACGAAGGAGAGAGCGATGTAGTCGAGTTCACGCTGCAGGCCGAACAGGATGTCCTCCTTGTCCTTCTGTGTGATGGCGGGCAGATTGACCCGTATCCCCGGCAGGTTGACATGCTTCTTGCTACCGAGTTTCCCGCCATCCAGCACTTTGCAGCGCAGCAGATTATTGTTTTTGGCCAGCACTTCCAGATTGATCAGGCCGTTGTCGACGGCAATGTGATCGCCGATCTCCATGTCGTCGATGAGTTCGGCATAGTTGATGTGGATGGAAGATTCCTCGACATTGGGGGCATCTCGCACGGTGATGGAAATTTCATCTCCAGCCTTGAGCAGCAGATCGCTGTCACGGACACCGGTGCGGATTTCCGGGCCTTGGGTGTCAAGCAGGATGCCCACAGGGAACTGCGTATGCTTGTTGAGCTCCACGATGTGATTGATCATCGCATCGGCCCACTCGTGGGTGGCGTGCGACATGTTGAGACGGATGATGTCCATGCCGGTCTCGTGCATCCTGGCCAGCATGTCGTAAGTATTGGTGGCCGGACCCAACGTGCAGATGATCTTGGTTTTGCGCATGCGGAAGGAATTCCTCGCTGACTGCCGGCAGGATAGCCGTCAACCGGGGGGAGAGTAAACGGCACAAAAGACCGGTGTTTTGCGTAACGTTTGGTGCCGCCATAGGTTTGCTACCGACAGCCGGCTATAATGCGCGCGCTCGCGGCCCAGCCGCCGAAGTCCAACCGCCTCTTACCAATGCCAAAGGAAATCTTCATGAAAGCTCCAGTCAGGGTCACCGTCACCGGCGCCGCCGGTCAGATCAGTTATTCGCTGCTGTTCCGTATTGCTGCCGGCGACATGCTCGGCAAGGATCAACCGGTCATCCTGCAGTTGCTCGAGATCACCCCCGCCCTGGAAGCCCTGAAAGGCGTCGCGATGGAAATCGATGACTGCGCATTCCCGCTTGTGCAGGGCATCGTGCAGACCGATGATCCGGCCGTGGCCTTCAAGGATGCTGACTACTGCCTGCTGGTTGGCGCTCGGCCGCGTGGCCCCGGCATGGAGCGCAAGGACCTGCTCGAGGCCAATGCCAAGATCTTTTCGGTGCAGGGTAAGGCCATCAATGACCATGCATCCCGTAAGGTGAAGGTCATCGTCGTCGGCAATCCGGCGAATACCAATGCGCTGATTGCCTATCGCAATGCGCCGAACCTGCAGCCCGGCCAGTTCACCGCCATGACCCGCCTTGACCACAATCGCGCTGTGGCACAGTTGGCCATCAAGACCGGCAAGCACACGACCGACGTCGACAGCATGATCATTTGGGGCAATCACAGTTCCACACAGTACCCTGACATCCACCACTGCAAAGTATCCGGCAAGGCCGCGACCTCGCTGGTCGACAACGAGTGGATGACCAAGACGTTCATACCGACGGTGCAGCAGCGTGGTGCAGCCATCATCAAGGCGCGCGGCCTGTCGAGTGCCGCCTCTGCTGCCAACGCTGCCATCGAGCACATGCGTGACTGGGTACTCGGTACACAGGGCAGGATCGTGTCGATGGCCATCCCGAGTGATGGCAGTTACGGTATTGCCAAGGGTCTCGTCTATTCCTACCCCGTCACCTGCGCGAACGGGGAGTACTCCATCGTCCAGGGGCTCACGGTCAGCGATTTCAGCCGGGATCTCATGCAGAAGACCGAGAAGGAACTGAGCGAAGAGCGTGACGCGGTTGCACATCTGCTGCCCTGAAGCGGCGGGCCGGAAACGACGCGCGGGGGCGGCTTGACCGCCCCCGTTCGTTTCTAAGGGCGGAGGCGACATGCACTTCGAGTTGCAAAATCAGCAGGGATTGGCGCGGCGGGGACGGCTGCATTTCCCACGTGGAGTGATCGACACGCCGGCCTTCATGCCGGTCGGAACCTACGGCAGTGTGAAGGGTTTGTCACCGCAGCAGGTGGCAGAGACCGGTGCGCAGATTCTGCTCGGCAACACATTCCACCTCATGTTGCGACCGGGGACCGACATCATCCGTGCCCACGGTGATCTGCACGATTTCATCGGCTGGCAGCGCCCCATACTCACTGACTCCGGCGGTTTTCAGGTGTTCAGTCTGGGGGATTTGCGCAAAATCAGCGAGGCAGGGGTCGAATTCCGTTCGCCAATCGATGGTGACCGTGTATTCCTCAGCCCCGAAACCTCCATGCAGGTGCAGCGTGACCTCGGTTCCGACATCGTGATGGCTTTTGACGAGTGCACGCCCTATCCGGCTACGCCGACGCAGGCCCGTTACTCCATGGAATTGTCCATGCGTTGGGCGCAGCGCTGCAAAGTAGCCCATGGCGAAAACTCGGCCGCCCTTTTCGGCATCGTGCAAGGTGGCATGTACGAGGAGTTGAGGCGGGAATCGCTGAACATTTTGTGCGAACTCGGCTTCGACGGCTATGCGCTGGGAGGTCTGTCGGTCGGGGAGCCCAAGGAGGAAATGCTGAAGGTCCTCGATGCCATCGCGCCCTTGCTGCCAGCGGATAAGCCCCGCTATGTGATGGGCGTGGGCACCCCGCAGGATCTCGTCGCTGCGGTCTGCCGGGGCATCGACATGTTCGACTGTGTACTGCCCACCCGCAACGGGCGTAATGGTTATCTGTTCACGTCCCAGGGTGTGCTGAAACTGCGCAACAGTCGCTACCGCGCCGACCTGCGACCACTTGATGAGGCCTGTACCTGCCACACGTGCCGTCATTTCTCGCGCGCCTACCTGCATCATCTCGACAAGTGCCAGGAGATGCTCGGTGCCCAGCTCTGTACCTTGCACAATCTCCACTACTATCAGCGACTCATGGCTGATTTGCGCCACCATATCGAAAAAGGTACATTGCCGGGCTTCGTGGCGGAGTTTAGCCAGCAGCAAACACTGCTGTCTCAAGGTGGGGCCTCCACCGATTAAGTCCCAGTAAAGTCAATGAGTTATAGCCAAACAATCACGGGTGTTTCCATGAATTTCTTCATCAGTTCAGCCTTTGCACAGGCTGCCTCCGACGCCGCTGCACAAGCTCCCTCCCCCTACATCAATCTGGTCTTCCTTGGTGGTTTCGTCATCATCTTCTACCTGCTGATCTGGCGGCCCCAGTCGAAGCGCGCGAATGAGCACAAGTCACTGTTGGCGAATCTCTCCAAGGGTGACGAGGTGATGACCAACAGCGGCATACTCGGTCGCATCAACAAGGTCGACGATCTCTACGTGAGTCTGCAGGTTGCCGACAATCTGGAGTTGAAAATGCAGAAAGCTTCGGTGGCAGCCGTGCTGCCGAAAGGCACACTGAAGTCGATCTGAATCCGCCCTGCGCCCGGTTGGTGAGTCACGCATGCTGAACAAGTACCCTCTGTGGAAGAACCTGATGGTGCTGCTAATGGTGGTGTTCTCCGCCCTCTACGCCGCACCGAATTTCTATCCGCCAGATCCCGCGATCCAGATTTCCTACGATCGTGGCGTGATGGACCAGATCGCCCTCGACAAAGCCACGGCGGCGCTGGATGCCGATGGTATCGCGTGGTTCGGTTCCGAGATCGAAAGTAACGGTGTCGGTCTCATTCGGCTGCGCGACCGCAATTTGCAGAGCAGGGCGCAGCAATTGATCAGTGTCGCCTTGCCACAACAGTACATCGTGGCACTGAATCTGGTTCCGACCACGCCTCCATGGCTGGCAGCCATCGGTGGCAGTCCCATGCCGTTCGGACTCGATCTGCAGGGGGGCGTACACTTCCTCATGGAGGTCGACACCAATGCCGCCGTGACCAAGCAACTGAATGACAATGTGGCCACGATGCGCAATCTGCTGCGTGAGGAGCGTATTCGCTACAGGCCCCCGGTCGAACTCGAAGCCCGTCAGCGGATCAATCTACGTTTCCTCGACGAGGAGTCGCGATCCGGGGCCATCGAGGTGCTGCGTGACAGTTTTCCAGAGCTCACCTTCAGCACCGAAAACCAGGGCAGCGATTTTCTGCTCACCTACACCATGCCCGAAGCGAGTATCGCCGAGCTTCAGAAATACGCCATCCAGCAAAACCTCACTACACTGCGGTCGCGCGTGAATGAGCTTGGTGTCAAGGAGCCGAAGATCCAGCAAATGGGACCCACAGGCATCCTCATCGAACTGCCCGGCGTGCAGGACACCACCCGGGCGAAGGACCTTATCAGCGCC
This sequence comes from Gammaproteobacteria bacterium, assembly GCA_036796405.1. Classification (GTDB taxonomy): domain Bacteria; phylum Pseudomonadota; class Gammaproteobacteria; order Pseudomonadales; family Pseudohongiellaceae; genus CAILUG01. The sequence continues at coordinate 27,605 of DAIRDB010000010.1, read as the reverse complement.
GTGGCGACACTGCAGTTCCATCTGGTGGCTGATCTCGGTGCCTCGCCGGCCAGTACGCTCGAATATGATTTCGAAGGCGCCCCAGTGCGCATCAATGAAGAGATCATCGTACAGGGCAGCAGCGTCACCAGTGCGCAGCCGTCGATCGATCCTCAAACCAGCCTGCCTCAGGTGAATATTCGACTCGATGCCCAAGGGGCCCGCCAGCTCAACGAGGTCACCCGTGTCAGCATCGGCAAGCAGATGGCAATTCTCCTGAGCGAGAGCAAGACGCGCAGCGTGACCAAGGCCAATCCCGATGGGACGCTGGTGACCACGGCGGAACCGGTGGTGGAAGAGCGCCTCATCAGCGTGGCCACCATCCAGTCTGCTCTCGGTCGCGAGTTTCGAATCACCGGCCTCAGCAGCGCAGAGGCCAATGATCTCGCCCTGCTCATTCGCTCCGGGGCGTTGGCAGCTCCGATGATCCCCATCGAGGAAAGTACGGTGGGTCCAAGTCTGGGGCAGGAGAACATCGATGCAGGAATCGACTCGGTACTGGTCGGCTTCGCGCTCATCGTCGGCTTCATGCTGCTGCTTTACCGCGTGTGCGGCATCATTGCCAACATAGCCTTGTTCTTCAACGTGCTGCTGATCATGGCGCTCATGTCCATCATCGGCGCCACCCTGACTTTGCCTGGCATCGCCGGCATCGTACTCACGCTCGGGATGGCCGTAGATGCCAACGTACTGATCTACGCCCGCATCCGCGACGAGTTGCTGCAGGGCATGAGTGTGGCCCGCGCGATCGATGCCGGATATGACCGTGCCTACACGACCATTGTCGACTCGAACCTCACCACGCTGATCGTAGCCATCATCCTGTACTCGATCGGTACCGGCCCTATCAAGGGCTTTGCGGTCACCACCGTGATAGGCATCCTGACATCGCTGGTCACGGCGATCCTGATTTCGCGGGCCCTGATCAACTTCCTCTACGGAGGCAAGGGCGTCAAGCGCATATCGATCGGCATGAAGATGCCGACCACGGCCTGACAAGCAGAGCATAGATTCCATGCTGGACCTAACCAAAGTTCTCCCATTCATGCGCTACCGCAAGCACTGCGTCGTGTTGTCTGCGGTGCTGATGCTGGGTTCAGTGGTTGCGATTGCCGTGAATGGTTTCAACTTCGCGCTCGATTTCACCGGAGGCACACAGGTGCTGCTGCAGTACCAGCAGGCCCCGGATCTCGAGCAGATCCGCCAGACGCTGGAGCAGGCCGGCTTCCCCGACAACGAAGTGGTATCGCTTGGATCCGACACCAATATTCAGATCCGTATCCAAAACGCCGATGGCAGTGAGGAAACCGAACAGGCGGCAGGGGAAACCGCTGCACGTGTGGCGGCCGTCCTTGCCGACTCGTCCCCCGATCAAGTGACCTTGGCCGGCAGTTCCTTCATCGGTGCCCAGGTCGGTGATGAACTCAGGGAGCAGGGCATCATGGGCATGCTGGTAGCGACTGCCTTGCTGATGATGTTCATCGCCCTGCGTTTTCAGTTCAAATTTTCCATTGGCGCCGTGCTATCCCTGCTGCACAACGGCATTATCACGGCCGGTTTCATCGCGCTGGCGCGCATCGATTTCGACCAGAACGTGCTGGCATCGATTTTGGGCGTGATTGGTTACTCGCTGAACGATACCGTCGTGGTATCGGACCGGGTTCGTGAAAATTTCCGCTTGCTGCGCGGCGTAGAACCGGAGCGCATCATCGATACCGCGCTCAGCCAGACATTGGTCAGGACCATGATCACGGTAATGACCACCTTGCTTGTCCTGTTTGCACTGCTCTTCTTCGGTGGCCCAGTGCTCTATGGATTTTCGATCGTCCTGATCGTCGGCGTCATCGTTGGGACCTATGCATCCATCTATGTGGCTACCAGCACCCTCATGTTCATGAACCTTTCGAAAGAGGACATGATGCCGCCCGTCAAGGCCAAGGAAGAGCTGGACGCGTTGCCCTGACCGTGCTCAGGCCTTGCCGGATGCCAGTTGCAACAGGTTTTTGAAGCACTTCGGACTGCCGAACACGAGGCTTTCGCTGTAGAGGCAGTCTGGATCGCCCAGCGTATTGCTGATCAGACCGCCGGCCTCCTGCACCAGCAACATGCCAGCGGCGCTGTCCCAGGCACTCACCCCTGCAGTCCAGCCCGCGTCAAGGCGACCGGCCGCCACGTATGCCAGGTCGAGAGCCGTCGAGCCGGTGAAGCGTAGACCGCCGGCAACCCCTTTCAGTCGCTGCTGCAGTTCCTGCATGGCCTCGTACTGACGCAACCCTGCAAAGCTCAGGCTGATCGTGGCACCCTCGAGGTTACTCCGCGCTCGGACGCGTATCCGGTTGCCATTCAACTGTGCACCACTGCCCTTGGAAGCCGTGAACTCTTCATTGAGTATTGGGTCCACGATGACTGCATGCTGCAGCTTGCCGCGCTGCAGACAGGCCATCGAGATACAAAAGTGCGGAATCCCCATGACGAAATTGCGCGTGCCATCGATGGGGTCGATGATCCACAGCGTTTCCTTGTCGGCACCCTCCTGACTTCCGCCTTCTTCGGCGAGGAAGCTGTGATCGGGATAGGTCTTGCGCAGACCACTGATCAAAAGATCTTCTACCGTCTTGTCGATGTCCGTCACGTAGTCGTTTTTACCCTTGGTCGCCACCTTGACGCGATCCGGCCGGACATGGGCCTGGGCGATGACGGAAGCGGCTTCGCGTGCGACGCGCAGGGCAATGTTGACGATCGGATGCACGTGGGCTCCTGTAGCGTTCAGCAGAGAGTCGATCGGAGGGCTCGCCGTGGCGAGGGGGCGGCATCATAGCAAATGGTCCGACGGCTGTTTACCATGACTTGCCGAGTTGTAGGGGCCAATCTTCATGTTGCTTTCCAACGTCCGTATCGTGCTAGTCGAAACCTCCCACCCCGGCAATATCGGAGCTGCTGCGCGAGCCATGCTCAACATGGGTATCTCGCGGCTCGTGCTGGTCAATCCCCGGCACTGGCCAGCACAGGAAGCGGTCAGCATGGCGGCTTCGGCGCAGGGCGTCCTCGAGTCGGCCATCGTCGTGGATTCGCTGCCAGCAGCCATTGCGGATTGTCATCTGGTGCTGGGGACCAGCGCGCGGCTGCGCAACATGCCCGTGCCCCTGCTCGAGCCAGAGGGCTGCGCCAGGCAGGTTCTCGGACTGCCTGACAATCAGCAGGTGGCTTTGGTGTTTGGCAGGGAAATCAGCGGTCTCACCAACGAGGAACTACACCTCTGCCACTTTCATGTGCACATTCCAGTCAATCCCGACTATGCGTCGCTCAACCTGGCGGCAGCGGTGCTGGTGCTCTGCTACGAACTGCGAAAGGTGTGGCTGGGTATGGCGAGAGTTACGCCAGTTCGCGCAGAGGGGGCAGGCGAGGAGCAGGATTGGGATCAGTTACCGGCTACCGCGGCGGAGTTCGACAACTACCTCTCCCACCTTGAGAAGGTGCTGATCAGACTGGATTTTCACAAGCCGGAGCTCAAGCGGCCGCTCCTGCGCAGGCTGCGCCGGCTCTACCAGCGAGTCCAGCTGGATCGGATGGAAGTCAGCATCCTGCGCGGCATACTTACGGCAACCGAGCAGGCGCTCGCAAAGGCCGAGGCAGCGCCCGCTGCGCTGGAGGATTCAAATAAAGGGTCGGAGAGCAAGGACGGCGGTGCCCCAGAAATCAATAGTTGAGTATTTTTATCAGCTAAATACTTGAGTCTTCCACTAGGGATTTGGCATACTTGCTGCCAGTCAACGGGAGGAGCTCAAGCAATGCGTCTGACCACCAAGGGCCGTTACGCCGTAACCGCCATGCTCGACCTCAGCATCAATGCCACCACGGGGCCGGTAAATCTGACCGAGATTTCCCAGCGGCAAGCGATATCACTTTCCTATCTGGAACAGTTATTCGCCAAACTGCGCCAGCGCAAGCTCGTCAGCAGTGTGCGGGGCCCGGGCGGTGGTTATCGCCTCGCCCGTCCTGAGAAGGACATCCACGTCGCAGAGATCATCGATGCCGTGAGTGAGTCGCTCGACACGACGCGGTGCCTCGGCAAGGGCGACTGCCAGCAGGGAGAGACCTGCCTGACCCACCATCTTTGGCAGGACCTCAGTGACCAGATACACGCCTTCCTGAGCAACATCTCGCTGGCCGACCTCGTCTCGAAGCGTGAGATCGAAGTGATTGCCCGCAACCAGAGCGAGCGCGTCAAACAGCAGGAAGAACAACAGAAGCACCAGGACGCTCGACGTTCCAGCCCAAACACCATCGCCGTTTCGTCCCTCTGATCGAGAGAGCTTTAGACCCATGTTACCCATCTACTTCGATTACGCTGCCACCACCCCCTGCGATCCCCGGGTCGTGCAGGCCATGGTCGAGTGTCTGACGCTCGAGGGCAATTTCGGCAATCCGGCATCCCGTTCGCACCTGTTTGGCTGGAAAGCCGAGGAAGCTATCGAGCAAGCGCGCCAGCATGTGGCCGATCTCGTCAATTGTGATCCTCGTGAGATTGTCTGGACTTCCGGAGCCACCGAATCCAACAACCTGGCACTCAAGGGTGCTGCCCACTTCTACCAGACCCGTGGCAAGCACATCGTCACGTCCAAGATCGAACACAAGGCGGTGCTCGACAGCTGTCGGCAGCTGGAGCGGGAAGGCTTCTCGGTTACCTACCTCGATCCGGACAAGGAGGGTCTCATCCAGCCGGCTGCCATAGCGGCAGCGATCCGGCCGGATACCATCCTGGTCAGCATCATGCATGTGAACAACGAAATCGGCGTCATCAACGACATCAAGGCGATCGGCGCCGTTTGCCGAGAGCACAAGGTGCTGTTCCACGTGGATGCCGCGCAGAGTACGGGCAAGGTCGACATCGACGTCGAAGCCATGAACGTGGACCTGATGGCGTTCTCGGCCCACAAGACCTATGGGCCCAAGGGAGTCGGTGCGCTTTACGTGCGGCGCAAGCCGCGGGTTCGCCTCGAAGCCCAGATGCACGGCGGCGGCCACGAGCGTGGCATGCGCTCCGGCACCTTGCCGACTCACCAGATCGTGGGTATGGGCGAGGCGTTCAGGTTGGCGCGACTGGAAATGCATGCCGACAACGCCCGCATCAAGCGCCTGCGGGACCGGTTGCTCGATGGCATCAAGGATCTCGAAGAGGTCTACGTCAACGGTGATCTCGAGCAGCGTGTTGCCGGCAACCTCAACGTGAGCTTCAACTTTGTCGAGGGTGAATCGCTGATCATGGCACTCAAGGATCTGGCGGTGAGTTCCGGGTCTGCCTGCACATCAGCCAGTCTCGAGCCCTCTTACGTGCTGCGTGCGCTGGGTCTCAACGATGAGTTGGCCCACAGTTCACTGCGATTCTCCATCGGTCGCTTCACGACGGAGGCGGATGTCGATCATGCCATCGGACGCATCCGCGAATCAGTGAGCAAGCTGCGCGAATTGTCGCCGTTGTGGGACATGTACAAGGACGGCGTCGACATGTCGAAAGTGCAGTGGGCTGCCCACTAGCCGCCCGGGTAAAGAGGGCAGTCGCGCGCGACGCTCTGAATAACGGTTTCGGCGGCAGGATGCGTTCCTGCCACCTTGTGTAGAAAGCAGTGATGAGGTGACACCATGGCCTACTCGGAAAAAGTGATAGACCACTACGAAAACCCCCGTAACGTCGGCAAGCTTGATGACGGCGATGTCAATGTCGGTACCGGCATGGTCGGAGCGCCGGCCTGCGGTGACGTCATGCGCCTGCAGATCAAGGTCAACGACGCGGGTATCATCGAAGACGCCAAGTTCAAGACCTATGGCTGTGGCTCTGCGATTGCGTCGAGTTCCCTGCTTACCGAGTGGGTGAAGGGGCGCTCTCTTGATGACGCTGCCAAGATCCGTAACACCGAGATCGCCCAGGAACTGGGTTTGCCGCCGGTCAAGATCCACTGTTCGGTACTGGCCGAAGACGCCATCAAGGCGGCGATTGCAGATGTCAGGCAGAAGCGCGACCAGAACAAGGTCGGGCAGCAGTAATCGGATCGGTTCGCAGCAGGGTTTTCACATGGCAATCTCTCTTACAGAAAATGCGGCCAAGCACGTTGCTGCGCAGTTGGCGGCGCGTGGCAAGGGCGTCGGAATACGAATCGGTGTGACTACGACTGGCTGCTCCGGTATGGCCTACGTGCTGGAATTTGTCGATCAGTTGAATGGAGAGGACCGCATCTTCGAAAATCACGGGGTCAGTGTCGTCGTGGATCCCAAGAGTCTGGTCTATCTGGATGGCACCGAGATGGATTTCGTGAAGCACGGTGTGAATGAGGGCTTCGAATTCCACAATCCCAACGTCAAGGCGGAATGTGGCTGCGGCGAAAGTTTTACCGTTTAGCAAGACGGGCGCCTGATCGTGCTGAACTACTTTTCCCTTCTGGACATGCCCGTGGCAGTCGATCTGGATCGTGCACTGCTCGACCTGCAGTATCGTGAGCAGCAGCTGCGCTGGCATCCGGATCGCTTCGCGGCCGCCCCAGCGGCCGAGCGGCAGCAGGCACTGCAGCGTACTAGCCTGTTGAACGATGCCTACCTGGTTCTGAAGACCCCGTTGCGCCGCGCCGAGCACCTGGTGGAACTGCTTGGCGACGGTGTCACCCACAACGCGCGGTTGCCGATCGATTTCCTCGAGCAGCAACTGAGCGCACGGGAGTCCCTCGAAAGCGCCGCCGAGGCACACGACCGCCAAGCTGTCGAGGTCTTGCGCAAAACCGCAGAGGCTTCGGCTTCGGAGCGTTGGTCCCGACTGCGCGAGCAGATTGCCGAACATGATCTGAGCTCTGCACGGGTCAGCCTGCAAGAACTGCAGTTCCTCCACAAGTTTGTGGAGGAAGTGGAGCGGCTCGAAGAGCGCTGGCTGGATTCCTGACCATGGTTCTTTTCTCCATCGCCGAACCGGGGCAGGGTAGTGCCCGTCAGGTAGTTCGTCGCAAGCGTGCCGTGGGTATCGACCTTGGAACCACCAACTCTCTCGTGGCTGTGGCGAAGGAGGGACGTGCGCGTGTCCTGCCTGATGCACATGGCAACCGACTACTGCCCTCGCTTGTGCGCTTCTTCGAGGATGCAGTCCCGCTTGTTGGCGACCAAGCCCTCGCGGCTGACGGGGGAACGCTCGTGTCTTCCTCGAAGCGTCTGCTAGGACGTGGACTTTCCGACATCAACTACCCCTTGCCCTATGCCCTGCAGGCTGCCGATGACGGGGGCATGGTCCAGATCCGTACCGAGGCCGGTCCGGTGTCACCCGTGCAGGTCGGTGCCGAAATTCTCAAGACACTCGCTGGCCGCGCCGAGGCCGCGTTGGGCGGCAGCATCGATGGCGTGGTCATCACGGTGCCAGCCTATTTCGACGAGGCACAGCGTCAGTCCACCCAGGCGGCTGCTCGAATTGCCGGGCTCAACGTACTGCGATTGCTGAGCGAGCCAACGGCCGCAGCAGTTGCCTATGGTCTCGACCAGCGACTCACCGGGACCGTCGTGATCTATGATCTTGGGGGGGGCACTTTCGACGTTTCTCTCATGCGCCTGGATCAGGGTGTTTTCACTGTCGTGGCGACAGGGGGTAACAGCGCTTTGGGGGGCGATGATTTTGACAGGGTGATCGCCGACTGGTTGTTGCAGGAGTCAGGACAGCCTTGCGGAAGCAAAGAGGACTATCGACTGCTGCTCCAGCAGGCCCGGGCCGCGAAGCACCAGTTGAGCACGGCTGAGCAGGCCCGCGTGCAGATCGGATCCTGGCAGGGCAGTCTCGATCGGGCCAAACTCCAACAGCTGATCGATCCTCTTCTCGACCAGACACTGCTGGCCTGCCGACGCGTGCTGCGCGATGCCGGCCTGCAGGTCGGCGACATCAGCGATGTGGTGTTGGTCGGCGGGTCCACTCGGACGCCGCGCGTGCGTGAACGGGTGAAGCAGCTCTTCGGTCGCGAACCGCTCAGTTCGCTCGACCCCGATGAGGTGGTGGCGCTCGGAGCTGCCCTGCAGGCTGACTTGCTGGTGGGAAACAAATACGGTGATGCCGCGCTGCTGCTCGACGTCATCCCACTGTCGCTCGGCATCGAAACCATGGGTGGTCTGATGGAGCGCATCGTCCCCCGTAACAGCACGATACCGGTCGTACGTGCGCAGGAATTCACCACGTTCAAGGATGGCCAGACCGCCATGTCTCTGCACGTGTACCAGGGTGAAAGGGAGCTGGTCAGTGACTGTCGCTCACTCGCCCGCTTCGACTTGCGCGGCATTCCCCCGATGGTGGCCGGCGCCGCCAGGGTACGCGTGACCTTCCAGGTCGATGCCGATGGTCTGCTGCAAGTGCAGGCGGAAGAATTGACCAGCGGTGTGAAGAACAGTGTCGTGGTGAAACCTTCCTTCGGTCTCGAGGAGACGCAGATCGCGGCGATGATACGGAGTTCCATGGAGAGCGCGGCGCTCGACAAGGCGCAGCGCAGTCTGCGTGAACGGCGCGTCGAGGCGCTCCGGCACCTCGAGGCCCTGCACGCAGCGCTGCAGCAGGACGGAGCGACCTTGCTCGACGACGACGAGCGTAGCGTCCTCGAGCGCGCCATGCGGGAGCTCGATGCTGCTACAGTGGGTACAGATGCACGGCTCATCGAAACGCTGACCGAGCAGCTCAATTCCCTCAGTCGCGATTTTGCTGGTCGCCGCATGGACGCGGGTATCCGCGCAGCCTTGGCTGGCCAGCAGATTGATGCCATCGGAGAGTAGGTACATGCCGCAGATCGTTTTTCTACCCCATGCCAAGCTGTGTCCACAGGGGGCGGTCATCGACGCCGATAGCGGCGAAAGCATTCTTGACGCTGCCCTGCGCAACGGCATCGAGATCGAGCATGCCTGTGAGAAATCCTGCGCCTGTACCACCTGCCATGTGTTGGTGCGAGAGGGCTTTGCCTCGTTGTCGCCCTCTGATGAGCTCGAGGACGACCAACTCGACAAGGCCTGGGGACTGGAGCCGGACTCTCGGCTTGGCTGCCAAGCCATCGTGGCGGGCGAGAACCTGGTCGTGGAACTCCCGCTCTACACGATCAACATGGTTGCAGAAAAGCGTTAAGCCTTGATTTGCAATACAAAACTGCGTTGCGGGGTGCAAATGTCCGGCAACGCGCATACAATACGCGACCTGTTTTTGAGCCCCTCCTGGAGTTACCCATGGCAGTCGAACGCACCCTCTCCATCATCAAACCGGACGCAGTCGCCAAAAATGTGATCGGCAAGATCATCTCTCGCTTCGAAGAAGGTGGGCTGCGCGTGGTTGCGGCCAAGATGCTGCAGTTGAATGATGATTCCGCAGGAGGGTTCTACGCCGAGCACAAGGCGCGACCGTTCTTCAAGGACCTCGTTGGCTTCATGACCTCCGGGCCGGTGATCGTGCAGGTGCTTGAAGGGGAAAACGCCATTGCGCGCAATCGCGAATTGATGGGTGCTACCAATCCGGCTCAGGCAGCGCCGGGTACGATTCGTGCCGACTTTGCCAAGTCCATCGACGCGAATGCCGTTCACGGTTCGGATTCCGCTGCCTCCGCGCAGCGCGAGATCGGCTATTTCTTCAAATCCGAGGAACTCTGCCCCCGCTTGTTCTGACCAAGCGGAGGTGGGTCGCCTCCGGGCGGCCATGCTGGTAAGCCCCATGGAGCGGCCTTTGATCAATCTGCTGGGCATGAACAAACAAGCGCTGGAGGCCTTTCTCCTTGAGATCGGGGAAAAGCCCTTTCGTGCTGTCCAGTTGCAAAAGTGGATCCACCAGCAGGGTGTCATCGACTTCGATCAGATGACCAATATCAGCAAGCCGCTGCGGGAGCGTCTGAAGACGCTCGCGGAAATCCGTCCTCCGCGTCTGCGTGATACCTACTCTGCGCAGGACGGTTGCCACAAGTGGATCGTCGAGGTCGAAAGTGGCAGCGGCGTGGAGATGGTCTACATACCGGAATCGGGTCGTGGCACGTTGTGCATTTCCTCGCAGGCCGGCTGCAGCCTCGATTGCAGCTTCTGCGCAACCGGCAAGCAGGGGTTCAACAGCGACCTTACCGCCGCGGAAATCATCGGACAGCTCTGGCTCGCCAACCGGGAGCTGGGCGGCTTCGTCAGTCACGAGGCAAGACCCATCACCAATGTGGTCATGATGGGAATGGGGGAGCCGCTCCTGAATTTCGACAACGTCGTCGGCGCCGTGGCGCTGATGATGGACGACAATGCCTATGGTCTCAGCAAGCGGCGCGTGACGATTTCCACCTCGGGCGTCGTGCCCGGTATTCGGCGTCTGCGCGAATTCACGGATGCCTCACTGGCTCTGTCACTGCATGCGCCCAACGACGCGTTGCGTGACCAGATCGTGCCGATTAATCGCAAGTACCCCATACGCGAAGTCCTCGACAGCGTCCGGGACTATCTGGCAATGCTGCCGGACAGCCGCGTGGCAACCATCGAATACATCCTGATTGCCGGCGTCAACGACCACCGGGCGCACGCACGTGAGCTCGCCGAGTTGTTGCGCACGCTGCCTTGCAAGATCAACCTCATTCCTTTCAATCCATTCGAAGGCTCTGAGTACGCTCGCTCGAGCAACAGCGCCATCGCCAACTTCCGCAAGCTCCTGCAGGATGCCGGGTACACGGTCACCATCCGCACCACGCGAGGTGACGAAATCGGTGCAGCCTGCGGACAGTTGGTCGGACAAGTCGATGATAGAACCCGACGCAGTGCTCGGCATCTGGCAGAACGCGCACGCAACGAGGCCCTCAACGAAGCGCGGGTGGTGACACTGTCATGATGAGCCCGCGTATACCTGCACCCGCTGGCCGGCAAGTCAGCCGAGCTTGGCGTAGCTGCGCTGTCCCAGCACTCGCCTTGCTGCTTGCCGCCTGCGTGACCGAAACCACTGGGGGCTTCGCTGCGAAGCGCTCCGAAGCCGAGGTGCTGCAGGACTACCTGCAATTGGCAACCGGCTACCTGGAGCTGGGCGATATGGCCAGTTCCAAGCGCCACTTGGGTAATGCGGAGCGACTGGGTCGGGAGAGCAGCGAGCTGTGGGCGATCTGGGGTCTGGTCCATGCCCGGGAGGGAGAGATGACTTTGGCCCGGCGCGATTTCGAACGGTCTTTGCAGATTGACCCATCCAATGCGCGGGCACGCAACAACTTTGCCGCTTTCCTCTTTGCCGTCGAGGAGACGGAAGCGGCCTTCGCTCAGCTGGAACGGGTGGTTGCCGACACGCAATACCCGGCGCGGGCGCAGGCCTTCGAAAATCTTGGGCTGGCGGCACTCCGGCTCGGTCGTATGGAGGAGGCGCGCCTCGCGTTCGAGCGGGCGGTACAGCTTAACCCCGAGCAGTTGCGTTCCCAGTTCGAACTTGCCGGTCTTCACCTGGATCAGGGCAGACAAGGCAGCGCTGAGGCGGCATTCGGTGAGTACTTACGACTGATGCCGAAGTTTTCAGCTTCCCATGATGCCCGCAGTCTTTGGCTTGGCATCAGGCTGGAAGCAGCGCGTGGCAATCGCGTCTCGGTCCTTGGTTACGGTGAACAATTGGAGGCGGGTTTTGCCTCGGCACCGGAAGTGTCCCGTTACCACGCCCTGCTGGAAGAACTCGAATGACTGACAACAGCCAAGCCCGCGAGTCCCTGCCGGCCGGTCAGCGTCCCGGTGCGCTGTTGCGCAGTGCCCGCGAACTCAGCGGGCGCAGTCACGCTGTCGTTAGCGAGGCGCTGCATCTCACCGTACATTACCTCAAGGCCCTGGAGAACGACGACTACGAAAAACTGCCCGGTCTGATTTTCGTCAAGGGCTACATACGCAGCTATGCCCGCTACCTCAAGCTCGATGTAGAGGCCGTCGTCGACTGCTACGAGTCCTACGTGAAGGAGTTGCCACCGGTGAAGAGTCATACTCTAGCCGGTAACTACACGCGCAAGCGCAGCGATGGCGCCTTGGCGGGTGCTTTGGCTGCAGCGCTCATTGTCGTGCTGGGACTGGTAGCTGGCTGGTGGTTCGTTGGCCGAGCGGAGACCACGCTGTCACCGCAGCCTTCGGCGGCCTCGATTGCTAATCAGGGTGCGGCGGTTGCAACAGCGGCACTACCCACGGCCGATGTGGTCAGATCGGCGACGACCATCTTGCAGGCGGACACTGCGGCTGGCCCGGGCCCTGTGATTGTTGCCACACTGCCGCCCCCTGGGCTGTCCGAAGGTCCCGCCGCTGTCATGCCCGGTGGCACTGATGTCGGCGAGCCGATCACTGCAGGACCGCTCAGCGCAGCCGCCTCTCCGACTATTACGGCGCGGGAGGGAGGTGGACGTCTGCTGAACTACGTACGTGAAGGCTCCGATCGGCTGCAAGTGACCTTCAGCGGCGAAAGTTGGGTGGAGTTGGATGACGCCCGCTCCGGCAGGGTGCATGCCGAGACCTTGCGTGCAGGTGACGAGATCGACCTGCAAGGAACCGCACCTTTCCAGCTGCTGCTGGGCAACGGCAATAACGTTCAGGTCATGCTCAACGGGTCTGTTATCGACATTAGCGGCAGCATTCGCAGCGACAGCACAGCGCGGCTGACGCTGCCCATCCCCGTGTCGCCAGCCGTGCCAGTTGGAGTGACCGTGGGCGACGCGGTTGATGCCACCAGCCCACCACAGGCTGCTGCCCCAGTGACGGCCACCGCGCTGACCGCGCCTGACCCCTCACAGGGCACTCTGCCAGAGCCGAATTCAGCTGCGTTATCGGCAGTCGCTGCAGATCCAGCGCTGACGGCTGCAGGGGCTGAGAACATCGGCACGCAGACCTCCGCCGACAGTCCACCGACCCCCACGGACAGTCTAGCGACTCCTACGGCCAGTCCGTCGAACCCCGCCGACAATCCACCGACGCCAGTGGCAGAGGAGGCGCTGTAATGCGGATGCAATCGCCGATCACCCGTCGCAAGTCACGCCAGATCATGGTGGGGTCCGTGGCAGTCGGCGGCGATGCGCCTATCTCCGTCCAAAGCATGACCAACACCGAAACCTGCGATGTGGAGGCGACACTCGCCCAGATCCGGCGCCTCGAAGCGGTTGGTGCCGATATCGTGCGAGTTTCCGTTCCTACCATGGAAGCCGCGGATGCCTTCCGGCGCATCCGGGCCGGTACGCGCGTGCCGCTGGTGGCCGACATTCACTTCGATCATCAGATCGCCCTGAAGGTGCTCGAGTACGGAGTCGATTGCCTGCGCATCAATCCGGGCAACATCGGTCGCGAGGACCGCGTCAGATCCGTGGTGGAATCTGCCCGTGACAAGGGTGTGCCGATCCGTATCGGGGTGAATGCCGGTTCTCTCGGCAAGGAATTGCTGCGCAAGTATGGTGAACCCAACGCCGACGCCATGGTGGAGTCGGTACTGCGTCACGTCGATATTCTCGATTCGTACGACTTCCAGGATTTCAAGGTCAGTCTAAAGGCGTCGGAAGTCTTCATGACCGTGGCGGCCTACCGCAAGATTGCCGCACAGATCGAGCAACCGCTGCATCTCGGCATCACCGAGGCCGGTGGCCTGCGGTCCGGCACCGTCAAGTCATCGGTCGGGCTCGGATTGCTGTTGATGGATGGCATTGGGGACACGATCCGTATTTCGTTGGCAGCCGATCCAGTCGAGGAGATCAAGGTGGGTTTCGACATCCTCAAGTCGCTCGGTTTGCGCAGCAAGGGGGTCAATCTCGTGGCTTGCCCGAGCTGCTCACGCCAGAACTTCGATGTGATCGGCGTCGTCAACCAGTTGGAAGCCCGTCTCGAGGACATCACCACCCCCATCGATGTGTCGGTGGTCGGTTGTATCGTCAACGGTCCCGGCGAGGCCTATGTGGCCGATGTTGGTCTCACCGGTGCCACGCCATTCAACATGGCCTACGAGAACGGCGTCACCAGTCACAAGATCGCCAACGAAGACTTGGTCGATGAACTCGAACGCATGGTCCGGCGCAAGGTTGCCGAAAAACAGGCGCAGCAGCAACAGGGCGAATCGCGCCCTGTGCGGCTCATCGGCGAAACGCGCTAGGAGCAAGCCCCCGTGAGTAACAAGATCCAGGCCATTCGCGGCATGAATGATGTGCTGCCCGCGGAGTCTTCGCGTTGGCAGTACCTCGAGCGCGTCCTGCGTGAACTGCTGGGCGGGCATGGATACCGGGAAATCCGCTTTCCAGTTCTCGAACAGACGCAGCTCTTCAAGCGCTCCATCGGCGAGGTCACGGACATCGTCGAGAAAGAGATGTATACCTTCGAGGACCGCAACGGCGACAGTCTGACACTGCGGCCCGAGGGTACGGCCTGCTGTGTGCGCGCAGCAGAGCAAGGTGGCCTGCTTTACAACCAGACCCAAAAACTTTGGTACATGGGCCCCATGTACCGCCACGAGCGACCCCAGAAGGGTCGCTATCGGCAGTTCCATCAGCTAGGTGTCGAGGCGTTCGGCATGGCCGATGCCGACATCGAAGCCGAGCTCCTGCTGCTGTGTGCCGAATTCTGGCGAGCCTTCGGCGTGGAAGATCTCGTGCAACTGGAGCTCAACAGCATCGGCAGCTCGGAAGACAGGGCACGCTATGGTCAGGCCCTGCGAGACTACCTGCTGCCTCTGCGCCTGCAGCTCGATGAGGATAGCCAGCGTCGTCTGGAGTCCAACGTGCTGCGTATTCTCGACAGCAAGGACCCTGCCACGCAGGCCTTGTTGCAGGACGCCCCCCGGCTCACCGATTTCATAGGAGGGGAGTCCCGGCAGCGCTTCGAACGCCTGCTGTCCTTGCTCGGCGAGGCCGGTATCCCGTTTCGCCACAACCCGTCGTTGGTGCGCGGCCTTGATTACTATAACGGCATGGTGTTCGAGTGGACCACGGAGCGCCTCGGCTCACAGGCAACCGTTTGTGCCGGTGGTCGTTATGACAGTCTCGTGCGCCAGCTTGGTGGGCCACCGACCCCGGCCGTCGGTTTTGCCATGGGTCTTGAGCGCCTGCTGCTGCTGTTGACCGACAGCGCGCGTTTGCCGGCCGGCATCGATGACTGTCTCGACGTTTACCTGGCCCTCGTGGGCGGAGGCGTACAGGCACAAGGGCTGCTGCTGGCGCGGCAGTGGCGGCAGGCGCTGCCCGGCCTGCGGCTTTTGACCCACTGTGGCGGCGGAAAATATAATGCGCAGCTCAAAAAAGCCTACGGTTCCGGTGCGCGGCATGCTCTCATCCTCGAAGGGGACGGGCCGCAGAGCAGCATCAAGCTCAAGGCGCTGACGAGCGACGAGCCGGCCACTGAACTGCCGCTCGCGGACGTGGTCCCTCGCCTGAGTCAGTT
Organism: Gammaproteobacteria bacterium; assembly: GCA_036796405.1. GTDB lineage: Bacteria > Pseudomonadota > Gammaproteobacteria > Pseudomonadales > Pseudohongiellaceae > CAILUG01. The sequence continues at coordinate 12,200 of DAIRDB010000010.1, read as the reverse complement.
GTTGCAAGCCCATTGAATCAGTCAGCAGGAGCACAAGACGTGGCCATCGATAGCAGCGAAGAAGAACAACTCCAGGCGCTCAAGCAGTGGTGGGACGAGCACGGAACCAGCGTGCTGATCACGGTAGCGGCCGTACTGGCACTGCTGTTTGGTGCACAGCGCTGGCAGGCGTCGCAGTCTTCCGAAGCCGGTGCTGCCGGTGAGCTTTACCAGCAGATCAGCGACTTGCTGGTGGCCAACGTGACCCGCACGGCCACCGAAGACGATCTACTGTCGGCCCAGGGTGTTTACAGCCAGTTGAAGCAGCAACATGGCTCCAGCATCTACACGCGCTACGCCGCGCTGGCCATGGCAAAGCTCAACGTGGAGCAGAACAATCTCGATCAGGCGGCCGAGGAACTGCAGTGGCTGCTGGACAACCCCTCGCTGGGCTTGATGCAGGAGGTTGATGAGGAGCTACTGCTGATCGCCCGCCAGCGACTGGCGCGGGTGCGACTGGCCCAAGGGCAGCCGCAGGCAGCGCTGGATCTGCTGCGCGCCGTGACGCCTGGTAAATTCGTGACGACTTACGCCGACACCGAAGGCGACGCCTTGCTGGCCCTTGGTGACCGGGACGCGGCCATTGCCGCCTTCCAGCGTGCGCTGGCCGGCTACGATGGTGGCAATACCACCCTGCTGCGGCTCAAGCTGCAGGAGCTCGGGGTGAGCATGCTGGGAACCGAATGATGACCGTGCTGCAACGCCTGTCCAGCCTGGCGCTGGCGCTCGTCTTTTCGCTGCTGCTCGGTGGCTGCAGCTGGGGAGTCTGGGACTTCCTGCGTGACAAGGACAAGGTACGCCCGGATGACCTCGTCAACTTCGACGAGGAGGTGCGCATGCGGCGCAATTGGAGCATCAGTGTCGGAGACGGCGAGGGCAAGCGTTACAACCGGCTGAAACCCGCGCTGGCCGGCGATCGACTGTTCGTGGTCTCGGTCGATGGAGAAGTCGTTGCAGTATCCACTGACCGCGGTCGCCGAGAGTGGCGCACCGAGCTGGACGATGTCGAGGTGACCGGTGGGGTCGGTGTCGGCGGGGGGCTGGTGCTGGTCGGTACGCAGGCGGCAGAGGTGTTTGCGCTCGATGCAGCCACGGGTGAAGTGCGCTGGCAGGCGCCGGTGTCCAGCGAAGTGCTGTCTGCACCGGCCACCGATGGCCGTGTGGTGGTTGTGCAGAGCATCGATGGCCGCCTCACCGGTCTCGATGCGCGCAATGGCAACCCACTCTGGACCTATGAAATCCCGGTGCCTGCCCTCAGCTTGCGCGGCACCAGCAGCCCGCTGATCAATGCCAACTTCGTCATTAGTGCCCAGGCCGGTGGTTCCGTGGTCTCGCTGGCCCTCGACAATGGCACGCTGCGCTGGGAAGAGCGGGTTGCCATTCCGACGGGCAATTCCGACATCGACCGGCTGGTCGATATCGATGGGGATCTCGTCATCAATGATGCCGGCCTGCTACTGGTACCGAGCTACCAGGGCTATCTCAGTGCCATCGATGCCGTGACCGGGCAGACGCGCTGGCGCGTGGAGGAGTCCAGTGCCGAGGGCGCGAGTTTCGGTTTTGGCAACATCTATGTGGTCGCGGAGGACGATACGGTCAAGGCCTATCGGGTCGGTACCGACGAGCCGCAATGGACCAATGACCAGTTGAGTCTGCGGCAGTTGTCGGCTCCACTGGGCTTCAGCAATTACGTCGCGGTGGGTGATTACGAAGGCTACGTGCATCTGTTGGCGCAATCCGACGGCCGCTTCGTCGGGCGGACCAAAGTCGACGGTGACGGTGTGCGCAGTCATATGCTTGCACAGGGCAACACGCTGTTCGTGTACGGCAACGGTGGCAACCTCGTGTCCTACACGGTGCAATGATCCCTGTCATCGCCCTCGTCGGGCGCCCCAACGTCGGCAAATCAACGCTCTTCAACTGCTTCACCCACAGTCGCGATGCGCTGGTGGCTGACTTTGCCGGCTTGACGCGGGATCGTCTCTACGGCGAAGGCAGGCTCGGTGAGCGGCGCTTCATCGTCATCGACACCGGTGGCATCAACGGGGGCGAGGAAGGCATCGACCAGTTGATGGTGGGTCAGTCGTTGCAGGCGATCGAGGAAGCCAGCCTTGTCATGCTGCTGGTAGATGCGCGAGCCGGGTTGGCCCCGGGAGACCGCTTCATCGTCGACCATCTGCGCCGCTCAGGCAAACCCTATGTGTTGGTGGTCAACAAGACCGACGGGATGGACCCGGCCCAGGCTCTAGGCGAGTTCTATGCGCTCGGTGTTTCCGAGGTGCACCCCATCGCTGCCAGCCAGAATCGCGGGGTGCAGAAGTTGCTGCAATCCGCACTCGAGCGTTTTCCCACGACGGAAGCAGCGCGCGGTGAGGGTGAGCACCCGGACAGTATCCGCATCTGCGTGGCTGGCCGCCCGAACGTTGGGAAATCGACGCTGGTCAACCGCTTGCTCGGCGAGGAGCGCGTGGTGGTCTACGATCAGGCTGGCACGACGCGCGACAGTATCTACATTCCCTACGAGCGTCACGGCCGGCACTACACGCTGATCGATACCGCCGGTATCCGCAAACGCGGCAAGACCACCGAGCTTGTCGAAAAGTTCTCGGTAGTGAAATCGCTGCAGGCCATTCAGGATGCGCACGTAGTGGTGTTGTTGCTCGATGCGCGCGAGGGTATCGTCGAGCAGGACTTGCATCTGCTCGGTTACGTCATCGAAACCGGCAGGTCACTGGTCATCGCTCTCAACAAGTGGGATGGCATGGACGAGTTTGCCAAGGATGAAATCCGTCAGGCGATCCGGCGTCGTTTCGAATTCGTCGACTTTGCCAAGATCCATTTCATCTCGGCGAAGCATGGCACGGGTGTCGGGCACTTGTACGACTCTATCCATACCGCCTACGAAAGTGCTTTCAAAAAGATTCCTACGGCCCGTCTGAACCAAACGCTCGAACGCATCCAGGCTGGCCACCAACCGCCGACTGTCAACGGCCGCCGCATCAAGCTGCGCTATGTGCATGTCGGTGGGCACAATCCACCGGTCTTTGTGATTCATGGCAAGCAGACGGAGAAACTGCCTGCGCACTATGTGCGTTTTCTGGAGAAGAATTTCCGCAAGCTGCTGCGACTCGAGGGTACGCCGGTCCGCATCGAACTGCGCGACGACGAGAATCCCTACACGCGCGACGAGCAGGAACTCAACTACCGAGAAGTCGCGCGCCGACGTCGTATCCTCAAGAACCGAGAGCATCTGCGCGAGCGTCAATGAGCCGGCTACTGTTCATCAAGACCGGGTATGTCATCCCCGGCATCCCGGCAGAGCTGGGGGATTTCGAACACTGGACGGCGGCGGCTGCCGGTCTGCCGCTTGAACGCTGCCATGTGGTGCCCGTCATAGACGGCGAGCGGCTGCCGGTGGCCCGCGACTACTCTGGCGTGGTTATTTCGGGCTCGGCCGCCATGGTCACCAGTCGAGAGCCCTGGAGCGAGTACACGGCCGACTGGCTCCGGGAGACCGTGGAGAGTGGGGTACCGATGCTCGGTATCTGTTACGGGCACCAGCTGCTGGCGCAGGCGCTGGGGGGGCGCGTCGACTATCACCCGGGCGGGCGTGAAATGGGTACCACGTGGATCCACACGGCGCCCGCTGCGCAGCAGGATGAACTCTTTGCTGCCATGCCGTCACGATTTCCGGCGCAGGTGACGCACATGCAGAGCGTGCTGGGCTTGCCGCGGGGCGCTGAAGTGCTGGCTTGGTCATCCTTCGAAGCCCATCATGCCGTGCGCTTCGCCTCGCGCGTCTGGGGCCTGCAGTTCCACCCGGAATTCACACCGCTGGGCATGTGGCATTACCTGCGGTTGCGCAGTGAAGCCCTGCGCCGCGAGGGTCAGGATCCAGAAGCCCTGATGGCGGCTGTGCAGAGCACCGATGCGGCCAGTGCCCTGCTGCGACGCTTTGTCACGCTCGAGCGCTGAACGGGCGAGTCTTTGCGGTGCCGTTGGCCGCCGCGCTCAGGCGGCGGGATTGTCGATGATCAGCAGATAGCCCTCGTGCTTGCGAGGCTTGCTCACCTGCACTTTCTTCACCTTGGCCTTGAAAAGCTTCTTGCAGCGGCGCGCGAGCGTAAGAAACGGCGGCCGACCCGGATCGGCGATGATGATGTGACTCACGCCGGCCGCGAGGGCGGAGCTGATCAGCTTGAACAGCGGCTCAACGAGCTCGTCCCAGAAACAGATGTCGCCTCCGAGGATGATGTCCTGCTTGGCCAGGAATTCCGGCTTGAGGTCTTCGTACTTGCTGACCTTCTTGGCGATGTTGACATTATTGAGCTGGGCATGCAGGTCGAGCAGGGGAAACACGAATCTGTCGGCGTCGACACCAGTGACCTTGGCCTGGAATTTTTTCACGCAGTAGATGCCGAGGGCACCCCACCCACAGCCGATATCCAACACACGTGTCTTTGGCTCGGGCGGATTGGCATCGAGATAGTCCATGATGAAATAGGTGGAGAACCACACCTTGTCACCATGGATCTCCGGTGCCGAGGCGTCGCTCAGCAGTTTCTGCACGCGCTTGTGCGAGGGCGGGTAAATCTTGACGCCTCGAATGATCTGTATTTCGGGGGATGTTTTCACGACTACCTGCTTGGCCCTGCGGCCCTTGGTGGGAGAGTGCCGCCGGACGGCGGCATCAGGATCTGACGGTAACGGCTTCGCCGGGAGTAGAAGACACGACAGTGCTGCGCAGTGACCCGGTCGCCAAACGCGTTTCGATTGTAGCACCCGGCCTGATGCCGTCGACCGACGTCAACACATGGCCTGAGGCGTCAGTGGTGAGACTGTAGCCGCGCGCCAGCGTTGCCAGCGGGCTGATAGCCTGCAGGGCTTGACTCTGCGTTGCCAGCCGTTGCCGCTGCAGGGAGAGCAGGGCGCGGAGCGCCTGAGCGGCCCGCCGCTGCAGTGCCAGCAGATCCTGGCGCTGCAACGGCAGCCGGTACTGAGGACTTTGCAGGGCAAGACGTTTGTGCAGGGCAGCTGCCCGCTGTTTCTGCTCGATCAGACGACGCCTCAGCGCACGGCCAAGCCTCGCTTCCAGTTGATCGAGGCGCTGTGCGTGCTCCTGCAAGCGCCTTCCAGGGTGGCGCAGACGCCTGCCCAGCGCAGCAAGCTGGGTTTGCGCGCCACGCAGCCTTTGCTGGATGAACAGCCGTTGACGCTCGCGCAGGTCGAACAGACGCAGCAGAAGCGCCTGGCGCTGCGGGCTCAGCAATTCGGCAGCCGCCGAGGGTGTCGCAGCACGCACGTCGGCGATGAAATCGGCGATGGTGAAGTCCACTTCGTGACCAACCGCGCTGACCGTTGGCAGCACGGAAGCGGCGATGGCACGCGCGAGTGCTTCGTCGTTGAAGCTCCACAGGTCCTCCAGTGAGCCACCACCACGCGCCAGCAAAATGGTATCGACATCCTGCAACACGCCTTCGCGGCGGTTGACGAGGGCAAGTGCCTGCACCATTTCACCGGCTGCGGTCTGACCTTGCACACTCACGGGAATCACGGTGAGCAGCGTGCCCGGAAAGCGCCTGCGAAAGACACTGATGACATCGCGCACGGCTGCCCCGGTGGGCGACGTGATGATGGCAACGTGGCGTGGCCAGGATGGCAGTGGCTTCTTGCGCCCTTCCGCAAACAGCCCTTCGGCCTGCAGTTTCTGGAACAGCCGCTCGAAGGCCTGCCGCAGGGCGCCGGTACCGCCGTCTTCCAGAGACTCCACCAGCAGTTGATAGTCACCGCGACCCTCGTAGAGACTGAGCCGTGCCTTCACCACCACCTGCATGCCATCGCGTGGTTTGCTGCGCACGAACAGGTTGCGATTACGGAACATGGCGCAGCGAACCTGGGCTTGCTGGTCCTTCAGCGTGAAGTACCAGTGGCCCGACGCAGGTTGGCTGAGATTGGAGATCTCGCCCTGCACGTGCACGGCGGGAAAATGATCCTCCAGCAGTTGCTTGGCCAGCCGGTTCAACTGGCCGACGCTGAGCACCTGGTCATCCTGCTTGCGAGCGATCTTCGACATGCGCGGCAAGATAGCACAGCAGGCGGTGACCCCGATCCCTAGGGTTCCTGGCGCCCGTCAGCCACGACATAGGGTATTTTCAGGTTTACCGGTTCGCACCGGCTGGTCTAAAATGCGGCGATTTCCCGAAACACGGTTTCAGGTGATCACGATGCTGCGCATGCTCGAGGAAGCCCTCACGTTCGACGACGTTCTGCTGGTGCCTGCCCACTCGCTGGTGCTGCCCAACAGGGTCGACCTGAAGACCCGCCTGACCCGGTCCATCTCCCTCAATATCCCGCTCATTTCCTCGGCCATGGATACCGTGACCGAGGCCCGTCTCGCCATCGCCATGGCGCAAGAGGGTGGCATCGGCATCATCCACAAGAATCTCGGCATCGAGGCACAGGCACGCGAAGTACGGGCCGTCAAGAAGTATGAAAGTGGGGTGGTCACGGACCCGCTCTGTATCGCCCCCGACACCACGGTTCGCAAGCTCATCGAACTCACCCGCGAGAATCGTATTTCCGGCATGCCGGTGGTGGTGGAAGGTAACGGCAAGCGCGAACTGGTAGGCATCGTCACCTCGCGCGATGTGCGTTTCGAGCGTGACCTGAATGCCACGGTCGCCACCATCATGACCCCGAAGGAGCGGCTGGTGACGGTGCGGGAAGGGGCGAGCCTCGAGGACATCAAGCAACTCATGCACAAGCACCGTATCGAGAAGGTACTCGTGGTCAATGCCGATTTCGAGCTGCGCGGCCTCGTCACGCTAAAGGACATCCGCAAGGCGGAGGATCATCCCAATGCCTGCAAGGATTCGATGGGTCACCTGCGTGTGGGAGCGGCGGTGGGCACCGGGCCCGATACCGAGGAGCGCGTGAAGGCGCTGGTGGCGGCCGGCGTGGATGTGGTGGTGGTCGATACGTCTCACGGCCACTCCCAGGAGGTGCTACGGCGCATCCGTCAGATCAAGGATAGCTTTCCGTCTGTCGCCCTCATCGGCGGCAACGTGGCGACCGCGGCCGGAGCCCTCGCGCTGGTCGAGGCCGGCGTCGACTCGGTCAAGATCGGCATCGGTCCTGGATCGATCTGCACGACGCGCATCGTCACGGGCGTGGGGGTGCCGCAGGTTACGGCGGTGTCCAATGTGGCTGCAGCGCTCAAGGGCACGGAGGTCACGCTGATTTCCGATGGTGGCATCCGTTTTTCCGGCGACATCGCCAAGGCCATTGCCGCCGGTGCCCACGCGGTCATGATCGGCAGCCTGTTTGCCGGTACCGAAGAAGCGCCGGGCGAGGTCGAGCTCTATCAGGGGCGCAGCTACAAGGCCTATCGTGGCATGGGCTCGCTCGGTGCCATGGCCAAGGGTTCGAGTGATCGTTACTTCCAGAGCCTCGAGAGCGGGGCGGGCAAATTGGTGCCGGAGGGCATCGAGGGTCGCGTGCCCTACAAGGGCCCGCTGTCGGCCATCGTGTTCCAGTTGATGGGCGGGCTGCGCTCGAGCATGGGGCTCACCGGCTGCGCTGGTATCGAGGAAATGCGCAGCAAACCGCAGTTCGTGAAGATCACTGCCGCCGGCGTCAGCGAAAGTCACGTCCATGACGTGACCATCACCAAGGAAGCCCCGAACTACCGGGTAGGCTGATGAACATCCACCAGCAGAAGATCCTGATTCTCGATTTCGGTTCGCAGTACACGCAGTTGATTGCCCGGCGGGTACGCGAGGCCGGGGTGTACTGCGAGATTCATCACTGGTCCTGTCCGGAAGCGGATTTCACCGGTTTCGCGCCCAAGGGCGTGATCCTGAGTGGCAGCCCGGAAAGCGCCAATCTCAGCAACTCGCCGCGGGTTCCCGACTACATCCTGCACAGCGGCCTGCCGATACTCGGCATCTGCTACGGCATGCAGACTTTGGCGGAGCAACTGGGGGGCAAGGTCGAGGGATCCCACACCAGCGAGTTCGGTCATGCGCGCGTGGAAGTGCTGGGAGTCGACTCCCTGCTGGTCGGGCTCGAGCACGAAATCGTGGAGGCAGAGCGCCACTATCAGGACGTCTGGATGAGCCACGGCGACAAGGTGACGCGCCTGCCGCCGGGGTTCGTGTGCACAGCCGCCACCGACAGCGCGCCGATCGCGGCCATGATGAGTCTGGACGGCCGCATCCACGCCCTGCAGTTCCACCCGGAAGTCACACACACCAAGGCGGGCCAGCAGTTGCTGAACCGCTTTGTGCACGAGCTCTGCGGCTGTGCCCGCTTGTGGACGCCCGCCAACATCATCGAGGATGCCATCGACAGCGTGCGTCGTCAGGTGGGCAGCGATCGGGTGCTGCTGGGGCTTTCCGGTGGCGTGGATTCGTCGGTAGTTGCCGCTCTGCTGCACCGTGCCATCGGCGACCAGCTGACGTGCGTGTTCGTCGACAACGGCCTGCTGCGTTTGCACGAGGGTGATCAGGTGATGGACATCTTTGCCCGCAACATGGGCGTGAAGGTGATCCGCGCCAACGCCGAGGACACATTCCTCGCCAAACTCGCCGGCGTGGCGGACCCCGAGCAGAAGCGCAAGATCATCGGCAGTACCTTCATCGATGTGTTCGACGCCGAGGCCACCAAACTCGGTGAGGTCAAATGGCTGGCGCAGGGCACCATCTACCCCGACGTCATCGAGTCTGCCAAGGCCAAACATGGCACGGCGCACGTCATCAAGTCGCACCACAACGTCGGCGGACTACCCGACAACATGAAGATGGGGCTCGTGGAGCCCCTGCGCGAACTGTTCAAAGACGAAGTGCGCCGCATCGGCATTGCGCTCGGGCTGCCGCCGCAGATGGTATACCGCCACCCGTTTCCCGGCCCCGGTCTCGGTGTGCGTATTCTCGGCGAGGTCAGGAAAGAGTATGCAGACGTCCTACGCAGGGCCGACGCCATCTTCATCGAGGAATTGCAGCGCAGCGGTTGGTACGACAAGACCAGTCAGGCCTTCGCCGTCTTCCTGCCGGTGAAGTCGGTCGGCGTGGTGGGCGATGGTCGCCGCTACTCCTGGGTCATTGCACTGCGCGCAGTGGAGACCATCGACTTCATGACGGCACGCTGGGCACACCTGCCCTATGAACTACTGGAAACGGTCTCCAACCGCATCATCAACGAGGTGCGCGAAGTGTCCCGCGTGAGCTACGACATCTCCTCGAAGCCGCCGGCGACGATTGAGTGGGAGTAGAGATCACGCTCTAACGAATTGATTTTTAGAATAATATTTTTTTTCAACAAAAGCGGCGCGCTGGATTTTTAGCCTTTGTTTCACTTGATCGCTGCAATGACGGTCGGGGGCGCGAGCGGCGACGCGGCATGCTGGCTTCGGCCGGGAGACATTCTCCCCGAGTAACTTCTTGCCAAGTTGCTGATTTATAATTACTTTCGACCAGCTTGCCCCGCCAGATGAAGATGACCCGTTTTTTGTCATCCGGTTTGGTGTGTTTTGCGTAAAGGCTCGCCTGAGTGTTCAAAGCAAGCCGGGGAGGGTCACGTTGACACAACCCCCAAGCTTCTCAGGGGCCGGAGAGCCCGCGGGGAAAGGCCACATGGAGAGCCGAGAGTCCTTTTTGCCATTCAACCAGGAGAGTCAGAGTATGCGCGCACCACATCACGCTTTTGCCGCCAGACCGAAGTCCTTGCATCACGCGGTACAGCTTGCCACAGCACTCGTGCTGCTGACGGGAGCCGTAGCCCCCACCGGGCTGCTGGCGCAGGAGAGTGAGGCCGAAGCGGTGGACGAGATCGTCGTCACCGGCTCCCGCATACGTCGTGACACGCCCCTGCAGAACATTGCCGTCATCGGCATCGATGCCGAGCAGATCGACCTGCGCGGCTTCGTGAACGCCATCGAAGGTCTAGAGCAGCTCCCCTTCGTGAGCGTGGGCGTCAACAATCAGGGCAACAACACGCAGTTCGGTGACAACAACGCCTTTGTCAACCTGCTCAACCTCGGGTCTCAGCGAACGCTCACACTGCTCGATGGCCGTCGCTTCGTATCCTCCAACCAGGGCACCGTGTTCGTGCCGGGCAACGCCACCGGCGCGCAGGTGGATCTGACCATCATCAACCCGTCGCTGATCAAGCGAACCGAGGTGCAGACCGTCGGGTCCGGCGCCGTGTACGGCCCCGACGCCATCGCTGGCGTGGTGAACGTGCAGTTGGACCGCGAGTTCCAGGGGGCGGAAGTGATTGCCCAGTACGGACTCACCGGTGAGGCCGATGGTCGCCAGAAGCGCATCTCCGGCGCCTGGGGCGATGACCTGTTCGAAGGTCGCGGACATCTGGTGGTGGGCGCCGAATATGCCGAGCTGGATCCGATCTACCAGGGCCCGCGCCGGGCCTGGAGCAACAACATCGGCACCCTGAACAACCCGTTCAGCGTCAGCAACACCGACAAAGTGCCGAACACGATTTTTCAGGAAGGCTTGATCAACAACTCGGGTCCCGTCGGAGGCCGTCTCGACCTGCGGCAGATCGACGCCGGCAACTCGGCCACGTTCCTGTTCCCGCGCAGCTGTATCGCCGCCCAGACCGTCAACGTGGCGGCCTGCAACGCCTTCACCGGTGTTCGTGGCGCTTCGCCCTTCGATTGGGCTGTCAACAACGCCGGCAATGGGCTGACGCCCGTGCTGGGCGGATTGAACCCGCTGGCCTTTGCCGGGACCTTCGGCCTCACCTCCGGCTGGCCGACGGTACCAACGCCGCTCGGGTCCAACGAGGCGATTTCGGGCCTGTCCCGCACGGCAGTGCCGCTGACTTTCGACGCGGCCGGTAACCTCGTGCCGCTGAACCTCGGCCAGATCCTGCCACCAACGGTGGCGTCTCAGCGGGTAGGCGTCAATTCGGGCGGCTTCGACAGCCGTCACCTGAACACCATCCAGGCCGGCCAGGAACGCTACTCCTTCAACGGGCTGTTCTCTTATGAGTTGACCGATTCGCTGCGCTACGAGGGCGACGTGCTCTATTCCTTCGTCGACAACCTGCAGTTCGCCGACAACTTTGGCAACCAATCTCCTGCCGCGTCCTTCACCTCGGGTAATGCGGGGATCCCCATTTACTACGAACAGAATCCGTTCGTGACCACCGGCGCGCGCAACCAGATCAACTCGCTGATCGCCGCCAACCCGGCGTCGCCCTTCACCAGCATTGGCGGGCAGCCTGTGTTCTTCCTGCAGCGCTCGCTGGCGGATCTCACGGGCTCGACGGCAGGGGCCGTCACCAATCTGGAAGGCAACGAGTCCACTACCTTCAGCACGGGCCATACCCTGAAGCAGGATTTCACCTTCCTCGACCGCAGCCTCTACTGGCAGGCAACCGGTGCCTACGGCAAGAACGAGAGCGACAACCTGGCGGCCATCGATATCCTCGACATCGAGTTCTGGCTCGCCACCGACGTGGTCCGGGATGCCGGCGGCAACCCGGTGTGCCGCCAAAAAACGCTGGCCGCCCCGGAGGCAATCAATGTCCGCAATCCCTACCTGACCAACATCAACATTGCGACGGGCATCGTGCCGACCAAGGCACAGGTAGATGCCTGCGTGCCGCTCAACCTGCTGGGGGCGGGCCTCGCCTCGCAGGCCGCCAAGGACTATGTGCTGACCCGGTCTTCCTCGAAGAACGAGGCCGAGCAGACCTTCGCTTCTGTGCAGGTAGGTGGCGAACTGTTCACCCTGCCTGCGGGTGACGTGCTGTTCAACACCGAACTGCAGTGGCGCAAGGAGGAACTGGCGTTCACTCCCAACCGCGTCAGCCGGCTGGGTCTGGCACGCTCGACCATCAGTCAGCCGGGCCTGGGCTATGCCGAATTCCGCGAGGCGGGCACTGAGTTCAGCGTCCCGGTGTTTGGCAACGATTTCGTGTTCCCCCTGCTGCAAACGCTGCGCTTCGACGGCGCCGTGCGGGTGGTCGATCGTGAAGGCGAGGGCACGCCGAACGGCATCGACAATCCCAAGGTGGCGACCGATACCGGGTCTGCGACGACCTTCACCATCGGGGGGCTCTGGGCCCCGTTCGACTGGATCACCTTCCGCGGCAACCGTTCGCGCTCTGTCCGCTCGCCTTCCATCGTGGAGACG
>DAIRDB010000009.1:88475-90956 GCA_036796405.1 Gammaproteobacteria bacterium | reverse complement strand
TCGTCAACAACGAGCCGGAAATGTTCGTCAAACTGAGCTGGCTCGACCGCCGCATTGGCGAGGGCTACGCGCCTGACGGCATGCCGGTGTGGTCGGTGAAGGGAGTCGGCGGTACCACTACCCATTGGACGGCCTGCTGCCCGCGTCTGCACGACTTCGAGTTCCGCTCGCTCAGCACCTACGGGGCCTTGCCGGACTGCAACCTCGCCGACTGGCCCGTGTCGCTGGACGACATGGCCCCCTGGTACGACCGCGCCGAGGACATGCTCGGCGTTACCGGCACGCACGGCATCGAGCGACTGCCACCGAGCGCCAACTTCAAGGTGATGGAGGCCGCGGCACGTGCGGTGGGCTATACCGACATCGACACCTACAACATGGCCATCAATTCCGCCCCGCGTGACGGCCGTCCGGCTTGCCTGCAAATGGGCTTCTGCAACAGCGGCTGCGCCATCAATGCCAAGTGGACCACGCTGTTCAATCATATCCCGCAGGCCGAGGCCACCGACTTCTTCGACCTGCGACCGGAGTGCATGGTCACGCGCATCGTCACCGATGCCGCTGGCAGGGCCAGCGCCGTGCGCTATCGCGACCGGGACGGCGTCGAGCATGAGCAGAAGGCCAGGGTGGTGTGCGTGGCAGCCAATGTGGTGGAAACCACGCGCCTGCTGCTCAACTCCGCCAACGAGCGTTTCCCCAACGGACTGGCCAACAGCAGCGACCAGGTCGGTCGCAACTACATGCGCCACGTGATGGCCATGGTGTTCGGTGTGATGCCCGGCGTAGTGAACTGGTACAAGGGCACCACCTGCGCCGGCGTGATCCGCGACGAGGTCAAGCACGATCCCTCGCGCGGCTTCAGCGGCGGCTTCCAGTACCACCTGCTGGCGCTCGGCCCCGAATACATTGCCACCAATCTGGTGCCGGGTGGCTGGGGCAAGGAGTATGCCGAGCTGCTGCGTGACTACGACAAGCTCAGCGGCGTCATCATCACGGGTGAAGATCCTCCGCAGCAGAGCAACCGCATCACCCTGCATGCCACCGAGAAGGACCAGCACGGTCTGCCGGTACCCGTGGTCAGCTACCGCAAGCACGCCAACACCGAGGCCATGTTGCAGTATGCCTACGGTCGTGCCCGCGCCATGTACGAGGCGCTCGGTGCCACGCGGACCTTCACCCACGAAGGTTTCGGCGCAACGCATAACATGGGCGTTTGTCGCATGGGCAACGACCCCGCCACCAGCGTCACCAACAGCTACGGACAGACCCACGACATTCCCAATCTGTTCGTGTCGGACGGCAGTCTCTTCACCACATCGTCGTCTGCCAATCCCACGCTGACCATAATTTCGCTGATGCTGCGACAGGCAGACTACCTGGCTCGGGAGCTGTCGAGCGGGGCCCTGTAAAAACGGACAGTGGCCGACTGCCTCGCGCTGCAAACCGCGCTGGCGGGCGCGACGAAGGTCTGCGGCGACTACCCCACCAACAATCCACTGCGAGGTCAGGCTCATGCTGTCCCGACGTTACCTGTTTGGCGCTGCCGGGAGCACGGCGGTCCTGCTGGCCGCCCGTCGTCTGCTGGCGCAGCCGAGCACGGAGGTCACCACGCTCGGCGTGGCGGCCGTGGGGGCCCTGCTGCGGGCCGGCGATCTCTCACCACTCGAGCTGACCGAAGCCTACCTCGCCCGCATCGAGCGCCTGGAGCCACGGGTGAATGCCTACGTGACCGTCACCGCCGATCTGGCGCGCGAGCAGGCCCGACAACTGACCAACGAATTGCAGCAGGGTCGGCTGCGCGGCCCCCTGCACGGCATTCCGCTCGGCCTGAAGGACAACATCGACACGGCCGGCATACCCACCACGGCCGCAAACAGCCTGCTCGCCAATCGAGTACCCGCACAGGATGCGCCAGTATGGACGCGGCTGCGTGCGGCGGGCATGGTGCTGCTCGGCAAGCTCAACATGCACGAGTTTGCCTACGGAGGCACTTCATCGATCTCCGCGGCTGGTGCCGTCCATAATCCCTGGCAGCTCGATCGCATTCCCGGCGGCTCGTCGGGCGGCTCGGCGGCAGCCGTCGCAGCACAGCTCTGCTGCGTGGCCCTGGGAACCGACACGCTCGCCTCCATACGCCTGCCGGCTTCTTACTGCGGCGTGGTAGGACTCAAGCCCAGCCATGGCCTCAGCAGCATCCGCGGCATCATTCCCGTGTCCGAGTCGCTCGACCATGTGGGGCCGCTGGCGCGCGAAATCGGCGACTGCGCGGCAGTGCTGAACGCCATGCAGGGTCTGGATGCGGATGATCCGGTGAGTATTGCCGCGCCGGCTACCGACCATACGGCGGCGCTCGCGCGTGACGTGAAGGCGCTGCGGATCGGCGTGCCGCGCAGTCCGTACTTCGAGCGTCTGCAGCCGGACATCGACGCCGCGCTGCAGCGTGCCCTCGACACGCTCGGGCAGCTCACGGCGGGCCTGCGT
>DAIRDB010000009.1:64114-88465 GCA_036796405.1 Gammaproteobacteria bacterium | reverse complement strand
ATGCGCCGTACCTGCGCGACCCGGCCAACCATGCGCACTATCACCCCTCCACGCTGGAGCGGATTCTGGCCGCCGGCAAGACGCCGGTGGAAGTGTACATCCGTGCGCTGCAGGGCATGGCAGTAGCCCGCCATCGTGTCGGCGAGATATTCACGGAAGTGGATGTGCTGGTGACCCCGACTGCACCGGGACTGCCGGAGTTCATCGATGGTGCTGCGCTGGCGGAGGCCAACAGCGCCGAGGCTTCAACGCGCAATACGGCACCATTCAATCTCTACGGCATCCCGACCGTTTCGCTGCCCTGCGGCTTCAGCACGTCGGGCCTGCCGATTGGTCTGCAGCTGAGCAGCGCGCGGCTCGACGAAGCGTCGCTGTTTGCCCTGGCTGCCGCCTGGCAGCGCGAAACGGATTGGCACCTGCGGCGTCCGTCCCTCGGTTGAAGGAAGCCGTGCAGCACCAGCGCCAGCGACTGGGCCGTGAGCAGTGCGGTTCTGCTGGCGCTAGGGCTGCAAGCCGGCAGCCCTTAGCAGATCTTCCACGGCGTAGAAATGGAAGGTACGGTCGGCCGACATTGCCACGAACAGGCCGCCGGGATAACCGGGCAGGCTGGTGGTGACGAGATCGCTGCCGTCACTCTCCTTCGTCATCAGTGGTAGACGGGCCAGCAGCGGATGCGCGAAGGGCGCACTGGCAGTGCCCTCGCGGCGGTAGACGTTGAAGCGGTTGGCCTGCTGATCCGATACCAGCAGATAGCCGGTGCCATCGCCCCGCGCATACACGGCAATGCCCTCGTGATCTTCAGTGAAGTCACCGAGGCCGAACTCACCGCGCTGCTCTTCGGCGTCGTCGGCCAGCGGATCGGCCGCGTACTGGCGCACGCCGTAGGTTTCGTCGCTGTAGTACACGAAGCCAAGCGCCGCATCGACGGCGATGGCCTCGATTTCCTTGTTGCCGCTCCAGTGGCCGAAGGCCCGCGTGAACACGCCGTGCAGTGTGCCGGTGCCGTCGTCCACGAGGCGGTACTGGTGCAAGTAGCCCTCGGTCGGCGCCAGGGCATCCGACCGGCTGACAATCGCAAAGAGGGCGCCGTCGCTGGCGCGCGTGTAGAGGGCAATGCCCATCACGTCGCGCGCCCGCTCGCCCTCGAATACCGGAATGCCGCCGCCGTCCACCGGTGCCATGTCGGGCAGGCTGTACACCCGCAGCCGGTGCGCGTAGCGCTCCGCGACCACCGCCACGTCGACCTTGCGGCCGCCCAGTACTACATCGTAGGCCACGTCGACATTGTTGGGCCGCAGCAGTCCGCGCACGACCTTGTCGGCCACGACGCGGCCCTGCAGGTCGAACACGTACAGCGCGCCATCAGCGTCTTTGTCGGTCCCCAGCACGAGGCTCTGCGCGGGGTCAGTCCGATTGATCCAGATGGCCGGATCATCGCTGTCATGGCGTACCGCCTCACTGACGCGGCGCGGGGCCACGACGCTGTCGGCGCCCAGCGCCGCGGCCGGCAGCACGCCGATGGCGAGCAGCGCAGCGCCAAGCAGGAAAGCACTGACGCCGGACGGCTTGTGCATGGCTGACCTCAGAAGTTGAAGCGCAGGCCGGCCAGGTAGCGGGCGCCGAAGCGCTCGAACTCGATCGGGAACTGCTTGGCATCCCCGTAGCGTCGTGCCCCGAGGTTGGTCAGGTTGACGGCATCCACATACACCTCGAGGCTATCGTTCAACTGGTAACGCACCGACAGGTCGAGCTCGTTGTCGGTATCCCAGAAAATGTCGCCGTTGCCGTTGGCGTAGACCTTGCCGTTGATGGTGCGGTACTCACCCACCGACTGGCCCCAAGGGGTACGGTACTGGTACGCCAGTCGCACCGACAAGCCGTATTTCTCGTAAGTCGCCTGGATGTTGTAGACCTCGTCGGAGGTGCCCAGCACGCTGATGGTACGGGCCGGCTGTGCACCCACCGCCGGCAGGTCCACGTCGGAGTTGGTCCAGGTACCGGAGACGTTGAGACCGAAGCCGCCCAGCCAGTCGGGCAGGTCGAGTGCGGCCACCAGGGACTCTGCACTGGCGACGTAGGCGACTTCCACCCCATTCAGTGAGCCGGTACCGGCGTTGCCGATCGCGGTCTGCGTGTAGCCTGAGCGGTCGATACCGGCCACGTCGAGTACGTCGCTACCGAAGGGATTGGCCTGCTGCACCAGTACATCGCGCAGGTCCTTGTAAAACACGCCGGCCGAGAAGTAGTCGCCGTTCGGGCGGTACCACTCGAGGTAGGCATCCAGACCACGCTGGCGCTCTGGCCGGGCATCCGGGTTACCACCGGAAATGGTCTGGCTGGCATCGTTGATGGTGAAGTTCGGGCGCAGGTCGTCGAAGTCAGGGCGCGAGGCGGAAGTGGTCAGACCGAACCGTACCTTGATTTCCTCATTGAGGTCCCAGTTGAGGTGCGCGCTCGGATACACCAGCGTGTCGCTGCTGCTGGCGTCCACCAACCGCAGGCCGCTCGGGAAGCTGACCCAGGCTTCGCCGCGGTTGTCGATCTGTTCGACGCGTGCACCGTAGACCAGTGAGCCCCAGCCGAGGTCGCTGGTCGCCATGGCATACAGCGCAGCCAGCTGCTCGGTGACTTCCCAGTAGTTGCCGCGCGTATCGGTGGCCGTGGCGGCACCGCTGCGGATCGATTCGTTCATGAACCCCGTTGTGAACCCGACATCGGTATAGCGGAAGCGATAGCCGAGGTCCTGGGAGCCGAGATAACCGATATCGGTGGCGAACGTGGACCAGGCAGGAATATCGGCGCCGGAAAAACTGCGCAGGAAATTGCTCTCGGCCGAGCGCTTGGTGCGGTCGGTGTAGAGACCTCCGAACTCCAGCTTGGTCTCGAGCCCGAACAGCACGCTGTCGTGGTCGATGTCGAGCTTGAGCGTATCGGCCACGGTCCGGTCGCTGCCTTCGATCTGGCTGATGCTCTGCAGCGGGAACTGGAAGTCTTCGATGTTAAGCACCTGCGCGCCCTTGGTGCGGGCGGTACTCGTACCGCCGGTGGTGAAGAAACGCATGGTGTTGACGTCACCGTCGCGGAAGTCGTACTCCATGGTCGGGCGCAGCGAAAACGTCGACGGACTCTGGAATGCCGCCGACACCGGCGTATTGCGGCCGTCGTCGGTCATGGTGCGGTTCAGTCGCCACGACACCGACCAGCTGTCGAGTTCGTGCTCGCCCCCGAAGGTATGGCTCATCGCATACTCTTCGGTGTCGCGATAGTCGATGCGGGCATTGATGCGGGCGCCATAGACCGTGCCGGCCACCGGATCGTTGCCGTTGATGAAGGCCGCCGACGTGTAGCCATTGCCGGCCGCGTCCGTGCCCTGGTCGAAGCGCACGATGAAGTTGTCGCGGAATTCGTCGTCGTGGAACATCGTGTTGATGGTGCTGGCAAACAGCGTGTTGTCGTCGTCCAGTTTGTAGTCGAGCCGCAGCGTTGCCGAATAGTTCGTGCGGGTCAGCCGGTAGTGCTTGTTCTCGTGCTCGCGGGCAAAGTGCTTGTCCGGGTTCACGGTGTTGGTGAGGTAAGGGTCGGTTTCCCAGTTATCGGTGGCCATTTCGCGCTGGTACCACGAACCTTGGGCCACCACGCCGAGTCGGCCGTCCAGCCACTGGTCGGAGAAGGTGAGAGCGCTGTCGTATTCGTCGCCACCACCAAGCCGGACACGGCCCACGCCCACCTTGCCGGTGATCACCCGGCCCGGCGCATCGAAGCCGGTCCGCGTTCGGATGTCGACGTTGCCAGCCACCGTGGCCCCGGCCATCGACGGCACCACGGCTTTCTCCACCACGATCTGCTTGGCAATCGCCGACGGAATGTTGTCGAAGCGGGAGGCACGGCCCTCGGGGCTGACGATGCTGAGGCCATCATAGGACAGCGTGGTCCAGTAGTTGGGAGCCCCGCGCAGGTTCACGTAGCGGGCCTGGCCCTGGTCGCGTTCGACGGCGATGCCGGGCAGACGGCCCACGGCGAAGGCGATGTTCTGGTCCGGCAGGTTGCCGATGGCATCGGCCGACAGCACGCTGACCAGCGACGACGAGTTGCGCTGGGCCAGCAGCGCCGCTGCCACGCTTTCGGCGAGCGGACGGCGGCCCGAGACCACGATCTCCTCCGTGACCTCGTTGGCTGGGTTTTGGGCGTGGACGCCCGCGCTGACGCCGAGCACGGTGGCGCCGACGAGCAAGCTTTTCAGATGACGCATGGTGACTTCCCCGGGTTGAGTGACATGAACTTGCAAAGGTCTTGCATGTAGCCAGCGCCCGCCGCTAGGCGGGTCGGCTGCGACTGATTTCGTAGGTGATGCCGTCGCCGTCGAGGTTGCGTGGGCCGGTCTGGGAGCTGAAGTACAGCCGTTGGCTGGCGGGATCGAAGGCGGGCCCGGTGATCTCGGACTGGTCCTGGCCTGTCACCTGCAGGATGGGTACCACCAGACCGGCGGGGCCGAGCAGGACGATCTGCATGTCACCGCCGTCCTCGGCCACCAGCACGTCGCCGGAGGCGGTGAGCGTGACGTTGTCGACGCCGGACAGCTGCGGCGTCGGCGAGGTCGCCACGTCATAAAGCACGGTCATGTGCTGCCGCCGTGTGTCGAGCCGCCAGACGCGGTTGTCGCCCTTGGTGGTGAAATAGACGAGTCCCTCGTGGCAGGCGATGCCTTCGCCCCCGTTGAAGGGCGTGGCCCGGGCCACCTGGTGTCGCGTGGCGTTCGCCACGGACTGCGGATCCGGGACGTCATGCCAGGTCAGCGCGTATCCCTCGGCCTGCGGCTGCAGTTCGGCGACCTGCAGGCGGCCGCTGTCCAGAAAAGGCAGCGGTGCGGCCGGCAGAAAGCGGTACAGGCAGCCGTCGGGCTCGTCTTCGGTGAGGTAGACGTGGCCGTGCTCGGTATCGATCGCCGCCGCTTCGTGTTTGAAGCGGCCGAGGGCCGGCCGGACCACGGCCGGTCGCACACCCAGGGGATCGCACTCGTACACCTGACCCGCAGCGACTTCTTCGCAGGACAGCCAGGTCTGCCAGGGCGTCTTGCCGCCGGCGCAGTTCATGTCGGTGCCGCGCAGCAGCGGATAGGCAGCCACCACTCGGCCGTGGGCATCGAAGCGCACGGCACCGACGCCACCGCCACCGGCTTCTGCCTTCACTTCACTATTGGACACATAGATCCAGCCGCCATCGGCGGTGGCAAAGCAGGCGCCGCCGTCGGGGGCGTCGTGCCACGTGTACGGGGAACCCGCCACCACCGGCTGCCCGCTGCGGGCGATGATGCGGGAGCGGAAGCCCGGCGGCAGTCGCAGGCCGTTCTCGTCCGGCGGGAGCAAGGAGGTGGGCACTTCCCTGAACAGCGGGTCGACGGCTGTCGGTTCGTCGGCCGCCAGCAGCTGGGAGGCCGGGTGGCCGGCGAGGAAGGCCGCACCGGCGCGAGCGCCCTGGGCCAGAAAGCGGCGGCGAGCCGCACGAAAAACGACGGATGTTTGCATGCGCGCACTGTAGGCAGCGCAGGCGCGCCTGTGATTAAACGCGTATGAGGATCAGGTTAATGTGGCAGCGGAGCCGCAGCGATGCCCGCTCGCAGCAGCCACCCGAAACGCCTGTGGCGGAAGGGGGAGAAGGGACTCTGCAGTTCCCCGAGCGCCACGGCCTGCAGCCCGGCCGCCCGGCAGAGTGCTGCCTGCACCTCGGCTTCGGCCTCGCCCTGATTGACGATGAACAGCGTACCGCCCGGCTGCAGCAGACCGTACACATGCTGCAGCAGCGCTAGGGGCTGGAAGAAACGCTGCGGCAGGCCCCACCACTGCAGGGGCTCTTCGACCACGAAGGGCAGCAACCACACGATGAGGTCGTAGCGATCGCGCCAGTGCAGTACCGAGCCTGGCAGGTAGCGGCAGCCACTGCGCTGGCGTGCCATCCATTCCCCATAGGCGCGGCGCGTGAGTCCATTCCAGTAGCGGGCGTGGGCATCGAGCTCGCTGCCGTCCCAGCGCCCGTCGCTGAAGGCCGACAGCGCTGGCAGGTAGGAAAAGTTGCGGCAGCCGACGTCGAGACCGCGCGCGCCCGCTGGCGGTACCGGCAGGTAGCGGTCGAGCAGATCCAGCAGCGTGAGGTTTTCCCGGTACTCCATCGCCACGCACAGGCGCGGCCAGTCGCTCAACCGGTAGCGCTGCTGCAGGGTCTGCAGGCGTTGCCGCGCGCCGGGGTCGAGGCTGCCGAACAAGGCGGCCGCATCCTCGCGCAGGCCCCGCTTGCGGGTCAGCGGCGGCGAGAAACGCAGCGCGTGCTTGAGCAGCCAGCGGAGATCACGACTGTCCATGGGATCGGAGCGGCGCGCGACGCGCTGCCGCGCTGGCTCAGCGGCCGCGCTTCTGCATGAGCACGGCCAGCTCGCGGTAGTTGCCCTGCATCTCCCAGGTACCGGTATAGCCGGCCGGCAGCACCAGCGCCTGCCCGGGCGTGAACTCGTGGGCGGTTCCGTTGGGCTCGGTGAGGATGAGCTTGCCGCTCAGCACCAGCACGAATTCGTCGGAGTCGTTTGGCCGGGTGCGGTGATCGGTCGTGGCCGGTGTGGACTCGAAGATGGACGCCCGCAGTTCGCTGCCTTCGAACAGCGAGGCCACGCGCATGTTGAGTTCACCGGCCACCAGGATGTCCTGATAGGCGTCGGGTGGGATGGCCGTGAGATCGAGGCCGGCCATCTTGTCGGCGTCGAAACGCACCGGGGCCGGTGAGCTGGCGTCGGCGGCGTGGGACGCCGGCGCGAGAGCCAGAGGGCAAAGCAGCAGGGTGGCGAGCGTTGCGGGGCGGATGCTGGACATACGATCTCCGGTGGCGGTGGGCTGAGGGCGCCCCATGTTACCGCCATCGCGCTCGCCGGCGAGTAGGGGCGGGCCCCGGCCTTCAGGGCTTCTGGTAGGCCTCACGGATCGGCGCGTAGGGGCCGATCCGGTGCTGATCGACCGGAAAGGCATCTGCATACGGCGGGTAAGGGCTGTCGACGGGCTTTAGCGTGCGGTCGGGATAGTCGCGCTCGAGATCGGCCATGGCCGGTCGTGGCTGGGCATTCATGTAGGCGGCCACGTCGAAGGCTTCGTCATCGGTCAGCAGCGGATTGCCGAGGGGCATGCGCGCCTTGATGAAGCGCGCGGCGGTCAGTACGCGCGCCATGCCAGCACCAATGTTGTAGCTGTCGGGGCCCCACAGAGGCGGGAACAGGTAACCATCGGCAATATTGCCGGTCTCCTTCAGACCTTCGCCCTGCAGGCCGTGGCAGACCTGGCAGTGCTGCCGGTACACCGCGCCCCCGTGGTCGAGGTCGGCTGCCCGCGCCGGCTCCACGAAGGCTGCCGGCTCGACGGCCTGGCGGCTGCTCTCGCCCATGGCTGCGTACTGTCGGCCGAGCTGTTCCACGTACAGCACCATGGCCTGCATTTCCAGGCTGTCCTTCGGCATCAATCGACCGGCCATGCTGCGCTGCATGCAGCCGTTGATGCGATCGGCGAGGTCACCGACCTTGCCGTCGCGACCGGAAAACGTCGGGTACTTGGCGGCTGACTGCAGCAGGCTCAGGTTGCCGGGCTTGCGGCCCGACTCGAGATGGCAGGACGAACAGTCGAGATTGTTGCCGGCATAGCGCCGCGACGGATCTTGCTGGCCAGCGCCGAGATGCAGGGAGGTGTGGCGCAGCAACTCCTCGCCGTACTCCGGCGTCAAAGCCGGGGCCGTCGTGAGGGCCGCCGCCGATGGCGGCTGCGAACCGAATGTACCCCATAGCAACAGGCCGCCGAGGGCGATGGTGGCGGTGGTGACGAGCAGCGCGGCCTGGTTCACGGCGAGAACCTCCGATGGGTGGTGTTGTCTTCCGGCGGGTCGGGCTGCTGCCGCCGGACCTGCTCGAGGAACGTGTATTTGGGGCGCTCGATGCGCGCACGCAGCGCCGGGCTGCAGATCCAGCACCCGCAGTAGCCGACGGCCAGCAGCACGGCACTGCCAACGATCAGGTCAATCAGCATCGGCAACCCCTGCAGCGGGCGCGGCGAAGAAAGTGCGGAGGTAGTGCACCACGGCATCGCGCTCAGCGGTATCGAGGCGATCCCGCCAGGGCGCCATCGGTGAGCCGGCGACACCCTCTTCCAGCGCACGCAGCGCCTGCTCATGGCTCGGTTGCTGACGCGTGAAGTCGACTGCAGCCATGCGGAACTCTGCCGCGGCGAAGCCATCGCCTCGACCGCCCTGGCCGTGGCACTGGGCGCAGTGGGCTGCGTAGACCTCGGCGCCGAGCGCGAGCGTGGCGGCAGCGGTGGAGGGAGCGGGGTCGTTGCCCGACAGTGACTCGACGACGTCCACCAGAGCCAGCAGCGTGGCTGGCGACTGGTCCCGCCAGGCAGGCATCGACGAGCCGGCCACGCCGTTCCACAGCACCTCCAGCAGGTAATCACGGGTGTAACGGTACTCGGTGAGGTTGGCGGGGGCCGGGCGCAGCCAGGCCGCGGCTATGCCGTCGCCGCGTCCTGCGGCGCCGTGACAGCTTGCGCAGTGGACACGCCAGAGCGCTGCGCCGTCGTTCGCTGCCGTCACACCCGCCAGATCGGGCAGCGCGCCGCCACGGCGCGCCTTGGCGGGATGCGCATTCAATTCGGTCGCACTGAAGGCCAGGTGGGCCCTGTGTGTGTCCATGGTGGCGCCTTGCGCTTGCTGCTCACCCTCCGGCCACGCCAGTTGACGCGCGCGACCGAGTGTTTCCAGATAGGCCACGAGATCACGGGCCGCCTGACGGGGACGGGTGGGAGCACCATCGAACAGCGCGGCATAGGACGGCATGACCGAGTCGGCCACCAGGGCACGCGGCGCGAACAGATGGGCGTAGTGCCAGTCACTGCTGCGCACGCCGGCTTCACGCGACAGATCGGGGCCGATGCGCCGCGTACCCCACAGGTGAGGGCTGTCGAACTGCAGCTCCCAGGCGAGGTTCGGCGCACCGAAGCGGCGGATGTCCTCTTCGAGGAAGCGGATTTGCTGGGTATGGCAGTAGCCGCAGCCTTCGCGCGCATAGATCTGGCGGCCGCGCTGCTCCGAGTCGGTCAGTGCCAGCAGCGGGGCCGGTGCCGTGGCGGCAACTTCGGCGTCGATCACGCGACCAGGCCACAGCCCGAGCACCAGCAGGGACAGACCGAAAAAACCAACGCCGGCAACACCGCTGACCACGTACGCCATGCCCAGGCCGCGGCTGCTGGCGGGCGGCGGAGCGGCTACGTCGGCGCGCTGTCCTGCGGTCGATCCAGCGGCTGTCTGCACCAGCCCTGCACCGACCTCGCCGGTCAAGAGACCCACACCGAGCAGCAGGAAACCCAGCACGATCGGCAGGGCGGTAAGCACACGCAGCAACCAGTACGGCCGCGACGCGCGCACCGAGTCCATCCACGGCGTCGCCGCCTGCCAGAGTTCGCCCTGCACCAGTCCGGCCAGCGTGAGATCGATGACCATGGCGCTGATGCCGAACGTCAGTAACCAGAAGGCTGCAGAGATGGCGCGCGGGTTGTAGCGGGCAGCCGGCAGGCGTTGCCAGGCGTGCACGAGGCCGCCAATCGCCGCGAAAGTGGCGAAGCCAAGCATTGCCAGGTGGGCATGACCGATGACCCAGTCACTGAAATGCGTGAAGCGGTTGAGCGCCATCTGCGCCTGCGCGGCGCCCTGCATGCTGACCACGAAGTAGAACACCACGGCCACGGCCACGAAGCGCAGGCCAGCGTCCCGTGGCAGCCAGCCTTCGCCGCGCAATGACAGCAGCAGATTACCGACGACGATCACCACCACCACGCCGAGCAGTGCCGAAGCGGTGATGGCGCCGAGCTGCGCCGCCATGGGAATCACCGAGAAAACGTAGTGGTGGGTGCCGTTCAGCGGGTAGAAGAAGAACAGACCCCAGAAACCCAGCATCGACAGAAAGTGGCTGTAGATCGGTCGCCCGCTCGTCGCAGGAATCACGTAGTAGAGAATCGCGAGGGCCAGCGGCGTCACGAACAGTCCCACGGCGTCGTGTATCCACAGCCCGCTGAAGGCCGCGCTGGTCGCGCCGCTGACCAGCGCCGGCACCACGTTGCCCATCGGGTAGGCCAGCAGCGTGAAACTCAGACCCCCGACGATGTACCAGCCGGACACGTACAGGGAGTCGAGTCCGCTGCGGAAAAAACCGGGCAGGAACTGCGCTGCTGCCAGCAGCAGTGCCACGAGCACTGCCGCGTCGACCACCGGGGGAAACTCGGCCCACTCCAGCGGCTGACTCACGCCGGCCAGTACCAGCACCCAGCCGGGGATCACCGCCACGGCATTCCACAGACCGAACAGCGCCCAGCCGAGCAGCGGGTGGCTCACGGCGCGCTGGGTGAGCACGGGCACGGCGTGGTAGAGGAAGGCGAGGAAGGCATTGCCGAGCCAGCCCAGCATGATCCCCTGCGTGTGGGCAAAGCGCAGGCGTCCCCAGCCGAGGGCAGGGGCGCTGCCGATGAGGTCGGGCCACACCAGTTGCAGGGCCACCAGCACACCGAACAAGGCGGAAAGCAGCAGGGCGGCCAGCGCCGCCAGGGCATGGGCGCGCAGCAGCGAGGCGTGCACGGGAGCCGGAACGGTGCTGGCGAGTGACATGCGAAAGTCTGCGCGGATCAGGTGGCGGACGAGTACAGGAAGCTGTAGCCGTATTCCTGGGCGCGGGTTACCGCCATCACGCCGGCAGGCACCATGTGTCCGTTGGGAATCAGGTTGGCGGTGAGTTCGGCCAGGACGTCTTCAGGCTTCTGGCCGGTTTCGCGGGCGATCACACCAGCGATCATGGTGGACGCCGAATTGCACACGGCGAAGTGCATACCCTTCCCGGCGTGGGCGGCGAGGGTTGTCATCTGTGGGTTGGCGCTGGGCACCGCCTCACCCTCCTTGAGGGCGATGCGACCCAGTGTGACGAAGGTCTTGCCGTACTTCGCCCACAGGGCATCGTTGTAACCGAGGGGCGTGGAAGCGTGGCGGTAACAGATCACGATGGCCATGTCGGCCTCGCTGCCCTGATAAGCTGACACGTGCGAGTTCATCAGGTTCATCGCATAGCGCAGCGCATTGACGCCACCGGCCGTGATGTCGGTATCGATGAAGACCCGGTGCGTACCGGGCAAGGCATCCAGCCAGGCGTCGAGGGCATGCCGCTGCGCTTCGAAGCGCCCGCTGGCCGTCTGGGCGCGAGCCGCCGTGCCCGACAACGCGACGCCGGCGAGGGCGGCCGCCCCCAGTCCACCCAGCAGGGCGCGGCGATCCTGGTTTTCGTGGTTCTTCTCGCTCATGGTGGTCTCCTCGAGGATTACGCGGGACGCTGCAAGGCAGTCTGCGCTGCCCAGCAGGCACCGGCAGTATAGCCCGGGCTGCCCGCTTTCCGTCCGCCTGCTATCCTGCGGACCATCTTTCCCGGCGCAGGCGACCCTCAACGTGGATACCCGCAAGATCAAGTTCGTCAGGAACCGTCCCTGGCTCACCGCGGACAGCCCTTCGCGGCCCGTGCCGATCGGCAAGACCATCCCGGACTGGTACCGGCAGGCGGATCGCTATGCCAAGGATCCCGCCAGTGGCCAGTACTGGCAGATGCCGCAGGTGGGCGGCAGGATTCCCACCTGGAAAGCCTGCCCCGCCGTGTACGACATCCTCGGCAGCGGCTACACCTACCGCACGCCCTGTGACATCGAATTCATGGAAGATGTCCAGGGCGTGATCCATGCGCGCGTAATGGAGCCGCAGTACCGGGACTTTCTCCACGACCGCATGCCGCTCGCGCAGTTTCCGGTGCCGCAGGGCTACCATGCCAAGCACTTTGCCTGGTGGCCCGACTGGACCGTGGAACTGCCGGAGGGTTACAGCGCGCTCTATACCCATCCCCTCAATCGCTTCGAACTGCCGTTCCTGACCATGAGCGGCATCGTCGACAACGACCATGTGCAGCTGCCGGGCACCATGCCGTTTTTCGTATTGAAAGGCGTTTCGGGCTACGTGCCCGCCGGGACGCCTTACGCGCAGATCCTGCCGTTCCGGCGCGAGCACTGGGAGTCGGAAACCGACAGCACACTGGAGTCCGCCGCGATCGAGCAGCGCAACCAGGAAAACGCCGCCCGGTTCCGCCGGCCGGATGGTGGCATCTACCTCAACGAGGTGTGGGAGCGTCGCAAGTACCAGTGATGCGTAACCCACAGCAGACCGTGGACCCACGCGCAGGAGCAGCAATCATGGATTTCGACAAGCTGATGCAGGAACTGCCAGCGCACGTGCAGGACCTGTTCGAGCGCGGCCGCAGCGCCAGCTACATTCCGGCGCTGGCGCGGGTACCCGCCCACAAGTTCGGCATGACACTGTGCCGGCTCGATGGCAGCAGCCACCGCGTGGGTGACAGCGAGGAGCGTTTTTCCATCCAGAGCATCTCCAAGGTATTTTCGCTGTCGCTGGCCATGGCGCTGGTCGGTGAGGCGCTGTGGCGGCGCGTCGGACGCGAGCCGTCGGGCAATCGCTTCAATTCGCTGGTGCAGCTGGAATACGAAAATGGCATTCCGCGCAATCCCTTCATCAACGCCGGCGCCCTCGTGGTCTGCGACGTGCTGCTGAGTGAGCTGCCGGATCCCAAGCGCGCCCTGCGTGACTACCTGCGCCTGCTGTCCGGCAGTCCCGACGTCGATTTCGACGCGGAGGTGGCGCAATCGGAGGCGGACACCGGCTTCATCAACCGTGCGCTGGCCAACTTCCTGAAGGGCCACGACAACCTGCACAACGACGTCGATGCCGTGCTCGATCTCTACTTCCACCAGTGCGCGCTGGCCCTGAGTTGCAGCGAGCTGGCGCGCGCCAGCCTGCACCTCGCCAATCGCGGCGTTTCCCCGTCTTTGCAGGAAGCAGTGCTCACCGCACCGCAGGTGAAGAGACTCAATGCTTTGATGCTGACCTGCGGCACCTACGATGCCGTGGGTGAATTTGCCTACCGTGTGGGCCTGCCGGCCAAGAGCGGCGTGGGTGGCGGTATCTGCGCCGTGCTGCCCGGTGAGTACGCGGTGACGGTCTGGTCGCCGGGTTTCGATCCCTCCGGTAATTCGCTGGCCGGGGGCGCAGCACTGGAATTTCTCACCGAAGTCACCGGCAAGTCGGTGTTCTGACAGCGCCTCGACGCGGGCGGGGTCGCAGCTGCCTATGGCGGTTGCCAGTCCGCCACGAACGACAGCGCCGCAGCGGGCGGTCCGCGAAATACGATGCGCTCGGCGTGCTGGCGCAGCTGGTAGTCGTACATGGGATCGTAGTACTCGCGCAGCAGGACGCTGATCCAGGCGCGATGCGGCTCGGCATCGCCGCGCGCATGGCCGGCCAGGGCCTGCTCGAGCAGGGGCTGCACCCGCGCATGCCGTTCCTCGCCGAGGCGGCGGCGTATATGCGCGAGTGCGCCGCGCAGGTCGTCGGCAAACGCGGCGAAGCCGGCTTCGGCCCCGACGGCGTCCTGCCACTCCCGCAGTTTGCCCAGCACGTAGTTGTCGCAGGTGTGCGTCACGCGTGCGTCGAACGGTACCTCCAGCAGTACGCGCGGCGCGGCCTTCAGCGCCGCCTGCAACGGCAGCGGTAGCAGCAGGCGACCGATCAGCTTGCTTTCGTCCTCCACCAGCAGCGCGCGCTGAGGCGCCTTGTCATGGCAGCGCAGCAGGGCGATCGCCAGTGCAGAGTCGAAATCGATCTGCGTGGGCTGACCACCGGGACGGCGACCGAAGGCACTGCCGCGATGCCGGGCCAGCGCTTCGAGATCCACGCTGTGCGGAGACTGTGCCAGCAGAACGGTCTTGGCACTGCCCGTGCGGCCAGCGAGTACCAGGAGGGGCTGGCGGCCACTCAGGTCGGCCAGCGTCTGCAGCAGGAAGCGGCGCAGTGCCTTGTAGCCACCGCTCACGCGCGGATAGTCGCAGCCGGCTTCCCGCAGCCAGCTCTGGCAGATCTGCGAGCGGAGGCCGCCGCGCCAGCAGTACAGGTAACCATCCGGATGACGCCGCGCGAAGTCGAGCCAGCCAGCGACACGCTCGGCCTTGATGGCGCCCTGCACGAGACGGTGCCCCAGCGCGATGGCCGCCTGCTGACCATCGCGCTTGTAGCAGGTACCGACCGCTGCCCGCTCCTCGTCCAGCAGCAGCGGGAGATTCACGGCGCCGGGAAAACTGCCGCGGGCAAACTCGACCGGTGCGCGCGTGTCGAGCAGGGGCGCGCCGGCGAGAAACAGGCGGCGGTAGTCGGTGGTCTCCGCTGTCACGCCAGCACGGCCACGCGCGGGCCGGGGCCAAGCGGCAGCAGGCGCCCAACACAGGTCGGGGCGATCCCCTTTGCCTGCAGCAGCGCCTCGAGGGCGGCTGCGCCGGTGGGGCGCACGCTGATCAGCAAGCCTCCGCTAGTCTGCGGGTCGCACAGGAGCTGCCGCGTCGGCTCCGGCAACGGCGGCAGCAGGTGTCCGTAGCTGTCGACGTTGCGCCCCGTACCGCCCGGCACACAGCCGAGGGCAAGGTACTCGCTGACCGGCGGCAGCCGTGGCACACGGGACAGCTGCAACTCCGCCCGTAGCTGCGAGCCCTCGCAGAGCTCCAGCAAGTGCCCCAGCAAGCCAAAGCCGGTGACATCGGTCATGGCAGTGACCTCGGGCAGGGCCGCCGCCAGCGACCCGACCTGATTGGGCTGGCACATCAGGTCGCGCGCCAGCCACTGGTGCTCGGGTTTCAGCAGCTTCTTCTTTTGCGCGGTGGTGAGGATGCCGATGCCGAGCGGCTTGGTGAGGTAGAGCAGGTCGCCCGCTTCTGCCGTGCTGTTCTGCTTCAGGTTGGCGCGGCTGACATGACCGGTGACGGCAAGTCCAAAAATCGGTTCCGGTGCATCGATGCTGTGGCCGCCGGCCAGCATGATGCCAGCGGCATTGCAGGCCTGACGCCCACCGGCCACCACCTCTGCCGCCACTTCGGCGGGCAACACGTTGACCGGCCAGCCGAGGATGGCGATGGCCAGCAGTGGCGTGCCGCCCATGGCGTAGATGTCGCTGATGGCATTGGTGGCGGCGATGCGACCGAAGTCGAAGGCATCGTCGACGATGGGCATGAAGAAGTCCGTCGTACTGAGGATGACCTCGTCACCACCGAGCAGGTAGGCCGCAGCGTCGTCGCGCGTGGCATTGCCGACCAGCAGCCGCGGATCGCTGAAGCCACCGCGACTGCCGCCGAGAATGGTGTCGAGTACCTTGGGCGAAATCTTGCAGCCGCAGCCGGCACCGTGGCTGTATTCGGTCAGGCGTATGGATGTGGACATGGTGTTCTGCTTCAGCGCCCGGTCTCCCGCACGCCGCCCCACAGGAGGAACAGGCCCGCGACCCCCAACGCCAGCCACGACATCACGGCATCGACACCCGCACCCAGACTCAGGTAGCCGAGTTCCACGCCGAAGCTGGCGAGTGTCAGCAGCAGAGGCAGCGCCAGCAGACCCACCGGCTGTCCGAGGTCGCGCAGGCGCCGGGCCAGCAAAACGGCGCTGGGATAGACCAGCATCAGCATGCAGAAGGTTGCCGTCCGACCGGTGACCTCGTAATGGAAAAACGCGAGGGCTGCCACCACCGTTACCAGTGCTGGCACGTACTCTGCCCGCGAACTGCGGCCACCGCCTGCCACGAACAGGGCATCGAAGTGGCTGCGCCCATCGGCGGTCTCACCGGCGGCAGGCGGGCTGCGCTCCAGTACGCCACGGTAGTAGGGCAGGTAGGCCAGCATGAGCAGAGCGTTGAGGGCGAAGGCCAGCAGCGTGAGCAGGGCAGTCAACGCCTGCTGGTCGAGGAACAGCGCCCAGAACAGGGCGCAGGTCGTGATCGGCATCAGCAGACACAGCGCTGCCGGCACCCCCACGCCAGCGAGAATCAGTCCACCGAGCAGCAGCTGCAGCGTCATGGCCACGTCGAGCAGGCCGGAGTTCACCAAGGCTGTCATCAGCTGGGTTGCCAGCGCTCCGTGGCCAGCCGGTGCTGCCCACAGCGAAAGGAACAGGATGTTGGCGGCATGCAAGACCATCCAGGCGCCGAACACCACGCGGGCAACCAGCACCTGCGAGGGTCGCGCCGGCGTGGCGCGCAGGGCGAACATGTCGCGGTAGCTGCGGAACCACGCCAGACACAGCAGCGCATTGCAGAGGAAGGTGGCGTAGCCGAACAGTGCAGCCCGCGAACCCCAGCCCTCCAGCGGGGCGTCCCAGTAGAACACGTTGAAGGAGACCGGGAGGCAGATCACCAGCATGAGCGGCGTATACCAGCCGATGAGCACGCCGACGCCGGCGACGAGTTCGACGGCTTTCACCAGGTCGAACAGACCGCTGTCGAGCAGGGCGCGGATCAGTTCCTGGCTGAGCGGCTGGGTTCCCATCGGTTGCGGAAACAGCGGTATGAAATGGTTGAGACCGGCCGGAATCATCCAGGCGGCGAAAACGAGTCGAACGA
Organism: Gammaproteobacteria bacterium; assembly: GCA_036796405.1. Lineage (GTDB taxonomy): Bacteria > Pseudomonadota > Gammaproteobacteria > Pseudomonadales > Pseudohongiellaceae > CAILUG01. The sequence goes on along the minus strand of DAIRDB010000009.1, from coordinate 71,922 downwards.
ACCAGACGGCATACTTCATGGTGAGCTCCCGTGGGTTGTTGTTATTGTCCAAGGTCAGCTGGTGCAGCCAGCGACGCCGCAGCTTAGCGTGAATGCGCGTAATACCCTACTGCCACCCAGTCGCCATCGCCCCTCAGGCGCCGATGGCGGCGACGCTCAGCAACTGCAGCACGGGCCGTCCCTGCTCGCGCGCGGTGGCCTTGTCGATCAGTAAGCTGGCCTGCCAGTCGTTGAGGCCCTCCGGATCCACCAGCACTTGAGCAACCTGCCACTGTCCGCGCGCTTCGTCGACGGTCACGTAGGTGTGCTTGTGGCTGCGACCCTCGGGATCGAGGGTCAGCCGGCTGTGCTCCTGATGGTAGGCCGTCATGCAGGCTGCGAGTTGTTCGGCGCTCCACGGCGGCACCCGTTCCGCCGCCGCCTCGAAGCGACCCGCCGCCAGCGCCCGCAGCCATTGGAAGATTTCCGCCCGGATCAGCGCGGTGAATTCACGCTTGTTGCGGGTGATGTCCACATCCTCCACAGCCGCAGTGGCCACCTCGCGCGGACGCCACTGCGGGTCCTTCAGTCGCTGCCATTCGTCGAGCAGGCTACTGTCGGTGCCGTGCAGGATGCCCGCCAGCCAGTCCTCGATCTCCAGCACGTCTTCGGTCTTGTCAGCTGGCGGCACGGTCTGCGCCAGCACTTTGTGCACGCTGGCGACGTGGCGCAGCAGCACACCCTCCGAACGGGCGAGATCGTACTGCCGCACGTAGGCACCGAAGTCCCAGAAGTTCTCCACCATCTCCCGCACGATGCTCTTCGGCCGGATGCTCTCCTGCCCGACCCACGGGTGCAGGGAGCAGAACTGCGCAAAGGTGCCGTACACGAAGTCGCGCAGGGGCTTCGGGTATTCCAGTTCTTCCAGCTTGGCCACCCGCTCCTCGAACTCGATGCCCTGTGCCTTCATTTCCGCCATCTTCTCGGTCTTCAGCGCATCGAGCTGGCGACGCAGGATCAGCTCGGGATTTTCCAGAATGGACTCGATCAGCGTCAGCAGGTCCAGCGGGTAGTTGGGGCTTGCCTTGTCGAGCAGCGCGAGCGTGTCGAGCAGGTACAGCGACAGGGCATGGTTCAGCGAAAAGTCGTCCTGCAGGTCGACATTGAGCCGCAGCGCGTGGCCAGCGGTCTGCTCCGTTGCCGGCAGTATTTCGATGATGCGCCGCTCGAGCAGGGAGCGGAACAGCTGCCAGGCACGGCGGCGGTGCGCTTTTTTCTGCGGTGCCGTGTCGTGGCAGTCGCGGATGAGACGTTGCAGGGCAGTACAGCCGTCGCCGGGCCGGCCCAGCACCTGCAGCAGCATGGCGTGACTGACCTGGAAGCGCGACACCAGCGGTTCCGGCGCCGCCGCCTGCAAGCGGCTGAACGTGTCGGCAGACCAGTTCACGAAGCCCTCCGGGGGCTTCTTGCGGACCAGCTTCTTGGCCTTCTTCGGATCGCCCGCCACCTTGATGTCGATCTTGTAGTTGTCGATCACGTAGTCAGGTGCCATCGCCACCACGTAGCCCACGTCGTCGAAACCCTTGCGCCCGGCGCGGCCGACGATCTGATGAAAGTCGCGGGCCGTCAGCGTAGCCACCCGCGTGCCGCCGAACTTGGTCAGCCGTGTCAGCAGCACCGTGCGTATCGGCACGTTGACGCCGACACCGAGCGTGTCGGTGCCGCAGATGATCTTCAGCAAGCCGCGCTGCGCCAGTTGCTCGACCAGGATGCGGTACTTAGGCAACAGCCCTGCGTGGTGCAGACCGATGCCGTGACGCAGGAAGCGCTGGATGTCCTTGCCGTAGGGACTGGTGAACTTGACGCCGTACAGCGCCTCGGCGATGGCGGCCTTCTCGTCGGCGCTGCAGTAGTTCTGGCTCATCAGGGCCTGCGTGGTCTCGGCTGCGTCGTTCTGCGTGAAGTGCACCACGTACACCGGAGCCTGACCGGCTTCCACCAGCGCCATCACGGTGTTTTCCAGCGCCACCTTGTCCTCGTAGCGGAATTGCAGCGGTACGGGCCGGTGGGCGGAGCTCACCACGCGGGTGGTCGCTCCGGTCAGGCGTGTCAATTCACGTTCGAAGAGGCCGGTGGCGCCCAGCGTGGCAGACATCAGCAGGAAGCGGGCATTCGGCAGCGTCAGCAGCGGTACCTGCCAGGCCACACCGCGTTCGACGTCGGAGTAGTAGTGGAACTCATCCATGATCACCGCGCTGACATCGGCTGCCTCACCCTCGGCCAGCGCGAGGTTGGCGAGGATCTCTGCGGTGCAGCAGAGGATCGGTGCCGCGCGGTTGACTGTGGCGTCTCCGGTGGCGATGCCAACGTTTTCCGGGCCGAAGTCGCGGCACAGGGCCAGGAATTTCTCGTTGACCAGCGCCTTGATCGGGCAGGTGTAGACGCTGCGCAAACCCTGCGCCAGGCACTTGAAGTGCAGCGCCGTGGCGACCAGCGATTTGCCCGACCCGGTGGGTGTGTTGAGGATGACGTTGCTGTCGGCGAACAACTCGAGGATGGCCTCCTCCTGGGCCGGGTACAGCACGAGCCCGCGCTCGTTGGCGTAGTCGAGGAAACGATCGAGCAGGTCTTCACCGCTGCAGTCGCGGGCAGGGGGCAAACGGCGGAGCAGGGGATTGGCTGACATCGGAGCGAGGCATGAGGGTCAGGGGTCAGGATAAGGCCTGCCCGCGGGATTTGTCATGGGCAAATCCGCTAGACTGCCGCCGCCTGCTGCCGTCCTGCTGGGCCCCGCGCCACCCGGACGCCAGCCTGCGCAACCCTGTCCAGTCGTGAATTCGCCCGTGACCAGTCCGTCTGTAACCTCGCCCGTGCCCTTCGCACAGTTCATCGCGCTGTTTGACCACTGCATCGCGCGACGTAGCATGGTGGTCGCGGCGATCGAAAACCTGCTGTCGGCCCAGAAACTGCCGCCTGACCCGGCCTGGCTCGACCAGCAATTCAAGGCCTGCTTTTTCGAAGCCGGCGCTGCCGGAGAGCGGCAGCGCCAACTCGTGCTGGCGCTGGAACAGGCCCATTGGGACAGCGGCTTCCGCCCGCGGGCCAAGCCCGGCAATGAACTGCTGGAGGCGTCCACGCTGCTGCTGCGCGGCCTGCACTGCTGGCGTCAGACGCGCTGGCCCGGCCACAAGGGCCGGCTGCGTTATGCCCATGCTCTGTTCTGCGTGCATGTGCTGCGCGGACTCGCCCTGCTCTCCCTGCGGCTGTGGGACGACGGCGACGCCCCGGCGGCGGTCGCGGCCCGCCTGCAGCAGTTGCAGACGCTGCTCACCGCGCTGTGGGCCGATAGCCCGGCCGGCCTGCCGGCACTGGTGCGCGATGCCCGCTGGTTGCTGCCGCTGGCGCAGAGCCCGACCACCGACGAACTGGGTGGCTACTTCGACGTGGCCGAGCGCTGCGCCAGCAGTTTCACACGCGAAGACCTGTTGGAGACGGCGCGCGCCAGCGTGGTGACCGGCGGCGGCCACCTGCGTTCGCAGCTGCGCCACCTCTGCGTGCTGCGGGGCGTGTCGCTGGATGACCCTTCGCTGGCACTCATCACCCGCGTATCGAATGCGCTGGACGTGGCCCAGTTGATGGAGGGCCTCGTGCCCTTGCTGGCAGCCTATGGAGAAGCAGTGACGGCGGGCGCCGCTGCGGCGCGTCTCGCGTTGGCCTCGGCGATCTGCCAGGGGCTGTCACCCGACCCCGCGTTGTACGTCAATCGGCTGGACCTGCTTGGCCCCTACACCATGATCGAGCACGTGTTCGTGACGACCGCCGCCGAGTCCTGCCACTACAGCGCGCGCGGCCAACGCCACCTGCGCCTGCTGGATGACTATCGCCGGCTCATCGTGCAGCACGCACCGGCACTGCTCGAGGATTGTCGACAGCAGACGCCACCGGCGGGGACTTACTCTCCTTACGGCGCCCTGTACGGCTTTGCCTCCAACCTGCCGGAGCTGCTGGCCTTCAAGACCCTGCAGGCGGAGGCGGAGTCGCAGTACGGCATGGAAGACGTATTCACCGCCGGCGATGCCCGCAAGCGTGCCTGGGTGAATGGCTGGCGCGATCTCCCGCACGTGCCGGTGCAAGTCGTCCAGCAGTTCGCCTATCCGGAGGACTTTGCCAACGCCGTGGCGCGCCGCATCGAGCAGGCCCTCGCCGTGCGAGTCCGCGGGTCCGCGTCGCAGCAGGCCGGCACGCTGTACGTCAGCGCCGGGGCCAACGACCCCTGGCCCGACATCGCCACGCTCGCCCGCGACTACGTGGTGGCCTCCGATCCGCGCTGGGTCGATGCCGGTCGTGCAGAGGCCAAGCCGGAGGCCGACCTGTTGTACTGCCGTCTCGAGGGCGAGTTCGTCGTCAGTTTCGCCACGGCCGCAGGCTGGGTCGGCCTCACCAAGGATCTGCTGAGCGAGGTGCTGGGCGCCGGCCAGTCGGCCAAGCTGCTGGACCTGCCTGCCGAGGTCGTGCGTGCGCTACCCCTGCTTTGCCCGGGCCTCGCGGTGGTAACAGCCTAGCGCTGTCGCGCTACGCTGAGCCCTGGCCCGTGTACAGCTCCAGCCGCGCGCCTTCGCGCTGCCAGAGCCGCGCCAGCAGCAGAAAGTAGCCGTTCAACAGCAGCGCCAGCCACCATTCGAAGGCGTCCTCGTAGCGCTCGTAGCCTGCGCCCAGCACCACGTCCAGTAAGAGACTCAGGACACCGAGGCCGAGCATTAGCACCAGCAGCCGGAGTTGCTGCTGCGCGGCGCGCGCGAGCGGGGCATCCTCGCGCAGCGCGGCGAGTTCGCCGACCAACTGGGTGAGCAGTACCTGCCCGATGAAGGTCAGCGCAAACGACAAGGCTACGCCACTGCGCCGCACTTGCTGGTAGGCAGCCCCGCCCTCGCCGAGCGCCACCGTGTAGACCAGCAGGGCCAGGGCTGCCATGGTGCCGAGCCAGGGCAGCAGGGCCAGCCGGCGCGGGAAATGGGTGGGTCCAGCCAGCCGGCGCCAGTGGGCGGCACACCACCAGAGCAGGGCGGTCAGCAGCGCCGTCGGCACCATGCCGGCCTTGAACCAGAGTTTCTCCGGCAGCTGGCGCCCGGTAGCGCTGATGGAGGTGCAGCTGTCCCAGTAGGGGATGCACCAGTCGACGTGGCCAAGGTTCGCCGCCAGCAGGTAGCTCACATGGGTCGTGACGAAGGGCAGCAGGGCCGCAGCGAAGGCGATGATCGAGAGCGGCACGCTGGCCGAGGGCGAGTGGTTCATGCAGTCGTCCGGGTCACGGCGCCGCTGCTCCACAGGGGCGCCGGGGGTTGTTTTAGAAGCGTCGCAGCACGGCCTGCAGCAGGAAGCCGTTGTAGGCCTCCAGCGAGCGGCGAATGGACTCACTCACCGAGCGGTGCTGCTCGCTCGCCGGCAGGTCGGCAGCGTTGACGAGCGAGTGGGCCTTGCTGATCGACTGCTTGTACTCCTGAAGGTGCCGACCGATGTCGAAGATGTCCAGTGCGGCGCCGCTTTCGAAGGCAAAGGGCTCGAGGCGCTCGACCAGTTGTGGCGGGCGATCGGTACCGGTCGTCTCCTGCAGTTGGCCATGCAGACCGAGTGGCGCCAGCGGCAGCCCCGACCCGAGGCCGACCGCGGTGCGCGTGGCTACCTTGGCACGCGCCTGTAGCAGGGCCAGATCGGCGATGCCAAGGTGATGCCGGGCTACCTGATCCGGCTTGCCTGCATGCTCCACGAGATCGAGTTCGCGTCGGTGCAGGTCGGCCACTTCGTTGGCGTCGCGCAGGGAATGCTCCAGCAGGCCGTGCTCGCTCGCACGCAGTTTCCAGACTGTCAGCTGCATGAGGGCGTCGATCCGCGTGTCGGCCCCGGCGGGCAGCGCATGGCGCGCGATCTGGTAACGGAAGTGCTGCAGGTCATCGACGGCCTCCCACTGGCCGAGCGCCATATGCGACTCCAGCAGGCGATCTACCAGCGCGAGCTGGTCGATGTCGAACAGGCCATGGTGGCTGCGGTGAATCTGCAGCGCTGCGCCGAAGGCGGCGATCGCCTGTTCATGGCGGCCCAGTTGCTGCAGCGCCCTCGCATAGTCCTGCTGCGGTTCGATCAGTCGCAGATCCTGCGGCGGCAGCTCGCTGCCGAGCTCCATCAGTTGCGCTTCCAGCGCGGCGACGTGGATTTCGAGTGAAGCTTGCGTGTCCAGGGGGCTGTGTGGCGGGTGATAGGTGTTGGCATACGAGCTGGCGGTTGCCAGCAGCAACAGCGGGATGGTGCTTGCTGCGATTGCCAGGGCTGCTGCCCTGCTTGTGGCGGGCTTCATGGCTTTTCCTCCTCTCCTCATCGTGGGTTACGCACTGAAAGCGGAGATGGAGCAAGCCTAGAAAACCCTCAACGATTCGTAAAATTCATTGTTTGGAAGGATTACATAAAGAAAAGAGAACGATGGCCTGCAAAACGGATCACTTCTTGTCGGCATCCGCTGTTTCGATCACCAGCGCAAACGTGCGCTTCTGGTCGCCGAGCAGCGTTCCCACGTGCACGACGTGGCGGGCCACCTCTTCGTTGCGCTCGTCACGTACGCTGATCACCATGCAGTATTCCATCGCTTCCTCGGGCGTTTCGGCAGAGAAACTGCCCTCCACGCGCCAGGCCGCCTGCGGGGCTGGCGCGGCGCGTGGCTTGTCGAAGCGCAGGTGTCCGCGGCAGCCGGGACAAACGGCAGCACTGGCCAGTATGGTGGCCTTGCAGTGCGGACAGGTGCGCGTCGCCAACGCTACTTTCCGTCGCCGAAGCCGAAGTCGACGTGCCCACGCATGCGGGCGCCAGCGGTCACGGAAAGCGTGGTGGCCTTGATGTCGCCAGTCACCGTGCTGCCCTGCTTGAGCTCCACCTGATTGGCAGTGTCGATATTGCCGGTCAATGTGCCGTTGACCGTGACATGGCCGGCCTTCACTTGGCCTTCGACAGCAGCGGCACTGTCGATTTGCAGATCGCCGTCCACCTGGATGTCGCCCTTGAACTTGCCGGCTACGCGCACGTTGCCCTTGCCAACGATCTTGCCTTCCACGGTGATGCCGGAGGTGATGACCGACTCTTCCTTGCTTGCTGCCGTGCGCACGGCAGGGCTGCTGGCGGCCGGTGTGCCCGCTGGCGGGGTGGCTGCGGCGGCCGGTGCCGATGCTGTCGTGCTGGACGGATTCGCTGAGCTGTTGCCTGCCGGTTCGTTCTTGTCCCAGATCGCCATCGTGGGTTCTCCTGTTGTGGGGGATGCCCCGATGGTGCCGGTGTTGGCCAGCGAATACAACGGCCGTCTCGCCTGCCTCCAGCACCGGCCCTGACAAGTGCTGCGTCGGTTTTCGCCTACAATCGGGCGCGCAGGTCATCAAAAGAACAACAGTCCCGGAGGGAACCACCCATGTTGCATGCGCCTCGTCACCGTCGCCGTCTCGGCGCCGTCGCACTGCTCTGTCTGGCTGCTGTCAGTCTGGCGCAGCCCCCAGATCGGGAAGCACTCAATCGCCAGCCCGACAATCCAGGTACCGGCCGCTACGCGGCCATGAAGGAAGAAGTGGCGTCGCTACCTGCGCACGTGGTGTACCGTCCGGCCGATCTGGCCGCGCTCGGCAGCCAGCGACTCGGCGTCGTGGCTTGGGGCAACGGCGGCTGCTCCGATGATGGTGCCAGCAGTCGTTTCCACCTGCTGGAACTGGCTTCGCACGGGTATCTCGTGATTGCCAGCGGGCTCATCTTCAGCGGACCCGGTGCTGCGGCGCGCGAGCCGGCCGCGGCGGGGACTGCCG
>DAIRDB010000009.1:38108-64104 GCA_036796405.1 Gammaproteobacteria bacterium | reverse complement strand
GCCGCCGCGCCTGCTGCCCCACGCACGCGAGCCGTTCAGTTGACCGAGGCCATCGACTGGGCCTTGCAGGAAAATCAGCGCAGCGGCAGTCCCTTGTTCGGTCGCATCGACCCTGCACAGGTGGCCGTGGCCGGTTTCAGCTGCGGCGGCATCCAGGCGCTGGCGGTAGCCGCCGATCCGCGCATTCGCGCGATGCTGCTGCAGAATACCGGCATCTTCAATGACGCCGGGCCGGCCGGCGCCGTGTCGAGCGAAATGAACCTCACCAAGGCAGCACTGCAGAACGTGCACGCGCCGACGCTCTATATTCTGGGCGGCGACACCGATATCGCCTATGCCAATGGCATGGATGATTTCCAGCGCATCGACCACGTGCCGGTGGCGGTGGCCAACTTGCTGGGTGTCGGCCACGGCGGTAGCTATGCGGAACCCAACGGCGGCGCGGCGGCACAGGCCGCCGTGCGCTGGCTTGACTGGACCCTGCGTGGCGATGCCGCTGCCGGTGCCTGGTTCCTCGGCGACGACTGCACGCTGTGCACCGATGCCAGGTGGTCCTTTGCCGGCAAGGGTCTCAAGTAAGCCGGGGCCGGTGGGCCGGCGGCTGGTTCCAACAGCGGCCGGGCCCACGGAGCGCACACCATGAATGAAGCCGCTGCCGGCCGCCGGCCGACCCCGTTCCGCCCGTCGTTCGCCACCGTCATGACCGGGCTGATGGCCTGTCTCGTGTTTGGTGGCTTTGGCCTGACCTACTGGGGCCCGCTGGTCAACTCGAGTTTCCCTGGAGCGCCACCGGTCGTGCATCTGCATGGCCTCGTGTTCACGGCGTGGATGCTGCTGTTGCTGACGCAGCCACTGCTGGTCGCGGTCGGCAAGGTGGCCCTGCATCGCAGCGTCGGTACCTTCGGGATCGCGCTGGCGACCCTGGTGATCGCTACGGGTCTGCTGATCACGCTGCTGGGCGCCGCCGGCGATCGCGATACCCCGGCAGGCAATTACTACGACGGCATGTACCTTGGCTGCATGGCGGTAAGTGGCTTCGGCCTGCTGTTCGCGCTGGCCATCCGCCAGATCCGACAGCCTGCGGTGCACCGGCGTCTGATGTTGCTGGCCACGCTGCCGCTGCTGCCGCCGGCCATTCACCGCCTGTACATGGTGCCGCTGCAGCTCGCGTACTTCCCCTTGCTGCCCATGTACCTGACGCTCGACGCGCTGGCGCTGGCAATCGTGTTGGAGGAATGGCGCAGCAGTGGCCGTCTTGGCGTCCATACCTTGCTGGGTGTGGGCTGGCTGCTGCTGCAGCAGCTCGCTCACCCGTTCGTGGTGCAGGCCGCCTGGTTTGCCGCCTGGACCTACGACGTCACCGGACTCGTGCATTACCGCTGAGCAGCGCCGGGCACCTGCCCGGGCTTCAGGCCCTTGCCGCCGCTTGCAGCAGCGCTGCCGCTTTTTCCGCAATCATCATGGTAGGGGCGTTGGTGTTGCCGGACGTGATGGTCGGCATCACCGAGGCATCGGCCACCCTGAGGCCTGCGATGCCGCGCACGCGCAGTTGCGCATCGACCACGGCAGCGTCGTCATCGTGGCGCCCCATCCTGCAGGTACCCACCGGGTGGAAGATGGTGGTACCGATGTTGCCTGCCGCATCCAGCAGTTCCGCGTCGCTCACGCAGTGGGCGCCAGGCAGGAATTCCTGTGGTGCGCAGGCGGCAAGTGCCGGCATGCTAGCGATGCTGCGCGTGAGCCGCAGGGACTCGAGCGCCACCTGCCGGTCCTCCGGTGTCGACAGGTAGGCGCAGTGGATTTCCGGCTTGGCGTCGAAGCCGCGTCCGGTCAGCCGCACGTGCCCGCGCGATGTCGGCCGCAGGTTGGCGACCGAGGCCGTGAAGGCCGGAAAGTCGTGCAGCGGATCGCCGAACTTGTCGAGCGACAGCGGTTGAATGTGGTACTGCAGGTTGGGCGTGGCATGGGCCGGCGAGGAGCGCGTGAACACGCCGAGCTGCGATGGCGCCATGCTCAGTGGACCGCTTCGCCGCAGGGCATACTCCAGCGCCATGGAGGCGCGGCCGAACAGGCTGTTGGCCTGTGTATTGAGCGTGACGCTGCCCTGCACCTTGAACACCATGCGCAGTTGCAGATGATCCTGCAGGTTGCTGCCCACGGCCGGCAGGGCGTGGCGAACCGGAATCTGCCAGCGCTGCAGCTGCGCGGGATCGCCAAGGCCTGAACGCAGCAACAGCAGCGGTGAGCCTATCGCCCCCGCGCTCAGGATGACTTCGCGGCGCGCCCGCAGCTGCGTGAGTCCCGGGCGCAGCGCCCGCGCGTGGCCGACCACCGCCACGCCAGTGCAGCGCCGTCCCTCGAACAGCAGGTGGTCCGCGCTACTGTATTCGCGCAGCACCAGATTGGGCCGACCCCGCACGGGCGTGATGAAGGCCCGGCGTGCATGCCAGCGCAGTCCGCGTCGCTGGGTCACTTCAAACTTGCCGCTGCCTTCGTTGCTGCCGGTATTGAAATCCGCACAGCGCGGGATACCGGCCTGCTCGGCCGCGTCGGCAAAGCGCTCCAGCAGTGCCCAGCGTAGCCGTTGCTCCTCCACGCGCACCTCACCACCGGCGCCGTGCCAGGCGCTGGCGCCGCGGAAGTGGTCCTCGTGACGCTTGAAAAGGGGCAGCACCTGCTGCCAGCCCCAGGACGAATCGCCGCAGAGACTGGCCCATTCGTCGTAGTCGCGGGCCTGCCCACGCATGTAGATCATGGCATTGATCAGCGAGCAGCCCCCCACGCCGAGACCCCGTGCGTAGTGGATGCTGCGGCCGTTGAGCCCCGGGTCCTCGCTGCTGCGGTACATCCAGTCGGTCCGCGGGTTGGCGATGCAGTAGAGATAGCCGACGGGTATGTCGATCCAATGCCAGCGATCGCTACCGCCGGCCTCCACGAGGCAGACTCGCACGCCAGGGTCAGCGGACAGGCGATTGGCCAGCAGGCAGCCGGCGCTGCCGCCGCCCACGATGACGTAGTCGAAGTCTTCGCTGTAGCCCGTGCTGGTCATGGCTGGATTGTAGCGGAGCCCGGCCACGCACCGAGCGGTGTATTTCCCGGGCGCCGGAAAGCTGGCAAGCTGCGGCCCAGCCCATGGTCACGCCTGCCATCCCGCCCGTTTCACCTTCTCCGAGGAGCCCGCTCATGAACCGTCCAGTCACTCGCTGCGCCCTTGCCCTCTGGGGTCTGCTCGCCGCCATGGCCAGCCAAGCCCAATTCGGCGCGACGCCTGCCGATCTTTCCGTGGTGCCGGTGGCCACCGATCTCTATGTGATCAGTAACGTCGCGGTGCCGGGCCTGGTTACCGTGCTGGTGACCGATGAAGGGGTGCTGCTGGTGGACGACAAGTTCGAAATCGATCATGACAACATCATGGCGGCGCTGCGCACCATCACCGACAAGCCGGTCAAGTACGTGATCAACACGCACTACCACGGGGACCACGCCGGCGGTAACGCCAAACTGCAGGCCCTTGGCGCCATTGCCGTGGCCTCGGCCAACGCCCGGGCACAAATCGTGCTGAACCATCTGGGCGGCGAACAGAACATCACCACCGAGGGTCAGCTGAATCTCTACCTCGGAGGCAAGCGTGTGGAAATCCACCCGGTCGGTCCCGCCCACACCAACGGCGATGTCGTGGTGCTGTTTCCCGACTACGACGTGCTGACCAGCGGCGACATCTTCGCCAATGGTCCCGGCACCTCGGCGCAGTTGGTGGACTATCCCGGCGGGGGCAGCGCGAAGGCCTGGCCATTGGCCATCGACCAGGCGCTGGCCCTCGACTTCGATACCGTCATTCCCGGGCACGGACTGGTATCGCGGCGGGCGGATCTGCAGGCCTACCGTGATCGCGCCCAGCGCTTCAGCGACACGCTGACCACGCTGGTACAGCAGAAGCAATCGCGGGCCGACATCGAGGCCGTGGTGCGTTCCCAGTTCGACTGGGAAGATTTCCACGTGCAGGCAGCGCTCGACGGGCTGATCAGGGAATTCGAGTAACGAGGGCTGCCGGCGAGCACAGGCGGTCACTGGCATCCAGCAACCGGCGGCGCGCTTCCTCGCTGGCCGCCTGGTCATTCGGGCGAGCCTCGGACTGGCCGTCGAAATAACGGCCACTCACCCCCGCCAATGCCGGGTCGCAGATGAGCCGTAGCACAGCCGCCGCGCCCTCGTCGGTGCTGCTCTTCACGCCGGGGAAGTAGCCACGGCTCTCGTGGACCATTTTGGTGTCCATCAGCGTGGCCGGATGCAGGCAGTTCACGGTGACGCCGCTGCCGGCCAGCTGTTCCGCCAGGCTGACGGTGTCGAGAATCTGCGCCAGCTTGCTCTGCCGGTAGGCGCGCGCATCGTCGTAGTCGCGCTCCAGCATCAGGTTGTCGAAATCCAGTGTCTGCTGGCCGATCGACGCCACGTTGACAATGCGTGCCGGTGCTGAGCGGGTCAGCAGCGGCAGCAATTCGCGGGTCAACAGGAAGCCGGAGAGGTAATTGACCGCCAACAGCAGCTCGTGGCCATCACGGCTCAGGCGCCGCGGCAGGCCCGGCGCCAGGGGCCCGATGCCGGCATTGTTCACCAGCACCTGCAGTTGTGGTTCCTGCTCGCGCAGTCGCTCGGCCAGCGCCCGTACCTCCGCCAGCGAGGCGAGATCGGCGTTGTAGTAGCGCAGTCGGGTGGAGCCGCTCGCCAGCGCCAGTTCCCGCAGCACCGCTTCGCCCTTGTCGGGGTCGCGGCCATGCAGCAGGACCGTGGCGCCGCGTATAGCAAGCTCGCGAGCCACCAGCTTGCCGAGACCGTCGGTGCTGCCGGTAATGAGAACGACCATGGACTCCACGCTGCGCATGCGTCTGGCGCCCTCGGTCAGTGAACTACTTTCTTGCCCTTGCTCGCCGCCCCGAGCTCACGCTGGGCAATTTCTACCACGAAGGACTCCTGCTGCAGCTTGCGTGACTCCGTGGCGCGCGCCTCGGCTTCCGCCTTGCGCAGCTTCTCCTCGTCGTTGAAGAGCTCCTGGGTCAGTGACAACTGGCGCGTCAGGTGGGACTTCAGGCGATCGACCACCGCCGTCATCACCTCGAGCGTCTGCGCCAGCTGCTCGAGGGTGAGCAGGGTCTGCTCGGCATTCTGCGAGGCTTGCTTGGTGGCATCGATCTTGTCGTTCATGCTCGGTTCCTCGGCAGCCTATTCCCAGCTCAGGGCGCCGCCGGTCTGGTACTCGGTGACGCGGGTTTCGAAGAAGTTCTTCTCTTTGCGCAGATCCATGATCTCGCTCATCCACGGGAACGGATTCTGAGCTCCCGGGAACTGCTCCTTGAGGCCGATCTGCACCAGGCGACGGTTGGCGATGAACTGCAGGTACTCCTCCATCATGGCGGCATTCATGCCGAGTACACCGCGCGGCATGGTGTCACGCGCATACTCGATCTCGAGCTGCGTGGCTTCGAGGATCATCTGTGCCGCCGACTCGCGCAGCTCGTCATCCCACAACTGCGGATTTTCCAACTTGATCTGGTTGATCATGTCGATGCCGAAGTTCAGGTGCATCGACTCGTCACGCAGGATGTACTGGAACTGTTCGGAGGTGCCGGTCATCTTGTTGCGGCGGCCCATCGACAGGATCTGCGTGAAGCCGCAATAGAAAAAGATGCCTTCCAGGCAGCAGTAATAGGCGATGAGATTTTTCAGCAGTTTTTTGTCGTTCTCCGGCGTACCGGTATTGAAGGTGGGATCGCTGATTTCCCGGGTGTACTTCAGCCCCCACGACGCCTTGCGGGCCACACTCGGGACTTCGTGGTACATGTTGAAGATCTCACCCTCGTCCATGCCGAGACTTTCGATGCAGTACTGGTAGGCATGGGTGTGAATGGCCTCTTCGAAGGCCTGGCGCAGCAGGTATTGGCGGCACTCGGGGTTGGTGACCAGGCGGTAGATGGCCAGCACCAGATTGTTCGCCACCAGCGAGTCAGCCGTCGAAAAGAAGCCGAGACTGCGTTTGACGATCAACCGCTCATCGGGGGTGAGGCCGTCGGGCTTTTTCCACAGCGCGATGTCGGCGTTCATGTTCACTTCCTGCGGCATCCAGTGATTGGCGCAGCCGTCGAGGTACTTCTGCCAGGCCCATTCGTACTTGAACGGCACGAGCTGGTTGAGGTCGGCACGGCAGTTGATCATGCGCTTCTGGTCCACCGTGACACGTTCGGCGGCGCCGGCCAGTTCCTGCTCGCCCTCTCGGGCATCGAGACGGGCCACGGCAGCCTGGGCCCTTACCACCGGCGAAACAGCCGCCGCGGCCGCCGCCGGCGCCATGGGCTCGCGCGGCTCAGTGCGGGCCTCGGCGTTCACGGCGGCCACCACGGCACGCGTAGCGGCCACCAGGGCGGCAGTGTCGAGCACCGGCGCTGCAGCCACGGTGACCGTCCGCACGGCGGCGGACTGCTCCACCTCGGCCACTGCCCTTTGCAGCGCCGCACCCACTACCGGTGCAGGCACCAGTCCTTCGTCGTTCAAATCATCCCAGCTAAGCATGGTCAGGGGCTCCTTTCCTTCGTTCACGACGCCTGGCCTTACTGGCAGGCTTCACAATCCGGGTTGTCGATCGAGCAGGCCTTCGGCACGTCGGCAGCCTTGTCGAAGGCCTCGGTGGCAGCGGCCTGCAGAACCGGTGGCAGGTCTGCCTTCACCGCGTTGAGTTTGCCGGTGCTCACTGTGCTCTTTTCGGTGCTGGTGGCACCGAGCGCACGCAGGTAGTACGTAGTCTTGAGCCCGCGCAGCCATGCCATCCGGTAGGTAACGTCGAGCTTCTTGCCGTTGGCCTCGGCGATGTACAGGTTCAGCGACTGGGCCTGGTCGATCCACTTCTGGCGACGGCTGGCCGCTTCCACCAGCCATTGCGGACTGATCTCGAAGGACGTGGCATACAGCACCTTGAGGCTGTCGGGGATGCGGTCGATCTTCTGCACGCTGCCCTCGTAATACTTGAGGTCGTTCAGCATCACGCTGTCCCAGAGGCCCAGCGCCTTGAGGTCGCGAATCAGGTAGGGATTGACCACGGTGAATTCACCGGACAGGTTCGATTTCACGTAGAGGTTCTGGTACGTGGGCTCGATGGACTGCGACACGCCCGTGATGTTGGCGATGGTCGCGGTAGGGGCGATCGCCATCACGTTGGAGTTGCGCATGCCGCGCTGCAGCACCCGTGACCGCAGGCCGTCCCAGTCCAGCGTGCGGGAGTTGTCGACCGTGAGGAATTCCGCCCCGCGCTCGGTCTTCAGCAGTTCCAGCGAGTCGATCGGCAGCACGCCGCGCGCCCACAGCGAACCCTCGTAGCTTTCATAGGTGCCGCGTTCCTCGGCCAGCAGCGTCGAGGCCTCGATGGCAAAGTAGCTGATCGCTTCCATCGAGCGGTCGGCGAAGGTGACTGCCTCGTTGGACGCGTAGGGAATCTTCTGGAGGTACAGGGCATCCTGGAAACCCATGATGCCGAGCCCCACCGGCCGATGCCGGAGGTTGGAGGTCTTGGCTGCTTTCACCGAGTAGTAGTTGATGTCGATGACGTTGTCGAGCATGCGCACGGCCGTGGTGACGGTCTTCTTGAGCTTGTCGCGGTCGAGGCCTTTGTCGGTGACATGGTTCACCAGGTTGATCGAGCCAAGGTTGCAGACGGCGATTTCATCCTTGCTGGTGTTGAGGGTGATTTCCGTACAGAGGTTGGAGCTGTGTACGGTGCCGACGTGCTGCTGCGGAGAACGCACGTTGCAGGCGTCTTTGAAGGTGATCCACGGGTGACCGGTTTCGAAGAGCATCGACAGCATCTTGCGCCAGAGGTCCTTGGCCTGTACGACCTTGTGGACGTACACCTTGCCCTCGCGGGCCAGTTGTTCGTAGTGGGTATAGCGCTCCTCGAAGGCCTTGCCGTGCAATTCGTGCAGCTCCGGTACTTCGTTGGGAGAGAACAGTGTCCAGGTCTGGTCCTGGAATACCCGCTTCATGAACAGGTCGGGTATCCAGTTGGCGGTGTTCATGTCGTGTGTGCGGCGACGGTCGTCTCCGGTGTTCTTGCGCAGCTCCAGAAATTCCTCGATATCGAGGTGCCAGGTTTCGAGGTAGGAGCAGACGGCGCCCTTGCGCTTGCCGCCCTGGTTGACGGCCACGGCAGTGTCGTTCACCACTTTCAGGAAGGGCACCACGCCCTGCGACTTGCCGTTGGTGCCCTTGATGTAGGCCCCGAGGGCACGCACTGGCGTCCAGTCATTGCCGAGGCCGCCGGCCCACTTGCTCAGCATGGCGTTGTCGTGGATGGCGTTGTAGATGCCGTCGAGGTCGTCCGGCACGGTGGTGAGGAAGCAACTCGACAGCTGGGGCCGCAGCGTGCCTGCGTTGAACAGCTGGGGGGTGCTGACCATGTAGTCGAAGCTGGAAAGCAGGTTGTAGAACTCGATGGCGCGCTCTTCGCGATTCGGCTCGTTGACGGCCAGTCCCATCGCGACCCGCATGAAGAAGATCTGCGGCAGCTCGAAGCGCACACCTTCGCTGTGGATGAAGTAGCGATCATAGAGCGTCTGCAGCCCCAGATAGGTGAACTGGTCATCCCGCTCGGCCTTCAGCGCCTCGCCGAGCCGGGCAATGTCGAAGCTCAGCAGCTCCGGCGACAGCAGTTCGAGCTGTACCCCTTTTTCGATGTAGGGACGCAGCACGGCGGCATAGCGGTAGTGCATCTCGCTCTGGGTGGCGCTAAGCGCGACGCCAAGGAAGCGCAGTGCCTCGGAGCGCAGGGTGTCGAGCAGCAGGCGGGCGGCAACGATGGAGTAGTTGGGCTCCTGTTCCACCAAGGGGCGGGCCGTCATCACGAGCGTCACGCGTACGTCGTTGATGTTCACGCCGCTGTAGAGGTTCTTGAGCGTGTCTTCGTAGAGCTTGTTGGCATCGACACCGAACAGCCCCTCACAGGCCTCGTTGATGACGGTGCGCAGGCGGCCGGTATCCAGCGGGCGCACGCTGCCATCTTCCATCGTGACCTGGATGTCGTGGCGGACATCCCGGTCGCGCGGGGTCTGGGTCTGTTCACGCTCACGGGCGCGCTCGTTGCGGTAGATGACGTAGGCTCGCGCGATCTTGTGTTCTCCGGACCGCATCAACGCCAGTTCGACCTGGTCCTGAATGTCTTCGATATGGACACTGCCCCCCGAGGGCATGCGCCGCTTGAAAATATGAGTGATTTCGTCGACCAGTGCGGCCACGGTCTCGTGGACGCGCGTCGAACCGGCGGCATTGCCACCCTCTACCGCCAGAAACGCCTTGGTGATGGCAACGGTGATCTTGGTGGCGTCGTAGACCACCACGGCGCCGTTGCGCTTGATGACGCGCAGCTGGCCAGGGGCCGTGACGGCAAGACTGTCGGGCGTGGCACTGCTCGTGCGGCTTGCCGGGCGCGGGGAAGAACTGCTGTAGTCCGTTTGCGTTTGCATCGTGAGCGGTCCTGTTCTGTGGTCTCGTCGTTTTTGCGGGTGCCGGCCTCTGCGGGCCTGGGGTCGTGCATCGAACGTGCTTAATTCACGCGAGTCCGCCGGCTTCGACGGCGGACCTCTGGCCGGGGCAGCCCCTGTGAGACTGGCCCGGCGCAGTTACAAAAGCACAACATATAGGGTGCAACGCGCTGCGGCGCACTATATCAGGGGGTCAAAAAAGCTGACAAGGGGTTAACCCTGTTAATTTGCTGTGGGTAGGTTGTGGGCGAAGCGCCCGCAGCGCGCGCGCCGGGGCCGGCCGGGCAATTGTGCCAATATCGTGGATGTCGCTGCGCCTGACCGCTGGGGATCAGGCAGTGAAAAAACGCAAGTCGCGTTCCGTCAGCCCGAGCCCCACCGGATTTCCCAGCGGCAACTCGCTGAAACCGGGGTCATCGCTCTGCACCAGACTGCCGTCTGCCAGTTGCAGCGTGGTGAGCGCCCCGGCGCCCTGGAAACTGCGGGCGGTCGGGGTGGCGAGCAGCTCGCTGCCGCGACGAAGACACAGGTTCCACGGGCGTACCAGTAAGTGCACCGCCTGCGGCGTCTGCTCCGCCGGCGGGGGTAACAGGCAGGGCTGGGCATCCCCACTCCCATTCGTCTCCAGTCCGGTCACCTGCAGGGCGCCGAGCGGCGTCTGCAGCCACCGACCGTGGCGCGTGGCCGGCAGCAGCTGCCCTTGGCCCAGAAAGCGTGCCACGGTGGCCGAGGCGGGTCGCAGGCAGAGCTGGCGCGGCGAGTCCCATTGCAGCAGCCGACCGGCCGCCATCACGCCGATTTCGTCGGCCATGGCAAAGGCCTCGCTCTGGTCGTGGGTGACGAGAAGGGCCGTGGTGCCGCGCGCCTTCAGCAGCTCGCGCACGTCGAGGCAGAGGTCCCGGCGCAGCTCGGTGTCGAGGTTGGAGAACGGCTCGTCGAGCAGCAGCAGCCGTGGACGCGGCGCCAGCGCCCGCGCCAACGCCACGCGCTGCTGCTGGCCGCCACTGAGGTCGGCGGGCCAGGCCTTGGCATACTCTTCCAGACGGGTGAGGGCGAGCAGGTCGCGCACGGTACGTTCGCGCTCGGCGCTGCTGCTGCCGCCGAGCCCGAAGGCGATGTTGCCCGCCACGCTGAGGTGCGGAAACAGCGCGTAATCCTGGAACACCAGCCCGACCTGCCGCTGTTCAGGCGGCACCACGTCGCCGGCACGGCTGAGTTCCCTGCCTGCGAGGCTTATCGAGCCGGCATACACCGGTTCGAAGCCGGCAATGGCCCGCAGCACCGTGGTCTTGCCGCAGCCACTCGGACCCAGCAGGCTGACGAGCGCACCGGCGTCGACACGGAAACTGAGACCCTCACAGACCACGCGCTCGCCGTAGCGGCAGAGTATGTCCTTGACGGTCAGCAGGGATGTCATGGCCACGTGTCAGGAGCAGAGCAGGAATTCCAGCAGCGCCTTTTGGGCGTGCAAGCGGTTTTCGGCCTCTTCCCAGACCACGGACTGCGGGTCATCGATGACCTCTGCGCTCACTTCTTCGCCCCGGTGTGCCGGCAGGCAGTGCAGAAAAAGTGCGCCCGCGGCCGCCTGATCCATCAGCCGGCGGGTGACCTGATAATCGGCGAAGGCAACCTTGCGTTTCTGCTGCTCGGCTTCCTGGCCCATCGAGGCCCACACATCGGTGGCGACCAGCGAGGCGCCGCGCACGGCGAGGACCGGATCCCGCTCGACCCGCACGTTGCGGGCATGTTGCCGCAGCAGGTCGGCCAGCGGCTCGTAGCCGGGCGGGCAGGCCACCACCAGTTCGAAGTCGAGCAGGTGCGCGGCGTGGATGAAGGAGTTGCACATGTTGTTGCCGTCGCCAACCCAGGCGACGGTGCGGCCCTCCAGCGCTCCGCGGTGCTCCCGGTAGGTCTGCAGATCGGCCAGCAGCTGGCAGGGGTGGTGGTCGTCGGTCAGGGCGTTGATTACGGGCACCGCGCTGTAGCGGGCCATCGTTTCAATCTTGCTGTGGGCAAAGGTCCTCACCATGATGGCGTCCACCATCCGCGACAGCACGCGCGCCGTGTCCTCGATCGGTTCGCCACGGCCGAGCTGCGTGTCAGCAGGCGACAGAAAAATGGAGGCACCGCCCAGCTGCGTCATCGCCGTTTCAAAGGACACGCGTGTGCGGGTCGAAGCCTTCTCGAAGATCATGGCCAGCGTGCGGCGCGCCAGCACGTCATGACGCTGGTGGTTGCGCTGCAGTTGCTTGAGCGCGCTGGCACGATCGAGCAGCCCCAGCAGTTCGTGCTTGCTGAGGTCCAGCAGGGTCAGGAAGTGACGGACGCCCATGGCCTACTCCTGCAGCAGTTGCACGATCGTGTCGATGACGAAGTCCGCTTCCTGGCGGCTGATGGTCAGCGGTGGCACCAAACGGATCACTTTGTCGGCCGTCACGTTGAGAATCAGGCCGCGTTCGCGCGCCCGCGGCACGAGATCCTTGCCGCTCTTGTGCAGCTCGATACCGATCAGCAGTCCCAGTCCGCGTACTTCCTTCACCTTGCCATTACCAGCCAGACGCTGCCGCAGCGTGTCGACTAAATAGCGTCCCTGCCGCTCGGCATTGCCGATGATGTCCTCTTTGTCGAGCGCCTCGTACACGGCGAGCGCAGCACGACAGGCCAGCGGTGAACCACCGAACGTGGACCCGTGATGGCCCGGCTGGAACACACCGGCCGCCTTGCCCGCCGCCAGCGTGGCGCCGATCGGGAAACCATTGCCCAAGCCCTTGGCCGTGGCCAGGATGTCCGGGGTGATGCCGTTCAATTGAAACGCGAACCAGCGGCCGCTGCGGCCATTGCCGGTCTGCACCTCATCGAGCATCAGCAGCAAGTCCTGCTGATCGCACAGCGCGCGCAACTTGTTTAGGTAGTCGGCCGCCGGCACATTGACGCCGCCCTCACCCTGCACCGGCTCGACCAGTACACCTACCACCCTATCGGCGTGGTTGCTCGCGGCCTTGGCCACCGCGTCCACATCGTTGTAAGGCACGCGCACGAAGCCGCCGGGCAGGGGCCCGAAGCCCTCCTGGTAGGTGGCGCTGTGCGTGGCGGTCAGCGCACCGAGCGTGCGTCCGTGGAAGGCGCCCTCGGTGACAATGATGACCGGTTCGCTGATGCCTTTGCCGTAGCCCCATTTGCGCGCCAGCTTGATGGCGGCCTCGATGCTTTCCGCGCCCGAGTTGCAGAGGAAGGCCTGCTGCATGCCCGCGCGCTTGCAGAGTTCTGCGGCCAGCGCCGTCTGCAGCGGCACCTCGAAGTGATTGGACGTGTGCACCAGAGTACCGACCTGCTCGCGCACGGCAGCGATGAAGCCGGGATGCGAATGCCCGAGGGCATTGACGGCAACACCGGCCAGCGCGTCGAAGTAGCGCCTGCCCTCGGCATCGACGAGGTAGCAGCCTTCGCCGCGCACGAACGCAATCTGCTGGCGCCCGTAGTTGCTCATCAGCGGCGTGCTCACACTGGCGTTCACGAGGGGGGGCGTTGCTGCGGTCATGGCTGGGCTCCACTGCTCTGGGTCGATGAAATTCGGCCACCAAAAAACGCAAAAAGGCAGCCACTGCTGCCTGCGAAGACGCGGATTCTACCAGCGCCGTGCCGCGCATGACTACCGGTGCGCGCTGCCGGCCGGCCGGCCGGCAAAGTGCAATTCCCCACGTTGTCGACGAGGCAAATAGCCACCATTTACCGTGCGTGGGTGTCGACGGCGACGTCGATTGACTACAATGCCGCGCTGTTACGTACCAAGCGCCGCAGCCCGATTTCCGTATTCCCAGCAGCCACAGGTGAGTCATGAGTATCGAAGACACTATCCGCGACCAGATCAAGAACAACCCCATCCTCATTTACATGAAGGGCAATCCTAACCAGCCGCAGTGTGGGTTTTCTGCACGCGCTTCGCAGATGCTGATGGCCTGTGGCCAGAAATTTGCCTACGTCGACATCCTCGGCAATCCGGAAATTCGCGCTAACCTTCCGAAGGTATCGGACTGGCCGACGTTTCCGCAGTTGTTCGTGGACGGTGAACTGGTTGGAGGCTGTGACATCATGACGGAGATGTTCGAAGCCGGTGAGTTGAAGAAACTGGTCGATGACTCCGCGGCCAAGCGCGCGCCGCAGGCCTGAACGAGCCTCTCGGAGAGCCAGGCCCGGGTTCGCAAGAAGCCGGGCCTTTTTGTTGCCTGCCCGATGCTGATTTCTGCCGCGAGCCGCGGGGTGCTTCACATGCTGGTTGCCAGCCTGTTCTTTGCCCTCATGGCCCTGTTCACCAAGTTGCTGGCGGGGCTGCCCATCGCCGAAATCATCTTTTTCCGCGCTTTGCTGGCGGCGGTGCTCTGCCTTGCGGGTCTCTGGCGACTCGGACTTTCGCCCTGGGGCAGCGATCGGGCTGGCCTGCTCCTGCGGGGCGTGGCCGGCTTCCTGGCGCTGGCGCAGGGCTTCTGGTTGCTGCACCACATCCCGCTGGCGGCAGCGACCACACTGACACACCTGTCGCCCCTCTTCGCCACCCTGCTTGGCATCTGGCTGGTGCGCGAGAAGGTCACGCTGCTGCAGTTGGCGTTTTTCGCACTGAGCTTTGGCGGCGTCGTCATGGTCCAGGGCTTTGACTACCGCATCACGCTGCTGCATCTGCTGGTCGGTATCTCGGCTTCGTTCTGCATGAGCGTGGCCTACACGTCCGTGCGGCGCCTCGGTAAGACCGAGCATCCGCTGGTGATCATGTTCTATTTCCCGCTGGTCTGCCTGCCGCTCAGCCTTGCTGCGCTGCTGCTCGATTTCGTGTCACCCACGCCGCTTCAGTGGCTGTACCTGCTCTTGCTCGGGCTGTCCGCCCAGATCGGGCAGTACTGCATGACGGTGGCCTATCAGGTCGCGCCGATCTCGCGGGTGGCGATCGTCAGCTACAGCGAGGTGATCTTTTCGATACTGCTCGGGTTGGTGCTGTTCGCCGAGCACTTCAATGCCCTGACCTATGCCGGCATGGCGTTGGTGCTCGTCGGTGTCATCGGCCAGGTGCTCTGGAAACCAGCGCAGCATCGCGGCCCGCTCGCGGTGGGTGAGGCATGAACGGCCTGCTGGCAGCGCTGTTGTCGGTGGAGGGTGTAGCGGCGCTGCTGGCGCTGGCCTACCTGTGGCTGGCGCTGCGCGAGAGCCTCTGGTGCTGGCTCTGCGCGCTGCTCAGCTCCGTGCTGTACTGCGGAATTTTCTGGGAAGCGCGGCTTTACATGGAAACCCTGCTCAATGCTTTTTATGCCGTCATGGCGGTGATCGGCTGGTGGCAGTGGCGAAGCGGAGCCAGCGATTCGGACACACTGCCGATCCAGTCCTGGCCTTGGCAACGCCATGTGCTCTGTGCGGCAGTGGTACTGCTGCTGGCGACGGCCAATGGCTGGCTGCTGGCGCAATTCACCGCTGCCTTCTGGCCCTTCGCCGATGCACTCATTGCCTGGGGTGGCGTGCTGACGAGCTGGCTGGTGGTGCGCAAGGTGCTGGAAAACTGGCTTTACTGGCTGCTGCTCGATGCGCTGGCCGTCGCGATCTACACGGAGCGGGGTCTGTACCCTACGGCGCTGCTGTACGCGCTTTATCTGGTGCTGGTGGTGGCCGGCTATCTGCGCTGGCGCCGCGTGTATCGCGATCGCGTCAGCGGGCGGCCTGCGGCGTGACAGCGGGGTCACTCAGTTGCTTGACGTATTCGATCAGGGCGCTGATCTCCGCCTCGCTCAGAAAGTAGCGGCCCATCACGGCCGGGTAGCCAGCGACCACCTTCACATGCGGGTCCGTCAGCGACTCGCGGAAATAGGCGTCATCGACGATGGCAGTGCGGTCCCGGTTGAGTTTTTCGCTGCGGCCCCACATGCCGACCCACGTTGGCCCCACACCCGGGCTGCCATCCACCGTGTGGCAGGCTACGCAGCCGAGATCGGTGGAAAACTGCTGACCCTGCATGGCCAGCGCCGAGTTGAACTGCAGGTCACGCGCATCGTTGTTGAGCCGGTAGATGAACACGGTGCCGTAGCCCAGCATACTGACCAGCACCACAGCGACCAGCAGGTCCAGATAGCGGCGGGAGGGATGGTGAATCCAGTTCACAATGAATCCTGTGCGAAAACGGGGCGGCCCGCGCCCGTGTCCGCTGCCCCTGCAGTTGGGGAGCTGTCGTTGCGGTAGGAATGCAAGGCAGTGGGAGGGCAGGGCAGGAACCCTTTCCTCGCGGGGAAAGGTCCCTGCCAAACGTTTCGATCAGAGGTCGCTGGCGTGCTTGGCCAGATAAGAGGCCACGCCGGCGGCGCTCGGCTTCATGCCCTCGTCGCCCTTGTTCCAGCCGGCCGGGCATACTTCCCCGTGTTCCTCGGTGAACTGCAGGGCATCCACCATGCGGAGCATCTCGTCGACGTTACGGCCGAGCGGCAGGTTGTTGATGACCATGTGCTGAACCACGCCGGCTTTGTCGATGAGGAAGGAGCCACGCAGCGCCACACCCGCCTGCGGATGTTCGACGCCGTAGGCTTTGGCAATTTCGTGCTTGATGTCAGCAACCAGCGGGAAGCCGACTGCGCCGATACCGCCGTTGTCGACCGAGGTATTGCGCCAGGCAGCGTGGGTGAACTGGGAGTCGATCGACACGCCAATGACCTGCACGCCACGATCGCTGAACTCCTTCACGCGACTGTTGTGGGCCAGGATCTCGGAGGGGCACACGAAGGTGAAGTCCAGCGGGTAGAAGAACACGACGACGTACTTGCCGGCGTAGTCCGACAGCGAAAAGTTTTCCTTGATCGAACCGTCGGGCATGACGGCTGCAGCGGTGAAATTCGGGGCTTTGTGACAGACAAATGCGCTCATGGAGTGCTCCTGTGGTGGGTTTGAGGCTGGATTCGACGCGGGCGGCAAGGTCTGCAGGCCGGGGGCGCACAGGCTTTGAGGAGGCCGGAACTTGCGCGCAACTATGCAGGCGGCACCTGCGATTTGCAAGGCAAGACACGGCGCGTCGAACGCGGCGGGATTCCGGCGCGTCGATACGGTCGCCTGCGCGTGGACGGATCGCTTCAGTTATCCATTTTTTGCTGCAGATAGTTCTGGATACCGACCTTGTCGATCAGCGACAACTGGGTTTCCAGCCAGTCGACGTGTTCCTCTTCACCCTCCAGGATCTCCTCGAGCAGTTCGGATGAAACGAAGTCACGGATGCTGTCGGCGTAGGCGATGGCGTTCTTGAGGTCCGGGATGGCACGGAACTCCAGCGCCAGGTCGCTGCGCAGCATTTCCACCGTGTCTTCACCGATGTGCAGTTTGCCGAGGTCCTGCAGGTTGGGCAGTCCCTCGAGGAAAAGAATGCGCTCGATCAGTTGGTCGGCGTGCTTCATTTCGTCGATCGACTCATGCCGCGTCACCGAGGCGAGTTCCTTCAGACCCCAGTCGTGGAACATCTTGGCATGCAGGAAATACTGGTTGATCGCGATGAGTTCATTGCCAAGCACCTTGTTGAGGTGGGCAATCATCTGTTTGTCGCCTTGCATGGCGGTCTCCTGAAGGGGGCGGTTGGGGTGAAAACTGACCACGATTGTGCTGGTCGTGCCCGGCAGCGTCCAGCGCAATCTGCATAACTACTTGATTGAATTGGTGAAATGCGAGAGAGAACGCTTCTCGTTCCGGGCGCGGGAGGGCCGGCGAGAGTCAGGCGGCGGGGCTGAATACTTGCTTCTTGACGGCGGTCTCAACGATCGACTTGGCCTGCTGGCAGCACTTGCCGCACTGGGTGGCCACGCCGAGCTGACGCCTCACCTCGGCGAAGGTGGTCGCGCCCTCGGAAATGGTTTCGCGAATCTGGCGATCGGTGACGGCTTTGCAAAGGCAGACGTACATGGCACGGTCAGGGAAGCTGGACTGCTGCAAACACTAATAGTAATGAGAATCAATGTCAACAACGAGCCTGTCTGCCCGGGCGGTTGGCCCACTCAGCCAGCGGCGGCCAGGCGAGTCAGTGCCAATTGCCGGGCCGTTGCAAAGTCGGTCTTGCCGGAGCCGAGCTTCGGGATGACATCGACCTGCAGGTATTGGCTGGGGAAGGCGAGGGCGTTCAGGCCCTGACTGGCGAGCCGCTCACGCATGTTGGCTGCCTCCAGCGGCAGTGTGGCGAGGGCCACCAGCTTTTCCCCCTTGCGCTCATCGGGCAGGGCTACCACGACCACCTCCAGATCGGGCACCGCCAGCGCCGCCTTGATCGCCGTCTCCACCGTGCCGAGCCCCACCATTTCACCGCCCACCTTCGCGAATCGCGAGTAGCGGTCGATGATGAACAAAAAGCCGTCGGCATCGAGCCGCCCCTTGTCTCCGGTCACATACCAGCGGCGACCCTCCATGACCCGCAAGGCCTCGCTGCTCTTGCGTTCGTTCTTCAGGTACCCCGGCATCACCTGTGCGCCGCTGATCAGTATCATCCCGGCCTCCCCGGTGGGCAGTACTTCGAAGGTCTCCGGGTCCACGATGAGGAAACTGGTGCCGGGCAGCGGCATTCCGACGGAGCCGACCTTCGATGCCACCTGCACCTTCCAATCCTCGGGGCTAAGCTGGTCCGGCATGTTCACGGAGGCCACCGGAGCCGTTTCCGTGGCGCCATAGCCCTCGAGAATGTCCTTGTCGAACTTGGCTTTGAACTCCCTGCGCACTTCCTCCTGCAATTTCTCCGCACCGGCGATCACCAGGCGCAGGCTCGCGAGCATCAGCGGATGAATCCTCGCGTTACGGGTGTACAGGCGATAGAAACTGCAGGTGCCGAACATGGTGGTGATCCGGTGCTCGGCGATGGCCTCCGCGGCACCCATGGCGTCGGTTGGATCCGCGTGGCAGACCAGCGGCACCTGCTCCAGCATGGGCATGAAATGCGTTACCGTGAGTCCGAAGGCATGGAACGGTGGCAGGTTGGCGAGCATCACATCGTCGTCGTCCATGTTCAGCAGTTCGGCGATCTGCTTGACGTTGGTGAGCAGGTTGCGATGGGTGAGCATGACACCCTTGGGCAGCCCCTCGCTGCCACTCGAAAACAGGATCACGGCGGTTTGCTGCAGGTCATGCCGCCGGCTGTAGAGGACCTTCAGCACGGACCGCGGCAGCAACCAGCAGGCTGCGAGCGTGAGCAGCTTTTCGGCGGCACTGGTGGACTGGCGGAACTGCTCCAGCGGTATCAGCCGCGCGTGGTTGCGCAGCAGGGACAGGTCGACGCCGCGCTTTTCGAGTCGCTCCAGAAAGCGCTCGGAGGTGTAGATGGTCTTGATCTCCGCCTGTAGCAGCGAGGCGAGGATGGACTCGACCGGCGCCGTGAAGTTCAGGTTAACCGCCGTCTTGCCAAGCAGCATCAGTGCCATGTTGGCCAGCGCACTGGCCGCGCTGCTCGGCAGCAGCAGTCCCACGTTCTGCTCCGGACTCAGGCGCCGGAAACGCCGCGCCATCACCAGTGTGCCGGTAAGTGCCTGCTTGGCGCGGAGGCGCGTACCCAGCGTATCCAGAAGGACCACGGGGTTGCCGGGTCGGCAGCAGGTATCGATCCAGTGGGCGCCGATCGGCGACAGACTGCCGGCGTATTCTTCCCACGAGGTATAGGCGAGGTCACGCACGCGCTGCCTCAGGGTGTGTGTTGGGGTCAGGCGCGGCAGCGGTGCGCCGAAATCGATGACAACTTCCCGATTGAGGGTGTTGCCAGTGCGTCGACGAAAACGCGGCCCGGAGCGCGAAAACTGGCTGCCAGCGAGCCCGCGCAGGAAGAAAGGCACGATGACGACAGTATCCGAGACGCTGGCGCAGGCCTGTTCATAGGTGCTGCGGAATTCCGTCAGCTGGCCATTGCGACTCATGACTCCCTCGGGAAACAGGCATACCACCTCACCACGGTCCAGCGAGGCGGCGATCGTCTCCAGTTGGGCTGCCGTGGGCACACCCGACTGCAGGGGCAGGTAGCCACAGTGCCGGAAGAACCAGCGCAGTACCCGCGTGGTGTACAGGCTTTCCGGCAGTCCGAAGCGCACGGATCGTGGGCAGGCGATCTGCACGAAGGCCCAGTCGAGCAGGCTGACGTGGTTGCCAAGCAGCAGCACACCGCCGCGGGCCGGAATATGGCGCAGGCCCTGCACCCGAAGCCGATACCGAAAACGCGCCACCCCGACCAGCAGCAGGCGGCAAAGACTGTGAGGCAGGCCCCTCACGGTATAGATACCCATAGCCAGAGCGACAGCACCGCCCAACCACAGCAGCGTCCGGCCGCTACTGCCGAGCAGCGCCAGCAAAAGCAACAGGCCCAGCGTGGCAAGCGAAATCACCGCCTGCAGCCAATGGCTGGCGGCCAGGGTCTGACTGAGTGACCCCGCGCCGGCCCTGAACTGGATGAGGGCGCGCAGAGGCACCACGAACCAGGCGGCGCAGTAGCCGATACCGGTCAGCAGCAGAAAGCTGGCAAGCGCGGAGTGAAACCAAGGCAGCAGCCAAAGCCCAAGGGCGAGCCCCAGGGCCGCCAGCGGCAGCCCACCGGTGTCGAGGAAGTCGCGGCTGCTGCGGCCCGCCTGCAGTGCCCCGAGTGCCACGCCCAGTCCGCTGCAGGCCAGCACGGCGACCAGCGCTGTCAAATGCTGCCAGCCCAGCGCCAGGCTGAACTCGCCAGGCAGTACGAGCAGCACTGACAGACTGAGGCCCTGCAGAAGTGCCAGCCCCAGCGCGGCGGTTCTGAGTGCCGGATCCTGCCGCAACGGGGCCAGCTGAGCATCGATGGCGGCGCGGCTGAACCAGGGATGCCTCGGCGTCAGTCGCGGGTCTGGCATCGAGTCTGCCAACGGCAGCTCGGCCTGCGCCGCTGCTCCCTGCTGCCGGGCCGTGCCGGCAGCCGGTGCTCCGACCTTGTCCGGATGGGTAAGCCTCGTCACACGGGAAAGCGTCAGCCACGACAGAATGCTGGCGAGCAGCAGACCAGTATCACTGCCCCATGTGACCCAGCTCGACGAGGCAGCTGCTGCCTGCGCGTCGGCGGGCCCGGACCTGGCCCAGGTCAGCAGGGCGGCAGCCAGCAGTGCCAGCCCCCACAGCGCCAGCATGTCTGCGTTGATCTCCGTAAGTCGTTCGCTGCCAAGGAGCTCGCGTGCCAGCGCGAATCGCGCAGCGGCGAATACGGCGGCCTGTGCGGCCAGCAGCAGGGACAGGAAGAAAGCTGCCAGCCCGAGTTCCAGCCAGTGGCAAAGCGCCAGCGCAACGCAGAGCAGCAGCGTTGCCAGTGCGGCACGCTTCAGTACCGTGAGGCTGCCCCGCAGGGCGGGCCACGTTCCGCAGGGCACCACCAGTACCACGAAGGGCAGCAGGCTGGCGGCAGTCAGCAGGGCGGCCAGCGCCAGCCGCGTGCCTCCGGAAAAAGGGGCCAGCACCGCCGCCTGTGCCGAAAGCACGTGACCTAACACCACCAGCGCATTGAGAAACACGGCGAGCAGGAACCAGTAGGTACCTGTAGGCTCGAGTGGACGGGTGGTGGCTGCGCGGCTTTCCGACATGTCAGATGCCTCCGAGGGCCTGCCAGCGATTGACCAGATGACAGAAAAGGTCGGCCGTCTTTTCTGCATCGTAGCGGGCGGAGTGGGCCTCCTTGTTGTCGAAACCCAGTCCGGCCGCCTCACAGGCGCGGGCGAGCACGGTCTGTCCGAGACAGAGTGCACTCATCGACACCGTGTCGAGGCTGGAGAACGGGTGGAAGGGATTGCGCTTGAGGTTGTTGCGTTCGGCAGCGGCATTGATGAATCCATGGTCGAAGTGGGCGTTGTGGCCGACCAGCACGGCTCGCGTGCAGCCGGCCGACTTGACCTTGCTGCGGATGGCCTGGAAAAGCTGCTGGAAGGCCACCGGTTCCGGGTGGGCGATGCGCAAGGGATGATGCGGATTGATGCCGGTGAACTTGAGCGCAGCTTCCTCGAGGTTGGCGCCTTCGAAGGGCTTGATGCGATAGAAGTGCGTGGCTTCGCGCGTCAGCAGGCCCTCGGCATCGAAGTCCAGCAGCACGGCGGCAACCTCGAGGATCGCATCGGTCTTGGCATTGAAGCCACCACACTCCACGTCGATCACTACAGGGAGGTAGCCCCGGAAGCGTCGTGCAATGGCGGTCTCCGGTTTGGTCTCTGCGGATTCGGTTCCGCCTTCCAACTCTTCAGTCACGGATCAGCTTCCATTGCACGGTTTCACCCGCGCGCAGGGGCACGATGCGCTCGTCGCCGAGGATGAGTGTCGGGGGCAATGTCCATTCCCGCTTGCGCAACGTGATGGTTTCGGTGTTGCGCGGCAGGCCATAGAAGTCTGGTCCGTGGAAGCTGGCGAAGGCCTCGAGACGGGCGAGCGCGCCCATCGACTCGAAGACTTCGGCGTAGAGTTCGATCGCCGCCGGCGCTGTGTAGCAGCCGGCACAGCCGCAGGCGTTTTCCTTCGCCGGCTTGGCGTGAGGCGCAGAATCGGTGCCGAGAAAGAAGCGCGGGCTGCCGCCCGTAGCGGCATCCAGCAGGGCCTGCTGGTGCAGCGAACGCTTGAGCACGGGCAAGCAGTAAAGATGTGGCCGGATGCCACCGACCAGCATGTGGTTACGGTTGTAGAGCAGGTGGTGGACCGTGATGGTCGCAGCCACCCGGGGCGAAGCGGAGTTAACGAACTGTACGGCGTCGCGTGTGGTGATGTGCTCCAGCACGATCTTCAGTCGCGGAAAGCGCGCGCACAGCGGCAGCAGAACACGGTCGATGAACACTTTCTCCCGATCAAAGATGTCGATGTCCGCCGATGTCACTTCGCCATGGATCAGCAGGAGCAGACCCAGGTCGCTCATGCGCTCCAGTGCGGGGTAGATGCGCTCGAGTTGCGTTACACCGTGGCTGGAATTGGTGGTGGCACCGGCGGGGTAAAGCTTGGCGGCCACCACATGCTGGCTGGCCTTGGCCTCGTCGATGTCGGTCGCCGAGGTTTCATCGGTCAGGTATAGCGTCATCAAGGGGTCGAACTCGCTGCCAGCCGGTGCGTGAGCCAGCAGTCTCTGGCGGTAGGCGAGGGCCTGGGCGGCCGTCTTGACCGGCGGCACCAGGTTCGGCATGACGATGGCGCGGCGAAACACCCGGGCCGTGGCGGGTACCGTGTGGTTAAGGGCCGGGCCGTCCCGGAAATGGACGTGCCAGTCGTCGGGACGGGTCAGCTTGATTTCTTGCATGGGTATGCGTCTGCTGTTCGGGAAGGTGGTTCTTAACGGAATGGCCGGGGAGTATAGCAACACAACGGGCCGTGCTCTCGCGGTGCCCGCCGGTGTCCCGTCTGCTACGAATCGGGCCTGTTCTGCGCGAAAGCATTAGTGGCACTTTCGCACTGGACAGGCGTGATGCGCTACCATGCCGCCATGACCTCACGGCAACGTTCTTCCTCGCAACGCAGGCTTGCCGCCCCCGGACTGCTGGCTCGGTGGCGCAGGCCGTTGTTGCTGACCGGTCTGCTGGGGTTCGTCGCCGGCCTGCTCTGGTTTGCCTGGCTGGACCACGAGGTGCGTCGCGATTTCGAAGGGCTGCAATGGGCCCTGCCGGCACGGGTCTACGCGCGACCGTTGGAGCTGTTCGCCGGTGCAGAACATGACCTGCGGGGTGTGCGTACGTACCTGCAGCTGCTGGGCTACCGGCAATCCGCAGCCGCCGCTGGTCCCGGTGAGTATGCAGGCTCGGGGCAGTTGCTGCGGTTTCGTACGCGCGGTTTCGACTTCTGGGATGGTCACGAGCCCTCTGTCTACGTCGAGGTCAGTTTCGCCGACCAGCGCGTGCTGGCCATACGGTCGGCCGACGACGCCGAGGTGCCGCTGGTCCGCCTGGAGCCGGTGGAGATCGAGCAGATCAATCCCGTGACCGGGGAAGATCGCGTACCGGTGCGGCTGGAGGACGTTCCACCGGCCTTGATCAAGGCCGTGATTGCCATCGAGGATCAGCGGTTCTATTCCCACTTTGGCGTGGACCCTCTCAGTATCCTGCGTGCCATGTGGGCCAACCTGCGCGCTGGCGAAATCGTGCAGGGCGGCAGTACGCTCACCCAGCAGCTCATCAAGAATCTTTATCTCGGGCGGGAGCAGACACTGCGTCGCAAGGCCGAAGAAGCCCTGATGGCCCTGGCGCTGGAGCTGCATTTCAGCAAGGACGAGATCTTGGCCGCCTACCTCAACGAGATTTTCCTCGGGCAGGATGGCAGTCGGGCCATTCATGGCTTCGCGCTCGCAGCGGAGTACTACTTCGGCAGGCCGCTGGCGGAACTGCGGGTCGACGAGTTGGCGCTGCTGGCCGGCATCGGGCGCGGGGCGTCCTTCTACAATCCGCTGCGCTATCCCGAGCGTGCGGTGGACAGGCGTAATGCTGTGCTGGCCCGCATGCTTGTGAACGGCGATCTCTCCGAGGCCGAGCATGCTGCACTCGCCAAGGCCGACTTGCGCGTGCGTGAGGCGCCTGGCGCCGTTCGGGGCTATCCGGCGTTCCTGGAGCTGGTCCTTGACAACCTCGGTCGAGACTACGATCAGCAGGCCCTGCGCAGCGAGGGTCTCAAGATCTTCACTACGCTCGACATCACCCTGCAGTCCACGCTGGATTCTCGGCTCGACAAGGCTGTGAAGGTACTGGAGCGTGCCGATCGAGCCGACAATCCGCTTGAGGCCGCCGTGGTGGTGGCCGATGCCAATACCGGTGAAGTGCGTGCCCTCGCCGGCGGGCGCAAAGCCGGTTTTCGTGGCTTCAACCGCGCCCTGCATGCCGAGCGGCCGATTGGTTCGTTGGTGAAGCCGGCCGTCTATCTCACCGCGCTGGAGACCCCGGGTTTCAATCTCGCCACGGTGCTTGCTGACGATCCGATCGCCATGCCGCAGGCGACAGGAGAGGTTTGGCGTCCCCAGAATTACGAACGTGAAACCAATGGACCGGTCTATCTGTACGATGCCCTGCAGCGTTCGCTCAACCTTGCCACCATCGATCTGGGGCTCAAGCTAGGCGTCGACAACGTGGCTGCGACGCTGCAGCGTCTGGGCTTCACCGGCAGCGTGCCGCGCTACCCGTCCCTGTTTCTCGGGGCCGTCAACATGACACCCTTGCAGGTCGCTCAGATGTACCAGAGTCTGGCGAGCGGTGGCTTTCGCTCGCCGCTGCGCGCCGTCGAGGCAGTGACCACAGCCGAGGGGCAGCCGCTGGCCTACTACGGCATCGAGACGGAGCAGGTCAGCGATCCCGCCTCGATCTACCTGCTGGAGGAAGCATTGTTCGGGGTCTTCGTGAACGGCACGGCGCGCGTGGTGGCGAGTCGTCTCGGTGACCGGCTACCGCTGGCCGGCAAGACCGGTACCACCAACGACCTGCGCGACAGCTGGTTCGCCGGCTATGGGGGAGACTTGGTGACCGTGGTCTGGCTAGGCCATGACGACAACGCCGAAACTGGTCTGACCGGCGCTGCCGGCGCCTTGCAGGTGTGGGCGGACTTGATGTCCGCCTTCAAGGTACAGCCGCGGCAGGCGCTGGCGCCCGCGGAGGTGGTGTGGGAATCCGTGCCCCAACGGGCGGTGCGCTCCGGCGTCGATCGCGACTGCAGCCAGACACTGTCGCTGCCGTTCGCGACAGCGCGTCCTCTGGACGTTTCCTACAGCTGCGAGGTGAGTGACTCGTTTTTCGACCGTGTGCTCGACCGCTTCCGGAACCTGTGACATGAAAGCCACCGTTTCGCTCCTGCTGCTCGGCCTTTTTCTGACGGGCTGCAGCAGTCTCGTCACCACGCCGGGCACGCCGCAGCGGGCGCCGACGACCGTGGCCCCGCCGCCTCCTCCGTCGCCGATTCCCCAGCCCGCGCCCGCCGTGGTGGCGCCACCCGTCGTCGAGGCGGCGCCCGTGGCGCCCCCACCACCGGTGCCCACCCCCGAACCCGTCACGCCAGTGCAGCCGTCGGCGACGGCAGGGCTGCTGGCTGCGGTGGATGCTGCGTTACAGGCAGGCGATCTGGTCCAGGCTTCCGCAGTCTGCGAGAGGGCGCTGCGCATCACCCCTCGCGATCCGATGCTGTGGTACCGGTTGGCAGAGATCCGCCAGCGCCAGCAGCGCTGGCAGGACGCCGTGGCGAACGCGCGCAGAGGCCTGCTCTTCGTGGGTGGCAACGCCGCACTGCAAGCCCAGTTGAACCAGTTGCTGCGGGAAGTGGAACCGCGGGCCTCAGTTCCTTAGCAGGAACGTCAGTAGAAACAAGCTGAGTCGCCAGCCCAGTAACGCCAGGCCGCGCCGCGCTTCGGCGGGTTTGAGTCGCGCCACCATCGGCATGGCGCCAAAGGCCTTGCCCTTCAGCACCAACTCATTGCCTTTGCGCTCGATGGCGCTGATTTCCATGAGGACGCTGTTGTCTGCTGCGTACAATTTCATCGACGGGTTCCAGAGTCGGGG
>DAIRDB010000009.1:0-38098 GCA_036796405.1 Gammaproteobacteria bacterium | reverse complement strand
CCCTCGGTGGGCGCCGCCCGTCACGCGCTCAGCCAATCATGACCTTGCGGGGGAACTGGGCATAGTTTTCCCAGCGGGTGGGTTTTTCCGGCATTTCTTCCGGTGTGGCCTGCACCTGACCGTTGGCATCGATGACGCGTGACACCAGCGTGTGCTCGCCGGCTTTGGCGTCACGCCATTCGTAGGTGAAAAGCTTCCAGGAATAGCGACTGGCGTTCGGGTCCAGCGTAGCCGCCTGCCACGGGCCCCCGTCGATACTGACCTCCACGCCTTTCAGCGGCGTGCCGTCGTTGAGCACGAATCCCGTGACGAGGTGGCTGCCTCCTCGTTGTGTCACCCGCACGATGGAAGATTTCAGGCGGATCCGCGTGACCGAGCGTTCCTCCCAGCGCACCTCGCCGCCGATATCCTGCTTGCTGAGCGTGACATAGTCGCGGCCCATGAAGCGCCCCATGAAGCGGCGGTCCTGCACGTGGATCTGGCTCAGCCACTTCACGTTGGCGACGCCGTACCAGCCCGGTACCACCAGTCGCAGCGGTGCACCGTGGTACAGCGGCAGTGGCTCGCCATTCATCTCCCACGCCAGCAGCACGTCATCCCCCAGCGCATCGCTGATGTGCAGACTGCGACCGAAGGCCTGCTCTACCTTGATGTCACGAATGGTTTCTTCCCCTTTGTCGGCGCCGTAGAAAACTACTTCGATGCCGCTCGCCTGCACGCCGGCTTCCGCCAGCAGGGCCTTGAGCGGCGTGCCGCCCCAGCGGGCGTTGCCGATCAGGCCCTGGAATAGCCGCGGGCTGTTGCCGCCGCACTCGAAGCCGGCGTCGATCTCTACTTTTGGCCGGCTCTTCAACGCGGCCAGATCGAGTGTGAGCGGCTTGTCCACGAGCCCGGTGATGCGCAGCCGGTAGTCGGATTCGCTCAGTGCTGGCTGGTTGTAGTGCTGGATGATGTAAAAGTCTTCGTTGGGTGTGTAGAAGGAACTGATGCCGCGACTGTCGAGGTAGTGGATGGCGCCGGGCGCCAGCGGCGGTGCCGTGAAATCCGCCGGCATGTCGGTGAAGGGCACCAAGGTCTCGTCGGCAGCAAGCGTGAGGTGCTGCCAGAACGGCGAGGTGGCGGTAAGTGCGTAGCCTCCGACGGCCGCGCTCCTCCTGAGAAAGTCCCGTCGTGCGTTGTCGGGCGTGGAGGTACGTTCGTTATTCTCGTTCATGGTGGCCTCCGCAGAGCGGCATGGATGGAAGAGGACTGCTGCGCCGCATTATTTCCGGCGTGGGGTGCGCGGTCAAACGGCGAAAGTGCTCATGATCTCTTCCACGCCACTGGCGTAGGCAACAACGCTGCTCCCCAGCACCTGCAGGTTGTAGCCTCCCTCCAGCACTGAGAGCAGCCGTCCGTGGGCATGGTCGCAGGCAACGCGGGCCAGTTGCTGCCCCAGCCAGCGATAGGTTGGCTCGCCCAGCTGCAGGCCACCCAGCGGATCGCGGGCGTGGGCGTCGAAGCCGGCGGAGACGACCAGCAGTTCGGGGCGAAAGGCCGTCAGTACCGGCAGCACTTCCCGGCTGAACAGGCTCTGGTAGCCCTCGTCGTCCAGACCCTTGGCAAGCGGGACGTTGTGCAGCTTGCCCAGCCGGTTTTCGCTACCGCTGCCGGTGCCCGGATAGTGGGGAAACTGGTGCGTGGAGACGTAGAGTAGTCCCGGTCGACCCGCGAGGATGTCCTGGGTGCCGTTGCCATGGTGGACGTCGAAGTCGATCACGGCGACGCGCTGCACGCCATGCTGGCGCTGGGCATGCAGGGCAGCGATCCCTGCCTGGTTGAACACGCAGAAGCCCATGGCACTGTCCGGCGTGGCGTGGTGACCCGGTGGGCGCGTCAGACAGAAGCCGTGCGCACGGTCGAGCGCCAGCAGCAGGTCCACTGCGGCGCAGGCGCCACCGACGCCGCGCAAGGCAGCACGCAGCGAACCCGGCGACAGGTGCGTGTCGGGATCGAGGGAGCGGAGTCCGGTCTCCGGGGCCGCCGCGCAAACCTGCTGCCAGTGTGTGGCCGCGTGCGCCAGCAGCACCTGTGCCTCCGTGCCGAGTGGGGCTTGCCGCCAGTCGATGGCCAGCGGACTGCTGCGCAGGGCGGCAAGGATGACGTCGAGGCGAGCCGGGCACTCGGGGTGCTGTGGTCCGGGCTGGTGGGCTAGGCATTCCTCGTGGGTGAAAACGTGCAGCATGGACGGCGATCTCCGCAGCAGAGCATCTCAGAGCTTGTCGGCAGCGGGCCACCGCTGCAGCAAGCCTTGTACGGCCTCCAGATACAGGGCAGGTTCGACCGCCTGTACTCGCTGTCGCAGGCTGTCCACCGTATCGTCGGGCAGCACGGGTACACGCACCTGCTGCAGTACGGGGCCTTCGTCCACGCCGGCCTCCACGAGGTGCACGGTGGCGCCGCTTTCGCGGTCCCCGGCGGCCAACACGGCAGCGTGTACACGGTCCCCATACATGCCCTTGCCACCATGCCGCGGCAGCAGAGCCGGGTGGATGTTGAGGATGCGCCCCGCAAAATGCAGCAGCAGCTGGGGGCCGATGACTTTCATGTAGCCGGAACAGACCAGCAGGTCCGTGTCTGCCTGTTGCAGCACGCTCGCGATGGCCTCGTCGGCAAGCTCGGCCCCCCGGTGGGTCTTGCTGCTGATGTGTCGCACCGGCACCCCGTGCTCCAGGCACCAGTGAAAGATGGGCGAATCACGGTTGTTGGTCACCACGATGCCGGGCTGCGCGGCGAGGGTGCCGTCCTGCATGGCGTTGAGCAGGAATTTCGCGGAGGAACCGCCATGGGAGGCGAGAAAGCTGATGACGGGCAGCTTCATGCGGCAGCTCGTGGACCCGGGCGATAGCTGGTGAGGGCGATGCCGGCCATGATGCCAGCGGCGCCGACCAGCATGCGCCAGGTTACCGTCTCGTCGATGAAGAGCACGCCCCACAGCATGGCGAACACCGGCGAGAGGTAGGTCACGATCACGGTCCGTGTAACTCCCACCGTGGCCAGCAGGTGGAAATAGATGATGTAGGCCGTCCCTGTGCAGACGATGCCGAGAACTGCCGCGATCAGCCAGCTGCTGGCGGCAATCGGTGCAGCCGGCCACTGCAGCAGCGCCAGCGGCAGCAGGGCTGCGGCAGCGGCGATCTGGCAACCTGCCGACACTACGAGGGGCGGCAGGTGCGGGACGAATTTGCGCGAATAGATACCGGTCAGCCCGTACAGCAAGGTGGCCCCGATACCGACGGCTACCGGCAAGAGCCCGTAGTCTGCGGCAAGCAGTTCGGGACTACCGACCATGACCAGCAGTCCCAGGAAGCTGACCCCGATGCCGAGCAGTGCTGGCAGACTCAGCTGTTCGCGTAGCCAGCTCCAGGCGATCAGCGCACTGCAGATAGGGGTGAACGCATTGAGGATGGAAGCGAAACCCGCCGAGGTGTAGCGGGTGCTGATCGACAGGAAGCAGAAAGGCAGCGCCGTACTGATGAGGCCCAGCACGAACAGGTGCCAGGCATTCTCCCGTAGCAGCGCGCCCTTGCCCTTGAGCAGGGCCAGCGGGGTCAAGGTGACTGCCGCAATGAGCGAACGGGAGGCGGTGAGCGGCACCACGCCGAAGTCGTCCACCGCCAGGCGGATGAACAGGAAAGAGCTGCCCCAGATAGAGGCCAGCAGCGCGAGCAGGGAAAGGGCACGAGCGTTCAAGGCAGCAGGATTCGTCGCGGTTGGGGTGGCCGGCTCTGGCCGGGAACTCGGCAAATTCCGCGCCTTCTGCCTGCCAGCCACTGCGACTGGGCTGGCCTCGGTGACGCCCGGAACGTGTCGGGCGCCATGCTAACATGGCGCTTTGCTGCGAGAGGTAATCATGAGCCAGCCCTTCACCGGCGCGGAAGCGCTTGCCAGTTATGCCGTCGGACGCCAGATCGGCGAGCAGTTGCAGGGCCAGCCTTTTCCGGGCCTGCATGTCGATGCCCTGCTGGCTGGGTTGTCGATGGTGCTGCGCGGGGAACCCTGTCCTTACAGGGAAGATGAACTCCGCTCCGCCCTCGATGAGCTCAATCGCCGGGTGACTCGCATGCAGAAGCAGCGAGCCAACAGCATGGCCGCCGCCGGCGAGCAGTTCCTGCGCCAGAACGCCCAGCGCGCCGAGGTCAAGGTGACAGAGTCCGGGTTGCAGTATGAGATCCAGCGGTCCGGTACTGGCAAGTCGCCGAGTCTGGCATCCAGGGTCCGCGTGCACTACCACGGTACGCTGGTGGACGGCACCGTGTTCGACAGCTCGGTCGAGCGTGGCGAGCCCATCGAGTTTCCGGTGAATGGGGTGATCGCGGGCTGGACCGAGGCCTTGCAGTTGATGCAGGAGGGTGCCAAGTGGACGCTGTTCATCCCGCAGGAACTTGCCTATGGTGAGCGTGGCGCTGGCGGCGTCATCGCACCCTTTAGCACGCTGCTGTTCGAGGTCGAACTGCTGGCTGTGCTCTGAAAAGCCGAGGGCTCGTGCGGCCCTCGGCCGGTGACTAGGCGTGCTGGCGCCGAGCGCGCACGGCGTCAGCGAGGTCCTGCAGAAGCTCCACTGTCGTGTCCCAACCCATGCACGCATCGGTAATGCTCTGGCCGTACACCAGCGGTTTGCCCGGCTGCAGTTTCTGCGCGCCGGCCACCAGATGACTTTCCAGCATGAGACCGACCACCGCGCGCGTGCCTCCTGCCACCTGGCCTGCAAGATCGCGGCAGACCGTTGCCTGGCGGGCAGGATCCTTGCCGGAATTCGCATGGCTGCAGTCCACCACGATGGCGGGCCGCAGCCCGGCCTTCTCGAGTCGTTCGGCCGTCTCGGCGATGCTTTCCGGGTCGTAGTTGGGGTGGCGGCTGCCCCCGCGCAGGATGACGTGGCAGTCCGGGTTGCCGGCCGTCTGGAAGATCGCCGAGTGGCCTTGCTTGGTCACGGACAGGAAGTGGTGGGAGTGGGCGGCGGAGCCCACGGCATCGACGGCGATCTGGATGGTGCCACCGGTGCCGTTCTTGAACCCCACCGGGCAGGACAGGCCGGAGGCGAGTTCGCGGTGACACTGCGACTCCGTCGTACGAGCACCGATGGCGCCCCACGACACCAGGTCTGCGATGTACTGGGGACTGATGAGGTCGAGGAATTCCGTTCCGGCAGGCATGCCGCGGTCGGCGAGCGTGAGCAGGAGCTGGCGTGCAGCACGCAGGCCATCGTTGATGCGGAAACTGTCATCCAACCCGGGGTCGTTGATGAGACCCTTCCAGCCAACGGTGGTGCGCGGTTTTTCGAAATAAACGCGCATTACCACCAACAGGTCTTTCGCCAGCGCCTGCCCGAGGGGCAGCAGCCGTGCCGCGTAGTCGAGAGCTGCGGCCGGATCGTGAATCGAGCAGGGACCGACGATGACCAGCAGGCGATCATCCTCGCCGCGCAGGATGTTCTGGACGGCACCACGCGCAGACAGCACGGTGCGCGTCGCCGCCTCGGTGATCGGGAAATCATCGATCACTTGTTCGGGTGGGCTCAGCTCTTTCATGGCAACGATGCGGGTATCGTCGGTCAGGGGCTTCATGGTCGGTTTCTCTCGGGCGCCGGTATCTCGGGCGGTAACGGGGAATGGGAGTGAAACGGTCAGGTGGTGTGGCGCACGAGCACGGTCAGATCGAGTTGCAGGTGGAACTCATCGACCTCGAAGGCCAGCGATGGGCGGCGACCACTGCTGCGGCGCAGTTCCAGCGCCAGCGTTTCCTGACGGATGTAGTCGGCATGCGCGTCGATGGCAGCCGCCAGTTCAGCCGACGCGTCGTACTCCACCAGGATGCGATCCGTGACGTTGAACCCGAGATCCTTGCGCGACTTCTGTATGCGGTTGACCACTTCCCGCGCCAGCCCCTCCTGCACAAGGGCCGGCTGCAGCGTACAGTCGAGTTCGATGGTGATCAGACGATCTGAAACAGCAGCGGTCCCGGGTTTCGCTTCGCGGAACACCAGCAGATCTTCCGGGCCGAAGTCGATGCCATCGAGCGTCAGCCTGCCGCTGTCCTGAAACGCGGCCAGCGTGCGGGCATCGAGTTTTTCGACTAGACCCCGGAACTTGCCGAAGTCCTTGCCGAGGCGCTTGCCCAGCACCGGTGAGTTCGGCTTGGCGAACAGCCGGATATAACGCTCCTCGTCCTGCGTGTACTCGACGGTCTTCACGTTGAGTTCGCTCTTGAGATAACCCTCGAGTCGCGCGATTTCCTCCAGCATGGCCTGCTCGCGATGGATGACCGTCAGCCTTGCCAGCGGGGTCTTGGTCTTGATCTTGACCTGATTCCGCTTCTGACGACCCAGCAGGATGATTGCCTGCATGCGGGCCACGGCTGCTTCCAGCACCGGCTGGATCAAGGCTTGCTGCGGCTGTGGAAAACGGCAGAGGTGCACGGACTCCGCTTGGGCTGAGTCCCGTGGTGCGTAGGGCAGCAGTCGCTGGTAGATGTGCTCGGCGAGGAAGGGGGCAAAGGGTGCCATGGCCAAGGTGACGCCATGCAGGGTCTGGTACAGCGTCTGGCAGGCCGATTGCTTGTCGGTCGAACTGCCTTCCACCCAGAAGCGCGAGCGATTGAGGCGGATGTACCAGTTGGTCAATTCCTCGATGAATTCGAACAGCGCGGGCACCACGTTGTAGAGCTTGTACTCGGCCATCTCCCGCGTCACGTTGCTGAGCAGGGACTGCAGCCGCGACAGGATCCACTGGTCGGTGATGTTCGACGAGACGGGTGCCTGCGCCTCGGCCTGCCAGTGGTCGATGTCGGCATAGGTCTGCAGGAAGCGAAAGGAGTTGTACCAGGGCAGCAGCGCACGCCGCACCATGTCCTTCACGCCGCTGTCGGCAAAGCGCTGCTCCTCCGCCTTCACCAGACCGCTATTGATGAGATACAGGCGCAGGGCATCCGCCCCATATTCCTCCATGAGGACTTCCGGCGGCGTGTAGTTGCGCAGCCGCTTCGACATTTTCTTGCCATCCTCGGCCATGACGATGCCGTTGACGATGACGTTCTTGAACGAGGGCTTGTCGAAGAGTGCGGTGCTCAACACCAGCAGCGTGTAGAACCAACCTCGCGTTTGGTCCAGACCCTCGGCGATGTACTCGGCCGGGAAGCCGGCTTCGAAAAGCTTTTGGTTTTCGAAGGGATAGTGCAGTTGTGCATAAGGCATCGAACCCGACTCGAACCAGCAGTCCAGCACCTCGGGAACGCGGCGGTAAACACCCGGTTCGCCGGGCTTGCTGAAGGTGAGTGGGTCGACGAACTCGCGGTGCAGGTCGTGCAGCCGGATGCCGGTCATGGCTTCGACGGCCTCGATGGAACCGAGGCACTCGGTGGCGCCCGTCACATCGTTCACCCAGATCGGCAGTGGGGTCCCCCAGTAGCGGTTGCGCGAGATGCACCAGTCCAGCGCATTCTGCAG
Organism: Gammaproteobacteria bacterium; assembly: GCA_036796405.1. Lineage (GTDB taxonomy): Bacteria > Pseudomonadota > Gammaproteobacteria > Pseudomonadales > Pseudohongiellaceae > CAILUG01. The sequence goes on along the minus strand of DAIRDB010000009.1, from coordinate 30,615 downwards.
CCAGTTCCCCATGCGACCGTGTTTGATGTGCTCCGGCACCCAGTGGATCTGGTTGTTGCAGGCGACCAGACGATCGCGCAGCGCTTCCACCTTCACGTACCAGGACGGAATGGTGCGGTAGATGATGGGCGTGTCCGAGCGCGGACAAAACGGATAGGCGTGGACGATCACGTCCTGCGCGAACAGCGCGCCCTCTTCCTTGAGGCGACGGATCAGCAGCTTATCGGCGTCCTTCACGTAGAGGCCAGCATACTCTCCCACCTCCGCGGTGTACCGGCCCTCGAAGTCAACGGGGCAGGGCACGGTCAGTACGCCGTTCTGCCGCAGGACCCGGAAGTCATCCTCGCCGAAGCCCGGTGCGAGATGCACGACTCCCGTGCCACTTTCGGTGGTGACGTAATCATCGGCAAACACGCGGAAGGCGCCTTCAGCCTCTGCAGTCGCGAAGTATGGGAACAGGGGCAGATAGCGTCGCCCAATCAGCCGCGACGCCGGCAACGTCTCCAGCACGCGCAGCTCCCGACCCTTGCCAACAGCGGCCAGACGTGCGGCGGCCACGTAGATTCTGCGGCCGGTCCCGGCTTCTTCGACCAGTACGTAGTCGATGCCCGCATTGACACAAAGTCCGAGGTTGGCGGGCAGCGTCCACGGGGTCGTGGTCCAGGCAGCGATGGAGGCGTCTTCATCCACCAGTTTGAAAAGCACGGTGACGGCAGGATCCTGGACTTCCTGATAATTCGAGCCCGCCTCGAAGTTCGACAGTACCGTCCCGAGTGCCGTGGAGAAGGGCACCACCTTTTCTCCTCGGTATACGAGTCCCCGATCCCATAGCTGCTTCAGCACCCACCACACCGACTCCATGAACGACGGGTCCATGGTTTTGTAGTCGTTGCGGAAATCTACCCAGCGACCGATGCGGGTGATGGTCCTTTCCCATTCGGCGGTGTAGCGCTGGACGATCGAGCGGCATTCGTCGTTGTAGCCCTTCATGCCGAGCTGGGCGACCGCCTGCTGTGCGCTCATGCCGAGCTTCTTGTCGATCTCGTGCTCGATGGGCAGGCCGTGGCAGTCCCAGCCGAAGCGGCGCTGCACGTAGTAGCCCTGCATCGTGTAGTAGCGCGGAATGATGTCCTTCAGGGTACTCCCGACGAGGTGGCCATGATGCGGAAGGCCCGTAGCGAAAGGGGGACCATCGTAAAAAATGTAGGGCGGACAGGCAGCAGTCTGCTCGAGCGAGCGCTGGAAGATGTGCCGTGCCTCCCAGAACTGCAGTACGGCATGCTCGGCTTGCACGAAGGAAAATGACTCGGACGTAGCGTCACCGCGTTCATCTACCGGAGTACTGCTGCTGTCGTTGTTCACGTTCTTCACCTGTGATCGGGATCAGCGCGCTCGCTCGCTGCCGGGCTGCCATGTTGACGTCGTGGCCGCCGCAACGCCTCACTGCTTTTTCGCCTTCCCTGAAACGCAAAACCCGCCGGGTGGCGGGTTTCGAGGTCATGCAAAGGCCTTCAACCCACCGAGCGGCATCGAATAATGAAAAAGCGGTAGAGGCAGGGGGCTGAGCGCATGGCGGCAGGATAGTGGCAACGCTTGCAAAGTCAAGATTTTCGTCCCGCGGCTGTGGCCTTTCGATTATCTTTGCCGGTCCCATGCCGCAGACCTTTCCCAACTTTTCCACCTCGTTGATCGATCGCATCATCAAGGGGCGCTGTGCCGATCTGGCAGACCTGCTGGGTCTGCAGCGCGCAGCCGACGGTGGCTGCCAACTTGCCGCATTTCTCCCGGGGGCAACCCGTGTCATCGCGGTAAGCCCGAACGGCAAGCGGCACTTGGGCGAGCTCGGTTGCCTGCATGCGGAAGGGCTGTTTGCAGGGCGGTTGTCGGCGCAGCGCAAACCCGACTATCGGCTGCTGGTGGAAACCCTGGACGGTTGGCGCCTGCAGGATGATCCCTATCGCCTGCCTGCCCTCGATGTGGCAGAGCTCGAGTTGCTGCACAGCGGTCGTCATGAGCAGGGCTGGCGACTGCTGGGAGCCTGGCCGACGCAGCGTGGCACCACCGCCGGAGTACAGTTCGTGGTGTGGGCTCCTGGTGCCCACCGCGTCTCCGTGCTGCTGGACAGTAATGGCTGGGATGGCCGCGTTACGGTGCTGCGTCCGCACCAGCCCTCCGGTCTGTGGGAGTTGTTCGTGCCGGCGCTGTCCGTAGGAAGCCGCTACCGTTTCGAAGCCCTGTCCCCGGAACAGTCCGTGGTGCAGTGGCTTGACCCCTTTGCCCGTGCGTTGAGCCCAGCAGAAGACGCGGCACTCGTGGCGGCAGCACCCAGCCATAGCTGGCACGATGCGCAGTGGCTCGAGCGTCAGCGTGATCAGGCCGGCCAGGCAGCTCCCCTGCTGCTACACGACGTGGATGTGGGGGCAGAGGCTTTGTGGGTGAAATCCGGGTGGAGCGAGCTGGCACAGGATCTCGGGCAGTTGGCCCGCCGGCGCGGCTTCACCCATGTCTGTGTGCATTCATTGCTGACGTGGCGCGGCCGGCGTGCCGAACCGACTGTCCAATGGCTGGCAGACTTTCTGCCGCCGCAGGACGCGGCGCTGCCGCCAAGCGGAGTGCTGCCGATGGTCGTCGACACCGTGCATGGTCAGGAGGTCGGGCTGGTACTGGATTTACCCTTGCCATCCTTGCTGTGGAACCCCCTGGCCGCAGCGCCTGCCAGAGGCTCGGTGGTGTGGGAGGCGGGCAGCCCGCTGCTGCGTAGCTTGCTGGTGGGCATCGTGGATTACTGGGTCAAAAAGTGGCACATCGATGGCGTCAAGCTGAGCGGCCTCGACGCATGGATTGCCGAGACCCGGCAGCGCGGTACGCCGGCAGCGCACGCCCTGCGCGAATGGCTGCGGGACTGCCTGCAGCGACTGCGGGACAGGCACCCCTCCCTGCTCCTGCTGGTCGAAACGCAGGAAACGTGGCCGGAGCTGACACTAGCCTGCGATCGCGGGGGCATGGGAGCAGATCACCGACTGTCACCACCGTCACCGTCCGTGCAAGCCAAGCCTCCACAGAACCTCGACGCCAATCCGCTGCGAAAAATCCGGCAACTGATGTTGGCAGAGGACGTTTCCCTGGTGGATGCCCAGTTGCAGGCCCTGCTGCAGTGGACTCTGCCGGGCGCCAAGCAGTTGTGCCGGTGCAGCATCCTGCCGTCGGTGCAGCATGAAGACCATTCTGACCTGTTCCCGCCGGCGGAATTTGCAGACGCCTGGTGGACGTGGCTGGCTGCGCTCAATCGTCTGTACCTCGAACAGCCACCCCTGCACGAGCTCGACGGCAATCCCGAGGGCATAGCCTTGCTGCTCGACCACGAGGGCGTTGTGGTCGTGGAGCGCAGACCGCGGCATCCTCGACAGTGCGCACTACTGCTGCTCAATTTTGGGCAGCAACCCCGGAGCATCGTCTTGCCTGGCCTTCGCGTCGCTGCGTTGTTGCAGCGCGCTGCGACTGATGCAGCTGAGCTGCCCCTCCGCCTGGACCTTGCCGACCTCCTTGGCGATCGGCCGGTGCTAGTGCCGCCCCGCTGTGGCGCGCTGTATTGCACGGACTGAATGACGGTCGGCGGCGCTCTTTTGGGGCGGCGCCGGTCAGGAGCCTGCGTGGTGGACGGCCACTGGCTTTTGTGTGGACGCTAGAAATCAGCCTATGGCAAGATGCAGTCAAGTCAAATAACTGCCCAAGCACACACGGTCGTATGTCGATTGATTGGAAAGCGTATTCCTCTCCAGGTTTTTTCGACGAGTTGATCAGTGCTTCCGGCAAGCCCCGCCCTTGTTCCCGCTCTCCCACGGCCTATTTGGCATCGCTGTCCGACGAAGAGCTGCAGCGTCGTCAGGAAGCCATCAAACATGCCATCAAGACCATGGGCATTTCATTCACGGTCTACAGCGAGGCGGGTAACATCGATCGGGAATGGCCCTTCGACCTGATACCGCGCATCATCCCGCTGAGCGAATGGCAGACGACGAGTCAGGGTCTGGAACAGCGTCTACGGGCGCTCAACTGCTTCATTCACGACGTCTATAACGAAGGCAAGATCCTGAGGAACGATCCGTTCCTCAAGTCACTGATTGTCGATTCCGGCAACTACCGCCCGCAGTGCGTGGGCATGAAGCCAAAGTTCCAGGTCTGGGCCAACGTCTGTGGTACCGATCTCGTCCGTGACAAGGACGGTCGCTTCTATGTGCTGGAAGACAACCTGCGCGTGCCGTCCGGTGTCTCCTACATGCTGGAAAACCGGACGGTGACCAAGCGCGTGTTTCCCGAGCTGTTCGAGCACTCGGAGATCCTCCCCAACAGCGACTATCCAAGCCAGCTCTACGACATGCTGAGCTCACTGTCGCCGCGGGGCCGTGCCAAGCCCGAAGTCGTCGTGCTCACTCCCGGCATCTACAACTCGGCCTACTTCGAGCACAGTTTTCTGGCCCAGCAGATGGGGGCCGAACTGGTGCAGGGCAGCGACCTGATCGTCGAAGACGACAGGGTCTACATGAAGACCATCGACGGACTTGCCCCGGTCGACGTGATCTACCGGCGAATCGATGATCTCTTCCTCGATCCCAAGGCCTTCAACCCCGATTCCATGCTGGGCGTGGCCGGTCTCATGGGGGCCTGGCTGAAGGGCAATGTGGCGCTTGCCAATGCGCCAGGCGCCGGGGTGGCCGATGACAAGGTGATCTACACCTACGTGCCCAAGCTCATTCGCTACTACCTCGGCGAGGAACCGATACTGCCCAACGTGGAAAGCTACCTTTGTATCGATCCGGTGCAGCTCGACCATGTGCTGAAAAATCTCGACAAGCTCGTCGTCAAGCCGGCCAACGAAAGTGGTGGTTACGGCATGCTGATGGGCCCAAAAGCTTCGAAAAAGGAAAGAGAAGAATTTGCGGCCCGCATCAAGGCCAACCCACGCAACTACATGGCCCAACCGCTGGTGTATCTGTCGACTGCACCCATCCTCACCCCAGATGGTGTGGAGCCGCGGCACATTGATCTTCGTCCATTCATTCTGCAGGGACGCAATACCTACGTGACAGCCGGAGGCCTGACCCGCGTGGCGCTGGTGAAGGGCTCCTACGTGGTGAATTCCTCCCAGGGGGGAGGCAGCAAGGACACCTGGATCGTCGACGAGCGCGGCACGGCCACAGGATCCGGGGGAGGCATTTGATGTTGTCGAGTGTGGCAGAGCGCGTCTACTGGCTGGGACGCTATCTCGAACGAGTGGAGAATGCCGCTCGCCTGATCAACGTCTATTCGACCATGCTGCTGGATCTGCCGAGTGGCTCTCACATAGGCTGGTCGCTGCTGATCGATATCACCGGTGCCAATGAGGACTACCAGCGCGCCCACCAGAGCGTCGATGAAAAGCAGGTGGTGAAGTTCCTGTTGGCAGAGGGCAAGAATCCTGCCTCGGTGATCAACTGCGTGAGCATGATGCGGGAGAATGCCCGCACCACGCGCGAAATCATTCCCTCGGAAGCGTGGGAGCTCATCAACAATCTTTACCTGACGCTGAAGGAGGATTTCTCCCGCACCATCAGCCGGCGTTTGCGCCAGCAGGCACTGGAAACTGCCATCGGCGACTGCCAGCGCATCTTCGGCGTGCTGACGGGTTGCATGAATCACGACACCGCCTTTGCCTTCATCCAACTCGGACGCAAGATCGAGCGGGCCGACATGACGTCGCGCATCGTCGACGTTGGATCCATCAGCATGCTGCCGGCCTACTCCCGCACAACCAAGCAAAAGCGTTTTCTCGAGCCGCACGAAAACATCGTCTGGATGAATGTGCTGCGCTGCGTCAGCGGCTACCAGGCCTACCGACAGCGTACCCAGAGCCAGGTCAAGGGTGAGGATGTCGTGAAATTCCTGCTGCAGGATCAGGCCTTTCCGCGCGCGCTGGGCTACTGTCTCGACGACATCGTGCAGCATCTCGGTAAATTACCGAAGAATGCCGACGTGCTGAGGGCAGTGGCCAGGGCCAAAAAGGTGACGCTCGCTGTCAATGTCGGCGACTTGCTCGAAAGAGGCTTGCTCGAGTTCATCGACGAGCTGCAAATCTCCATCGCCGATATCCACGAGGAGATCAACAACACCTGGTTCCGCCCGGTAGAGCTGCGCAAGAAGGCCTGAGACGGCGGCGCTCAGTAGGCGCCAGGCGATTCGTAGGGTGCCTGCGGCTGGTCGTCGAGGCGCAGTGGCGGCAGTTGATGGAACGCCTCTTTCAAGCGGGAGTCCCAGCTGCGTTTCAGGTCACGCAAGAAGGCACTGTCCTCGCCGAAGCGGTAGTGGGTCTGCATGCTGAAGGTGCCGGTCTTGTAGAGCATCAACTCGATGGGAGGACCCACGGTGAGATTGCTGCGCATGGTGGAATCCATCGACACCAGTGCGCAGAGGGCAGCGGTATCGAGCGGCGTGTCCAGCGTGAGTATGCGATCGAGAATCGGCTTGCCGTACTTGCTCTCGCCAATTTGCAGGAAGGGCGTGTCCTTGCTGCTGGTGATGTGGTTACCTTCGGGATAAATCATCACGATGCGGTGATCCTGACCTTCGATCTGTCCACCCAAAATGAAGCTCGCGTGGAAGCCCATACCGCCGACAGCATGCTTTTCCTGTTGCTGGCGACTGACGTCCCCCAGGTAATCTGCTGCATCGCCAACCGTTTGCACGGTGTTCAGGCTGACCGCGGCATTCTGCCTGACGTCTTTCTTCATTTGGGCGATGCTGGCCTGCGTGGTTGCCAGATTGCCAGCAGTGAGGACCACGAATTGGCGAGAAGGACCAAGATCGAAGCGAAACATCTTGCTGTAGGTGCTGATCTGGTCGACACCGGCGTTGGTCCGGGAGTCGGAACAGAGCACCATGCCGGCAGCAACGGAGATGGCAACACAGTAGGTCATGGGTACGCTCACTACATCGAAATCGCGCGCGATTATAGCGGATGCGCTACACCGATTGCCCGGTGAAAGTCAGCAACGATCTCGGCGGGCGAGCAACTGCGGCAACAGTTCGCCGAAGCCCGGTTTCTGCGCGAGGTCACGGTCGGCCAAGCCGCTCAGCTCGTGGGGAAAAACCAGCCAGTCCTCCGTGACCTGCAGGTGGTAATCCGGTGCCAGGGCCGTACGATTGCTGGCTGGTTTGTACCAAGGTGTGGCAATGCGGATGGTGGGAGCAACCGGGCCTGAGTTGTCGAGGACGGCGTTGACGACGGCTTGCATGGTGCGCCCGCTGTCGAACACGTCATCCACCAGAAGGATGCGCTGCTGGTCCTGCAACAGACCGCTCAGTCGTTCGAGACCAGCCAGCTCCACCTCGTCCTGTTGACCGGGTGCCGTATAGGACTGGCTGCTGATCACCGCGTGGCGACATGGCCGGCCGAGAAACACGAACACCTCGTGCATGGCTGCTCCCACCGGCGTGCCGCCGCGCCAGAGCGCCAGCAGCACCTGGGGTCGGAAGCCGCTGTCGACCACCTGGAGGGCAAGAGTCACAGACGCCTGCAGCAACTGCTCCGCGCTGATGAAGTGCAACGACACCGGCTGCAAGTCTACTGGCTGCCTGGATTACCCAGCACCCCGAAGGTGAGCACGTTCAGCCACGAGCGCTCCGTCTCGGTCTGGGGCATGGCGAAGGAGTAGGGCGTGTCGTCCCGGTTGGGGCGCCGCGTAGGAGCGAGCGGCGTGTCTTTCTTGTTGCTACCCACGAGGCCAAAGGTGACCGAATACAGGAAGGACGGGTCGGTGATCTGCGTGGAGACCACGAAATTTCCATTCTGGTCGAGCTGCGGGCTGTCTGGATGATTGGTCTTGAGGATGGCCAGCGACTGATCGGCGAGGTCGTTCAGCCCGAGGCGCAGGTACATCTCCGTCATGATTTCGAGGGCGCGCGGCACCGACGGCGCTCCCTGATAGTTTTCCACCACGAAGCGTGCCCGGTTCAGCGCTGCCAGATAAGCCTGCCGATTGATGTAGAACTCGGAGACGTTGATTTCGTAGTCCGCCAGCAAATTGCGCAGGTACACCATGCGGGCACGGGCATCCGGTGCATATGGCGAATTTGGATACAGCGAAAGCAGGCTCGAAAAGTCGGTGAAGGATTCACGCGCCTTGCCCGGGTCACGCTTGCTGGGATCAGTCGGCAGGTAACGGCCGAGGATGCGCCCATCCTCGCTGTAGAAGGACATCCCCTTCATGTAGTAGGCGTAGTCGATGTTTTGATGATCGGGATAAAGACGGATGAAGCGATCCGCTGCAGCGCGCGCTGCTTCGGGCTCATTGTTCATGTAGTAGGCATGTACCAGTTCCAGCTGTGACTGGGCGGCGTAGCGGCCGAAGGGAAACTGCGCTTCGATCTGCTGCATCACGGCAATTGCGCGAGGCCAGTTGCTGACCTGTATCGAGCGCTCGCCAAGCTCCCACAGACGCTCCTCGGTGTTGTTGGCGAGGTCATCGTCGTTGGAGCCGCAGGAAGCGAGCAGGACGGCGAGCAACAGCGAGGCCGTCAGGCGGAAAAAAGTGCAATAGCGTTGCAGAGCGGACATGGCGGTCGGCACGGGTTTGTATAATGGCCGGCAAGTTTACACCGCCCCCGTGCGCAGCAGCCATCGCCGGGCCACAAGGCCCCAAGGCACCGTCCTGGCGCCACAGCCCCGGTGCCCCACGTCCAAGGAAGCTCCATGCTGGAACAAATTGAAATGAATCAAACAGTTGCGCTCGAGCATACCGGCTTGCGACTCGATCAGGCCGCTGCGCTGCTGTTCCCGGAGTTCTCACGGGCGCGTCTGCAGGACTGGATTCGTGAGGGTCAGCTCACCCTCAATGGCGAGCGGGCCCGGGCCAAGGACAGGGTCCTTGAGGGCGACGGGCTGATACTGCTCGCCGAACTTGAGGCAGAGACCCACTTTGAGCCCGAGTCGATGTCGCTGTGCATCGTCCACGAGGATGAGGACGTCATCATCGTCAACAAGCCAGTCGGCCTGGTGGTGCATCCGGCCGCCGGGAATTACCGTGGAACACTGCTCAACGGGCTGCTGGCCCATTGCCCGGACCTGCAAGCCTTGCCCAGGGCAGGTATCGTGCATCGTCTCGACAAGGATACGAGCGGCCTGCTGGTGGTCGCGAAGACGCTGCAGGCACATCAGGATCTTGTCGAGCAACTGCAGGAGCGGCGCGTTTCCCGGCACTATGAAGCCGTGGTTCAGGGAGTCGCCACCGCCGGTGGTACCGTCGATGCAGCGATCGGACGCCACCCGGTGCAGCGCCAGAAACGAGCGGTGACAGACGCGGCGGATGCGCGTCCTGCCGTGACCCACTACCGGGTCAGGCAGCGCTTCCGCAGTCACAGCCATCTTTCGGTTCAACTGGAGACGGGCCGCACGCACCAGATCCGAGTGCACATGGCGCACGTCGGCATGCCGATCGTTGGTGACCAGGTGTATGGCGGTCGCTGGAAACCGCCGCGTGGCGCCGCGCCGGCCTTGCTGGATTTTCTCCAGCACTTCAAGCGTCAGGCGCTGCATGCCGCGGTGCTCGGGTTCCATCATGCCACGACCGGGGAGTACAGGCAGTGGGAAGCGCCATTGCCGGCCGACATGCAGGAACTGTTGCAGTTGTTGGGACAGGACGATGCCTGATTTGGCTGACTCCGCCTTGCATCGAGCCCAGCGCGCTCCCGGACTTCTGGAGCTACCGTGGGCACTGCCCCCCAACGTCAGAGCGTTTGTCACCACGCGCCATGGTGGTAGCAGCGCGGGCGCATTCGGCAGCTTCAATCTCGCGGGCCACGTCGGCGACGATCCCGTCGCAGTCCGGGAAAATCGCCTTGGCTTGCTGCACGAACTGAGGCAGCGCACGGGTGGCAAGCTCGTTGGACTGCAGTGGCTGCAGCAGGTACATGGCGATGCCGTCGCCAACGCCAGCCTGCCGCCCGCGGATCCGCCCCCGGTGGCCGATGCCCTCTACAGCACCTGCGTGGGACTGGGCTGTGCGGTATTGACCGCAGACTGTCTACCCGTGCTGATCGCAGCCGACGACGGCAGCGAGATTGCAGTTGCCCATGCTGGCTGGCGTGGACTCTGTGCTGGCGTGCTCGAAGCCACGCTGACCCGCTTTGTCACCGCGCCCCATCGCCTGCTGGTCTGGTGCGGCCCTGCCATCGGTCCGTGCCACTTCGAAGTCGGCAGCGATGTGCGCGGTGCCTTTCTCGATACCGCCTGCGCCAGCGAGCAGGCAGCCACCGACATCGCCTTTCGTGCTGGCGAGCGTGCCGATAAGTGGTATGCGGATCTCTACGCGCTGGCACGCCTTCGGCTGCAGCGGCTCGGTGTGAAAAATATCGCCGGCAAACCGCACTGCACGCTATGCCATCAACGCGATTTCTACTCGCATCGCGCCGGGGCGCCGACCGGTCGTTTTGCCACGCTGATTCTTCGCACGCACTGATCCTGTCTTGATGTCTGTCAAGCGCCGTGCCTTGAATACGGTGCCTGCTTCCCCCACTTTGCTGACATGCAAATGACCGGAGGTGGTTATGCGTTTGGACAAAATGACCAGCAAGCTGCAGCAGGCGCTCGCCGACGCGCAGTCGCTGGCGGTGGGCAAGGATCATTCCTATCTGGAGCCCGTGCACCTGGTACTGGCCTTGTTGGAACAAAAGGGCGGATCACTCAAACCACTGCTGACTCAGACCGGCTTCGACCTGGCGACATTGAAAAGCGGGCTCGACAAACTAGTGACAGCGCTGCCCGTGGTCCAGAACCATGGCGGCGAGTTGTCGGCATCGCCAGACTTGGCCAAAGTACTCAATCTCGCGGACAAACTGGCGCAGAAAAATGCTGACCAGTTCGTCTCCAGCGAGACTGTATTCCTGGCGGCGATGCAGGATCGCGCGTCGCCAATCGGTAAGGTGCTCAATGGCTGTGGTGTGAGTCCCGCCGCGCTGGAGACCGCCATCCGCAATCTGCGTGGTGGTGCCAGCGTCGACAGTCCTGAGGCCGAAGACTCTTTCCAGGCACTCAAGAAGTACACGGTCGATGTCACCGCCAAAGCCGCCAGCGGCAAGCTCGATCCGGTGATCGGACGCGATGACGAGATTCGCCGGACGGTGCAGGTGCTGCAGAGGCGTACCAAGAACAACCCGGTGCTGATCGGTGAACCCGGCGTCGGCAAGACGGCCATTGTCGATGGCCTGGCTCAGCGCATCGTCAATGGCGAGGTGCCGGAGGGCTTGAAGGACAAGCGCATCCTGTCGCTCGACATGGGTGCCCTCATCGCGGGCGCCAAATTTCGGGGCGAATTCGAAGAACGGCTCAAGGCCGTGCTGAATGAACTGTCGAAACAGGGTGGCTCGGTCATTCTGTTCATCGACGAAATCCACACCATGGTCGGGGCAGGCAAGGCCGAGGGCGCGATGGATGCCGGCAACATGCTCAAGCCGGCGCTGGCGCGCGGCGAACTGCATTGCGTGGGTGCCACTACGCTAGACGAGTACCGCAAGTATCTCGAGAAAGATGCCGCACTCGAGCGCCGCTTCCAGAAGGTGCTGGTGGATGAACCCAACGAAACCGACACCATCGCCATCCTGCGCGGCCTCAAGGAGCGCTACGAGGTGCACCACGGGGTGAACATCACCGACTCCGCGATCATCGCGGCTGCCAAGCTGTCGAGTCGGTACATCACCGACCGCCAGTTGCCCGACAAGGCGATCGATCTCATCGACGAAGCGGCTTCCTTGATCCGCATGGAAATCGATTCAAAACCGGAAGACATGGATCGCCTCGAACGCAGGCTTATCCAGCTCAAGATCGAACGCGAAGCGCTCAAGAAGGAAGAGGACGAGGCATCGAAGAAGCGGCGCGAAAAGCTCGAAGAAGACATTCGCAAGCTGGAAAAGGAATACGCCGATCTCGACGAGATCCTGCGCGGAGAGAAGGCTGCAGTACAAGGCGCCCAGAAATTCAAGAGCGAATTGGAGCAGGCAAAGATAGAGCTGGAATCGGCCCGTCGCGCCGGCAACCTCGCCCGTATGTCGGAACTGCAGTACGGCGTGATTCCCGCCTTGCAGAAGAAGCTTGATGCGGCTGCCAATCCGCAGCAGACCGAGCTCAAGCTGCTACGCAACAAGGTGACGGAGGAGGAGATCGCCGAGGTCGTGTCCCGCGCCACGGGCATTCCAGTCTCCAAGATGCTGGAAGGCGAGAAGCAGAAGCTGCTGCGCATGGAGGAAGAACTGCACAAGCGCGTCATCGGGCAGGCGGAGGCGGTCAACGCCGTAGCGCACGCCGTGCGCCGCTCACGCTCGGGTCTGGCTGACCCGCGTCGTCCCAACGGCTCCTTCCTGTTTCTCGGACCCACCGGCGTGGGCAAGACCGAGCTTTGCAAGGCGCTGGCAGCCTTCCTGTTCGACACGGAAGACGCCATGGTGCGCATCGACATGAGCGAGTTCATGGAGCAGCACTCCGTGGCCCGGCTGATCGGAGCCCCGCCGGGCTACGTCGGTTATGAAGAGGGCGGTTACCTGACCGAAGCGGTACGACGACGGCCCTACGCCGTGTTGCTGCTCGATGAGGTTGAAAAGGCACACCCGGACGTCTTCAACGTGCTGCTGCAGGTGCTCGATGATGGTCGCCTGACCGACGGTCACGGGCGTACGGTCGACTTTCGCAACACTGTGGTCGTCATGACGTCCAATCTCGGTTCCGATCGCATCATGGACCTCATGCAGGATGGCAGCGACAGTGTCACCCAGGAGCAGGTTAAGGCGGCGGTCATGCCGGTGGTTGGCCGGCACTTCCGCCCGGAATTCATCAACCGTATCGACGAGGTCGTGGTCTTTCACCCGCTTCAGCAGGCCCAGATGCGCGGTATTGCCGAGATCCAGATCGGGTTGCTCAAGCAGCGCCTGGCCGACCTCGACTTGCAGCTGCAGCTGCAGGACGGCGTGCTCGACAAGCTCGCCGCTCTCGGGTTCGATCCGGTATACGGGGCTCGTCCACTCAAGCGCGCGATCCAGCAGTGGCTTGAAAATCCCCTTGCCCAGGAAGTGCTGAAAGGCCAGTACCCGCCCGGCAGCACTATCGTGGTCAGCCTGGTTGGTCAGGACATCGCCTTCAGCAAACGAGCGCGTTGAGTGCAGTTTCCTGACTTTCTTCGTTGGGGACGCTGAGAGTCCGCAGCAAAGCGTAGGCTAACTCGGTGAGCTGCTGTTGGCCGGCTTCTGCGAGTGCTGTCATGGCCCGATAGGCCGGGACAGCAGGGCCCAGGTTTCCGACAACGCTGGGGGGTGCAGGCAGGGATTGACCGTACACAGCGGCAATTTTTGCCGCCGCAGGGGCAGGGGCGGCAATGGCTGGCATGCCGTCTGCCTCGCCGAACTTTGCCGCAAAGCGTTGGTAGAGCTGATCGACCGTCACGGGGCGGCCTTTGGCGAAGAATACGTGCTGATTGCTCTGCGCCGCTTCAGGTAGCCACTGTGCAGCTCCCGACTGCGGAGCAGCATCCCGCTGGCTCAGGAGTCGGGTCGCACCACCAGTGCCGAGAAAGTGCGCCAGATACAGCTCGGTGTTGTTTACCTCTCGCTGCAAGGCGTTTTCGAGACCGGCCTTGTTGTCCTGCGCCAGTTCGGCGGCCATCAGGGCCGCGATGCGCGGATCGTTGCGCAGGGCGAGGATTTGGCCGCGTAAACCCGGGTCTGCGACAACGGGATTGCCTTTGGCATCACGCGTCACGGCCTCGGCCGCCTGCTGCAAACCATGCTCTGCCCCGTGTTTGTCGATCTGCTCCAGCCACGTGCTTTCCACGAACTGGAAAAGCCCCTGCGCCGATGAGGTATCAGCCTTCGCCCTGCTGTCGAGGCCGCTTTCGGTGCGGGCATTTTGCAGCAGGTACCCAAAGTCCACTCCGGTCCTGGCGCTGGCCTGACGGATTGCCGCCAGCACCGTTTCCGAGGTCGGCTTGCCTGTTCGCGACACGAGGCCGCTGTGCATAGTCATGGGGGATGCTCCGAATGCCAGTCGTCTGGCAGAAGCAAGCTGCGTGCCATTCGGCGAGACTGCTGCGCGGTCGGCGGCGAGGCCGGCGCTTGCGTGGGAAGTTCGGGCGTGAGTCCGGCTGTTCCCGTTGCCCGTCTAGGCCTTGGCGGCGTGGCTCGGACGGTTGCCTGAGAGCACGAAGACCAAGGGGACCAAGGCAAGCACCACCCACATCATCAAGGTGAAGTCGTTCAGGTAGCCGATGGTCATGGCCTGCCTGGTGATTTCGAGATCCAGCAACTGCAGGGGCGCACTGGCGCCCAGACCGAACTGCTCCGGTGTGACCGGCAGCGTCGGCAGCAGCGCCTCGGCCGTGATGGCCTCACTCAGGTAGGCGTGCTGCGTGGCTGTGCTGCGCGTCAGTAGCAGGAAGGCCGCCGACACTCCCAGGCTGCTACCCATGTTGCGGATCAGGCTGAAGAGGCTGGCCGCCTCTGCCCGGTACCTGGGGTCCAGCGTGGTGTAGGAAACGGTGCTGAGCGGAATGAAGACGAAGCCGAGACCAAAGCCCTGGATCAGGCCGCTCAGCACGATGTCAGAGGCCGGCACGAAGGTGGAGAAGTCGCGCATCATGTGCAGCGCCGCCGCCGTAAGCAGCAGCCCACCCAGAATGAGCCAGCGCTGGTCCATGCGCGTCGCCACCCGACTCACGATCATCATGGCCAGCAAGGTTCCGCAGCCGCGCGGCGCCAGAATCAGACCGACGTCCAGCACGCTGTAACCCATCAGGTTCTGCATGAATGGCGGCATCAGTGCCATGGTACCCAGCAGGATCATCCCGACGACCAGCATGAAGAACAGGCCGAGTCGCAGATTTTTGTCCCTCAGCATGCCCGGCGAAAGAAACGGATGGGGAGCGTGAAAAGTGTGGACGAGGTACATCCACAGCGCCGCCAGCAGCAGCGCCACGTAGATCCTGATCTCGGTGGAGTCCAGCCAGTCCTGCGATTCCCCGCGGTCCATGATCAGTTGCAGGCAGGCGATGCAGAGACTGAGAGTCAGGAAACCCAGTTTGTCGAAAGGTCGATCTGACTTCTGGCCTTCCGGCAGGTACAGGAGCAGTCCGAGCAGCGAAAAAATGCCGAGCGGCAGGTTGATGTAGAACACGTAGCGCCAGGTGTAGAACTCGGTGAGGTAGCCGCCCAGGGATGGGCCGACGATAGGTCCCAGCATGACGCCCATGCCCCACACCGCCATCGCCTTGGGATGATCCTTGCGTTCGTTGATGTCCAGTAACGTGGATTGGGAAAGCGGCACGAGCGCAGCGCCGAATACGCCCTGCAGCACACGAAACAGCACCATCTGGTCCAGCGAGGCAGCGAGACCACACAGCACCGAAGTCAGCGTGAACCCTGCCACCGAGATCAGCAGAATGGTCTTGCGGCCAAATCGCCCGGCCAGCCAGCCGGTCGGCAGCGTCATGATTGCCGACGCCACGATGTAGGACGTCAGCACCCACGAGACCTGATCTTGCGTCGCCATCAGGCTGCCCATCATGTGGGGCAATGCCACGTTGGCGATGGTGGTATCCAGCACCTGAATGATCGTTGCCAGCATCACCGCTGCAGTGACGATCTGTTTCTTGCCCGGCGCCAGGCCGGCCGCAGGCAGCATGGCTTACCAGGGCAGCTGCCGCTGGTGACCCGTGTCGACCTCGACCACCACACTCATGCCCGCCGCCAGTGCGGGCTGCTGCGCCAGCGGCTCCATGCTCAGCTTGACGTTGAGGCGCTGGACAACCTTGACCCAGTTGCCCGAACTGTTCTGGGCCGGCAGCAGGGAAAATTCGGCACCGGTTCCCGGTGTCATGACCGTTACGCTGCCGCGCCACTCGAGGTCCGGATAGGCATCGACATGCAAGGTGGCTGCTTGACCGGTACGCAGGTAGGTGAGGTCGGTTTCCTTGAAGTTGGCCTCCACCCAGAAGCGGCTGTCGTCAACGATGCTGCCGACCGGCACGCTGGCGTTGACCACTTCACCGACCTTCACGCCGAAATTGGCCAGTACGCCGCCGCGGGCTGCCTCCACCGCGACCCGTGACAGGTCCAAGGCTGCCTTGTTGCGCTCGGCCAGCGCGAGTTGGTAGTCCGGATGCTGTTCTACCGGCAAGGAGGGGCTGACCAGCTTGGCTCGCACCACTTCCAGCGCCTGCCGTGCCACGGCTACTTCATTGTCCGCTGTCTGGGCCTTGTGTACGGCGGCATCGATCTGGATGACCGGCAGTGACTCGGACGCCGCCAGACGTTGCAGTCTTTCAGCTTCCTTGTGGAAGAAAACCTGCTCCCCCTCGGCCTTGGCGATGTCGGCCTGCTTGTTGAGGAAGTCCGCCTTGAGGCTTTCGATGTTGCTGCGCACCTTGAGGAGGTTGGCCTCCGCGCGCGCCAAGGCCAGCCGATAGGCCTCATCGTCGATACGAAACAGCAGTTGACCCTGCTCTATCCTCTGGTTGTCGCTGACCAGCACCTCCACGACCCGCCCGCCTAGTTCGCTGCTGATGCTGGTGAGTTCCGCCTTGATGTAGGCATTGTCCGTGGTAATGATGCGGCCTCCCTGCAGGTAGAGCCAACCGCTGACAGCGGCCACCACCACGGGTCCCAACCAGAAAAACATCAAGCGTACGAATCGTTTCATGGGTGCTCTGGGGCGTCCGCTGCGGGCACGCCGAATTTTTGCCCGGCAGTATAGCCGAGGCAGGCTGGCGGCGTGTCGACGCCTCTCTATAATGGCGGCGAGGTTACGGCCGCCGTCTCCCGCAATACTGGAGGGTCCAAATGAGACTGGATAAAACGAGGGAGATCATCATGAATCTGCAGGACACTTTGGTCGTCACTACACTCTGCGTGGCACTATTCGGAGCAACGGCCGTGCAGGCCCATCACTCGTTCAGTGCCGAATTCGAGGAACGCAAGGGCGAGATACACGGTGTGGTCAAGAGTGGTCGCTTCGCCAATCCCCACCCGCGTTATCAGGTCGAAGTAACGGCAGCCGACGGCAGCAAGGAACTGTGGGAGCTGCAGGGATCGAGCGTGACGACGCTTGCCAATGGCGGCTGGACCGAGGGCTTTCTGCAGCCCGGTGACGAAATCACGGTGCGCGGCTCTCTCGGTCGCGATGGTGCCAGAAAGCTTTTCATCGAAGGTGTCACCAAGGCGGATGGCAGCGCCTTTCCGCCGCGTGACCTCGTGCGCCGCGATCCCCAGCAGGTCCATGCCACGCCAGGCAAGAACTACGGTTATGCCAAAGTGAATGCTTCCGCGCCCTTCGACATCAGCGGTGCCTGGCGCAACAGCTACAAATTTCGGGTGACCGTCGATGATCTCGAGCCCAAGCCCACACCGTTTACCCCGGAGGGCAAGGCGCTCTTCGAAAAGACCGTGCACCACGATGATTACTCGCTCCGCTGCGTGGCGCCGGGGCTGCCACGCATCTTCGGTGCCCCCTATGACATGGAAATCATCGATGGCGGCTTGCTCTACGAGTTCGTTTACATCGAGCACAACACGCCACGACGCATCTGGATGGATGGCCGTACCCCACCGGCCGATTATCCCGATCGCCCCATGGGTTACTCGGTCGGTCACTGGGAGGGCGAGGAGTTGGTGATCGAAACCACGCATCTGCTCGGAGGTTGGTTGGATGGCTCAGGACTGCCGATGAAAGGAGGGGCCAACACACGCATCGTGGAGCGATACAGCTTTGCAGCTGACCGTCTGTCGATGGACCGGGAAATGGTCATCTACGACGATTACTACACGCAGCCCTTGGTCCGTCGCCGAGGGTCGGCCCGTGACGACTACCTGACGCTGGTCGAGCATGACAGCTGCGACCCGACTACCTACTACTCCGACCTGCTGGAGTCCGGCGAGTTGGAAGACAGGATCGACGCTTTACTGTAAGGGGGGCAGGGCAGGGGCAGGTTCGGCTGCGTAGCCTGCTCGCAGGTTTGTGCAAAATCGATGGAATTGCCTGCGTCTGCCGTGGACGCCGTGTGATGCTCTCTACAATCGTTGCCATCCTTTGTCCCAGCGGAATCCCCAGTGACCGTCGCGCTTGCCCGACCAGCCCGCCTTGCCGGTGCCTTTCTGTCCGCCGTGTTCACTGTGGTCGGTTGGGCCGGTGCGGAGTTGGCACGGGCTGCCGATCTCAGTTTGGGCAGTGACGGGTCCAAGAGCATCGTTATTCCCAAACTCCAGCAAGCAGCGCGCATCGATGGCGTGATGGATGAGGCTGTCTGGCGCGAGGCCCTGCTGATCGAGGATTTTCACCAATACGAGCCACTGGAGTACGTCGAGCCTACCCAGAAAAGCCACGTGTGGATCTATTTCACGGAAGACGCCCTCTTCGTCGCGAGTTTCTTCGAAGAGCCCGACATGTCGAAGATCTCTGCCAACGTGCTGCGGCAGGGGCAAGGGCTCAACAGTGACGACATTTTTGCCTTGATCCTCGATCCATACCTCGACCGCCGCAGTGGCTACCGCTTCGAGGTCAATGTCAACGGCGTGCGCTGGGAAGGCCTGTTCCAGAATGTCACCGAAATCGAGGGCAATTGGGACGGTATCTGGCAGGCCGATGCGCAGCGCACTGAAAATGGCTGGTACAGCGAGATGCGTATTCCCTTCCAGACGATTGCTTTCAATCCGGATTCCGATACCTGGGGCATCAATTTCCGGCGTGCCATTCGCCGCAACAACGAGAGCATCGCCTGGGTGTCCCGCAATCGACAGGTCAATCCGGGGGTGGCAGGCACCATCACGGGACTCTCGGGTATGAACCAGGGAATCGGCCTCGACGTCGTTCCTTCGATGGCACTGCGCGCCAACCGTGTGTACGGACCCGCCAGCACCTCGGCACAGAATTACGAGCCGCAGATCGACGTCTACTACCGGCTGACCCCGCAGCTGAATGCCTCGCTCACCGTCAACACGGATTTTTCGGCGGCCGAGGTGGATGGTCGCCAGGTCAATTTGACACGCTTCAATCTTTTCTTTCCCGAGCAACGGGATTTTTTCATCCGGGAGGCAGACATTTTTGAATTTGGTCTGATCGGCACCAGCGGTTTCAATCAGGGTGGCGGCGGGGGCAGCAGCGGCAACCCGGCGGTGCCCAACGCGGCCGCACAGAATGCCCGGCCGTTTTTCTCTCGAAGGATCGGTCTCAGTGCCCGAGGCGCGCCAGTGGGCATCAACATGGGTGGCAAGATCAGCGGCCGCATCGGCGACTGGAACGTCGGGTCGCTGGTGATCCGGCAGGACGAAGATGTAGCTACCCGTCTCGATAGCCGGGACATCTTCGTCGGCCGCGCCGTGCTCAACGTCCTGTCCGAATCCCAGCTCGGTGTGATCACGACCTATGGAGACCCGCAGTCGAATCTGGACAACAGCATGACGGGTGTGGATTTCCGTTACCGCAATTCGAAACTGCCGGGCGGACAGACCTTGCAGGGAGTCGCCTACTATCAGCAGTCCGACAGCCAATTGCTGCGAAACGACAATGCGGCCTGGGGTGTCGGCATGGCTTATCCGGCCAGTCAGGGCTGGCGCGCTGCCTACAACTACAAGCGCGTGGAAAAGAACTTCAACCCTGCCGTGGGGTTCGTGAACCAGTCAGACATGGATGAGCACGCGCTGGATTTCGGCTACCGGCGGTTTTTCCGACCGGGTGCGCTTCTCCGCTCCACCTACGTGGGTTTCGACGGCTACCGTGCCAACTATCTCGATACGGGCACCCTCAACAACCAGAACTACGGCATTCGGTTGACCAACAACACGAATTACGGCGATGCGATGTTCGCCCGTCTCATTCGCAATGAAGAGGTGTTGCGAGTGCCTTTCACGATCAACCGTTCCTCCGATGGGCGTCGCCGCACCGTCTTGCCAGCAGGCAGCTATCAATTTGATGAAGTATTGATCGGCTTGGACATGGCCAATCAGCGCAAGCTGAGTGGCCGTTTGTCGACCCGCTTCGGCGAGTACTATGACGGAGAGCGGATGCAGCGTGGTGTGGACCTGAATTGGCGACCGACGGCCCGCTATGGTTTTGGGGCCAGCTACACGGAAAATGCCATCAAGTTGCCCTACGGCAACTTTACCGTCCGTTTGTTCACGTTGCAGACCCAACTGGCTTTTTCCAACACGCTGTCGTGGACCACTCTGTTCCAGTACGACAATGTGTCGGAAGTGCTGGGCTTCAACAGCCGCCTGCACTGGATCCCGGAGGCTGGCCGTGAGGCATTCCTCGTGTTCAACTACGGCATGAACGACCTGGACAAGGACAATGACTTCACGTCCACCACCGCCGACGTGTCCCTGAAATTCAATTACACGCTGCGGTTTTGAGTGGTTTATAGTCTTGACCTCTCCAACCGAGCGGTGAGCACATGAAGCGAGGCAATTTCAGGCCGGGCAAGATGATGGTGGCGGCATTGCTGTTGCTGTCCGGTTTCGCCCTGGCCCAGCGCTTTCCCTTTCGTGACTCCGCCTCGCTGCAGGGCGATGTTCCGGCCGATGCCGATGGTGCGGAATTCAATTTTGCCCGCCTGATCTACGGTGGTGATGGCTACAGCGACCGCTATGCCGGCAGAGGGCGCAGCTGGACCACCGACATGCCTGAAGCAGAGCATTTTTTCATGGAGGGACTGCTCAGACTCACGCTGGTGGATGGTCAGTCCGTGAGCCTGTACAGCGGTGCCGGTAGCCATTTCATCAATCTCAATGAAGACAATGTCTTCGACTATCCGTTCCTCTATGCCGTGGAAGTCGGCTACTGGCGATTGAGCCCGGAGGAGGCAGCCATCCTGCGGGAGTATCTGCTCAAGGGCGGCTTTCTCATCGTGGATGATTTCCACGGTTCCCAGGAATGGGCTGGTTTCATGTCATCGCTGCAAAAAGTTTTCCCTGATCGGCCAGTCGTGGATATAGAAGATGGTGACGAAGTGCTGCACGCCCTCTACGACCTCGACGAGAGAATCCAGATCCCCGGTCTTGCCGCGCTCTACAACGGAGTGACCTACGAACGGGACGGCGTCACCCCTACCTGGAAAGGGGTCTATGACGATCAGGGGCGGCTCATGATGGCGATCAACCACAACATGGATCTCGGTGATGCCTGGGAGCATGCCGATACGCCCGACTATCCAGAAAACATGACGGCGATGGCCTACCGCTTTGCGGTCAATTACGTGATTTATGCGATGACGCACTGAGGCGATTGCCCTCAGGCGCTGGAGTTTATCGATGCAGTTCCGCTGTTCGCTGTCACTGGCCGCTGTTTTGGCTGCTTGGTCCTGTTCCCTGTTCGCGGCCGATGTCGACGAGGCGCTGGCCCGAGCCGTGCATGAGCGGGTCTTTACCATCGACACCCACGACGACATCGATCTGGACTTCGCCACCAGCGCTTACATGCCAGCAGATCATGCAGAGGCGCAGGTAACGCTGGATGGTATGCAGCAGGGAGGCCTCGACGCCGGCTTTTTCATCGTTTACGTGGGTCAGGCAGCGCGTACGCCAGAGAACACACTGAAGGCGCGTGCCGATGCACTGGCCAAATTCGATGCCATTCACCGCATGGTGGCGTTGTATCCGGAACGCATAGGGCTTGCGACGACAGCCGCCGAGGCCAGGCAAATTCATGGTCAGGGTAAGCTGGTGGCACTGATCGGCATCGAGAATGGCTTTGCGATTGGCAAGGAACTCGCCTTGCTGGCGGATTTTCGCCAGCGCGGAGCGCGCTACATGACCTTGGTGCACAACGGTCACAACGATATTGGTGACTCGGCACAGGCTCGTCAGGAGTTTGGCGATGCAGGACCCAGCGAACATGGTGGCTTGAGTGACTTCGGGCGAGCCGTCGTCGATGAACTCAACAGGGTTGGCATACTGGTGGACGTTTCCCACGTTTCCAAGGCAACCATGCTGCAAGCCACCCAGCGTTCGAAGGTGCCTGTAATCGCCTCCCACTCCAGTGTCTCCGGTGTCTTCAGCCACGCCCGCAACATGGATGATGAGCAGTTGGCAGCGCTCAAGGAGAATGGCGGTGTCATTCAGATCGTTGCCTTCGCCAGCTATTTGAAGCAGGGCGGCGCCGCTACTGTCGCGGATTTCGCCGACCATATCGACCATGCCGTCCGTAAAGTCGGTATTGAACACGTGGGTATCTCCTCAGACTTCGGTGGAGGTGGCGGTGTGGTGGGTTGGAACCATGCCGCGGAAACCTTCAACGTCACCTTGGAATTGCTGCGTCGCGGCTATTCCGAGCAGGATCTTGCCGCTCTGTGGGGAGGCAACGTCCTGCGCATCATGGAAAGCGCTGAGCGCTTTGCGGAGGCGGCCGGAGTTCCCCAGGGCTGATTCCATGCCCGCTGCGGCCTTGACAGCTTGGTTGGCCTGTCGCTAGTCTGGCGCCCGCTTGGCGTGTGGAACGGCCGATTACCCTTCAGCCATTTTCCGTAACGACTTCTGCGGCAGGTTGCGTAGACGTTTGCGAGAGAGCCACGCACTGGCGGACAACCGCCAGTTGCAGTCAACGACCCTCTTGAATCTTCGGTACTTCTTGTATCGCCTCGGATTCTTCCTCTGGCGCATCACGCCAAGGGTCACTGGTTCAACCAGAACCTGTTTTCAGTTGGCCCGCAATCGCTCCGATCCGCACTTACCAGAACACCGTGCTCCTGCGGTGCCGATGGTTTTGTGGTTTTTCGGCCAGACCGACGCGCTGGCCCCCAGGACCTTTTTGGAGGAATTCGCTCATGGCACTGCTCAGCGGTGGTGAAATGTTACTCAGGGCTCTGCACGACGAAGGTGTGGAGTTCATTTTTGGCTACCCCGGCGGGGCGGCTCTGCATATCTACGATGCGATCTTCACGCAGGATAAGGTGGAGCATATTCTGGTGCGGCACGAACAAGCGGCAACGCACGCCGCGGATGGTTATGCCCGTGCCACTGGCAAGCCTGGCGTAGTGCTCGTGACCTCCGGTCCCGGGGCCACCAATGCCATCACCGGCATTGCCACCGCTTACATGGATTCCATTCCGCTCATCGTCATATCGGGGAACGTTCCTCGCGATTCACTGGGCACCGATGCCTTCCAGGAAACCGACATGATCGGCGTATCGCGGCCGATCGTTAAGCATAGTTTCATGGTCCAGAATCCCCAGGACATTCCGGCCATCGTCAAGAAGGCCTTCTTCATTGCGACGACGGGGCGTCCGGGCCCGGTTGTCATCGACATTCCGAAGGATGTCACCGACCCCAGTGCAAAGTTCGAGTATGTCTATCCCGAGTCCGTGAAGATTCGCTCTTACGTGCCTCCAGCAAAAGGTCACGGTGGCCAGATCAAGAAGGCGGTCGAGATTCTGCTGTCCGCCAAACGCCCCATCATCTATACCGGGGGTGGTGTGATCCAGGGCGAGGGCGCGGAGCTGCTGACCACGCTCGTGCGCAAGCTTGGCTATCCTGTCACAAATACCCTGATGGGCCTCGGTGCCTACCCGGCCCCCGACCCCTTGTTTCTGGGCATGCTTGGTATGCACGGCACCTATGAAGCCAACATGACCATGCACGAGTCCGACGTGATATTGGCGATAGGTGCTCGTTTCGATGATCGGGTCACCAATTCCGATGTCCGGAAGTTCTGCCCGGATGCCACCATCCTACATGTCGATATCGATCCGGCATCGATCTCGAAGACGGTCACGGCCCATGTGCCTATCGTGGGTCCCGTTGTACCCGTCTTGCGTGAGATGCTGGATCTCGTCGAGGTGGGCAAGTCGCGCATCGACAGTGCTGCCCTTGCAGCCTGGTGGGCGCGCATCACTCACTGGCGCCAGCGGGACTGCCTGAAGGTGGTACCGGGTGATGACGAGATCATAAAGCCGCAGCAGGCGGTCCAAGCCGTCTACGACGTGACCCGAGGAGATGCCTACGTTACCTCCGACGTGGGTCAGCACCAGATGTTTGCCGCCCAGTACTACCATTTCAACAAACCGCGTCGTTGGATCAACTCCGGTGGTCTCGGCACCATGGGCTTTGGTCTGCCGGCTGCGATGGGTGTTCAGCTTGCGTTTCCCGAAGCCACGGTGGTCTGCGTGACCGGCGAGGGCTCCATCCAGATGAACATTCAGGAGCTGGCAACCTGCAAGCAGTTCGCTCTGCCGGTAAAGATCGTGAATCTGAACAATGAGGCCTTGGGAATGGTCAAGCAGTGGCAGGACATGCAGTACGGTGGTCGTCACTCCCACAGTACCTATGCAGACTCGCTGCCGGATTTCGTGAAGCTTGCCGAAGCCTATGGCCACGTCGGAATCAGGATCGAAAAAATCAGCGAACTCAAGGAAAAGTTGCAGCAGGCTTTTGCGATGAAAGACCGATTGGTCTTCATTGATATCGCCGTGGACCGTGAGGAGCACGTTTATCCGATGGCAATTCGTGGCGGTGCCATGAGTGAAATGTACCTGAGCAAGACTGAGAGGACCTGAGCATGAGACGTATCATTTCCGTCCTTATGGAGAATCAGCCAGGTGCGCTGTCGCGAGTCGTGGGTCTGTTTTCCCAACGAAACTACAACATCAATTCACTGACGGTTGCACCGACTGACGACCCGACGCTGTCGAGGCTCACGCTCACGACGGTGGGCGACGATCGCAAAATCGAGCAGATCATCAAACATCTGAACAAATTGGTGGATGTCACCAAATTGGTGGACTTGACCGAAGGCAATCATATCGAGCGCGAGTTGATGTTAATCAAGGTGAAAGCCACGGGCGCACAGCGCGCCGAGGTCAAGCGGGTTGCTGACATCTTCCGTGGCGTCGTGGTTGACATAACTCCGACCATGTATACCATTCAGGTCACTGGGACCAGCGAAAAACTTGATGGTTTCATCGGTGCATTGGCAGGCACGCCAATTCTCGAAGTAGTTCGGACCGGTGTTTCGGGTATAGCAAGAGGGGAAAAGGTACTCAGCCTCTAAGCGCTGATTAGCCGCTGCCGTCAACTCCGAAGCAGTTGAGTTGGCTTGATCTAGAAGCTGAAAGATTGAAGCTGAAAGAAGTTGCTTAGCCAGCAAAGCAAGCCTTCAGTGACGCAGTAAGCATCGTAGTGAGCGGCAGCGGAGTCTGACTTTCTCAACGTTCTGAGAGTCGGTTCAGCGAATAAAAGAGGGCAGTACACGACAACTAAAAAACTGCTGTAGATTACCGATCTGCAATGGGATAGATAAAGCCAAGCCAAAAAGCTTGGCTTTTTTATTAGTGGAAGGATGAAATGATGGTCTTGAAGGGAGCAGGTGCGAGTCCGCACCTGCCATCAAGTCGGGCTGCCGTCGATACTTTCAGACCACCTTCTTCATGTCGGTCATGTGGCCTCGTAGCAACTCCCCGACCTTTTCGACGGAGTGCCTGCGGATGGCACTGTTGACCGCGATCAATTCGCGATCATCCACACCGTAATCCTTCAACGCGAGACCTTTGCCGATTACGCTGGAATCGAGCTTCGCCATGAACGGCTTGAGCAGGGGCACAGCAGCGTGTGAGAAAAGGTAGCATCCATATTCCGCGGTATCTGATATGACTTTGTTCATCTCGTAGAGTTTCTTGCGTCCAATCAGGTTCGCAATCAGCGGAACTTCGTGCAGCGATTCATAGTAGGCCGATTCAGCGACGACACCCGCGGCAACTAGTGTTTCGAAGCACAGCTCTACACCGGCTTTGATCATGGCCACCATGAGAAGGCCCTTGTCATAGTAGTCCTGTTCACTGATTTCGCCGGCTGAGTCCTTGGAGGCGAGTTCAAAGGCCGTCTTGCCAGTCTCCTCTCGCCAGGTAAGCAACTTGCGATCATTGTCCGCCCAGTCCGCCATCATGCCCTCGGAGAAGCGACCCTCCATGATGTCATCCATGTGTTTCTCGAAAAGCGGGCGCAGCAGGGACTTCAATTCCTCCCCAAGTTGGTAGGCACGAATCTTGGCCGGATTGGAGAGTCGATCCATCATATTGGTGATGCCGCCCTGCTTCAGTCCCTCCGAAATCGTTTCCCAGCCATGCTGCACCAGTTTGCACGCATAAGCGCTCTGGATCCCCTGAGCAACCATTAGGTCGTAACAGAGAATCGAGCCGGTTTGCAGCATGCCGCACAAAATCGTCTGCTCACCCATCAGGTCGGACTTCACCTCGGCGACGAAAGAGGATTCCAGCACGCCTGCACGATGTCCACCCGTTGCTGCAGCGTAGGCTTTGGCAATCTCGATGCCATCACCTTGTGGGTCATTCTCCCGGTGGACCGCAATCAGAGTCGGAACGCCAAAGCCGCGTTTGTACTCCTCACGGACCTCTGTGCCCGGACATTTGGGCGCTACCATGATGACCGTGATGTCCTTACGGATCTGCATGCCTTCCTCAACAATGTTGAAACCATGCGAGTAGGCTAGGCAGGAACCCTGCTTCATCAATGGCATCACCTTCTTGATGACCCCTGTGTGTTGCTTGTCAGGAGTAAGGTTCAGCACCAGGTCTGCCGAAGGAATCAGCTCTTCGAAGGTGCCGACCTTGAAGGCGTTTTCGGTCGCACTTTTCCACGACTGCCGCTTTTGGGCGATGGCGTCCTCGCGCAGTGCATAGGCGATGTCGAGACCGCTGTCTCGCATATTGAGACCTTGATTGAGCCCCTGAGCGCCACAGCCGAGTATCACTATCTTTCTGCCGCGCAGACGCTCTACGCCATGTGCAAACTCAGCTTTGTCCATGAAGCGGCACTTGCCCAGCTGGTCAAGCTTTAGACGGAGCGGCAGTGTATTGAAGTAGTTCATGCATGTTCCTCGGTAGCGTTCTGATGACGGTGGCCATGGTATTCCCGCCTGCTCGTTGCGTAAAATGAAATTACTGCAAGTATTCATTCTGAAAAATGCAATGTAATGACCATGAATCTCCGTAATCTGGAACTTTTTTTGCACCTGTCCAACAGCTTGAGCTTCGCCAAGACGAGTGTTGCCTGCCATGTCGTGCCATCAAGGTTGAGCAGGGTTATCCAGAGGTTCGAGCAGGAGGTAGGAGAGCCGCTATTCGAGCGAGACAGTCGCCATGTAAGGCTTACCGATGCCGGAAAGGCTTTTCTACGTTTTGCTGAGCACACCATGGCCGGCTGGGCTTCGTTTCGGCATTCCTTGCAAAACAGTTCCACTCAGCTAGAAGGTGAACTGAGTCTCTTTTGTTCAGTGACTGCAAGTTACAGTTTTCTGGACGAGTTGCTGGGGGAGTTGTGTCACCAGCATCCCGGCATCGAGATCAAGTTGCACACGGGGGACTCTGCGGAGGCACTGGAGAGAATAAAAGCTGGAAGAGAAGACATCGCTATTGCCGCTTTGCCATCCAGAGTCTCGCCTGTTTTTGCAGTACAGCCGCTGACTCAGACTCCGCTAGTGTTCATCGCACCGAGAAACAATCGTCTCGGATTGCCTGAATTCCGTGACGGCATAACGCCAGACTGGAGCGGGGTCCCTCTCATCCTCTCCGAGCGCGGGCTTGTTCGGGAGCGCGCAGATCGCTGGTTCCGCGAGCAAGGAGTCAAGCCGCAGATTTACTCGCAGGTGGCGGGGCATGAGGCAATCGTCAGCATGGTGGGTCTGGGGCTGGGCGTAGGATTGGTTCCCGGGATCGTCCTTGAGAACAGTCCATTGGCTGACAGAGTGCAGCAACTGCCTCTGCAGCATGGAATGGCGCCCTTCTCGATTGGTCTCTGCGTCCTGAAAAGAAAACTTGGAAATCCTCTGATTGCAGCCCTGTGGGCGACAGCCGCAAGCTCAATTCGTGCCGGCAAGTCGGTATAATGAAGCATCCAGCGACTCAGAGGCACGCATGACAGAAGATTCCAATTCCGGTGAGCAACCAACCGATTCTCACAATGAATTGCCAGCCGACAATGCGCTCATTGATGAACACGAGGAGGTCGTTTCACAAAATGGCAAACAAGTGCGACGAAAAGGCATTTACCTCCTGCCAAACTTGCTCACGACCGGGGCATTGTTCGCCGGGTTCTATGCAGTAATCGCCGGGATGGGTGGTGACTTCCACAGCGCTTGCATCGCCAGCGTGGTGGCAATGTTCTTTGATGGAATGGACGGCCGGGTGGCGCGCCTGACCAACACCCAGAGTGCCTTTGGTGCCGAGTTTGATTCGCTGTCGGATATGCTGGCCTTTGGGGTTGCTCCGGCACTCATTTCCTTCAGTTGGGCCTTGTCCGGGTTGGGGAAAATCGGTTGGACAGTGGCTTTCATCTATGTGGCCTGCGCGGCACTTAGGCTCGCCCGCTTCAATGTGCAGCGCGCGTCCGCCGACAAGCGCTTTTTCGTTGGACTGGCAAGCCCATCCGCGGCAGGACTCGTGGTCTTCATGGTCTGGGCTTTTTCTTCGTTTGGCGTGG
The DNA here is from genome assembly GCA_036796405.1 of Gammaproteobacteria bacterium. Lineage (GTDB taxonomy): Bacteria > Pseudomonadota > Gammaproteobacteria > Pseudomonadales > Pseudohongiellaceae > CAILUG01. The sequence goes on along the minus strand of DAIRDB010000009.1, from coordinate 2,130 downwards.
AAGTCACGATGCCAATGTCAATCGTCGCGGCCGTGGTCACAGGAATCGCTGGTGTTCTTATGGTCGTTAACGTTCGCTATTACAGTTTCAAGGAGTTGGACTTCAAGAATCCCGTGCCCTTCTTCTTGACTCTCGTAACTGTGTTTGTAATCGTCGTGGTGTCTTGGGATCCGCCCACCATGCTTTTTTTGATGGCGGTTACCTACGCGGCGTCTGGTCCATTGATGGCAATCTATCTGAAACGGCGAAAGCCCCGAACCGCTGGGGCCCCGCCAAGTTCAACAACCTGATCTTCTTTAGCGTCACGAACCTGCGCGGAGCAAGACTAATGCTTATCCGAACAAAATCTTCCCTCGATATTCCATCCTCGGAGATTACTCCTGAGGCCGTCTATCACAGTCGCAGGAGTTTCATGGGACTTGGCGTGGGCATTCCAGCTGGAGTGTCACTGCTTTCCCCCGCCGCAACTGTGTATGGACAGGTCTCTGCTGCGCGCTCAGCTACGGATCTTAATTTGGCAGGCAAGCCACGCTGGCTTGAGCAAAAACTACAGGGAGAACCTCTTGTCGCGGCAACGGGGTCTTTTCTGGCAAAAGAAAGCTTGACCCCTTTTGAAGATGTTTCGACTTACAACAATTTCTATGAATTCGGTACGGACAAGACTGACCCTTCGACACGTGCAAAAAATTTTTCCGTCGATCCCTGGTCCGTGGAAGTAACCGGAGAATGCGGCAAGCGTGGAAAAATTGCTCTCGAGGATTTGATAAAGCCGTATGCGCTTGAGGAGCGAGTCTATCGCCTACGCTGCGTCGAGGCCTGGTCTATGGTGATTCCGTGGATCGGAGTACCTTTGGGGGAAATTCTCAAGAAGCTTGAGCCCAACGCTGACGCAAAGTTCGTTGAGTTCGTCACTCTCGTAGATCCGAAGCAGTTTCCAGAGCAGGGATCGCGGTTTGCGACCATCGATTGGCCGTATCGCGAGGGCCTCCGCTTGGATGAAGCCATGCACCCGCTATCGATCTTGGCGTTAGGGTTGTACGGTGACGTGTTGCCTGCTCAAAATGGCGCTCCCCTACGACTTGTCGTACCGTGGAAGTACGGATTCAAGAGCATAAAGTCGATTGTTCAGATCAATTTTCGCAAGGATATGCCCCGAACTACCTGGAGCGACTTGCAGCCGAGCGAATATGGTTTCTATGCTAACGTCAACCCTGCGGTTGATCACCCGCGTTGGAGCCAGGCAGCGGAGCGCCGGCTCCCTACCGCAGGTTTGATTCCATCACGTGTCCCAACACTGCCCTTCAATGGCTATGCAGACGATGTCGCTGGTCTTTATGCTGGTATGGATCTAAGGCGTTTCTATTGATGGCCCTAACGAACCCGGTCATTCGACGTTGGTAGCCACAGCAAAGTTACTTAAACCCTTGGTCTTTTCGTTGAGCTTGCTGCCCGCTTTGTGGTGGGGTTGGCAGGCCTATTTGGTGGCTATAGGCGACTTTGGCCGTTTGGGACCGGATCCTGCCAAAACGCTTGCGCTTGTATCCGGGGAGTGGTCGATCAGGATGCTAGTGATCGCTCTAGCTGTAACGCCTCTCCGCTTTCTTTTGAATATGCCTGCGTTGTGGCGGTTGAGACGGATGATCGGGCTCTACGCCTTTTTCTATACCTTGCTCCACTTTTTAATCTTCCTTTTGCTGCTTCTGCAGTTGAACTGGGCGGACTTGGGCGTGGAGATCGTTGAGCGCCCCTATATTACGGTCGGATTTTTGTCTTTCCTGATTTTATTGGTGTTAGCTGCTACGTCTTTCGATACGGCTCAGAGACAACTGGGTCGTCGTTGGAAATCGCTACATCGACTTGTATACATTGCCGGCATGTTGGCAATTCTTCACCTTGTCTGGATAGTGCGCTCGGACTTTGCTGACGCGCTTCTTTACGGAGCGTTAGTGTTCGTGCTTTTAGCCTATCGGGTCTTGCACGCCAAGAGCTCAGTGGTTAGACAGTTCTCCCCGAGGTGGTCCTCTTTCCCGAGGAAAAAAAAATAACTGCATCCGTGCTTGCGTAGCACAGTTGGGTGTGTAAAATGCGCGCTCTCCCAAGGCGAGGGTTTTGGGGGGCATGCTGGGGTTG
>DAIRDB010000008.1:18170-97319 GCA_036796405.1 Gammaproteobacteria bacterium | reverse complement strand
ACAGCCTCGGTACTGCCTGCCAGCACCAGTAGCAATGCCATGCAGTGGGGACGGAGGGCCGAAATGCCGAACGTTGTGTGCATGCAGGAAAACCGCAGGATGTTGGGAATCTACGAACGGGGTTCGATTTCCACCCGGTCGACTTTCTGAAAACCTCGCGGCAGCTTGCTGCCACGTCTGCCGCGCTCACCGCGATACTGCTCAAGTTCAGTACGGGTCAGCCTCAGGAACCGCTTGCCGCTATGGATGACCAGGGACTGGTCATGACCAAGCACGGCATACCCCGCGACGAATTCGCCTGCGTCCGCCGCCTTGGCTGGAGCCAGAGCAATGATCTTGTTACCCCTACCTTTCGGCAGCTGCGGCAGCTCGGCGATACGAAAAATCAGCAGGCGACCTTCATTCGTGACAGCCACTACGTCGTCCTCTTCTACGGAACCGATGGCACAGGGAGACTTTACGCTTGCACCGTCTGGCAGGCTGAGCACGGCTTTGCCAGCCCGATTCTTGCCCAGCAGATTTTCCAGTGCTGTCACGAAGCCGTAACCGCGATCGCTGGCCAGCAAGTACAAGGTGTCCGGCTCCCCGATCACCATCCCCTCGAAGGTGGCGCCCGACGGCGGACTCAGCCGACCGGTCAGCGGCTCACCCATGCCCCGGGCAGAAGGCAGCGAATGGGCGGGCAATGCATAGGCGCGCCCCGTGGAATCCATGAACACCACCTGCTGGTTGCTACGGCCACGTTCAACCAGTTTCAGCCGGTCACCCGCCTTGTACTGCAGCGCAGCGGCATCCACGTCATGACCTTTGGCAGCACGGATCCAGCCTGCCTCGGACAGTACGACGGTCACCAGTTCGACGCTCAGCAGTTCCGTATCGCTGAAGGCCTGGGCTTCTGCACGCTCGACCAAGGGCGTCCGGCGCGCATCTCCATAGGTCTTGGCATCCTCGGCGATCTCCTTCTTGATGAGGTTTTTCATGCGGCTCTTGGACTGCAGCGTAAGCTGCAGCTGTATGCGCTCGTTTTCGAGCGAGTCGCGTTCACCGCGGATCTCCATCTCCTCGAGTTTAGCCAGATTGCGTAGCTTGAGTTCGAGAATGGCTTCCGCCTGCGTGTCAGTCAGCGAGAAGCGTTCCATCAAGACAGGCTTCGGTTTGTCTTCGGTGCGAATGATGTGGATGACCTCGTCGATATTGAGGTAAGCCACCAGCAGTGCCTCGAGGATGTGGAGGCGGTTGGTGATCTTCTCGAGACGATACTGCAGGCGGCGCGTTACCGTCTGCACACGGAACTCCAGCCACTCACGCAGGATCTCCACGAGGCCTTTGACCCGCGGTAGTCCATCGTTGCCGATCATGTTGAGGTTGATCCGGTAGCTTCTCTCTAGATCGGTACAGGTAAAAAGGTGACTCATGACGGCATCGGCATCCACACGGTTGGACCGCAGGACGATGACGATACGAGTCGGATTTTCGTGGTCACTCTCGTCTCGCAGGTCGACGACCATCGGCAGTTTCTTCTTCTGCATCTGCCCCGCAATCTGCTCGAGCACCTTCGCGCCGGAAACCTGATAGGGCAAGGCCGTGATGACGATGTCGCCTTCTTCACGACGGTACAGGGCCCGACACCTCACCATGCCCCGGCCGCTTTCGTAGAGCGCAGCAATTTCACGGCGCGGCGTGATGAGCTCGGCTGCCGTCGGAAAGTCCGGTCCCTGCACGTGCGCCATCAGGTCGCTGACACTGACCGATGGATTCTCCAGCAAATGGATGCAGGCGGCGGCAACTTCCCGAGCATTGTGCGGCGGGATGTCGGTCGCCATCCCGACGGCGATACCGCTGGCGCCGTTGAGCAGCACGTTCGGCAGGCGGGCTGGCAGCAGCATGGGCTCTTCGAGTTCGCCATCGAAGTTCGGCTTCCAGTCGACCGTGTTCTGGCCCAGCTCGGCAAGCAGTACATCTGCGTATGGTTGCAGGCGGGACTCGGTATAGCGCATGGCAGCGAAGGATTTCGGATCGTCAGCCGAACCCCAGTTCCCCTGACCGTCCACCAGAGGGTAGCGATAGGAAAAGGGTTGGGCCATCAACACCATGGCTTCATAACAAGCCGAATCACCGTGGGGATGGTACTTGCCGATGACATCACCGATGGTGCGGGCCGACTTTTTGTACTTGGCACTGTTCTTCAGGCCCAACTCGCTCATCGCATAGACGATGCGTCGTTGCACGGGCTTGAGGCCATCGCCGATGTGCGGCAGCGCACGATCGTTGATGACGTACATCGAGTAGTTCAGGTAAGCCTGCTCCACGAAGGTTCGCAGCGGAACCTGCTCGCTGCCCTCGGGATTGAAAACGGACGTCTGGGTCATGGGGTGTATTCGTCGTTAGGGAGTGGGCCTGCAAGCTTCACAGCTCGGCCCGGTTGCCGTTCTGCTCGAGCCAGTCCTTGCGATCACCGGCACGCTTCTTGGCGAGCAGCATATCCATCATTTCCGAGGTCTTTTCGAAATCGTCTATGGCGAGTTGCACCAGCCGGCGGGTGTCGCGGTTCATGGTGGTTTCGCGTAGCTGCAGGGGGTTCATCTCGCCCAACCCCTTGAAGCGCTGCACATTCGGCTTGCCGCGGCGCTGTTCGGCGACCAGACGATCGAGGATGCCGTTCTTTTCCTGTTCGTCCAGTGCGTAATAGACATCCTTGCCGAGATCGATCCGGTACAGGGGCGGCATCGCGACGAAGACGTGACCGGCTTCGACCACCGCACGAAAGTGTCGGATGAACAGGGCGCTCAGCAGCGTGGCAATGTGCAGGCCGTCGGAGTCCGCATCGGCGAGGATGCAGATCTTGCCATAGCGCAGTCCGCTGAGGTCACTGGAGCCGGGATCGACGCCGATGGCCGTGGCGATGTCGTGGACCTCTTGGGACGCGAGAATCTCGTTCGAGCCCACCTCCCAGGTATTCAGGATCTTGCCTCGCAGCGGCATGATCGCCTGCGTTTCCCTGTCGCGCGCCTGCTTGGCGGATCCCCCGGCCGAATCGCCCTCCACCAGGAAGAGCTCACCGGCCATGACGTCGGATGCAGCGCAGTCGGCCAGCTTTCCCGGCAGCGCGGGCCCCTGGGTGATTTTCTTGCGCACGACCAGCTTGCTGGCCTTTAGCCGGGCCTGTGCATGTTCGATGCACAGCTCGGCGATCTTTTCGGCCTCGGCCGTGTGCTGGTTCAGCCAGAGGCTGAATGAATCCTTCACCACACCGCCCACGAATGCCGCCGACTGGCGCGAGGAAAGCTTTTCCTTGGTCTGTCCGGAAAACTGCGGCTCGACCATCTTGGATGACAGCACGAAGCTGCAGCGATCCCAGATGTCTTCAGCCGCCAGCTTGATGCCGCGCGGGACGAGCGAACGGAACTCGCAGAATTCCTTGATGGCTTCGATCAGGCCAGTGCGGAAACCATTGACGTGGGTGCCTCCCTGCACGGTCGGGATCAGGTTGACATAGCTTTCGGTCAGCAACTCTCCCCCGTCAGGCAGCCACAACACGGCCCAGTCGACGGCTTCCTGATTACCCTGCATGGAGCCGGTGAAAGGCTGGGCAGGCACGGTTTCCGCTGCACCACAGCAGTGCTTCAGGTAATCACTGAGACCGTCCTCGTAGTACCACTCTTCGCTGCGCGACTTGTCACCGGTGGCGGTATTGTCGACGAAGGTTACGCGCAGACCAGGACAGAGCACGGCCTTCGCCCGCAGCAGGTGGGTCAGGCGGGAGATGGAGACAGACGGACTATCGAAGTATTTGGGGTCCGGCAGGAAGCGGACTGTCGTGCCGGTATTGCGCACACTGACCTTGTCTATGATCTGCAGCTCGCTCGCCTTCTCCCCGTTGCGAAAGATCATGCGGTGCAGATTGCCGTTGCGCCGCACCAGCACTTCGAGCTGCTGCGACAGGGCGTTCACTACTGAAACGCCCACGCCGTGCAGACCACCGGAATACTGGTAGTTGTCGCTGGAAAATTTGCCGCCGGCATGCAGCCGCGTCAGGATCAATTCGACACCGCTGACTTTCTCTTCCGGGTGGATATCGACCGGCATGCCGCGACCGTCGTCGACCACCTCCACCGTGCCATCTTTTTCCAGCGTCACCATGATGTGGCGGGCGTGCCCTGCAAGGGCCTCGTCAACGCTGTTATCGACGACTTCCTGGACGAGATGGTTGGGACGGCTGGTATCGGTGTACATGCCTGGCCGGCGGCGAACGGGGTCGAGGCCGCTCAACACTTCGATGGATCCGGCGTTGTATTCCTTGCTCATGCCTGTTCCTGTCGTGGGTTCTGTTTTGCGGTGTGGCTCTGCAACCCGGCAAAGGCCAGCAAGTCGGGCAACACGTCGGCAAAGCCTGCGAAGGCATGATTGCCGCCTTCCATGACGATCTGTGTGGCACCACGGTAGTAGTCCACGGCCAGCCGGTAATCGAGCACTTCATCTCCGGTCTGCAGCAGCAGCAGGAAGTTCGAAGGCTTGCTGAGAGCGGTGACCTGAAGTTTCGCCAGGGTCGCTACCTGTGCTTCGGTGAAGTCGTAACGCTCGCCCGTGTAGAGATTGGTATGGGGACCGAGGAACTGCCGCCCGAGCGTGGCGTGTGGCGCCACGGCGGGATTGATCAAGGCAGCGCGCAGGTCGTGCCGCTCGGCAAGCCAGGTGGCGTAATACCCTCCGAGCGAGCTGCCCACCAGCAAGGCGGGCCTGACTCCTGCGAGTAGGGCCGCTTCAGCCTGGCCTATGGCGATGGCAGGATCGAAGTGCAGGGCCGGAGCGACGGCATCGATGCCGCGTTGCCTGCAAAAATCGAGAAAGAGACAAGCTTTCTGCGAGGCCGGAGAGCTGTTGAAACCATGCAAGTAGACAACCCGTGGGGGCACCTGTGCTGTGGATCTCATGGCAGATCCATGCTGCGGACCGTCATCGAAAAAACGCGGCAAGGTTAATAACCGGTCCCCGAAAAATCAACCGAGTAGTGCTTGTGGCGCACGCGACGCACCCCGCTGACGAAGGTGCCGTCGGCGTGAAGATCCAGCCAGCGAAAACCGGGATTGCGACGATCCAGTGCGAAGTCTGCATGCCGTGGATGGAACTGCACACAGGTGGAGGGGGCACCGAGATAGGTCACGGCACCTCGCACGGCGCGCAACTCGTGATGGATATGGCCGAAGAGCACGAGTTTCACCCGGGGATGACGGTCCAGAACCGCAAAGAGGTCCTGTGGATTCTGCAGGGCGTGATGCTGCAGCCAGGTAGCAGCGACCGGGACCGGATTATGGTGCAGGCAGACCAGCACATGCTCTGCCCGACTGTTGCGCAGCGCGGTATCCAACCGTTCCAGTTCAGCGGGTGACAGAAAGCCGTGCACAGCCTCCGCCACATTGCTGGCCAGCAGCACCACCTGCCAGTTGCCGACGACCCCTGTTCTCTCGAAGCAGCCATTGGTGGCACCCAGCGCCTGCGCCATTACGCGGCTTTCATCGTGATTGCCTGGTATCCAGTACTGGCGCGCGCCGACGGCCTGCAGCAACTCGTAAAGTCTTTGGTAACTCCGCTCGCTGCCGTCCTGGGAGGCGTCACCAGTCATCAACAAGGCAGCAATCGCATCGTCAGTGCGGGTGACCTCCGCCAGTACATCCCGCAGGCCCTGTTCGCAGTTCATGCCAAGCAGCGTCTTGGACGGATCCGCGAAGAGGTGGGTGTCGGTGATCTGCACTACACGGAAAACCGTGGGCTGTCGATGGGCGTTGCGTGGGCTCATGCGCTAACCATCGCGGTACGAAGCCGAGCCGAGACAGTCCGGCAGCAGCGACTCGCCAAGGCCACTTTCCAGGCAGAGGATCAGCCAGTCGGCGAGGAAGAGGTTGAGCTGGTTTTTTTCGTCGCCGTTGAAACGCGGTAGGTCGTCCTCGGAGTAGACAGCCTTGAACTGGGTCTTGTCCTGATAGCCGGTGACTTCGGCCGTGCCAGCATCGTGGTACAGCCGTACCTGCAGGCGGGGGCTGCGGAACCAGGCAGGCGCGGGCTCATCGAGTTCGACCGTCAGAGCGACAGTGCTCGTGTAGCGGAAAGACTCGGTAACACACAACAGCAGACGGTGCGTGGCCCCTGTACGCTGGCTGGCGAACGCCGGCAGCAGGACGCAGCGCGACTGCCCCAGACTGAAATCCGGCAGAAGCTTGCGAAGCCGCAGGTAGTTGGCGTCGCACACGGCCATGCGGGAGCTGAGGTCGAGCAAGCGCTTCATGTCTGGCGTCCTTCGGCGCAGGGTGTGCTGGTAGATTGATCGGAGGGTTGGGCGGAGGGGAGCTGCCCTGCCGCGTACTCCGCGGTGCCGGCAAGCAAGCACCGGCGAACGCCCTCGAGGTTCAGTTGTAGCCACTGCAGGGCGATGATACTCATGGCATTGTTGATCCTGCCACTTGCGATAGCCGAGAGTGCGCGATCCCGCGACACGACGATGGTACGGATATCCTCATGCTCTTCGCTCACGCCATGAATGCCGCCGGCTTGCGTGGCATCGAATGCTGCACAGTAAAGACTGAGTCGCTCGTTGCTGCCACCCGGACTGTTGTAATAACGGCCTATCGGCAGGAGCTCGGCTACGGTAACCCCCGCTTCCTCCTTGGCTTCGCGGCGGGCGACGTCCTTCTCTGACTCGTCACGGTCCTGCACGCCGGCCACCAGTTCGACGCTCCACGGGCCATTGTCGGCATCGTCGAGGCAGCCGGGACGAAACTGTTCGACCAGCAGCACCATGTCGCGGTGTGGGTCGTACAAGAGCAGCCCGATGCCTGGAGGGCGGCGCAGCAGTTCACGCCAGAAAGGCTCGGACCATCCACCGGCGTAACGCCGGCAGCGCACCTTGAGCCTGTCGATTCTGAGAAAGCCTGCATGGCAGATTTCGCTGTCGAGAATCTCGACGGCAGCCCTGTCGAATCCGGGCGCCATGGTGTCTGTCATGCGTGACTCCCCACCTGAATCAGGCCGGCAGATTCAGGGTTTGTTTGCTACAATGCAACCGCTTTGTACCGCTGACTGACCGGTCAGTCATTGATGGAGCTCCCCATGAAGGCTTTCTCGTTGTCTAAATTCCGTCCGCACCGGCTTGGGCTGGGTCTGGCCTCCGTCCTACTCACGTTCAGCGCGGCAACACTGGCCGACGACTTGAAGCAGATTTTCGATCTGGCTGTGCAAAAAGACCCGGAAATCCGCCAAGCCAGGGCCCGCTACAACGCCGCACACACCACTGTCGAGCAGGGCCGCTCCTTCCTGCTGCCGACCATCAGCGCCACCGCCAATACTTCCCGCGACACTACTGGCGTCGCCGATGCCGTGCCCGGCCTGCGCCTGCAGCCACACTCCTTTGCCAACGGGTTCAACACCAAGGGTTACGGCGTCAACCTGCGCCAGGCCTTGCTCAACTTCGAAGCCTGGTATGCCTTTCAGAGCGCCGTCTTCAACGACAAGGTCGCCGCGCTCACCCTGGCCCAGAACGAACAGGCTCTGATCCTCAAGGTTGCCACGGCCTACTTCAACGTGCTGCGCTCGCAAGCCAACCTCACCTCCCTGCAGACCGAAGAAGAGGCTTCCCGCCAAGTACTGGAACAGACCCGTCAGCGCTTCGAGGTGGGTCTGGTTGCCATCACCGACGTGTACGACTCCCAGGCCAACGCCGATCTGGTGTCCGTCAATCGACTGGTGGAAGAAAACAATCTCAGCCAGCGTCTGGAAGCCCTGGAAGCCATCACCGGCCAACAGCATCTGGACCTGGCAGAACTCGTCCCCGACTTTCCGATCGCACCGGTGGACCCCAGCAGTCTGGAAGAGTGGGTAGGCATCGCACAGCAGAACAACCTGGCCATCAAGATCGCCGAGAACGACTTCGAGGCGAAAAAGGAAGATGCCCGCAGCGCGCGGGCACGAACCCTGCCGACGGTAGAGATCAGCGCCAACTACGGCTGGAACCAAAGTGCCAACCCCTTCAGCTTCTTCCCGTCGCTGGCCAGCGAACGCACCAGCATCGGCCTCAATTTCTCGATCCCCCTCTATACAGGCGGTCTGAACCGCGCGCGTACCCGTCAGGCCTACTACACGCGGGATGCCAGCGAAGAAGCCCTGCTGAAATCCCGGCGTGACAACACGCAGAGCACCCGCAACGCCTATCGCAGCGTCGAAACCGACGTCAGGGCCGTCGAAGCCCGCGCCCAGGCCATCGTCTCCGCGCAGAGTTCGCTGGAGGCGACGCAGGTCGGCGCTGAAGTCGGGACCCGCAATATCGTTGACGTGGTGCTGGCGCAGCGCCTGTTGTTCCAGGCCCAGCGTGACCACGCGAACGCCATCTTTACCTACGTCCTCGACACCCTCACCCTCAAGCAGTCGGCGGGGGTCTTGAGCCCGCAGGATGTGATCGACCTCAATCAGTGGTTGCGGCAGTAGGCAGCGGACGCGCACCCCATCGGGCGCGCGACGCTCATCACCCCGAGGTCTCAACGCCGCACCGCTCATAACAGGGACCGTCGATGATTTTGCAGAAAGACATCGTCGTCGTGGGCGGGGGCATTGCCGGACTCTGGCTACTGCAGCGTTTGCTGCAGGCAGGGTTCGACGCAGTGCTGCTCGAACGCCAAGCCCTTGGTGAAGGGCAGACCATCGCCTCGCAGGGAATGATCCACGGTGGTCTCAAGTATGCTCTCGGTGGCGGACTCACCGGTGCCTCGGAGGCCATTGCCGAGATGCCGGCTCACTGGGCCCGTTGCCTGCGCGGTGAAGGTGAGCTCGACCTGCGGGGCACACGAGTTCTGTCATCGGACTACTACCTCTGGCCGAGTGAAGACCTGCGCTCGCGCCTGACCGCCTTCCTCGGCAGCAAACTGGTCAGCAGCAAGGTAACTGCGGTCGCGCCCGCCGACTACCCCGCCTTCCTGGCCCAGCGTATTCAGGGGCCGCTCTATCGCCTGCATGACATCGTGCTCGACGTACCATCCTTGCTGCACACGCTGGCCCGACTGGCCAAGGGGCGCGTATTCCAGCTCGATGTACTCGACGAGGTCTTGGTCACCGATGCAGCAGGACGTCTCGATGGCCTGCACCTGCCCGGCGGGCAACGGCTGCAGGCACAGCGCTTCGTATTCACCGGCGGTGCCGGCAACGAGTCTTTGGCAAAGCGCTTCGGGCAGGCTCAGGTGACGATGCAGCGGCGCCCCTTGCAGATGGTGATCGTCAAGCATCGGTTCGGCGACCCGCTGTTCGTGCACTGTGTGGGTCAGGATTTTTCGGCCACCCCGGAATTGACCATTACCACGCATCCATGCCGCGACGGTCGCCAGGCCTGGTACCTCGGCGGTGAAATCGCCGAAAGCGGAGCAAGGCTCGACAGCGAGACCCTGCTGCTCCGGGCCCGGCAATGTCTGGCCCAGCGGTTTCCCTGGTGTGATTTCACGACTGCCGAGTTCAGTACGCTCCGCATCGATCGCGCCGAGGCGCAGCAGCCCGGTGGCCGCCGTCCAGACCGTGACAACGTCGTGGCGCACGACAACCTGCTTTTCTGCTGGCCCACCAAACTGACCCTGGCACCGGCGCTCGCGGCAGCGGTGCTGTCGGAATTGGCCCGACAGGGCGTCCTGCCACGAGGCCAGGGCGCGGCGCTGGAAGGACTGCCAGCACCGGTCGTGGCGACAGCACCCTGGGATGCCTGATGACTGCCACCCTGCCATTCAGACGCGCCTTGGGGGCGACGGGTCTAGAGGTCTCGGCGCTCGGGCTTGGCACGGTGAAGTTCGGCCGCAATACCGGCGTGAAGTACCCGTCAGGTTTCGACTTGCCGAGCGCAGCCGAGATCAGCGAGTTGCTGGCGGTGGCGCGTGATCTCGGCATCAACCTGCTCGACACGGCACCGGCCTACGGCAGCAGCGAGGAGCGGATCGGCAGTCTGTTGGTGGATCGGCATGAGTGGATTCTTACCAGCAAGGTGGGCGAGGAATTCGACGGCAGCGTGTCACGCTTCGACTTCAGTGCTGGCCATACGCGGACCAGCGTGGAGCGTAGCCTGCGACGCTTGCGTACCGATTATCTCGACCTGGTCCTCATCCATTCCGACGGCAATGATGTAGACATCCTTCAGCACAGCGATTGCGTGGAGGCGTTGCGAACTTGCCAGCAGCGTGGCCTGGTGCGAGCCATCGGCATGTCCAGCAAGACGATAGCCGGCGGTTGCCTGGCGGCCGAACTGCTCGACGTCGTGATGGTGACCTTCAACCTGCAGCAGCAGGACATGGCCGTCGTGGAACATGCCAGCGCACTCGGCAAGGGTGTGCTGGTAAAGAAGGCGCTGATGAGTGGTCACGTGGACACCGGCAGCGCTGCGGCGCGCGACCTGGTACTGGAGAGCCTGCAACTCAACCTGCAAACTCCCGGCATTCATGCGCTGATCGTCGGCACACTCCGCACAACACACCTACGCAGCAACGTGGCCAAGGCCCTGCAGGTTCTGGGCTGAGGCAGCGAGCCGGTATCAGGCGCCCTGCTGACGGATCCTGGTGACGATGGCGGACGTCGAACAGTCGTCGAGAAAGGACAGCACCAGTACCTCCCCGCCGTAGGAATGGACGAAGTCGGACCCCACCACCTCGGCAATGCCATAGTCCCCACCCTTCACCAGTACCTCGGGGCGGAGGTCCTGCAACAGCCGCTCCGGGGTGTCCTCGGCGAACGACACCACCCAGTCGACAGACTCGAGGCCAGCCAGCACGGCCATGCGGCGATCGACCGGGTTGATGGGCCTGCCCTTGCCTTTGAGGCGGCTAACCGACGCATCGTCATTGATGGCCACGACCAGCCGATCTCCCAGTTTGCGGGCCTCCTTGAGATAGCCGACATGGCCCGCGTGGATGATGTCGAAGCAACCATTGGTAAAGACGATGCGCTCGCCGTGAGCGCGCGCATCGGCAACCGCCAGCAGGAGTTGCTCGCGTGTCAGTACGCCGCGGTCGGAGCCTCCGTCACGCTGAACCTCGCGACGCAGTTCCGCTCCGCTGATGGCTGCCGTTCCCAGCTTGGCCACCGCAAGACCGGCCGCGATGTTGGCAAGGGCGACGGATTCAGGCAGGGCGACGCCGGCGGCGAGCGAGGCAGCCAGTACAGCGATCACGGTATCGCCGGCTCCCGTCACATCGAATACATCCCGCGAGCGGGCGGGGAAGTGCTGCTCGTGGCCCTCGGCTGGAATCAGTGTCATGCCATGCTCACCGCGCGTAATGAGCAGCGCCTGCAATTCGAGTTCCTGCAGCAGGCGGCGGCCGCGACCAACGAGTTCGTCTTCGCCGCGACAGCGTCCGACGATGGCCTCGAACTCGTGCAGATTAGGCTTGAGCACGCTAGCGCCCCGATAGATACCAAAGTCTGCGCCTTTCGGATCGACTAACACAGGTTTGTGAAGCGTCCGGGCAATCGCGATGAGCTCGCGCACATGATGCAGGGCACCCTTGCGGTAATCCGACAGGATGACGGCATCGACCAGCGGCAGCAGCGCCTGCAGACGCGCCGTGAGCGGTGCGGCGTCGTCCGCCGTGAATGGCTCCTCGAAATCAAGACGAAGCAGCTGCTGGTGCCGACTGATCACCCGTAGCTTGGTGATGGTGGGTTTGTCGGCCACCCGATGGAAGTCGCAGAGCACACCGGCAGCACCGAGACTGGCTTCCAGTTCGCGGCCATTGGCATCCTCCCCCACCAGTCCAGCCAACGACGCTGCGGCGCCTAGTGCCGCGAGGTTGAGCGCCACGTTGCCTGCGCCGCCGGGACTGTCCTTGCTGCCCTGCACTTTCACCACAGCCACCGGTGCTTCAGGCGAAATGCGTGTCGTAGCACCCTGCCAATAGCGGTCCAGCATGACATCTCCGACCACCAGCACACGGGCCTTGTCGAAGCGTGGAGTGTCGAGTTTCATGGCAGATTCCAGCGTAAAAAACCGGCGGAATGGTAGCACAGGCCCCTCGGCCAACGGCGAGCCGGAGGGCTTCTGCTACAATCCCCGGCCGTCAATTCTTTCTCGTTTTTCGAGTCAGTCAGCCGCTCGTGGCCAAGCAAACTCTGCCCTCTTTTTCCCGCTTTCTGGCGCCAAGGTACTGGCCCACCTGGATGGCGCTGGCGCTGCTGTTCGTCACGGCATGGCTGCCATTCTCACTGCGTATGGCTGTCGGGGCCCTGCTGGGACGGCTGACCTGGCTGGTGGCCCGTGAGCGACGCTACATCACCGAAGTCAACATCCGCCTTTGTTTTCCGGAGTTGGGGAAAGCTGCGCAGGAAGCACTGGTGCGCAAGTGTTTCGTCGAGAACGGCATCGGCCTGATCGAGACCGCCACCGGTTGGATGCGGCCCCCGAGCCACTTCCGTGACCTCGTCATCATGAGCGGCACCGAGCACATGGACGCTGCTCTGGCCGAGGGACGCGGCGTACTGTTGCTGGGCGCTCACTTCACCACGCTGGATTTCACAGCCAACCTGCTGGGCGTGCCCTATCCGTTCGGGGTGACTTACCGACCGCATCGCAATCCCCTGTTTGATGCGTTCATGCGGCGAGGCCGTTTGCGCAACTGCAACGGCGTATTCGACAGGCACGACGTGCGGGGAGCCCTCCGACACCTGAAGCAGGGCAAGATCCTCTGGTATGCGCCCGATCAGGATTACGGTCCACACTCGGCGGTTTTTGCGCTTTTTTTCGGCTGCCCGGCTGCAACCATTACCGCGACCACGCGCTTCGCCAGCTTCAACAACTCGCCGGTGCTCATGCTGCGCCACCATCGCCTGAGCGACAAACGCAAATACGTGCTGGAGTTTCTGCCGCTACCGCAGCCGTTTCCGTCGGGCGATGAAGTCAGCGATGCCAACGTGGTGAACCAGATGGTAGAGGCCTGCATCCGCATGGATCCGGCCCAGTATCTGTGGATGCACAAGCGCTTCAAGACCCAGCGCGGTGGCAAGTCCCAGAGCCCCTATATTTTCGTGTCGACCCGGCAGCGACGACTGGACGACGCGCTGTACCGCCGATTGACCGAAGGCAGCCAGCCCACAGCACGATCCGACCGACTGCTGCTGCAGGGCGGTCTGGAATTGTGGACTTATGCCGGCATGCCGGGTCGACTGTGGGGCCGGGGACACCCCCTGCGAGTCCTCGATCGCTACAGCAAGCAACTGCGCAGTGCCGGTGTCGCCACCGTCACGCTCGACAGTGTGTTCCTGTTCACGGGGCAGCAGCGTTCTGGTGCCACCTGCCACGTGCCGCCTGGCGAGCCGCTCACGGCAGATTCGTCGCTTTCGCCTGCCAAGGCTGCCCAGTTTCTCGCGCGCCTCCACGCAGCAGGCTTCCATTTCCGGCAGGCCCAGGACGGCAACCTGCTGGTGCACAACAACCGTCTGGCCATCCTCGATCCACTGCTGCTGGATTCCGCGCGCGAGGTAAAGTCCGGTCCGCGACTGCGTGATCTCAACCGCTTGATGGAGCAGGCCGGTTTCGGCCCTGCCCAGCAGGCTCAGTGTCAGCAGGAATACCTGCAGCAGAGTACCCAGGCGGTGCAGCGTGGCTTGCTGCCGGCTCCGCGTCCCACGCGACTGGAGAGATGAGCGTCGTGACAAAGTGGCAACGCCTCGTGGAAGACCAGCAGACCCTGCGTCTGCTGGTCGTGCTCGTGAGCCTGCTGTGGTCGGCAGTCGTGCTGCTGCAGAACCCCGTTCTCAACGACGATGCCTACGGATATCTGCGTGCGGCGCTGTTGTTCCGCGAAGAAGGATTGGCCGCGGTATTTGACCGCTATGGCTGGTATGGCTATTCGGTCCTGATCGGCGTGCTGGATGCCGGCTTGCCAGGGGGTGTCAAGGCCGCTGCGCACGTGCTCGATGCAGCTCTGCTGGCCCTGCTCGTGCTGGCCTTCGTCGACTGCGCCGCACTCTTGCAGCCTGCCCCCCGCACAAGACTGCTCGCGGCGGGCATTCTGCTGTTCCCGCTGCTGAACGAAATGCGGTTCTACGTGGTGCGTGACTTTGGCTTCTGGGCCTTCACGTTGCTCAGCCTCTCCCAGCTCGAGCGCCAGCGCCGACAACCTGGCTGGTGGCCAGCCTGCGGCTGGTGCCTCGCCCTGCTGGCCGCAACGCTGTTCCGGCTGGAGGCCCTGCTGCTGGCTGCCTTCACGCCGCTCGGGGCCTGGCGTGGAACAGACTGGCGGACCCGCTGGCAACCCTACGTCGCGCTCGTGCTCATGGCTGGTCTGCTCTTGCTGCTGGCACAGTTCACCGGCGCCGATCTGCCGGCCCGCCTCCAGTACGCCTACCGTTTTTACCTGCCACCGCTCGGTGATCTGCCGGCGAGCTTTGCCGCGAAGGCCGAGGCACTCATCACGCTGCTATACAGTCCGGGCAATTTCCCGAGGAATGCCGACCTCCCCTATGGTGTGGTGCTGCTTGCTCTCGATCACCTGGTGGTATTCGCGGCCAATCTCGTCGAAGCACTGGGCACCCCGCTGACGCTGTTGCTGGCCGTGGGTCTCTGGCGCGGGTGGCTGCGCGGACGCCTGCAGGGCGTGTGGGCTGCCTATTGGCAGGTCTCCGCGCTGAGCCTCTTCGTCTTTCTCTGCCTGATGCACTTCCTGACGCAGCGCTATGCCACACTGCTTTGCCTGTTGCTGCTTTTGTGGTTGCCGACGCTGCTGCAGCAGGCCAACCTCGCCCTGCAGCCACTCGCGCACGCGCGCCGCTGGCGCCTGGCCGGTGGTCTGGTGTTGGTGCTGCTGGCCGTCGACAGCCTGTTCAGCTTCGGGCACTCGCAGGACTACCTGCAGGAGGCCGTGGCGTGGACACGCAGCAACCTGCCCCCAGGACAGTCGCTGCTGACAAACAACCGCTTCGTTGCCTTCGAGAGCGGTCGAATGGCGGACTTCGATCAGCCTCCGGCAACGATTGCCGACACACTGCGTCTGGTCCCGCTCAACTCGCCGCTGGTGGTGGTACTGAAGGCCGGCGATGACGCCGGACGCCAGCAACTCGCCGATCTCGCGAACCTGCAGTTGCTGGCGCGCTTCGCCAATGAGCGTGGCGACGAGGCTCGCGTCTATCACGTCTACGATCCGGCCCTGCCGAGGAGCCCCTGAACGCATCGTGGACGCTGCCCTGACTGCAGTCATCGCCTTTGTGGCAACGGATATCGATGACCTGCTTCTGCTGGTGTATTTCTTTGGGCAGTATGCGCCGCGTCTGCCGGTCTGGCAGGTCGTGCTGGGTCAGTACCTCGGCTTTGCCGCCTTGGTTGCGCTCAGCCTGCTTGCCTTGCTGGGCCAACTGGTAGTGCCACTCGACTGGTTGCGCTGGTGTGGCCTGTTACCGCTGGCGCTCGGACTAAGGCAATTGCTCTCGGGCCGAAGCGACGCTGCGCCAGACACTGCCACGACGCCTGAGCTGGCGTCGCGTGGGTGCTTGGCGAACGGCTCAGTACTGCTCGGTGTGGCAGCAGTCACCTTCGCCAACGGTGGCGACAATCTCGGGCTCTACATTCCGCTGTTTGCCACCAGTTCGCCGCCCAACGTCGCGATCATGCTGCTCTGCTTCGTGGTGCTGGTCGGGGTCTGGTGCGGACTGGCCTGGCAGCTGACCCGGCAGCCGTCGCTGGCCGTGTGGCTCGCCGAGCGAGGCCAGAGCCTGTTGCCGTGGATCCTTCTGCTGCTCGGACTCAAGATCGTACTACTGCCGGGCTGAGGCTGGCCCCGTCGTCACGCGCAGCCGATGCAGCACTCGGCGTAGGGCAAGGTCTGCAACCTGACTTCGGCGATCGGTTTACCGCAGCGGACACAGGCGCCGTAATGCCCTGCGTCGAGACGCTCCAATGCACGCAGCACCAGCTGCAACTCGTGGCGACCTTCCTGATCGAGCGCCTGAATCAGTGCATCGTTGCTGGTTTCAACGATCTGCTCGTGAAAGTTCGGGCTGACCGATTCACTCCTGCCCTGCAGGTGACGGTGGGTTGCTGTCAGACGCGCTTCGAGCTCAGCCTTGGTGGCCAGCAGGGCTTGCTTGTGTTGATGAAGATTCATGTCGGGGGACTCCTGCCGAATAAGCTGTCAGCGTATGCGAGGCTGATGCAGGGTTACTTGATGGAGAACAACCCAACGAGTCGTGGCCAACGACGGGCGTCGGCTGAGTGGCCACCAACCTCTGGCGGAAAGGGAGCAACTGCTCTTCGTCGAGGGTTTCGAGCTGGATCAGGCAGGTCGCCGCCTCGCGCAGCAGGGACTCGTGCTGCTGGAGCAATTGCGTGGCGCGCAGCAGTGCCTCGTCCAGCAGCGAATTGATGGCCTGCGTGACGCGTTCGGCCAGGGCAGCACCGAGTTCTGGCGGTGTCGCCAATCCGCTCTGCTCCAGGAACAGGGGTTGGCGGGGCTCCAGCGTCTGCAGACCGACCTCCGGCACCATGCCGTAGCGCAGCACCATGGCGCGGGCAATGTCGGTCGCCTTGGCCAGGTCGTCAGCTGCTCCGGTCGTCACTTCGCCGAAAACCAGACGCTCGGACGCACGACCCGCCAGCAGCACGGCCAGCCGGTCACGCAACTCCTGGCTGCCCAGCAGGTAGCGGTCCTCGGAGGGGCGCGCAATGGTGTAGCCGAGAGCGCCGATGCCCCGCGGAATCACCGAAACCTTCTGGATGGGCTGGTCCGGGTTCAGCAGCATTCCGACCAGTGCATGCCCGAGTTCGTGGTGCGCGACGACGCTTTTTTCGTGCGGGTTGATCAGTCGGTTGCGTTTCTCCAGGCCTGCCACGATGCGCTCGATCGCCGCAACGAAGTCGCCGAACTGCACGTCGGCTCCCTCGCGTCGGGTGGCGATGATGGCAGCCTCGTTGACCAGGTTAGCTAGGTCGGCCCCGGTGAAGCCGGTGGTCAGCGCCGCTACCTTTTCTAGGTCCACGGCGGCAGCCAGCGGCACCCGCTTGGCGTGCACCTGCAGAATCTGCTGGCGACCCCGCTTGTCCGGCCGGTCGACCAGTACCTGCCGATCGAAGCGACCGGCCCGCAGCAGGGCCGGATCGAGAATCTCAGGGCGATTGGTGGCAGCCAGAATGATCACGCCAACCGCCGAGTTGAAGCCATCCAGCTCCGACAGCAGCTGGTTGAGGGTCTGCTCGCGTTCGTCGTGGCCACCGGCAACCGGCCCCAAACCCCGGGCCCGGCCGAGAGCATCGAGCTCATCGATGAAGATGATCGCCGGCGCGTGCTGCTTGGCCTGCTCGAAAAGGTCACGTACTCGCGCAGCACCGACGCCGACGAACATCTCGATAAACTCGGAGCCGTTGATCGAGAAAAAGGGTACACCTGCCTCGCCGGCCACGGCGCGAGCCAACAGGGTTTTGCCGGTGCCGGGCGGACCCACCAGCAGCACCCCTTTCGGAATATGCGCACCCAGCCGTCGGAAACGCTCGGGCTGCTGCAGGAACTGCACGATCTCCACCAATTCCTGCTTCGCCTCGTCGACACCGGCCACGTCGGCGAAAGTGACCCCGGTCGATTTTTCCAGCAGCACGCGAGCGCGGCTCTTGCCAATGCTCATGAGACCACCCATGCCCTGACGATCAGCAAATTTGCGGAACACGAACATCCAGCCGAGCAGGAACACCAGGGTGGGTACGGTCCATGACAGGACTTCCTGCAGCAGCGTGCTCTGCACCACTCCCGTGTAGTCGACCTCGGAAGCCGCGAGTTTCTCGGCCAGCGCCACTTCCACCCTCGGCGTCACGAAACGGGTCTTGCCATCGATCGGCTGCTTGAAAAGCCCGTGGATATAGGTGTCGTCCACCTCCACCGCTGCAATACGCCCTTCCTGCAGATAGGTTTCGAACTGGCTGTAGCTGATGTCCATCTGACGGGAGCGGGGACCCAGCCAGTACTGCAGCAACACGATGGCCCAGAGGGCGACGAGCAGGTAGGCCACGTTGAACTGGTGTTTTTTTTCCATGGATCCCCACTGAATCTGGTGCCACGCCGGGCCCGCCGCGGGTGCCACTGCCTGCCGCAGGGCGGTTGCACCAGCACGGCGTGCCACTGTAGCGCACCTCGCTGCTGGCGACTTGACCCAGCGCATGCCGCCGACAGCCCAGACCGCAGTGGAGAGCGACGATTTGGAATTCCGGGCTGCCCCTCTACAATGCCGAGCTTGAGTCCCTGCCTCCGGAGCCTCGCTTGTCCTCCTCCGCCTACCTGCGTCGTTTTCCCCAGACCCGCATGCGACGCATGCGACGCGACGATTTCAGCCGCCGCCTCATGAGAGAGACAGTGCTGACGCCCGATGACCTGATCTATCCCGTCTTCGTGGTGGAAGGTCAGCAGCAACGCCAGAGCGTGCCGTCCATGCCCGGCATCGAGCGCTGGAGCCTCGATGTGCTGGCGCGGGAAGCTCCCGGCATCGCCGCACTGGGCATACCGGCCATTGCCCTTTTTCCGGTGACCGCCCCCGACGCCAAGAGTCTCGATGGCCGGGAGGCCTTCAATCCCGATGGCCTGGCGCAGCGCGCGGTACGGGCAGTGAAGGATGCATGCCCGCAACTGGGCGTCATCACTGATGTGGCTCTCGACCCTTTCACGACGCACGGGCAGGACGGCATCATCGACGAACAGGGTTATGTCATGAACGATGCCACGGTCGATACGCTGGTATTGCAGGCGCTTTCGCATGCAGCAGCGGGTGCCGACATCGTGGCACCGAGCGACATGATGGACGGCCGCATCGGGGCCATTCGCACGGCGCTGGAGCAGGATGGTTACCTGCACACTCGCATTCTGGCCTACTCCGCCAAGTACGCCTCCGCCTACTACGGACCCTTCCGTGATGCCGTCGGTTCGGCCGGATCTCTCGGCAAGAGCACCAAGGAAAACTACCAGATGGACCCCGCCAACACGCGGGAAGCACTGCAGGAAGTGGCGCTGGACCTGGCCGAGGGCGCCGACATGGTGATGGTGAAGCCCGGCCTGCCCTACCTCGACATCGTGAAGGCGGTAAAGGACGAGTTCGGCGTGCCCACGTTCGTCTACCAGGTGAGCGGCGAATACGCCATGCACATGGCAGCGTTCGAGCGCGGCTGGCTCGATGCCGACAAGGTCATGCTGGAGTCTACGCTGGCGATCAAGCGCGCCGGTGCCGATGCCATCCTCACCTACTTCGCCCTCTCGCTGGCGCGCAAGCTCGGTTGAGCGCTTGTGGCCCACAGCCTGCCGGGCCGCCAGACTCTGCCCCGCGACGCGGGCGGCTCGCTGCGGGGTCAGCGCTCTTCACATGCCGCTGCCTCGGGGCTGTGCCGCAAGTTTTGCTGGCGGTGCGCTTGATTCCGGAGTCGCCGCCCTTATCATTGCCAGCCTCACTGACAGGTAACCCAGACAGGATCCGACCATGAGCCAGCACCTCAGCCACACGACCGACAGCAACTTCGAGCAAGACGTACTGAAGGCCACCGGCCCCGTGCTGGTGGATTTCTGGGCAACCTGGTGCGGCCCCTGCAAGATGATCGCGCCGGTGCTGGACGAGCTCGCCGAGGAATATGCCGGCAAGCTCAAGATCTGCAAGATGGATGTGGATGCGAATCCCGAGACGGCACCCAAGTACAAGGTGCAGGGGATTCCGACGCTCATTCTGTTCAAGAACGGCGAAGTGGCTGGCAAGAAAGTCGGGGCTCTCAGTAAATCGCAGCTGGCCGCCTTCATCGACAGCACCATCTGACGCATTGTTCTGCGCGGGCAGCACTGCTCCCCAAGTCATTTGCCGCCTCGGTACCGCAACCGTAATTTTTCTGGACAAGCCCAAACCTCGATGCTAGGTTTGGGCTCATCTCTCGCTCCACACCAAGTTCCCACAACAACTTTCCTGCGAAGCCAAGCGGCCCATTAATCCGGTTGGTGCTTGTAGCGAGTTGGCCCGCGCAGCACGTTTCGACCCGCGCAGTGTGTCGGCTCCCACAAGTTCCGCTCAGCGCATGGCACCGGCCAGCATCGGCAGGCGGGGCAGTTGCAAGCCAGACAACCTTCAAACCGTCAACTCCACCCGGAAAACCTCGACCGCAAACCATCCGCCTGTGCAGGCCAGACTTGGCAGGCTCCCATCAACCTCCCTGAACTTTAGGAATCTCCTACGGCTCCCATGCACTCCAACGACCACTCTGACGCCTACGTCCCCGAAACCCCCGCCACTGCCAACCCCTCGGCCGACTCGGAGGCCGAACGACCTGCAGAACGCCACCACGAACGCCAGCCGGGGCAGGGTCGCTTCCAGCGCAACAACCGCGGCGGCAATCACCGGCATGGCGGCAACAGGCACTTCAAGGGAGAGCAGCACAACGGCAACGTTGACCGTGGCGACAACGGCGAAGACGAGCCACCGGTGGAGCGCAGTGGCGAAGCGCGCGTGAATCCGCACCTCGGCACGCCGATGAGCCTGACCGAGCTCAAGAAAAAGCCCATCTCGGAACTGCTGCAGGCGGCCGAGGCGATGGGAATTGAAAACGTTTCCCGCACCCGCAAGCAGGACATCATCTTCCAACTCCTGAAGCGCCATGCCCGCAACGGCGAAGACATCCAGAGCGACGGTGTGCTGGAAATCCTTCAGGACGGCTACGGCTTTCTACGCACTGCCGACGGCTCCTACCTCGCCGGTCCCGATGACATCTATGTGTCGCCCAGTCAGATCCGCCGCTTCAACCTGCGCACCGGGGACAGTATTTCCGGCAAGATTCGCCCCCCAAAAGAGGGCGAGCGCTATTTCGCCCTGCTGAAAGTGGATGAGATCAACTTCGACCGGCCGGAAAACGCCCGCACCAAGGTTCTGTTCGAGAACCTCACGCCGCTCTTCCCGGACAAGCGTCTGAAACTCGAGGCTGGCAATGGCAGCACCGAGGACCTGAGCTCGCGCACCATCGACCTGGTGGCACCGATCGGCAAGGGGCAGCGCGGTCTGATCGTTTCGCCGCCGAAAGCCGGCAAGACCCTCATCCTGCAGAACATCGCACAGGCCATCACCCGCAACTCACCCGAGTGCCGCCTCATCGTGCTCCTCATCGACGAGCGCCCGGAAGAAGTCACCGAGATGCAACGCTCGGTGCGTGGCGAAGTGGTCGCTTCGACCTTCGACGAGCCTCCCACGCGCCACGTGCAGGTCGCCGAAATGGTGATCGAGAAAGCCAAGCGGCTGGTCGAGCACAAGGAAGATGTGGTGATCCTGCTCGACTCGATCACACGACTGGCGCGCGCCTACAACACGATCATTCCTTCGTCGGGCAAGGTACTGACCGGTGGTGTGGACGCGCATGCGCTTGAGCGTCCGAAGCGCTTCTTCGGTGCTGCCCGCAACATCGAAGAAGGCGGTAGTCTCACCATCATCGCGACCTGTCTCATCGATACTGGCTCCAAGATGGATGAAGTCATCTACGAAGAATTCAAAGGCACCGGCAACATGGAACTGCACCTCGACCGCCGCATGGCCGAGAAGCGTGTGTTTCCCGCCATCAACGTGCGCCGCTCCGGTACGCGCCGCGAAGATCTGCTGACTACCGAGGAAGAACTGCAGCGCATGTGGATCCTGCGCAAGCTGCTGGCCACCATGGAAGATGTGCCGGCCACCGAATTCATCCTCGACAAACTCAAGGATACCAAGACCAACGAGGAATTCTTCGCGTCGATGAGGCGCAAGTAGTGATGCTCCTCCATGATGTTCAGTGATCTGCGCGAGTTCCTCGCCCACCTCGAAAAAAGCGGCGAACTGAAGCGCATCAAGACAGTCGTGGACCCCTGCCTCGAAATGACGGAGATCTGTGACCGTACTCTGCGTTCGGAAGGGCCAGCCCTGCTGTTCGACAATCCCAAGGGCTACACGATGCCGGTGCTCGGCAATCTGTTCGGCACACCCAAGCGGGTGGCGCTGGCGATGGGTCAGCAGGATGTCGCCTCGCTGCGAGATGTCGGCAAACTGCTCGCCTTTCTCAAGGAGCCGGAACCACCGAAGGGTTTTCGTGACCTGCTCGACAAGGCACCCCTTTTCAAACATGCGCTCAACCTGGCGCCGAAAGAAGTGTCGAGACCCCTCTGCCAGGAGGTGGTGCTGCGGGGTGACGAGGTCGATCTGGACCAACTGCCGATACAGACTTGCTGGCCCGAGGACGTGGGTCCACTGATGACCTGGCCGCTGGTGATCACGCGCGGCCCGTTGAAAGAGCGGCAGAACCTCGGCATCTACCGCATGCAGAAGATCGGCCGTAACCGACTGATCATGCGGTGGCTCTCGCATCGTGGCGGTGCGCTGGATTTCCGGGAGTTCCAGCAACAGAATCCAGGACAGCCTTTTCCGGTGGTCATTGCCCTCGGCGCGGATCCGGCAACCACACTGGCGACCGTTACACCGGTACCTGACACGCTCTCCGAATACTCCTTCGCCGGTCTGCTGCGCGGCAGTAAAACCGAAGTGGCCAGGGCGCTCACCTGCAACCTGCAGGTGCCCGCCACGGCGGAGATCGTGCTGGAGGGCGTGATCCATCCCGGCGACATGGCGGATGAAGGCCCCTTTGGCGACCACACCGGTTACTACAATGAGGTGGAACGCTTTCCCGTCTTTACCGTCACAACCATCACGCACCGCAACAATCCGATCTACCACAGCACCTATACCGGCCGACCGCCCGACGAGCCGGCGATTCTCGGCGTGGCGCTCAACGAAGTGTTCGTGCCGATCATCCAGAAGCAGTACCCGGAAATCGTGGATTTCTATCTACCGCCGGAAGGTTGCTCCTATCGCATGGCCATCGTCAGTATCCGCAAGCAGTACCCCGGACATGCCAAGCGCGTGATGATGGGCGTGTGGTCTTTCCTGCGACAGTTCATGTACACCAAGTTCGTGGTGGTAGTAGACGCCGACGTGGACGTGCGCGACTGGAAAGATGTGATCTGGGCGATGACGACACGCATGGATCCTGTGCGCGATACGGTAAGCATCGAAAATACGCCCATCGACTATCTGGACTTCGCGTCTCCCGTGTCGGGGCTGGGGTCGAAGATGGGTTTTGATGCCACAAGCAAGATGGGAGGCGAGACCACGCGTGAATGGGGTCGTCCGATTCGCATGAGCGCCGATGTCAAGGTACGGGTCGATGCGCTCTGGCAGCAGCTGGGACTCTGAGGCATGGGTCGCAGCGCTCTGGCAGGAGCCGGGCTCGGCGACTGGCGTCGAGGCAGCCCGTCACCACTGCTGTTCCACCGCTCTCACCGCCGAGCGATAGTGCTCGAGGCTCTGCTGCTGTTCTCCCTGCTGCTCGAGCAAGCGTGCCAGTTCGGTGTGCAGGCGGGCGCGCAGCTCCGGCGCTTCGGCCAGCAGCAGCGCCTGCTCCAGACAGTCGTGCGCCCTGCGCCATAACTGGTTGCGTCGTGACACTCTGGCCAGCGTCAGCAGCAGGAGGGGATTCTGCGGCTGCTGTTTCAGACACTTTTCCAACAGCGCCAGCTGTTGCCGTGGATCACCGGTGCTGAGGTCTCCCACCAGTGTGACGACGGCGTCATTCCACTGCCGCTTGAGAAAGCCGGTCAGTTCACGGGCCGCCTCGGCGTCGAGCCCGAGTCGCAGCAACTGCTGCAGGTAAGCGGTCAGAATCTCGGCATCGATGCGCAAGGCCTTGGGCACCCGCTTCCAGCAAGCGCGTAGCGGAGCTTCTCCCTGACTGCCGGCCTCGGCCAGCCGCTGCCGGAACACCGACTCCTGCGCCTGCAGCAACTGGTCGCTGCCCAGAACCTGCAGCCTTTCGAGCGCGGGCAGGATGTTGTCGAGACCGCGCCAGTCCCCGAGAGCGAGATAGTTGTCGTGTAGTTGTCTCAGCACCCACGGTTGGTCGGGCAGTACCCGCTGCAGATCGTGTAGGAGTTCTACCGCTAGCACTCGCTCGCCGACATGGGCGACGAACCAGGCCCTGAGGCAGGCCACGCTGGCCGCGAGCGCCGGACGCTGCTGCTCGGCGCGCTGCAGACAAAACTGCCAGCCGGCACGATCGCCGCGCTGGTACGCCGCCAGTGCGGCCGCGAGCAGGTTGGCGGCAGGATTCGCTACCTGGTCAGCACTCTCGAGCAGCAGGCGGTAAGCCTGTTGCCAGTCGCCGAGCAACAGCAGACGCAGTCCTTCCTCGCTGGCACGCTGAGGGTCTGCGGCCCAGCGGCGGAACCAGCCGAGACGTCCGAGGTTGGCTGGATTCAGCCAGAACAGCAGGGCTCTCAGCAGGCGTACGCCAATCCACAGCCCGAGCAAGCTCAGGACCAAGGCGATGAGGCTGGTTTCCACACTGTAGCCACCGGCATATACCAGCACATAGCCGGTGTTGCCGGTCTGCAGCAGTACGTAGAGACCTGCGCTCGCCAGCAACAGCACGGCAAACCAGCCGAGCGTGCGCCTCACGGGACGCTTCCCGCCGCGGCGGCCGGCGCCAGCTGCTGCTGCAGCCGCTCGACATCGGCGATCACGCTGGCCAGCGACGGCAGCGGTGCCCGCAGGCCCGTCTGCTGGAGCGCCAGCAGTTCGTCGAGCAAGGCCGCCTTGCCCTCGCCCTCCAGATGATCGGTTACCAGCAGCTGCGCCTGCTTTAGCGCTTCAGCGAACAGCGGCTGCTGGCCCTGCAGTGCCGCCAGCTGGGCCTGTTGCAGGGAAAGCGACAGGCGCTGGTGCAGCAACCATTCCTGCTCCGGTGTCAGCAGGGGCGTCATGGCTTCTGCGCGGCGCGTGATGACGAAAACCTGGCCCAGCCAGCGCTGCACGCGCTGCAGCCACGTGGCATCGTCGGGCGTGGTGGGGGGATTGGCGTCTGCCGTGGGTGTGGGCGCTGGCCTGGAAGTGCTGGGCCGCAGCTGCTGCTGGGCGCGGTCCACCGCCGCGAGGCGACCGTTGAGCACAACTACCGCCGAGGCATCGGCGGTGGGCAGAGCCTGCAGGTAGCCGGCAAGTTGCCGGCGCAGGCTGTCCGCTGCCGGCAAATCAATGCGTGCCAGCAAGACATCGGCGGCCAGCAGCAACACGCGGGCCCCCTCGACATCGCTCATGACCTGTACTCGCAGCTCGGCGAGCCGCAGCACAGACGCCAGCTCACCGAGCTGTTGAAGCAGCAGCACCGACTGCGACTGTTGCTCGGCAGCCTGGATTTGCTGCAATGCGGACCTGAGTTCGGCGAGCGACGCGGCGAGGGACTGCCCTTCGGCGACCAAGCGAACGTTGTCTGCCTCAACAGTCGCCAGGGCTGCGCGGGTGTCGGACAGCAGCGATTGACCGACCGAAAGTGAGCGCAACGCGACTTGCTGCTGCCATACGACGCCAGCGAGACCGACCGTCAGCAACAGGGACAGCAGCGGCAGAAAGCGTCCGGACGAGCGCCGCTCCGGCAGGGCGTGCTGCGGCAACCGCCCCGGTTCGGCGGCAGCATCGGCGGGCGTGTCGGACGGGTCGGACATGACAGGCCCTCAGCGAAGAAGATCCAGCAGCCCCGCGATTATAGCGGCGTCGGTGGCACCGGCGAGGATGATGACATCCCCCGCGCCTAGGGCCCGCGCCTGCTCGGCAAGCCGCGGCGACGAGACGGCCAGCGGTAACTGCCGCCAGAGACCCAGCGGCTCAAAAAGCTCATGGAGATTGTCGACGGCTTCGCCGCTGCTCACCACCACGCGATCAGGATGCTGCCTGTCGAACAGACTCTGCAACTCGTCGGCCGCATAGACGGGCTTGAGGCGTCGATATAGCTCGGCATATTCCACAAGGGCACCCCGCGCCAGCAGGCCCTCGGCCAGGATTTCCCGACCTCCTACGCCCCGCACGATCAGTGCCCGTTTGCCGGCAATGTCCTGCAAGGCTGGCAAGGCCAGCATGGCCTCGCTGGTCATGCGCTCGGTGGGAAAAGCCACCTGCAGACCCTGAGCCTGTAGCACGGCCGCCGTACCCGGCCCGACCGCAAAGTTCTGCACGCCGAGGGGATACTGCGGCCAGAAGCTGTCGATGGCGGCCAGGCCAAGCCGGGCAGCGTTGCTGCTGACGAAGAAAACCAGATCGTAGCGGTCGAGGTCGAGCAGGCGCTGACGGGTGGCGCCCTGCAAGGGAACAGGCTCGATCGCCAACAGGGGCAGGCAGTGTACGGCAGCGCCCGCCTCGGCGAGCGCCTCTTGCAGCCCAGCGGTCTGCGACGCCGGTCGGGTAAGCCAGAGGCAGCGACCCGCCAGAGGTCGACCCTGCATGTCGGGCCTGGCAGGCAGCTGGGTCAGAGCGCCTCCAACAGCGCAGAGGCCCCCTGGCGCAGCAGGTCTTCGGCCAGAATCTCGCCGAGTTCCTCTCCGAGGTGGCGGGCGCCGCGAATCTCGCTGCGCAGCAACTTGCTGCCGTCGACGCGGCCGACCAGACCGCGCAGGTACAACTCGCCCGAGGGTTCGAGGACGGCGAGCGCCGCGATCGGCACCTGGCAACCGCCCTGCAGGCGGGCATTCATGGCACGTTCGGCACCGACGCAGACGGCCGTGGGTTCATGGTGCAGGCACTGCAGCAACTCGCGCGTCGCAGCATCGGCGAGACGGCACTCCACACCCACCGCTCCCTGCCCCCCGGCGGGCAGACTCAGCGTGGGAGCGATGTACTCTCCGATACGCTCGGGCAGACCCAGCCGCAGCAGTCCGGCCGCTGCCAGAATGATGGCATCGTAGTTGCCCTCGTCGAGTTTGCGCAGACGGGTGCCGACATTACCGCGCAGGTCACGCAGCTCGAGGTCGGGGCGCCAGGCACGCAACTGACACTGGCGGCGTAGACTGGAGGACCCCACGACAGCCCCGCGTGGCAGCAGATCGAGGCGGGCATGACGTACCGACACGAAGGCATCCCGGTAATCCTCCCGCTCGCAGATGGCCACTAGCCCCAGGCCATCAGGAAACTCCATGGGCACGTCTTTCATG
The DNA here is from genome assembly GCA_036796405.1 of Gammaproteobacteria bacterium. GTDB lineage: Bacteria > Pseudomonadota > Gammaproteobacteria > Pseudomonadales > Pseudohongiellaceae > CAILUG01. The sequence goes on along the minus strand of DAIRDB010000008.1, from coordinate 70,320 downwards.
GAATGCACCGCCAGATCCGCGCGGCCTTCCAGAAGTGCTACTTCCAGTTCCTTGATGAAGAGCCCCTTGCCCCCAACCTGCGACAGCGGGGAATTGAGGATCTGGTCGCCACGGGTGGTCATGGGCACCAGTTCGACCCGCAGGTCCGGATGGGCGGCCAGCAGACGGGCCCTGACATGCTCAGCCTGCCAGAGGGCAAGCGGGCTTTCCCGGGTGGCGATACGAAGGGTGGCAACAGTCATGGAACGCTCGCAAAAAGACATGCCGGCATTGTACGTCAGTCACGTCGATTTACTGCGGCGGCGACGCTGGACGGGGGCCGCGTAGCGGGCCCTTGAAATCCACCGGGGCCGTCCTCACCTTGCGCGCATCAGGCCTTCCGGCCCGGCGTTTTCAGGGTACGACCACTCCCCCCATCCACCACTCACACGGAGGTAGTTGCATGCTTGAAGTGAGCAAGCTGAGCCGTTCCTACGGCGATTTCCTGGCAGTCGACGATGTCGGCTTCTCCATTCAGGCCGGCGAGATAGTTGGCCTGCTCGGCCACAACGGCGCCGGCAAAACCACCATCATGAAAATGTTGAGCGGCTTCCTCGAACCGGATCGCGGCCACGTGGTACTCGACGGCATCGCCCTGCACGAACAACCCAAGCTGGCGCAGCGCCTGCTGGGCTATTTGCCGGAGAATCTGCCGCTCTACCCGGAGATGACGGTAGCCGACTACCTCGAGTATGCCGCCGAACTCAAGGGACTCACGGGCCACACACGGACTGCCGAACTGCGGCGCGCCATCAAGGCCACCGAGCTGGAAGGCAAGTTGCTCGCCCCGATCGCGACGCTGTCCCGAGGCTACAAGCAGCGCGTAGGCGTGGCGCAGGCCATCCTGGGCAAACCCCGTCTGCTGATCCTCGACGAACCGACCAATGGCCTCGACCCGACTCAGACCGAGCACATGCGCGCGCTGATCCGGGAAATTGCCCAGCATGCGACCGTTATCCTGTCGACCCACATCATGCAGGAGGTCGACGCCCTGTGTGATCGCGTTCTCATCGTCAATGCCGGCCGTCTGGTCATCGACGAAAAACTCGCCAATCTCAAGCTCGCCAGCCAGCTGCTGCTGACCACCACCTTGTCGATGGCCGAGCTGCAGCCACTGCTGGAGACATTGCCAGCCGTCACCGGTCACAGCACACACGCGGTACGCCCCGGCTGGCAGCAATACACCCTCGACCTGCGCAATGGCAGTGACGTCGACGAGGTGGCGGCAGCGCTGAATCACGGCATCCACGCAGCACACGGCAAGGTAGCGCTGCTGCAGCCACTGGTGCGCAGCCTGGAAACCCTGTTTCGCGAAGTGAGTGATGGCCAGCAGCCACGTCTGGCCCAGGAGGTGAAACATGCAGCGTGATCCGTCCCTTTTTGCCCTGACCCGCCGCATCGCCAGCAAGGAAATCGGCCTGTTTTTCGCATCGCCGGTCGCCTATCTGTTTCTGGCCAGTTTTGCGGCCGTCACACTGTTCGTATTTTTCTGGGGTGAGGCATTTTTCGCCCGCAACATCGCTGACGTGCGCCCCATGTTCGAGTGGATGCCCTTTCTGCTGGTCTTCCTCTGCAGCACACTGACGATGCGCCTGTGGAGCGAAGAACGGCGCAGCGGTACGCTCGAGCATGTACTCACGCAGCCGGTACCGCTGTGGACCTTCGTGGTGGGCAAGTTTCTCGGCTGTCTCGCTCTGCTGGCCATTGCGCTGGCCATCACGCTGCCGCTACCGCTCACGGTCGGCCTGCTCGGCACGCTCGACAGCGGTCCGGTGTTCGCCGGTTATCTGGCCACTTTCCTGCTCGGTGCGGCCTACCTCAGCATCGGCCTGTTCGTGTCGGCGCGTGCCGACAACCAGATCGTCAGCCTGATCGCCTCGGCAGCCGTCTGTGGGGTCTTCTACCTCATCGGCACCCCCGTGCTGACCGCTTTCTTCGGCACGGCGGCGGGGGAATGGTTGCGTCTGCTCGGTACCGGTTCTCGTTTCGAAGCCATCACCCGAGGCGTCATCGACCTCCGCGATCTCTACTACTACCTCAGCCTGATCGCCGTCTTTCTCGCATTGAACACCTATGGTCTGGAACGCGAGCGTTGGTCTCGGCATGGCGACCACAGGCACCATCGGCGCTGGCAGCAGGTGACGCTGCTGCTGATCGGCAATGCGCTGGTCGGCAATCTCTGGCTCGGTCAGCTGACCGCCCTGCGCGTGGATGCCACGGAGGGCAACCAGTACTCCATCTCCGAAGCCACCCGCGGCTACCTCGACCGCTTGCAGGAGCCCTTGCTGCTCCGCGGCTATTTCAGCGCGAAGACGCATCCGCTGCTGTCGCCGCTGGTGCCGCAGCTGCGTGACCTCATGGAGGAGTACGCCATCGCCGGGAATGGTCGTGTGCAGGTCGAGTTCATCGATCCGGTAGCCAATCCAGAGCTTGAGGAGGAGGCCAACCAGCAGTACGCGATCAAACCGGTCCCCTTTCAGGTGGCGGACCGCTATCAGAGCTCCATCGTCAGTTCCTACTTCGATGTACTGGTGAAGTATGGCGACGAATACAAGGTCCTGAGCTTCGAGGATCTCATCGAAGTGAAGGGCGACAGTGGCGGGGACATCGACGTTCAACTACGCAATCCCGAGTATGACCTCACCCAAACCATCCGCAGTGTACTGAATAGCTATCAGGCCGCAGGCAACCTGTTCGATACCGTTCAGGACAGTCTGGTGTTCACTGCCTACGTGTCCGCCGACGAAAAGTTGCCGGAGGCCCTGCGCAGCTTCCGGGACTCCGTGGAAGACGTGGCCGAGCGCATCGCTGCCGAGGCCAAGGGTCGCTTCAGCGTGCGCTTCGTGGATCCCGAGGCCAACGGGGGTGTGGTGGCGCAGGAAATCGCCGACCGCTATGGCTTCAGCCCTTTATCCACCAATTTGTTCAGCACTGAGCGTTTCTACTTCTATCTCACGGTCGGTCGCGACGAACAGATGGTGCAGATCCCGCTCGATGACATGGACGCAGCCAGCTTCGAGCGTAATCTCGAGGCCGGCATCAAGCGCTTCGCGCGCGGCTTCACCAAGACGGTGGCGCTGGTGGCGCCGGGCGCGGCTGCCGCGCCCTACCCATCGATGGAGACAGCCGCGTTCAACACGCTGCGCGAGTTCCTCGGGGCCGACGTGAATGTCGTGGATGAGGACCTGGCAGACGGCAGTGTCGGCGGCGAAGCAGACCTGCTGTTGCTGCTGGCGCCTGAGGGACTCGACGAGAAGTCGGTATTTGCCGTCGATCAATTCCTCATGCGCGGGGGAACGGTGATCGCAGCCACTTCGCCGTTCAAGGCCAGCCTGACCAGCGGCTCGCTGACCGTGCAGCCAGTCAGCAGCGGCCTGGAGGATTGGTTGGCGCAGCAAGGTCTGGTGCTCGACAAACAGCTGGTCATGGATCCCCAGAACGCAGCTTTCCCGATCCCGGTGAATCGCAACCTCGGAGGTTTCACGGTGCAGGACTGGCGCATGCTCGACTACCCGTACTTTCCGGATCTGCGTGAGGATGGTTTCGACGCCACGAGCCCCCTGGCGGCGGATCTGCCGCAACTGACTCTCGCGTGGGCTTCTCCCGTCACTGTCGACGACATGAAACTGGCGGGGCGCAGCCTGGTCAGACTGCTGAGCAGTTCGTCGGGCAGTTGGCTGAGCGACTCGCTGGACGTGATGCCCGCGCTCAATCAGGATGGCAGCAGCGGCTTCGTTCCCGAGGGGGCACAGGGCGCCCAGACGCTGGCGGTCGTTGTCAGTGGCCAGTTCTCCTCGGCGTTTGCCGGCAAGGAATCGCCGCTACAGGGCAGCACGGCACCCGCGGAGGGAGCCGATCCAGCCGCGACCGTACCGTCCGACGCAGTGAGCAGCGTCATCAGCAAGAGCGCGGACTCGGCTCGTCTCATCCTCATCGCCTCCAACGACTTCCTGAACGACCAGATACTGCAGTTGCTCGGCACTGCCGCACAGGGCCAGTACGAGAATTCTCTGCAGTTCATGGCCAACGCGGTGGACTGGTCGCTCGACGACAGTGGCCTGCTCGGGATCCGTTCGCGCGGCAACTTCAACCGGACTCTGCCCCCACTCGAACAGGGCGCGCAGATGTTTTGGGAATATTTCAACTACGCACTGGCAGCGTGTGCGCTGGCGTTGGTGGCTGTCGTGCAGCGACGCCACCGAAGGGCCCGTCTGGCCCGCCACGCGGCACTGCTGGCCGAGTGAAGGAGGACAGTCATGCAAACCAGAATCTTTCTTTCCGCAGCCCTCGCCGCCCAGGCCGCCCTGGCTGGGGTGCTGTTGATTGCGAACGGTGCTGCCGATCAGGCGCCGGCAATGGCGCCGCTGCTGCGCTTCCCGAGTGCACAGGTTTCCAAAGTCGTCATCAGTGACGGCGCCAGTTCCACGACGCTCGAAAAGTCCGAGGATCGCTGGCAACTACCTGCCCTTGCCGACCTGCCGGCCAATGCGACGCGCTTGACGACACTGCTCCAGACGCTCGAAGGCCTGCAAACGCGCTGGCCGGTCGTGAGCAGTGCCAGCGGTCGGGAACGTTTCGAAGTAAGCGACGAAAAGTTTCAGCGTCGGCTTGAACTCTTTGAAGGTGAGGAGCTTCGCGGTACCTATTTTTTTGGTACTTCTCCCGGCTTCAAGCAGACCCATGCCCGCCGGGCGGATGAGGACGAGGTTTATGCACTGTCCTTCAACAACGTCGATCTGCCAGCGGACAGCAATGACTGGCTGGACAAAGGATTGCTCAAAGTCGCTGAACCGACGTCGATCGAAGGCAGCGACTTCAGTCTGGTGAAAAGCGCCGACGTCTGGTCCCTTGCGGCGACGGATCCATCAGCCACAGGTGAGCTCGACAATGCCAAGGTCGTATCCCTGGTATCCGCCCTGCAGAACCTGCAGGTCCTGCGACTGAGCGAGGGCGCTGCTCCGGCTGGCGAGACCCGTACCCTTATCGTCTCCGATGGCAGCACACGCTGGACCTACGAGTTCACCCAGGCCAGTGGGCAGCAGTACGTGCGACGCAGCGACAGGCCGCAGGTATTTACCGTGTCGTCGCTCGATTACGATCGGACGGCCGGCATAGTGTTGGCCGACCTGCTGGCGCAGCCGTCCGAGTCCTCTGTAGCGGACGAAGCCGCTGTGCCGAGCCAGAACGCGAGCCCAGCACCCGCCGAGTGAACCGCGGCGCGCGCTCCGGATGAGTAACGCGATGGCGGGGTCTGTGACTCCGTCATCGCTTTCCCCTACACTGCCTGCATGGCGCGCTCGATCCTCAATTACAAGCATCTGTACTACTTCTGGATTGTTGCCAGGGAGGGCAGCATCGCGAAGGCATCGCAGATCCTGCACCTCACCCCGCAGACCATCAGCGGCCAGCTCAGCCAGTTCGAGGAAACCATCCGTACGCGCCTGTTCCAGAAGCAGGGTCGGGGGCTCGGCCTCACGGAAACCGGGCAGGTCGTGCTGCGCTATGCCACAGATATTTTTTTCCTCGGCGAGGAATTGCAGGAAGTCTTGCAGGACACCAAGGCAGGGCGGCGTCAGCGGCTGGTGGTAGGCATTCTCGACTCCATCCCCAAGGCGATTGCCTACCGCATCCTCGAGCCGGCCCTGAAGTACAGCAAGGACCTGACCTTCAATTGTCTGGAGGGCAACCTCGACCAACTGGTATCGCAGCTGGCGGTGAATAGCGTGGACGTGGTGATTTCCGACACACCGATCAGCGGCAGTTACAACATCAAGACCCACACGCACATGCTTGGTGAAAGTGCCATCAGCTTCTTCGCCAGCCCGCACAGGGCCGGCCAGTTGCGCCGTTCGTTTCCGCACTGTCTGGACGGCGCGCCGATGCTCATGCCAACCGACCAGAGTTCGAGCGGCAGGGCAGTCAAACAATGGCTGCGAGACAAGGACCTGCACCCCAAGATCAAGGGGTATTTCGACGACAGCGCCTTGCTGAAGGCGTTTGGCAAGGCCGGCGAGGGCGTATTCTTCATGCCGGCCGTCATCGAAAAGAACGTGATCAACGAGTACAACGTGCGTTGCATCGGCACGGTCGAGGAACTCAGCGAACGTTACTACGCCATTACCGCCCATCGCCGGATCAGCCACCCGGCGGTCAGCGCCATCTACGAAACGGCGCGCGAAAGCCTGTTTTCCATCCACGACTGAGCCCGCTGCGCAGGGAATGGGACGATTTTTGTCCACCGCCTGCCCCATTCGGCAGAAACCTCGGTTTTTTCGAACTGAAGAGTTTTTAAATTCGATTTTTATTTGGGTGTCTCGCCCCGATAAAGTCTCTGCTGTACGGGATACCCCCGTCCACTGCTCACGAAGCAGACTCTTACATCGAAAGGAGGAAGACATGAAAGTTATCGCCCTGTTCCTGACTGCTGCCCTCATCGGTTCCACGGCCTACGCCGAAGACACAGCCAGCCTGGTATCGACCGACCGCAGCGCCCGCCTGGTAGCAATCGACGGCAACAAGGTGGACGTTGCCAGCACTGGCCGCTACGCGGTACCGGCCGGCACCCGTGAGCTCGAGTTCGAACTCATGATTCCGAGCGCCACCGCCCCCGGCAAGAGCTTTGGCGGCGCCCCCACGCCGACCAACCGCTTCGTGACCACCAAGGCCACGCTGGAAGCCGGCAAGCGCTACACGCTGCATGTGGACAAGTCTGCCCGCGACGCTTCCATCGCGATCCGCTAAAAGACTGTCCGGTCAGCCTGACCTGATGCAACACGCGACCCCCGTCTGTCTCCGGCAGGCGGGGGTTTCTGTCTGGGGGCCTTAAAACCCGCAGCAGGCAGGCAAGGTCCGGATCCCGAACCACGGACACACGCCAGGAGAGTCCATGAAGATTGTTCTATTGCTGTCGGCGCTCGCGTTCACTGGCTGTGCCAACGTGCATGTCGAAGGCACTGAAGGCAGCAGCATCCAGTCTCTCGCCACACTGATCGCTGCAGATCGCCGCTCACGACTCGTGGCCATCGACGGCACCGCCGTCAAGGGTCCGGTGCTGGGTAGTTACTACCTGAAGCCCGGCAACCGCACGCTGGAGTTCCAGTTGCAGACGCCGAACTTCGCGGGGCCCGGCAAAAATTTCGGTCACGGCGTAACGGCCCGCGACGAGTTCGTGACCACGCAGGCCGATCTCAGGGCCGGCGGCCGCTACGTACTTACCGTCGAGCGGGGCAGCGCAGCGCCACAGGTGCTCATCCGCGAAACACCTTCCAGCGCAGCGGCGCGCGGAAGCGACTGAAGCAGGTACAGCGGGGCTGCGCTTAGCGCAGTCTCCGCGACTCCTGCAAGCCACCTGCGCACAGGCGCGGCAAGTATTTTCCTACCCGACCGAAAACGGCCATTGCTATACTTTTCCGCAGCATTTCTCGACGGTGCATCGTGCCCATCGACGCTCGCGCAGGACTTTCCATGAGTCAGGACAAACTTTGGGGCGGCCGTTTCTCGGAGCCCACCGATGCCTTTGTTGAACGCTTCACTGCCTCGGTAAGCTTCGATCAGCGCCTTTATGCCGCAGACATCCGTGGCTCCATCGCCCATGCCACCATGCTGGCCAGTGTCGGCATCCTTTCCGGCACCGAGAGCGAGCAGATCATCGCCGGACTTCTTGCCATCAAGAACGACATCGAAGCTGGCAAGTTCCAATGGTCCGTGAAGCTCGAAGACGTGCACATGAATATCGAAAGCGCGTTGACCGAGCGCATCGGACCCACCGGCAAGAAACTGCACACGGGGCGTTCACGCAACGACCAGGTTGCCACCGATATCCGCCTGTACGTACGCGACGAAATCGACGAACTGCTGGCGCTGCTGCGGGCAGTCCAGCGCGGTGTGCTCGGGCTCGCCGAGCATGAGGCCGGCACCATCATGCCTGGCTTCACGCATCTGCAGACAGCGCAACCAGTGACCTTTGGTCACCATCTGCTGGCCTGGTTCGAGATGCTGGAGCGCGATCACGGCCGACTGCTCGACTGCCGCAAGCGCGTGAACCAGTGTCCGCTCGGCGCAGCCGCACTGGCTGGCACCACGTATCCGATCGACCGCGAACTGACTGCCTCCTTGCTGGGCTTCGATCGTCCGACCGAGAACTCGCTCGATTCGGTCAGCGACCGCGACTTTGCCATCGAACTCTGCGGTGCTGCCAGTCTGATCATGGTGCACCTTTCGCGTTTCTCCGAAGAACTCGTGCTGTGGACCTCCTCGCAGTTCGATTTCATCGACCTGCCAGATCGCTTCTGCACGGGCTCCTCGATCATGCCGCAGAAAAAAAATCCGGACGTGCCGGAACTGGTGCGCGGCAAGAGCGGGCGCGTCACCGGCCATCTCGTCAGTCTGCTGATGCTCATGAAGGGTCAGCCGCTGGCCTACAACAAAGACAACCAGGAAGACAAAGAGCCGTTGTTCGATGCACTCGACACCGTCAAGGATTGTCTGAAGGCCTATGCCGACATGGTGCCGGCGATCAAGCCGAAGAAGTCCAGCATGCGCGAAGCTGCCGCGCGCGGTTACGCCACGGCGACCGATCTTGCCGACTATCTGGTCAAGAAGGGCATGCCGTTCCGCGATGCGCATGAGGTCGTCGGCAAGAGCGTGGCGTTTGCCATCCGTCAGGGCCGCGATCTCAGCGAGCTGACCCTGCCCGAGCTTCAGCAGTTCAGCCCTGACATCGAGCGCGACGTGTTTGCCGTGCTCAGTCTCGAGGGGTCGGTAAACGCCCGTGCCCACATCGGCGGGACTGCACCAGCGCAGGTGAAGGCCGCGATCAGCCGGGCGCGGGCCAGACTGGGTTGAGGGCGTCGCCGCTTCCCAGCAACCATGCCTCGCCACCCTACCGCCCCTGCTGCTTCCGAGGTGCTGCAAGTTGGCCTGATCGGTGCCGGCATCCAGCGTTCGCGCAGTCCGCGCATGCACAGGGAAGAGGCGGCGAGCCAGGGCTTTGCCCTTCGCTACGCCCTCTTCGACCTCGACGAGGAACGGGATGGTGCCGCTGCCCTGCCCCGACTGCTGGAGCAGGCGGAACAGGCAGGTTTTGCCGGTCTCAACATCACCTACCCCTGCAAGCAGCAGGTCCTGCCTCTGCTCGATACGTTGTCGGAGGACGCCGCTCGACTGAACTCGGTGAACACCGTGCTGTTCCAGGGCGGCCGGCGCGCAGGCCACAACACGGACTGGTGGGGTTTTGCCGAGAGCGTGCGCCGGGGCCTGCCGCTGGCCGACCTGACGCGCGTGGTGTTGGTGGGTGCCGGTGGCGCTGGCGCCGCCGTTGCCTATGCCGCGCTGCAACTCGGTGCCAAAACCCTGCTGGTCCACGACAGCGACGCGGCACGCAGCACGACGCTCGTCGAACGACTGCAACCGCTGTTTCCTGACAGGAGCCTCTGCTGCGCTGTGGATCTGCCGGCCGACCTGCGGGCTGCCAGCGGCCTGATCCATGCAACGCCGACTGGCATGGCAAAAACCCCAGGTCTGGCCGTACCAGCCGACAGCGTGCGACCGCCTCTGTGGGTGGCCGAGGTGGTGTACGTCCCCTTGGAGACCCAGTTGCTGGCACTGGCGCGTGACCGTGGCTGCCGCGTGCTATCGGGTGGTGGCATGGCCGTGTTGCAGGCAGCGCAGGCCTTTGCGCTTTTCACAGGGCGCACGCCTGATGTCGAGCGCATGCTCGGTCGCTTTGCCTATCAGGATGCGCCCTGAGGCGTACAGGCGGCTCCGCCCGTCCGCGGTGGAGCGCAGAGGCGACGGCCACGGCCGGCGTCAGTGCGCGAGCGGTAGTTGGCTGGTCTCCCGCGCGCTCCACGCCGCCGCTGCGGAGATCATGGTAACGAGCAGGACCAGACTGCCCACCTTGACCGGAATGTTCTCGGCACCGGGCGGCGCCACGAAGGCAAACAGTGCAGGCAGCATCGCCGACAGAAAGGTCCCGACGTTCTGCGCGATGGCCATGGCCGATACGCGATTGCGGGCGGGAAACAATTCGGGATAGAAGCTGGGAAAAACCGCGTTGTAGCCTTGGTAGACAAGTCCCCACATCAGTAGCGACAGCGCGACGGCCAGCAGTACGCTGCCGATGCTGATGGCGTACAGGTAGCCGAACGACAGCAGCCCTGCGCCAAGCGCAGCGACGATGATGGGCGGGCGCCGTCCGATGCGGTCTGACAGCCCACCGACCAACGGAATGACCAGCACCGCCAGCGCATTGCCCAGCACCGGGATCCACAGATATACCGTCGCACTCATGCCGATGCCGTAGGCTGGCTGCACGGCATACGCCGCGCCAAAGATGGTTGTCACCACCGGGATGACGTTCATCAGCGCCATGCAGGCGACCCGCAGCATGTCGGGCCAGCAATCGCGCAGCGCCGCCAGAACCGGCGCGCGCGCCAGCGCACCACTGTCGGCGGCCTGCTGAAAAGCAGGTGTCTCGGCCACGCGCCGGCGAATGACCGAGGCCGCCAGCACCACCAGCAGGCTGAGCAGGAACGGCAGCCGCCATCCCCAGCGCGCAAAGGCCTCGGCCGGCATCGTGTAGGCGAGCGGCAGGAACACAGCAGCCGCCAATACCTGCCCGGCTTGCACGCCCTGCAGGGTGAAACTGGTGAAGTAGCCGCGGCGCTGCCCAGGCGCATGCTCGAGGATCATGGCACTGGCCCCGGAAAGCTCGCCAGCGACGGCAAAGCCTTGTACCAGCCGCAGCAGAACCAGCAGCACCGGCGCGAGCAGACCCACCTGACCATGCGTCGGCAACAGTCCCACGGCAAAGGTGGCCAGTCCCATCACCCACAGACAGAGCAGCAGCACCTCTCGGCGGCCATGGGTATCGCCAATGTGACCGAGCACGACGGCTCCCAGAGGTCGGGCAAGGTATCCGACACCGTAGGTGGCCAGCGCCGCCACGATGGCGGTGGCCGGATCCTCGGACGGAAAGAACAGCGCGGGAAAAATCAGCGCAGCGGCCGTCGCGTAGATGAAGAAATCGTAGTACTCCAGCGCCGAGCCCAGCCAGCCGCTGGCAGCCACACGCCGGATCTGCTCGGGTTCGCCGAGCAGTGGCCAACCCCTCACCCTACTGCGCCAGTGGATTGGACTGCCCGGCGGTGAAGCGATTGGGATTGTTCTCGTTATAGATCTTGTGACGCTTGAACAGCCATTGGCCGTCCACCTTCACCATCTCGTCGTCCCAGCTGCCATAGCTCAGCCACTCGATCTTGCGGCGGTCGGCCGCGTTCGAGTAATTCATCCAGTACGACACGACCCGCGCCCGATCACCCTCGATTTCGATGACCTGGTTGGTCACGATGTGGCGCACGGCCGGTGGCCACTCCTTGCCCTCAGGCGTCTGCGCTGGCTGGAAATTGAGCTTGCGCAGGTCGTAGGTCCCGGTGGCCATGAACTCGCGGATGGCCTCGCGGCCAATGACCTCGCCGCGTGCCCAGTCCAGCACACCATCCTCCGTGAAGACCGCGGCATAACCGTCGGCATCGAAATAATCCATGGCAACGACGTAGCGGTTCTGGGTTTCCAGGATGGCAAGGCGGTCGGCAGTCTCATCCTGCTGCGACGGGCTGCAGCCCGCCAGCACTGCCAGCAGCGGAGCTACGCCGAGGGCGCGAGCCAGCGTGGCGATGGTTGTTTTCATTATCGAGGCTCCTGCTTGGTGCTAAGGAAAGAGGAATGTAGGGCAGCTGCCGGGACCTTCAGCCGCCCGACAGGCCGCCCGATTGTGGTGACTGCCATGCAGCCGGTCAACCGCGGCGGCCAGACGCTGCCGTTGCCGGCGACGCGCAGACGCCTGGCCGGACGACGCGCGCTCACGTTAGCGGCCGCTGGCCGCTTCGACTTGCTCCATCGCCTGCAGCAGTGACTCCTCGGTCTCCGCCAGCTGGCGCTTGAGCTCCCCCTGCTCCTGCAGCAGTTTGGCCAGCCAGCCCTTGTTGGTCTCTTCGTACAGACTCTGGTCCGTCAGTTCCTGTTCGAGCTTCGCCAATTGTCGGTGCTGCTTTTCCAGCTGCATCTCGAGCTTGCGGACCTTTTCCTTGAGGGGCTTGAGCTGCTCGCGCGCCTGGGCCCCCTGCTGACGCTGCTCCCGCCGATCAGCCGCCGGCTTTTCCGGCGCGGTGACCATACGCGCCTTCTGCGCTGGCGCCGCCGCAGACCGCGCGCTTTCCAGCACCAGCTTTTCGTAGTCCTCGAGCGAACCCTCGAAGAACTCGACCCGGCCGCCGCGAATGAGCAGGAACTGGTCGACCGTGTTGTTCAGCAGGTGACGATCGTGCGACACCAGCACGAGCGCCCCGCCGTACTCCTGCAGCGCGCGCGTCAGGGCATGCACCATTTCGAGGTCGAGGTGGTTGGTGGGTTCGTCCATGAGCAGGAGATTGGGACGCTGCCAGGCCACGAGCGCCAGGGCCAGCCGTGACTTCTCGCCACCGGAAAAAGGCCGGATGGGGGTGTCGGCCTGCTCGCCCCGGAAGGCGAAGGAGCCGAGGAAATTGCGTAGCTCCTGCTCCGGGGTTTTGCCATCGAGCCGCCGCAGCAGCTGCAGCGGAGTAGCGTCCTGGTCGAGCACGTCCGTCTGGTGCTGGGCGCAGTAGCCGAGGCGGGTGTGGTCGTTGAAGTGGAGCTCGCCGCCAAGCAGCGGCTGCTGGCCAACCAGGGATTTGAGGAAAGTCGACTTGCCCTGGCCGTTGGGTCCGAGCAGACCGATGCGGGAACTGCCATTGACGGTCAGTGACAACTGGCGGAACAGCGGGGCGGCATAGCCCACCGTCACGTCCTCGCAGGTCAGTACCACCTCGGGCAGCTTCGGTGCCTCACGGAAGCGGAACTGGAAGGGTGAATCGATATGGGCGGGTTCGATGTCCACCATGCGCTGCAATTCCTTGAGGCGGCTCTGCGCCTGCTTGGCCTTGCTGGCCTTGGCCCGGAAGCGCCTCACGAAATCCTCGATCTCGCCCTTGCGCTGCTGCTGCTTTTCGTAGGCAGCCTGCTGCTGGGACAGGCGCTCGGCCTTCTGGATTTCGTAGGCCGTGTAGTTGCCGCGATACGCGATCAGCTTCTTGTTCTCGAAGCTGATGGTGTGGCCGACCACTTCGTCGAGAAACTGCCGATCATGCGAGATCAGCAGTACCGTGCCCTGGTAGCGCAGCAGCCAGTCCCGCAGCCACAGCGTTGCTTCCAGGTCGAGATGGTTGGTGGGCTCGTCGAGCAACAGCAGATCGGAGGGCTGCAGCAGTGCCTGCGCGAGATTGAGGCGAATGCGCCAGCCGCCGCTGAACTCGGCGACCGTCTTCGGAAAATCCCCGACCGCAAAGCCCAGACCCATGAGCAGCTGCTCGGCCTTGTTCTGCAGGCTGTAGCCATCAATGGCTTCCAGCTCGGCATACAGGTGGGCCATCAGGTTGTGGTCATCGCGCGCGGCGGCGGCATCGAGTTCGCGCTCGAGGCGTCGAAACGGCGCGTGGCCGTCGAGCACATGGTCGACTGCACTGCGCGACGAGGCTTCGGTTTCCTGTTGCATCTGCGCGCGGCGCAGCTGGTCCGGCATGAGGATCTCGCCACCATCGAGCTGCATTTCGCTCATCAGCAGCTTGAACAACGTGGTCTTGCCGCAGCCGTTGCGCCCGATCACGCCGATCTTCTGTCCCTGGTAGATGGCGAGATTCGCCTGTTCGAGCAGCGGCGTGGCGCCTTGGTACAACGTGATGTTCTGCAGCGTGATCATGGGCGGTTACTGGGTCGAAGGCCGCGCATTATAGGGGCGCTGTGGCTATCATGTACTCCGCTCTCGTTGGCCGCCCGCAGGTGTCGCATGGAAACCGGACTGCCCTTCATCGATCAGAACGTCATGCCCTGGCTCTACAAGATCCTCGTGGCACTGCTGATCTTCGGCATCGGCAAATGGATCGTCGACCATCTCAGCAAAGTCCTGCTGCGCGTCATGCAGCGGGCCAGGCTGGAGGAGACGCTCTGCAAGTTTCTCTACAACCTCGGCTATTGGCTGCTGCTTACTGCCGTGCTGCTGGCAGCGGTGGAGGCGCTGGGGGTCAGCGTGGCCTCGCTGCTGGCGGTACTGGGAGCCGCCGGCCTGGCGGTCGGCCTCGCCATCAAGGACTCGCTGTCCAATCTTGCTGCCGGCGTAATGATCATCGTGTTCCGCCCTTTCCGGGCCGGGGACTCGATCACCGCGGCTGGCCAAAGTGGCACGGTCGACGAGATCGGCATGTTCAGTACGCTGCTCAACACGGCCGACAACCAACGCGTCATCATCCCCAATTCGGCCGTGATCGGCGGCACCATCATCAATGCCACGTCGCTGCCCACCCGCCGTATCGACCTCATCGTGCCCATCCGCTTCGAAGATTCCATCGGGCGGGCGCGGGAAGTGATCGCCGGAGTCCTGGTTGACGACGCCCGCATCCTGGCTGACCCGCCTCCGCTGATCGGCGTCGACCGACTGGGCGAGGCGACGGTGGATCTGTTCGTGCGGCCCTGGGTGCGCACGGTGGATTACGGCGCCACGCGAGCAGACCTGCAGGAACGGCTGAAACTGGCGCTGGAAGAGGCAGGCATCATGATTGCACACCGTCCGGCCGGGTTTGCCCTGCACAGCCTGCCGCTGCCGACTCAATCGAAGGTGACGTCTGCCCCACCCTGACTCAGACACAGGTCGCGCAGCATGCGACCGAGCGTCTGGCCGGTGCTGGCACAGTACCAATCGGCGGTAGCGCTGCGGTAGTCGAAGTGAAAGCCCCCAGCGCGGGCCGCGAGCCAAAGCTGCCTGATCGCCGATTGCCGGCTCAGAATGAGCACGGAGCGGTCGGGGAAGCTCAGCGTCAGCATGTCGTTGCCGCTTTCGTAGTCGATGGCCACATCGCGGTCGTTGATGGCCGCTTCCACCACTTCCTCGATGCGCTTCAACGTGCTCTGGTAATGGCTCAGGAATTCGGCTTCGGTCATCGCAGATCTCCCATCGAAGGCGGGCCGGCAGTTTTCAATGCTGCCGTGCTTGCGTCAACCCCGGTGGGTATAATCGCCGCCTCTTTCCGCACCCGGTGGACCCTTCATGCGACCGCTTGCCGCCCTCGTGATCGTCAGTTGCCTGCTGCTCGGGGGTTGTGGCCAGAAAGGCCCTCTCGTGCCTCCGCCGCCCGCCAGCTTGGCCGATGGAAGTGCTGAGCCATGAACGCCTTCGTTTACCGGGACCGTCAACTCTGTGCCGAGCAGGTACGACTGGCGGAGCTGGCGGCGCGCTACGGCACGCCGCTGTTCGTGTATTCACGGGCCGCACTGGAGGAGCGTTTTCTGGCCTACCAGCAGCCGCTGGTTGGACGCCCGCACCTCATCTGTTATGCCATGAAGGCCAATTCCAATCTGGCAGTGCTCAACGTGCTGGCGCGTCTCGGCGCCGGCTTCGACATCGTCTCGGGCGGTGAATTGGCGCGGGCGCTGGCGGCAGGAGCCGATCCCGGCAAAATCATTTTTTCCGGTGTCGGCAAGTCCGTGCAGGAGATGCAGCAGGCGCTCGAGGCCGGCATCCATTGTTTCAATGTGGAGTCGGTGCCGGAACTGGAAAGACTGTCCGCCGTTGCATCCAGCATGGACAAGGTGGCAGCCGTTTCGCTGCGCGTGAATCCGGACGTCGACGCCAATACCCATCCTTACATTTCCACCGGTCTGAAAGACAACAAGTTCGGTGTTCCGATCGACGAGGCACTATCCGTCTACCAACGGGCCAGTGCCCTGCCCGGCATTCACATCAGCGGGGTCGACTGCCACATCGGTTCACAGCTCACGGCGCTGGCACCCTTCCTGGATGCCCTCGACCGCGTACTGTTGCTGGTGGACAAGCTGGCCGAGCATGACATCGTCATCGAACACCTGGACCTCGGGGGCGGTCTGGGTGTGCGCTACCTGCAGGAAGAGCCGCCTTCGCCGCAGGAGTATATGCAGGCGGTGCTGGCACGGCTCGGGTCGCGCCAGCTGACTCTGGTGTTCGAGCCAGGGCGCTCGATCGTCGCCAATGCCGGCGTCATGCTCACCCAGGTCGAGTACCTGAAGGAAACGGTGCACAAGAACTTCGCCATCGTCGATGGGGCGATGAACGACATCATCCGTCCGGCGCTGTACCAGGCGAACATGGCTATCGTACCGGTACGCGAACCGTTGCCTGGTCTGCCGGCACGCCGTTGGGACATCGTCGGCCCAGTGTGCGAGTCAGCCGATTTTCTCGGCCGGGGGCGCGAGCTTGCACTGCAGAGCGGCGACCTGCTGGCCGTGCTGTCGGCCGGTGCCTACTGTTTTGCGATGAGCTCCAACTACAACACGCGCAACCGGGCGGCCGAAGTCATGGTGGATGGCGACCGGCATACGCTGGTACGGCGCCGCGAAAGCTACGACGATCAGATGGCACTCGAAGCCCTGCTCGATGGATGACGCGATGACCCTGCGATTCACCAAGATGCACGGATTGGGCAACGACTTCATGGTGCTGAACCTGCTGGATCAGCACCTGACCCTCGACCCGGACCGCATCCGTGCCTGGAGCGACCGCCACACCGGCGTCGGCTTCGACCAACTGCTCCTGCTGCAGCGGGCCACGCAGCCAGACTGCGATTTTGCCTACCGCATCTATAACGCCGATGGCGATCCGGTGGAGCACTGTGGCAATGGGGCACGCTGCATCACGCGCTTTGCCATCGACAAACGACTCACCAGCAAACGGCAGCTCGTGTTCCAGATGGCACGCGGCAGCATCGAGACCAGACTGGAGCCGGACGGGCAAGTCACCGTCGACATGCGACCGCCGCTGCTGGCACCCGCGGAAATACCCTTCCTCGCGAGCGCTCAGGCGCTGACCTATCCGCTGGAGATTGCCGGCAGAACTTGCACGATTTCAGCCGTATCGATGGGAAATCCCCATGCAGTGCTGCTGGTCGACGACGTCGAAGGCTTTCCAGTTGCCGAACTCGGTCCGGCGCTGGAGCAGCATGCGGCCTTCCCCCGGCGTGTCAACGCCGGGTTCCTGCAAATTCTGGATCGCAGTGCGGTCCGACTGCGCGTCTACGAGCGCGGCGTGGGTGAGACGCTCTCCTGCGGGACCGGGGCCTGCGCAGCGATGGTGGCGGGTCGGCTGCGGGGGCTGCTCGAGGACGAGGTGACCGTGCAGACGCGAGGCGGTGACCTGCGCATCCAGTGGACCGGACCGGGTGCGTCGGTGTGGATGACCGGTCCTGCCGTCACCGTATTCGAAGGCGAGCTGGCGGTTTGAATGAGCAGCATGAACAGTGAACTTCCAGAGACTTCCATGAGCGAAAGCCCGCCTGAACCCTCGCCCCAGGAGGGCGAAGCCCCTGCGCTGAATGACGACGCGGTGGCACGTTATCTCGCGCAGCATCCGCAGTTTTTCCACCGGCATTCGCCGCTGCTGCTGCAACTTTCCATCCCGCACGAAAGTGGCAAAGCGATATCGCTGCTGGAACGTCAGGTTGCCGTGTTCCGGGAACGGCAGGCGCAACTGCAGGACCAGTTCCACGAATTCCTCGTCAATGCCCACGCCAACGACAACCTGTTCGAAAAAACGCGGCAGATGATTCTGGCGTTATTGGGCTGCAGCAGTCTGGCGACCGTTCAGGACCTCATCACCACGCGCTTTTGCACCGAGTTCGGCGCTTCAGCTGCAGGTCTGTTGCTGGTTAGCGATGCAACGCCCCCGCTGGATAGCTCCCTGCCCTGCATACCTACATCGGCTGCGCGTGCTGCGCTCGGCGAGCTGTACCAGAAGCAGACCACCTACTGTGGCCCGCTCAACGGTGTACAGAGCGAGTTGCTGTTCGGCGCACGGCAGACACCGCTGCTGTCTGCTGCCGTGGTACCGCTCAAGATTACTGCTACAGCCAGTGCCTGCCTGCAGCATGGGCTGCCACTGCTGCTGATTGCCAGCGGGCAGCGCGAGTATTTCAACAGCACACTCGATACGCTGTTCCTCGACTTCCTTGGCGAGGTGCTGGCGGCACACCTGTCCAACCTGCTTCTACCGACCGCAGCCAGACAACCATGACTGCTGCCCCGATCGTCTCGGTGGTCATTCCCTGCCACAACGATGGCAGGTTCCTGCGTGAGGCGCTCGACTCCCTGCAGGCACAGACCTTCCGCGACTTCGAAACCATCGTCGTCGATGACGGCTCCACCGACCCGGACTCTCTGCAGGCACTCCGCGAACTGGAGCCCGCATGCACGCGGGTGATCCGCGGCGCCCAGCACGGCGTGGTACAGGCTCGTAATACGGCCATCGCCGCCGCGCGCGGCCGCTACATCCTGCCACTCGATGCAGACGACAGAATCGGCAGCCGCTACCTCGAGCTGGCCGTCCCGGTACTCGAGCACGATCCCAAGGTCGGCATCGTCTACTGCAAGGCGGAATTTTTCGGCGAAAGGAACGGGGCCTGGGAACTGCCGCCCTACCGTTTCCCCGAGATACTGATCGGCAACGTCATCTTCAACTGCGCGCTGTTCCGCCGCGAGGACTGGCTGCGCGTGGGTGGCTTCAACCCCAACATGCATGAAGGCTGGGAAGACTTCGACTTCTGGATCTCGCTCATCGAACTCGGCCGTGACGTACGGCAACTGCCCGATACGCTGTTCTACTACCGCATCAAGCCTGCCTCACGTAATGCCGCCATGCTGGAGGACAGCAGTCGCTTCGCACGTGCCTATGCCACGATCTATCGCAATCATCCCGCGCTCTACCACCAGCATATGGATGTGGTATTCGCAGAAATGGTAAGGCTGTGGGACGTCATCGCCGAGCGTAACCGGCAGTTGCAGGAAGCCGAGGCGAAAATCGAGGCGCTGAGCACGCGGGGCAAGTTGCAGGAAGACGCACCGACGAGGGAACCGCTAGTTCTTGCAGCCGGCGACCAGCAGGAGCGGCACCAAGGCACGCCTGCCAGTCCCGGCACCACACCCCCGCCACTGCTTGCCAGACTCTGGCGCGCGCTGCGGCCCCCTACAGAATGATCCGGAAGCCTGCATGACGACGACACCGTCCCAGCCGCTGGTTAGCGTGCTGATCCCGACCTTCAACGGCGCGCGATACCTGCGCGAAACCCTCGACTGCGCCATGACGCAGACCTGGCCTGTGCTCGAGATCATCGTGTCGGACGATGGTTCCACGGACGACACGCTGGCCATCGTCAGCGAGGCCCAGCAGCAGAGCAACGTGCCGCTGCGACTGGTGAAGAATCCTCGGCCGGGCATGGTCGACAACTGGAACCATTGCATCGGACTGGCGCAGGGCGAGTTTCTCAAGTTCGTGTTCCAGGACGATCTCATCACGCCGGACTGCGTGGAGAGGCTGCTGCAGGCCCTGCTTGCCCACCCCAGCGCCGGGCTGGCCTACGGACGACGGCAGGTGCTGCTTTCCGATGGGGCGGAGAATAATCCCTTCTGCCGCGACATCCTTGCCGGCTGCCAGGACCTGCATCTTGGCTGGGGCGACAGCATGCCGGGTGAAAAAGGGCTGGACTACCTTGCCCATCCCGCTTTCTTCGAGGGTTCGATCAACAAGATCGGCGAGCCGTCCGCCGTGTTGCTGCGCAGGGAGGTGTTCGAGCGGCTCGGTGGCTTCGACGATGGCTTCGTGCAATTGATGGATCTCGAGTTGTGGGTACGCATCATGACGCACTACGACCTCGTGTTCGTAGATGCGTCTCTCGCGGTATTTCGCGTGCACCCGGCGCAGCAGTCGGTAAAGAATCTCGTCGGGCAAGAGTCGCATCAGGACATGCTGCGCTTCGCGCAGAAGGTCTGCAGCGATCCGGTGTTCGCAACGGTACCGGTCGGTTTCCGCGCGGGCACGTTCCGGGCAGTGGAGCGCTTGTTGGAGCAGGCCCGCCACGATGCCAGCGATTTCCGCACGCAGCGAGACCGCGGCAGCGAACAGATTACCCGCCTCGAGCAGTACCGGGACCACCTGCATACGGTAATCAAAGACCAGCATGCTGCCATGGACCAGCAGTTACGGGCCCAACAACTGACCGTACGCGATCAGCAGCTCACCATAGAGCAGCTCAACAAGCAGATCAGTGACGGGCACCGACAGCTGCAGAACGAAGAGGCGCTGGTCAATGCTCTGCGTCACGACCTCAACATCATCTACAACAGCCGCAGCTGGAAACTGACGCGACCGCTGCGCCTCGTTGGACGCGTCAAGTACCTCCTGCGCGTCGAAGGTCTCGGTGGGCTGCTGAAGCGTGTCCAGTTCAAGCTGTTCGGCGCTGGGTCCCGGTTACCGATCGTGATCGGCAGCGCGCCGAGCCAGATCCGGCCGCTGCAGTTTCCCGAAGTCAGCGAACCGCTGATCAGCATCGTCATACCGGTCTTCAACAAGATCGAGTACACGTTCCACTGCCTGGATGCCGTGCTACGCAGCAGCAGCGGCGTGGCCTGCGAAGTGATCGTGGTCGATGACTGCTCCAGCGATCGTACGGCGGCGGTGCTGGCTGACATCAGCGGTATCCGTGTGCTGCGCAATGAAACCAATCAGGGCTTCATCCGCTCCTGTAATCGCGGCGCCGCAGCGGCCCGCGGTCGCTACCTGCTGCTGCTCAACAACGACACCGAACCACAACCGGGCTGGCTGGAGGCCTTGCTGAACACCTTCGTCGACCAGCCAGACTGTGGCATGGTGGGTGCGAAACTGCTGTTCGGCAGCGGTACGCTGCAGGAGGCCGGCGGCATCGTCTGGCGCGATGGCTCAGCCTGGAACTATGGGCGCGGAGAGGATGCCAACCATCCTGACTACTCCTACTGCCGGGCCGTCGATTATTGCTCCGGAGCCTGTCTGCTGCTGCCGACCGCTGCTTTCCATGCATTGGGTGGCTTCGACGAACATTATCTGCCGGCCTACTATGAGGACACGGATCTCGCCTTCCAGGTCCGCAAGGCCGGCAAACAGGTCTACTACCAGCCCTTGGCTCGTGTGGTGCATTTCGAGGGCATCACCAATGGCACCGATGCGGGTTCGGGCGTCAAGGCACATCAGGTCACCAATCAGCAGAAATTCTTCGCGCGCTGGGAGCAGGCACTGAAATCCCATCGGCCCGCCGGCGTTTTACCGCAACTGGAGCGGGAGCGCAGCGTCGAAAAGCGCGCACTGGTCGTGGATGCGCGGGTGCTGATGCCCGATAACGATTCAGGCTCGCTGCGCATGTTCAACCTGCTGAAGATCCTTCAGCAGCTTGGCTACAAGGTGACCTTCATTCCTGACAACATGCAGTATCACGAGCGCTATACCCCGCTGCTGCAGGCGCTCGGCATCGAATGCTGGTATGTGCCCTTCTGTCTGAACGTCCGTCAGCATCTGGAACTGCGCGGCGCCAGCTATGATCTCGTCATCCTGAGCAGGGCTGATGTGGGAGAGCGTAATGCCGGGGCGGTTCGCGAATGTGCCCCGCAGGCCAAACTGCTGTTCGATACCGTCGATCTGCATTTCCTGCGGGAGCGTCGTCAGGCAGAACTGAGTGGCAGCGCCCTGGAGGCAGAAGCAGCAGAACTGCGCCGCCTGCAGGAACTCGGTACCGCCCGCAAGGCCGATGTCACGCTGGTGGTGAGCCCGGTCGAAGTCGAGTTGTTTCGGCAGGAGGCACCCGACGTCAACGTAGCGCTGCTCTCGAACATACATGCCGTGCAGGGCTGCCGACAGCCCTTCGAGCAGCGTGAGCATCTCCTGTTCATCGGCAATTTCGAACACCCGCCCAATGTCGACGCCATACAGTTTTTCATCGACGAAGTGATGCCGGCGCTGAGCATACAGCGACCCGATCTGAAGCTGCTTATAGTGGGTGCCCATGCTCCGAAATCCCTGATTGACAAGGCGGGGCCGTCGGTGGAGTTCCTCGGCTTCGTACCGGACATCACGCCGCTGTTCGACAGCGTGCGCCTGTCGGTGGCACCCCTGCGTTATGGTGCGGGTGTGAAAGGCAAGATCAACTCAAGCATGTCCTGCGGTGTGCCTGTAGTGGCGACCAGCATGGCTGCCGAGGGCATGAATCTCGTCGATGGCGTGGATGTGCTGATTGCCGATACGCCGCAGGATCTGGCACAGGCGGTGCTGCGGGTGTACGACGACAAGGCGCTGTGGGAAAGACTTTCGCAGGGTGGCCTCAAGAACCTGCAGGACAACTTTTCCTTCGAGCGGGCGACCGCGCAGTTGCAGGCGGTGTTAAGCGCTCCATGACCGTTGGCTCAGCGGTGACCTTGGCTCCCCACGAGGCTGACCGGACAGCGTTACAGACCGTCTGAGCTAGCGCATCCAGGCTGTAGAGGCGCCTGGTCAAGGGAGCGTCGGCAGGTCCAGCGGTACCGCGGGCGGCTCACCACTCCGCTCGGTGCGCAGCCAGTGGTACAGCACCGATAGCACGCCCAATAGCAGTCCCAGCACCACGGCAGCATCGATGATGCCGCGCCAGGGTTGCTCGATGTCGCGCACCAGCACCACCAGCAGGACGATCAGCCCGGTAATGCAGAAGGATACGAGTCGGCGCTTGGTCGTGGCATGCAGGAAGCCCATGCAGAACAGTGGTGCAAACACGGCGAGAAAGGGGTGGCTGTGGCGTCGCAGGTAGCTGGCACGCGCGATGACGCGCGGCGCAAAGTTGCGGTGGAAGCCGCGGTAGCCCTCGGCGTAGGCCATGAACGGCAGCAGGAGAAGCAAGGCCAGCCAGTGCACGAAGGCCAGCGGCTCGGCCCGCAGTGCCAGCGCGTGGGGCAGCAGCCGACCGATCGCCGACAGCAGCAGCGCCAGCACCCCGGCGACTCCCCAATAAAATCCGATCAGACGCAAAATCTTCACCCTGCAATGCAAAAACGCGCGGCATTGTAGCACTGGCGCCGTCGCTGCACGGCACTGGCGGCCACTCCGCCCCGGTTGCACAGCCTTTGTGGAGGGGTGGCGGCGGACTCTATAATCCCGGGCCTGTCTCGCTCAGCAAGGATTCTCCATGCGCGTCAAACTGGCCGTGGTGATGGACCCGATCATGTCCATCAACTTCAAGAAGGACACTACGCTGGCCATGCTGCTGGCGGCGCAGAAGCGCGGCTGGGAACTCTGGTACATCGAGCAGGCCGCGCTGTACCTGCAGCAGGGCGAGGCCATGGCCGTGCTGCGGCCGCTGACCGTACGCTACGACCCGCAGGACTGGTACACCCTCGGCGATCCGGTACGACGCCCGCTTTGCGAAATGGACGTGGTGCTCATGCGCAAGGATCCGCCATTCGACAACGAGTACATCTACAGCACCTACATTCTGGAAGCTGCGGAACGGGCCGGTACGCTGATCGTCAACCGACCGCAGTCCCTGCGCGACTGCAACGAAAAGGTGTTCGCCACGCAGTTCCCGCAGTGCACCCCGCCGGTCCTGGTTACCCGTCTCGCCTCGCTGCTTCGGGAGTTCCACGCCGAGCACGGCGACGTGATCTTCAAGCCGCTCGATGGCATGGGTGGGTCGAGCATTTTCCGACTGAAGCCCGGCGACCCCAATGTCAGCGTCATCATCGAGACCCTCACCAGTCATGGTCGTCACCAGATCATGGCGCAGAAATTCATTCCTGAAATCATCCATGGCGACAAACGCATCCTGATGATCGATGGCCAGCACGTCGGCTATGCGCTGGCCCGCATTCCGGCGCCGAACGAAACGCGTGGCAATCTGGCGGCCGGTGGCACGGCCAAGGGCGTTCCGCTCAGCGAGCGCGACCAGTGGATTTGCAGCCAGGTCGGCCCCACCCTGCAGGCCAAGGGTCTGATATTCGTGGGTCTCGACGTGATCGGCGACTATCTGACCGAGATCAACGTCACGTCACCCACCTGTGTGCGTGAACTGGATGCCGCGTTCAACCTGGACATCGGTGGCGACCTGCTGCGTTGCCTCGCGCGCAAACTGGGCAGGGACTAGGACAGCCACGTGGAGGCCATTTCGGCGCAGGACGATTCGCTCGGACCCACGCAGGAGCGCTTCGGCTTCACCTTGTTCATGTCGCTGTGCGTGCATGCCATGCTCATTCTCGGCGTTGGTTTCACGGTGAGCATGGCCCCCAAGGTCGTGAGCAACATGGAAGTCACGCTGGCTTCCTATCGCAGCGAGCAGGCGCCGGAGTCTCCGGATTTCATGGCGCAGGCCAATCAGGAAGGCAGCGGCAGCGAAGACCAAGCGCTGGCGCCGTCCACGCCACAGACATCGCCCTTCATCGACAACCGCAGCAACCTGTTGGACCAGTACCTCAGCGAGCGACCGACCGCACCAGCCAACGACGCCGCGAACCAGGTCGCCCGCGAAGGCGGTATCCAGCGTGAAAGCAGGCAGGTCGATGCGGAGCGCAAGCCCCTGCTGGAGGACTTCGATCGTCAGCAGCCGGGATCGGCCCTCGCCACACTGCAGGCGCAACTCGACCTGCACCGACAGGAGTACGCCAAGCGACCGCGTCGCTACACGATTTCCTCTGCCTATACGCAGCAGAGCGCCGACGCGGCCTATCTCGATGCCTGGCGCAAGCGCATCGAAGGCATCGGCAATCTCAACTATCCGCAGGAGGCCAGCGCCCAAGGCGTCTACGGCACCCTGCGCCTGCTGGTGGCGCTGAATCCAGATGGTAGCGTGGCGGATATCCGCATCCTCAGGTCGTCGGGGGCCCGCCTGCTCGATGAAGCGGCCGTGCGCATCGTGCAGCTGTCTGCTCCCTTTCCGCCCTTTCCTCCGGAACTGCGCAGTTCTGTCGACATTCTGGAGATCATCCGCACCTGGCAGTTCCAGCGCGGCAATACCTTCGCGAGTTTCTGAGTGCCATGACACGCTTCGACCCCAGCAGCTCCCTGGCGGACCATTTTCTGGTGGCCATGCCGAGCCTCCAGGATCCGTTCTTCGGCGGCAGCGTGGTGTATCTGCTGCAGCACAACGAGCAGGGAGCTTTCGGGCTGGTCATCAACCATCCGATCGACAAGCTCAGCCTGCGCGACGTGTTCGGCCAGCTCGACATCGAGGATGCACGGCCACCGCTGTCCCCACAGGTGGTGTTGGCCGGCGGGCCGGTCGAAAAAGACAAGGGCTTCGTCTTGCATGACGCGCCCGCCCTGTGGCCCTCCTCACTGGTGCTGCGGGAAGGCCTCACACTCACGACCTCGAAGGATATTCTGCAGGCCATCGGCGGCAACACGGGACCAAAGCGCTACTGTGTGGCCTTGGGTTGTTCGGGCTGGAGCCCGGGCCAGCTGGAGCAGGAGCTGCGTGAGAATGCCTGGTTCACCTGTCCCGCCCGCGAAGACATCCTGTTCTCGGCAGACTTTGCCTCCATGGCCAGTAGGGCAGCGGCTTCGCTGGGTTTCGAGCTGTCGCAACTGACCTCCGAGATCGGCTACAGCTGAGCTGTGGCTCTGCACCTGAGACCCCTGCATGAGCGAAACACGCAGCTTTTTCGGCATCGACTATGGCACTCGCAAGCTGGGCGTTGCCGTGGGCCAGACCCTGACCCGGACCGCCATGGGCATTGCCGTGCTTCCGGTCAAGCATCTGGAGCCGGACTGGCAGCAACTCGACGCGCTGGTGCTGCGCTGGAAGCCCCACGCTTTCGTGGTCGGCATGCCCTACAACATGGACGGCAGCGAAAACGAGATGACCGCGCGCGTCCTGCAGTTTGCCCGCCTGCTGGAGAACCGCTACCAACGCCCGTGGTACTCCATGGACGAGCGACTCAGCACGCGGGCGGCCCGTGAAATCACCCGTGACAATGCCGAACTGATCGGCAAGCGCTACAACGACAAGACCAAGGTCGATGCCATGGCAGCGCAGCTGCTGCTCGAAGGCTGGCTGGCAACGCAGAGCACCTAGAGCCGATAGGTGACGTTGGCGCCCGATAACGACAACTGACCTGCGGCTATCAGCTCCTGCAGCGCGCTGTCGGGTGCTACGCCGACATGAGGCCCCTGCAGGCGATTCTGCATCCAGTTGAGCAATTTGGCCTTCTTGCTCGGACGCTGGGTATCCCCGGTCTGCTTCAGCTGCGTGAGCAGCAACAGGGCAGCGGGGCTGAGCCCTGCGTTGACGGGGGCCAGCTCTGTCTTGGGAGCGGCAGGCCTCACTGCTGGTTTTTTCGGCGTGGACTTGGTTTTTACGGCAGCTTTGGCGCGGCGCGGACGTGCGGTGCTGTCCGCAGTGACCGGCGCTTCCGCACTGCCGGCGATGCCAGCCGCCGCTGGCGCGGCCTCGGTCTGCCGCGGCAGTCGCGCGGCGCGACCCTCAGTTCGGGGATTGGTCTTGGCCCTTGGCGGCCGCGTGCCGATACGCTGCGCCTCCCGACCAAGCTTGCGCAGATGCTCTACCACGCCCTCGAAACCGATGTCGTTGCTGATGACATGGAAGCCTACCTGTTTCTCCGCGACTTCATGATGCCGCCCCAGATAGAACGTGAGATGAAAGTCGAGATTGTTGCGACCCGAGGTTTTGAGCCCGATGAGCTCGATGCGGCAGAAGCCCTCGGCCGGTAGCTCGCCGAGCTTCAACTTGGAGTTCTTGGGTCCGCAGAAAACGTAGATGCGCTCGTATTGCTCAAGGCTAATGTCCTCGAGGGAACCGACGTTTTCATAGTCGACGAATGCCCAGTGCATGAAGGTCTCCCAATGATGGACTGCGAGTGCGCAGTGTAGTGCGCGGTCTGGGCCGGTGGGAGGATTTTCGTCTGCGTTGACCCACACCGGATCTGGCCGCATGCGGAGCGCCTGCTACGGCAGCGCAGCGATTTCCGAGACAGTGAGCTCACGCCACTGTCCGCTGGCCAGGTCGCCCAAGGGCACCGGCCCGAAGGCCAGCCGCTTGAGCTTGTTGACCTCGTGACCCACCGCCTTGCAGAGACGGCGCAGTTCGCGGTTCTTGCCCTCGTGCAGGGTGATGAACAAGTGCGTCTCGCGACCACTGCGCTTGCGCAGTACCACCTCGCTCGCCTTCAGCCACTCTCCTCTGTCCTCCACTCCCGTCAGCAACTGCTGCAACGTGGCATCCTCGAGCCGGCCATCGACGCTGACGTGGTACTGCCTCGCCACTGCGGCCGCAGGATCGCAGAGGCGATGCGACAGGCGCGTGTCGTTGGTGAGCAGCAGCACGCCACTGGTGTGCAGGTCGAGGCGTCCGACCGCATGCAGGCTCTGCAAATGGGCAGGCAGCAGATCAAAAATGGTCTTGCGGCCCTTTTCATCGCGCTTGGTGGTGACATAGCCGCCAGGCTTGTGTAGCACGATGACCTGACGCTGGGCGGGCCGCTCCAGCGACTTGCCGTCCAGTGTGAAGCAGTCGCGTTCGGGCACCACCGGCACCGTTGGGTCTCTCAGGCACCGACCATTGACCGCGAGTCGCCCGGCTTCGATCCATTCGAGGGTCTGCGTGCGCGAGGCGAGGCCGAGCTTCGACAAGGCCCGCAGCAGCGGCACGGTGCCCTGCGGCACCCGCCGCTGCCGCCCTGATATCGGAGAGGCCGGTTGGTCGTGGCGGCGGCTCACGAGATGGGCTTGCCATCGAGACTGACGCTGTTGCGGCTGCGCCAGTACTCCTCGATTCCCGCCTCGCCTTTCCTAGCCGCCCAATCGTTGAGCTCTTCACGCTGACCCGAGAATTCGAAGAAGGGCACGGCCTGACCGCAGGAGGTCTGTACCAGCTCCACGCGCAAGTCCACTAACTGCCGGGCACCGGGGTTGGGGGGAAACAGCGGGTACAGAGCGGTCCATTCGGCCGAGCGCGGCGTGATGAGTCGCGCCGTGCCGTAGACGCGCAGAATGAGCGCGCTGCCCGTGAAGGCACAGAACATCAGCGTCATGCGCGGGCTTTCCTGCAGATGCGCGGCTGTTTCGTTGCCGCTGCCCGTGACGTTGAGCCAGACGATGCGGTCAGGCGCCAGCACCCGCAATGTGTCCATGCCCTTGGGTGACAGATTGACGCGACCGGTCGGTGCTGCCGTAGCGACGAAGAAGATTTTCTGCGCTTCGATGAACTGGCGCAGCGCCTCTTTGATTTCGGTAAAGCGTTGCGCCATGCGCTTGCTCCTCGCGAGTCGGCGGATCAGCGACCCTGCCACCACTGCAGCATGGAGGCGTAGGTCACCAGCATTTTCTGAGGATCAGGCGAAGCCTTGAAAAAGCCGTGGAAGTCGCCTTCCGGATTGATGAGCGCGACTTCACCGCTGTGGCTGACGTCATAGCCACCTTTGTTGTCGGCCACGTAGGCAAAGGCAATGTTCAGTGCGTGAGCGAAGGTGAAAATCTGGTTGTGCTCCCCGGTGGCACCCAGATAGCGCGGGTCGAAGTAGTGCACGTACTCTCCTATCTTCGCTGGTGTGTCGCGCATGGGATCCACGGAGACGAACAGCACCTGCAGCAAGTCTGCAGCCATCGGATCCTGTTCGGCCAAGGATTCGTGGAATCGGCGCAGCGTGGCCAACGTCGTAGGACAGACATCCGGGCACTGCGTGAATCCGAAGAACACCAGCGTCCAGCGACCGGCGAAAACGGACTTGCTGAGCGGCTGGCCCGCGCTGTCGGTCAGACTGAAGTCGGCGAAGCGCCGCGGCACGTCGTAGACGAAGAGCCCCTGCTCACTCATCTCTTCGCGGCTCAGCATGGTTGGCGTCAGGATGCGATTGACCACCAGGCCGAGCAACAGGGCCATGAAGGCAACCAGCCCGATGACGGTGTTGGCGACCCCTCGATTGATTGACATGTAGCGTATCCGGCAGGCGTTACAGGTAGTGGTCGACGAGCAGTGCGACGAACAGGGCGATCAGGTAGACGATCGAAAAGCGGAAGGTCTGCATCGGCAACTGGGCATCGCTGCTGTGCAGTAGACGCAGGGAGTAAGACAGGAAGCCTGCTCCGAGCAGCACCGCACTCGCGAGGTAGAGCAATCCGCTCATGCCCGTGAGGTAAGGCAGCAGGGTCACGATCAGCATGAGGATGGTGTAGAGCAGGATGTGCAGCTTGGTCAGCGCATCGCCGTGGGTGACAGGCAGCATCGGGATGTCGGTCTTGGCGTAGTCGCGCTTGCGATGGATGGCCAGTGGCCAGAAATGCGGGGGCGTCCAGGCAAAGATGATCAGTACCAGCAGCAGGCCGCCCGGATCGATGCTGCCCGTGACCGCCGTCCAGCCCAGCAGCGGCGGCATGGCGCCGGACAGCCCGCCGATCACGATATTCTGCGGTGTGGCACGCTTCAACCAGCCGGTGTAGATGATGGCGTAGCCCACGAACGAGGCCAGGGTCAGCCAGGCGCAAAGCGGATTGACGAGCCACAACAGGATGACCATGCCGGCAAGGCAGATGGCGCAGGCGAAAAGTAGCGCCTGTGTCGGGGAGACCTTGCCCTGGGGAATGGGCCGCTTGAGCGTGCGCTGCATCAGGGTATCGATACGATGATCGATCATGTGGTTGACGACGGCACCGGCACCGGCCACCAGCGCGATACCGAGATTGCCCCACACCAGCACGGGCAGCGGCACCATGCCGGGCACGGCGAGAAACATGCCCACCAGCGAGGTCAGGATCATCATCATGACCACGCGGGGCTTGCACATCTCGTAATAGTCGCGCCAGGAGGCGACTTTCGGGAGGGTCGTGTCGGTCATGGCTACCAAAGCTTGGTGGCGCGGTGGAGGCGGTAATTCAGCGTGATCAGCGCGAGCAAGAGTAACGCGCCCCCCGCGTTGTGGGCAACGGCAACCGCCAGCGGTAGCGACCACCAGACGTTGCTGAGTCCGAGCGTCAGCTGCAGCGTCAGCAGGGCGGCGAGCGTCAGGCCGCTGCTGCGCAGCTGCGGTCCAAGCTCCCGACGCGTGAGTCGGTAGATGAGAAAGCCGAGGTAGAGCGCCACCACGATGGCACCGAAGCGGTGAGTCATGTGGATGGCGATGCGGCCCTCTCCGTCCATTTGCCCGCCCAGGTAGTTGGGTCCGATCTCCTGCGTGATGTTGAAACCGCTGCGAAAGTCCATCGGCGGCCACCACTGGGCCTGGCAGGTCGGCAGGTCGGGACAGGCGAGCGCCGCATAGTTGGTGCTGGTCCAGCCTCCGAGGGTGATCTGGCACAGCACCAGCACCAGACCCAGCATCGCCAACGGCTGCAGCTCACGCCAGGGCCGCAGCGCGGTGGGAGTCGGCCACTGCCGGTTTTCCAGACGCAACTTCAGCAGCCAGAGCAGCGAAAGAGTGGAGAACCCGCCGAGCAAGTGCAGGGTCACGATCTGGGGCCAAAGCTTGAGGGTGACCGTCCACATGCCGAACAAGCCTTGCGCTACCACGAGTACCAGCAGCAGGAGTGGCAACTTGAACGGCTGCGCCGGCTGATGGCGATGTCGCCAGGCCTGCAGGGCGATGATGAGGATGAGAAAGCCCAGGGAGCCGGCGAAGTAGCGATGCACCACTTCAGGCCAGGCCTTCTCGTGCTCGAAAGGCGCATCGGGGAAGGCCGCCTCGGCCGCTGCAATCTGCTCGCTGGTGTCGGGCCACAGCACGTGGCCATAACAGCCGGGCCAGTCGGGGCAGCCGAGCCCTGCGTCTTTCAGGCGGGTGAAGGCGCCGAGCACCACGACGCACACGGCCAGCAGGACCGCCAATTGCACGAGAGTATGGGAGGGCTTGGTGCTCATCATGGGCATGCTCCATGCAGAGAGGGTGTTGCTGGGGCTCAGCCTAGGCTGCTGTGATCCAGCAGGCGGTCGAGGTCCTCGAGGATCTGCTCGGCGTCATTATCGGGCGTGAAATACAGCATGATGTTGCCCACGGGATCCATGACGTAGATGTAGTGTCCGGCTTGCGGGTCTTCCTCGGCAGGCACGCTGCGTGCCAGTACGTCGCGCAGCGTTTCAGGCTGGGCATGGACGATGCGCATGTCGGCCTGCTCCCTGGTGAGATAGGCCTGCGTGGCTGGCTCCACCGTCGCCGGCGGGGGTGAGGTGAGAACGTAGACACGCTGGACGCGCTTGGATTCGGCACCCAGTCTGATGTGGACCTGGCGCAGAAAATATAGCCGTTCCTCGCAAACCGCATCGCAGCTGGCAGCACCGAGGTAGAGCAGCTGCCAGGGTCGAGGTTCGTAGTCCTCGGGGCTCACACCGGCAGTCAGTTGCTCGAAGGTCTGGTAGGCCGGCTTGCCGTCAGCATCCAGCAGGCCAAGCTCACTGATGTCGAGCACCGGCTGAATGAGGACGCCGTTGCTGGTGCTCTCGAAGCGCCCGGTACCAAGGCTGAGTTGGAACAGTATCGTCGCCAGGGTGATGGGTACCGTGATGGCCAGCAGGATGAGGGTGAGCTTGAGTTTGGCGGAATTCATGGGCGCTTCGGCACGTGGTGGCGTCGACAGAGAGAGGGCGAGATTGTACGGGTCAGGGGGCAGGTTGCCCATCTTCCGGGCGTGTACTGTAGTAGGCGTAAAGCAGCAGCAGGGCCAACGAC
This sequence comes from Gammaproteobacteria bacterium, assembly GCA_036796405.1. GTDB lineage: Bacteria > Pseudomonadota > Gammaproteobacteria > Pseudomonadales > Pseudohongiellaceae > CAILUG01. The sequence continues at coordinate 38,751 of DAIRDB010000008.1, read as the reverse complement.
ATCGAGAACCACTGCAGGGCATAACCGCGATGTTTTTCGGGGCTCGTCGTCACGGTGGACCATAGGCGCGGTAGCGCGCCCGCGGCATGCTGGTCGAGACGGAGCACGTGAGGAAAAACCTTCACATCGGTATAGCCTGCAGCGAGGGCCATGGCTGACACATCGACGGCCTGCACGATGCGCGGCCACCCCGAGTTCTCCTGCTCCTGACCGAGCAGCAGGGGCGCACCCGTGCTTTGGTAGACACTGGTGACCAGGGCTGCCACGGCAGGCATGGCGGGCATTGAGGGCAACTCGCGGCGGCTCGGACCGGCTGCCAGCCAGCCCCTGTTGAGAAAGGCGATCGTCCCCTGCGCGGTGCGGACGGGCAGCAGCACCTCGAAACCCGCGCGACCCTGCAGCGTGCGATTGTCGAGCAGGAAAACGTGCGACTGATCCGCTTCCCCCGACAGGAGCACTGGCAGGTACTGCAGCTCGGCAGTCCAGTCGAGGGTCTCGAAGGGCTGGGGTGCCAGAGCCAGACGCTGTTCGTATTGCAGTTGCAACTCGCGCTTTTCGTCCTCGCGGCGCAGCTGCCAGAAGCCCAGATTGAGCAGCACAGGCAACAAGACGGCAGTCAGCAGGCTGAGCTTCCAGTCAAACCGGTAGTGCTGGAGTCTGCGTACGAGTAGGTTCATGCTTCCGTGGCTCGTTGACTTGACCGACCTTCCGCCGCCCTTCCGCCGGTACTCTTATGCTAAAGATCCTGATCGTGGTTCTGCTGATTGCCATCGTCGCCAGCCTTTTCAGTGGCGCCGTGTTTTTTTTCAAGGATCAGGGCAGCACGCGCAGGACCCTGCATGCATTGGGTGTGCGTATTACGTTAGCGATCCTGCTGATGATCACGATCACCTACGGTGTTTTGAGCGGTCAACTCGGTCTCAATGCCCCGTGGCATCAGAACGCGCCCTCAGCGCAACCGGCTGTTTCACCCTGACGCCCTGCGCAAGGGCGGTGTTCAGCGCGAATTATGCCGGGCCAGCAACATCGACGGGGCGCCGCTTTTGAATGCCGACAAAATCCGTTTAGAACTGGAGAACTGCAGAAACGCCGCAGAATGCAACGTAAACACTGCCGGGTCACCGCCGAGTGGCGACGGTATCCCTACAGAACGAGGTTAGAAAGCGACGGCGCCTCGGCCTGAGCCGAGGCGCCTGAACAGTGTGTGGATTTAGAGCAGGTAGACGAAGCAGAACAGGCCGACCCAGACCACATCGACGAAATGCCAGTACCAGGATGCCGCCTCGAAGCCGAAATGGTCTTCTGGCTTGAAGTGGCCACGCAGGGCCCGGAACCACATGACACTCAGCATGAAGGCACCGAGTGTGACGTGGAAGCCGTGGAAACCGGTCAGCAAGAAGAACGTCGAGCCGTAAATGCCCGAATTCAGGGTCAGACCAAGCTCTTCGTAGGCCTCTGCATATTCTTCGGCCTGTAGGAACAGGAACACGATGCCAAGCAGTACCGTGGCACCGAGCCAACCGATCAATTGCTTGCGGTTGCCGCTCTTGAGTGCCGTGTGGGCGATGTGCACCGTCACCGATGAGCTAAGCAGCAGGATGGTGTTCCAGAGCGGCAAATAGTGGAGCGCCTCACCGAATCCGCGCCAGGCCATCGACTCGTTGGGATTGGTGAACAGGCCGGGATTCGGGTTGCTGATCACCGGCCAGCTGCCTTGGAAGCCCTCCCACAACATGTTGGACACGCCCTTGTCACCCTCACCAGCCAGCCACGGCACCGAGAAATTGCGCACGTAGTAGAGACTGCCGAAAAAGGCGGCAAAGAACATTACCTCGGAAAAAATGAACCAGTACATGCCCAGCACATAGGACCGCTTGAGCTGAGGTCCGGGCAGACCCTCATGGTTTTCGCGAATCTGGGTAGCGAACCAGTTGAAGAGCACGGTGCCGAGCACGGCGAAACCCAGCACGGCCATCATGGAGGAAACGGTCGAGCTGACATCGGCCTTCATGTCGTTGAGCATGCTGCCGAGGCCAAAAACCATCAGCCCCATGCCGAGGGATGCCAGCGCCGGGAATTTCGACTGGTCCGGCACGTAGTAGGGTTGGTCCACGCCGTTGACGTTGCTGGGCTTGGTTGGAGTTGCCATGTTGTTCAACCTTTTCTGGTTACCACTGCTTTGTTGTCATTGCTCGCCGCTACAGCCTGACAGCGCCCTCAATTGGCGATGCCCTGTGCTGTCTCGGCAAAATTCTGCGTTACGTCGAACAAGGTGTAGGACAGCGTCAATTTGTGCACATCGTCCGGCAGTGCCTTGTCGACGAAAAACCGCACCGGCATCTCGATGCTTTCACCAGGCTCCAGGACTTGCTGGTTGAAGCAGAAACACTCGGTTTTGTGCAGAAAATCGGCGCCAGCCGAAGGGGATACACTCGGCACAGCCTGGCCGATGACCCGCGCGGCGGTGGGATTGCGCGCGTAGAACTTTACTTCATTGAGTTCCCCCGGATGTACCACCACTTGGTTCTGCAGTGGACGGAAATCCCAGGCCATGCCGGCATTGTTGGTGGCGGAAAACTGCACGGTGACCGCACGGGCGAGATCGATGTCGGCCGTGTCGGCCTCGTAGACGACTTGGCCACCGGTCTTGCCGTTGAGCCCGGTCCACTCACAGAAGACATCGTAAAGTGGCACCATGGCAAACCCGAATCCGAACATGGCTGCCACGGTGAGCACCAGCTTGCCCACCAGGCGGCCCACGCTCAGATTCTGGTTGCCCGCCGCAGCCATGTCAGCCCGCTCCCGCTGCTTACTTTACAGCCGGTGGTGTGCTGAAGGTGTGGTAAGGCGCCGGTGACGGAAGCGTCCACTCCAGTCCTTCGGCCCCTTCCCAAACCTGGGCCGTGGCCTTCTTGCCGCCCATCACGGTCTTCAGCACGATGAACATGAACAGCAGTTGGCTGAAGCCGAACAGGAACGCACCCACCGAAGAGATCATGTTGAAGTCCGCGAACTGCAGCGCGTAGTCAGGGATGCGGCGCGGCATGCCGGAGAGACCGAGGAAGTGCTGCGGGAAAAACAGCACGTTGATCCCGACGAAGGACAGCCAGAAATGCACTTTGCCCAGCGTCTCGTCATACATGTTGCCCGTCCATTTCGGCAGCCAGTAGTAGGCGGCCGCCATGATGGAGAACACCGCACCGGGCACCAGCACATAGTGGAAGTGAGCGACGACGAAGTAGGTGTCGTGGTACTGGAAGTCAGCCGGCGCAATGGCCAGCATCAGGCCCGTGAAGCCGCCGCAGGTGAACAGGACGACGAAGGCAATGGCGAACAGCATCGGGGTTTCGAAGGAGATGGATCCACGGAACATGGTGGTGATCCAGTTGAAGACCTTCACACCCGTCGGCACGGCGATCAGCATCGTGGCATACATGAAGAACAGCTCACCGGCCAGCGGCATGCCGGTGGTGAACATGTGGTGGGCCCACACGATGAAGGACAGGAAGGCGATCGAAGACGTCGCGTACACCATCGAGTCGTAGCCGAACAATTTCTTGCGCGAGAAGGTCGGGATGATCTCCGAGACCACGCCAAAAGCCGGCAGGATCATGATGTAAACCTCGGGGTGACCGAAGAACCAGAACACGTGCTGGAACAGCACCGGGTCACCGCCGCCAGCAGCACTGAAGAAGCTGGTGCCGAAATGGATATCGAACAGCATCATGGTGACCACACCGGCAAGCACGGGCATCACCGCGATCAGCAGGTAGGCCGTGATCAGCCAGGTCCACACGAACAGCGGCATCTTCATGTAGGTCATGCCGGGGGCGCGGAGGTTCTGGATGGTGGCAATGATGTTGATCGAGCCCATGATGGACGACGCACCCATGATGTGCACGGCGAAGATGAAGAAGGTCACGGAAGCCGGCGCGTAGGTCGTGGACAACGGCGCGTAAAAGGTCCAGCCGAAGTTCGGTGCACCACCTTCCATGAAAAGCGTCGAGGCCAGCATGGTGAACGCGAAGGGCAGGATCCAGAAGCTCCAGTTGTTCATGCGCGGCAGCGCCATGTCAGGCGCACCGATCATCATCGGGATCATCCAGTTGGCCAGACCCACGAAGGCCGGCATGACGGCCCCGAACACCATCACCAGGCCGTGCATGGTGGTCATCTGGTTGAAGAAGTTGGGATCGACGAACTGCAGGCCAGGCTGGAACAGTTCCGCGCGAATCACGAGGGCAAAGACACCGCCCAGCAGGAACATGGCGAAGCTGAACCACAGGTACATCGACCCGATGTCCTTGTGGTTGGTGGTGTAGAGCCAACGGGTGAAGCCTGTGGCTGGGCCGTGGTGATGTTCGACGTGACCGGTTGCCATATGGATGTCTCCTGAGAGATGACTTGCTGGACTGACCTGGAATTCTCTGTCGGGGCTGACTGCTGAACCTTACTGTGCCTGGGCCTGCACGATGTCCACCGGCTGCACCATGTCGCCAACGCTGTTGCCAAGGGCGTTGCGCTCGAAAGTGATGACCGAAGCGATATCGACGGCAGAAAGCTGGGTTCCAAAAGCTGCCATGGCGGTGCCCTGCTTGCCATTCAACACGATGTTGATGTGATCAGCCGCAGGTCCAGTGGCGATGGCGCTGCCAGTGAGAGCCGGGAAGGCTGGCGGCAAGCCCTGACCGTTGGCCTGGTGGCACGCCATGCAGTAGGTGTTGTACACGGTCTGGCCCTGCGCCATCAGCTGCTCCATGGTGAAGGTCTGACTGGCGGCGTCGGAGATGCGTTGGGCAGCGGCTTGACGCTCGGCATACCAGGCGTCGAAATCGGCCTGCTCCTTGACTTCCACCACGATGGGCATGAAGCCATGAAGACGCCCGCAGAGCTCGGTGCATTGGCCACGGTAAAGGCCTGGCTGTTCGACTCGCACCCAGGACTCGTTGACGAAACCGGGGATGGCATCTTTCTTCACGGAGAAATCCGGCACCCACCAGGAGTGAATCACGTCAGCGGACGTGAGCAGGAAACGCACCTTCTTGCCCGCCGGGATGACCAAGGGCTCGTCGACTTCGAGCAGGTAGTTCTCGCCTTTTTCTGCGGCCAGAGAGCCTTCGTAGTTCTCATACTGCTCGGGAGGGGTGGCTAGGTTGCTGAAGAAGGTCACCTCCGCCCCGTCATCCGCCAGATAGCGGTACTGCCAGCGCCACTGGTAGCCGGTGACCATGATGTCCAGATCGGAGTCGCTGCTGTCGTAGATCTGGGTCAGTACCCGGGTGGAGGGAACGGCCATGCCGATCAGGATCAGGAACGGAATCACGGTCCAGATGATCTCGGCCGTAGTGTTGTGGTTGAAGGTTGCCGGCACCGCGCCCTTCGACTTGCGGTAGGCAATCATGGAGTAGATCAGCACACCGTAGACCAGCACACCGATCGCCACACAGATCCAGAAGATCAGCATGTGCAGGCTGTACGTCTCGGCGCTGAGTGCCGTTACACCCTCGGTCATGTTGATGCCCCATTCGGCCAGCAGCGCCGGCGAGGCAAACATCAGGGCGAACCCTGCGGCGAGGGCGCGTAAACGTCCGGAATGAACAGCTGGGGTGGGCTTGATCGACAACGATGGCAACATGTGCCCTATCTCCACTACTTGAAGTGAACCTTGTACGAGACGTGCCGCTCGACGGACGCGGGCCCTCGAGGACCCGCCGACCACAGCAGAACCCGTGCCTGCACCGAGGGCGCCCCTGCGGCGGAAGCGCCAGCACGGAAAGTCGGCCATTTGCAGCGAGTTCATGCACGCAAAAACGGCCGGCATTATAGCAGCAGGCCGCGGCGATTTGTCACATCGAAGTGCCGGTGTTTCGCCTGATCCAGATCAATTGACAGGGTCGGCCACACGCACGGCTCTGGCAACAGTCCCATGGCCCTACAGCGAGTAGGGACGGGGCTCGGGAAACGCAGCCGCCCTGCCGGTCTGGCGCAGCGCCGGCGTAGAATGTACGACCTCCCCCACGCTCTCCAGGGTGCACCATGACACTTCGCAGCTACCAGCAATACCGTCCCACCCTCGGGGCCGGCGCCTTCGTGGATGCCAGTGCCGTGGTGATTGGTCGGGTGACGCTCGGCGAGGATGCGTCCGTCTGGCCGCTGGTCGTGGTTCGCGGCGACGTCAACGACATCCGTATCGGCGCCCGCACCAACATTCAGGACGGCTCCGTGTTGCACAACACCTCGCCCGACTCCTCGCCACCCCATGGCTTTCCGCTCGTCGTCGGCGACGACGTCACGGTCGGCCACAAGGCCATTCTGCATGGCTGCACGATCGGCAACCGGGTACTGGTCGGCATGGGCGCCATCGTCATGGACGGTGCGGTGGTGCAGGACGACGTGATCATCGGCGGTGGCAGCATAGTTGCACCGGGCAAGGTGCTCGAGAGTGGCGGACTCTACGTGGGTGCTCCCGCCAAACGCATACGGGACCTCAAGCCGCAAGAGCTGGAATTTCTCCGCTACAGCGCCGGCCACTACGTGAAACTGAAAAACCGCCACGTGTGCGAGTCTGCAACACTGGGTTGAGATATCGAGGCCCGGACTGAGGCTAGCTGGCGCGGAGCTCGGCTAATACTTCGGCCGTGGCGGGGCGCAGCCCCCGCCAGAGTGCAAAGGACTCGGCCGCCTGTTCGACCAGCATGCCGAGGCCATCCAAGGCCCGTGCCGCACCCTGTTGGGAGGCCCAGCGGCAAAACACGGTAGGTTCCTTGCCATACATCAAGTCGTAACACCATGCGCCCTCCGCCAGTAGATTTCGTGGCAGCGGTGGCAGGTCGCCCTGCAGGCTGGCGGACGACGCGTTCAGTACCCAGTCGAAACGTTGACCGGCGAGATCGGCGAAACCACAGGCCGTGACCACGCCGTGAGCCGCAAAAATGCGCGCCAGTTCTTCGGCTCGCGCTACGGTGCGGTTGGCGATGCATATCGAATGCGGCTCCTGTTGCAGCAGGGGCAGCAAGATGCCGCGTGTGGCACCGCCAGCGCCCAGCACCAGCAGGCGTTTGCCCTGTAGCACTCCGGCATGATTCTCACGGATATCCCGTACCAGCCCGACACCGTCGGTGTTATGCCCCTGCAGGCGTCCATCGCGCTGGAACAGCGTATTGACCGCACCGGCGAGGGCCGCCTGCGGTGACAGGTCGTCTGCAAGGGCAAATGCTTCCTGCTTGAAGGGCACCGTGATGTTGAGCCCCCGACCACCGCCGGCAAAAAAATCCGTGACGGCCTCGGCGAAATGGCCGGGCTCGACCAGCATGGCGTCGTAACGGAGATCCTGATGGGTCTGGGCAGCGAACCGGCTGTGGATACGCGGCGACTTGCTGTGCAGCACGGGATTGCCCATCACGGCGTAACGATCGGTCATGTCACCCTCGCGGAGACGTAGCTGCTTTTGCGTCAGTCCGCCCAATCGCGCGGGCGCAGGAAATCGCTGTAGAGCCGCGCCTCCTCCGTACCGGGGGCGGGGTGCCAGTCGTAGTCCCAGCGCACTTCCGGCGGCAGCGACATCAGGATGGACTCGATGCGGCCCACGCCGGACTGCAGTCCGAAAATGGTACCGCGGTCGATCACCAGGTTGAATTCCACGTAGCGCCCCCGCCGGTAGCGCTGGAAGCGCTTGTTGGCCTCGGTGTACGGCGTGTCCTTGCGCCGGGCGAGTATGGGCAGGTAGGCCTGCAGATAGCTGTCACCGACCGCACGCTGGTAGGCAAAACACTTGTCGAAACCCCAGTCGTTGAGATCATCGAAGAATAGACCGCCGATTCCGCGGGGTTCATTGCGGTGCTTCAGAAAGAAATACTCGTCGCACCACTGCTTGTGGGTCGCATAGACATCGCTGCCGAACGGAGCGCAGGCCGCCTTGGCGACGTTGTGCCAATGTCGGCAGTCCTGCTCGAAGCCGTAATAGGGAGTGAGGTCCCAACCACCGCCGAACCACCACACCGGCTCCACGCCGGGCTTGCTGGCGATGAAGAACCGCACGTTGGCATGCGATGTCGGTGCAAAGGGATTGCGGGGGTGTATGACCAGCGAAACTCCCATGGCCTCGAAAGCGCCGCCGGCCAGCTCCGGACGCTTGGCTGTCGCTGCCGGTGGCAGGGCCTTGCCGAACACGTGGGAAAAATTCACGCCGCCCTTTTCGATGACGGCCCCTTCCGCCAGCACGCGGCTGATGCCTCGGCCCCCATCGTCACGGTCCCAGGCATCGGTACGAAAGGTCGCGAGACCGTCAGCCTGTTCGAGCCCGGCGCAGATGGCATCCTGCAACCCGAGCAGGTAGTCGCGGACCACTGTCCGGTCGATGGGGGTCTGCTGGCTGTACGCTTGATTCACGGCTGTAAGTTCCTGTCGGGCAGTGGTCGGACGGCTGCGTGGACACCAAGGTAGCGCCTCAGGCGCTCCGCGCTCCTTGACCGGGATCAGACCTTCCGCCGCTGCATCGGTCAACGTCGACGAACGGCGATTGTCGCATCAAGCGCTGCAGCGAACATAGCCGTCGACGCGTACCTCGATCAGACCTGCCAGCTCAAGCTGCAGCAGCAACGGCAACAGCTCCTCCACCGGCTGGGCAGTGCGCAGCAAGAGGGCGTCGATCGGCAGCGCGTCGAAACCCAAGTGGGCAAGCAGCGCGGCCTGAGGCGCCGGCAACTCACGGGAGGGCGACAGCGCCCCTGCCTGTGGCTGCCCGCTGGACTGAGCGCGCTGCCAGGCCAGCAACGCAGGCAATTCCTCCATGATGTCCTCCACACGCTCGACCAGTTTCGCTCCCTGACGAATCAGGCGATGACAGCCGCGCGTCAGTGGATTGCGGATGGAGCCGGGAATCGCAAACACTTCGCGCCCCTGCTCCGCGGCCAGTCGTGCCGTGATCAGAGACCCGCTGCGCTCGGCGGCCTCCACCACCAATACGCCGTGTGAAAGCCCGCTGATGAGGCGGTTTCGCTCGGGAAAATGCCAGGCTTGCGCCGGTGCACCCGGGGGGAACTCGGAGACCACAGCCCCATTGGCGGCGATTGCAGCGGCCAGTCTGCGATTCGACACTGGCTGTACGTTGTCGATCCCGCTGCCGAGGACGGCTAGCGTTCCCGCTGCCGTGGCCAGCGCGGCCTCGTGGCTCTCGGCGTCGATGCCCAGTGCCAGACCACTGGTGATCTGCCAGCCGCGCTCGGCCAACTCTCGGCTGAATTGTCTGGCCAGGCGTCGACCATCGACGGTGGGGTGACGCGAACCCACGATGGCGAGCTGCGGCAGTGAAAGACGGGCCGCCTCTCCACGGATGAACAGCTGCGGCGGCGGATCGACGCAGGCGTAAAGCAGCGGCGGATAGTCGGCATCCCCGTACGCCAGTACACGGTGTCCTGGCTCGCCTGCCCAGCGCAGTGCCTGCTGCACGCGCGCGTCGACGACTGGATCCTGACTGCCCTGCTGCCACGCGAGAAACGTCGACAAGGCTGCCGGCGAGAGCATGATGCCGTCGGTCTCGACCACCGCCAAGGCAGCAAGCCCTTCGAGCGAGCCAGCCGCCTGCCATAGCAACTTGAGACAGGCGGCGTTTTGGCCTGGAGCCAGCGTGAGCTGCAGCCAGCGCCCGAGCTCGGTGGGTGTCATCGGTTCTTCCTTGAACGAGACGGGGATTGCCGGCGTTCCGGCGCGTCGACGGCACAGCCATGGTGACAGGCAGATCCGGACAACGCTGCAGGGCGAGCCTGCAGCAGCAGCGTAGTACGCCAGCCGTAACCGCGCCAGAAAACCCCGCACACTCGACCATCAGAGTCATGCCCAGGCATGGCCTGCCGCCATACAGCTGCCGCGGGGCAGCCAGCGCCCGAATCCTGCCTTATCATTGGCGCTCCTGTTGCCACTAGCCCTGCAAACATGAGCCTGCTGACCATCCTGGAATATCCGGATCTGCGCCTGCGCAAGCGTGCAAGCCCGGTCACCGAGGTGACCGATGCACTGCGCAAGACCATCGACGACATGTTCGAGACCATGTACGCCGCTCCCGGTATCGGCCTGGCCGCCACGCAGGTGAATATCCACAAGCGCCTGCTGGTGCTCGACGTATCGGAAAACAAGGACACGCCGCTCGTGTTCATCAACCCGGAAATCGACGTGCTGGACCCCGAGCCCCTCGGCTACGAGGAGGGCTGCCTGTCGGTACCGGGTTACTACGACCTCGTGTCGCGTCCGCGCAAGATTCGTGTGAAGGCACTCAACCGCAACGGACAGGCCTTCGAAATGGAAGCAGAGGGCTTGCTCGCCGTCTGCCTGCAGCACGAAGCGGATCACCTGGAGGGCAAGCTGTTCGTCGACTACCTGTCCATACTCAAGCGCCAACGCATCAAGGCCAAGTTGCAGAAGGACCGCAAGCGGGACGAGCGTGGCGACGGCAAGCCCGCGAAAGACGAGCACGACGCCCTCTGAGTCCGGCCGGTTACCGGTCGCTTGCCCTCTCGAGTCAACCCCATGTCTGTCCCTGCACTTCGCATCGTCTTTGCCGGCACCTCCGACTTTGCAGCGGTGCACCTGCAGTCTCTGCTCGAGGCAGGCTTCGACGTCGTGGCGGTCTACTCACAGCCCGACCGCCCCAGTGGCCGGGGCAAGAAGCTGCTGGCCACGCCGGTCAAGGCGGTGGCTGCAGCGTCTGGCCTGCCTGTGTACCAACCCACGCAGCTTGGCGACGACGTCGAGATTGGTCGCCTGCGCGACTGCCGCGCCGACGTGATGGTGGTGGTGGCTTACGGGCTGTTACTGCCGCCCTCGGTGCTCGCCCTGCCTCGCTACGGCTGCCTGAATGTGCATGCCTCGCTGCTGCCCCGCTGGCGCGGAGCCGCACCGATCGAGCGGGCGTTGCTGGCGGGCGACCGGGAGAGCGGTGTCTGCATCATGCAGATGGAGGCCGGGCTCGACACGGGGCCGGTGCTGAAGCGCGCGGCCACTCCAATCAGTCTGGAGGACAACGCGGCCTCCCTCACCGCTCGCCTGCAGCAACTTGGCTGCACGTCGCTGCGGGAGGTGCTGCTGGCCCTGCCCAGCGGAGCACTGCAGTCGGAGGCACAGGCTGCGGTGGGTGCGACCTACGCACGCAAGCTCGGCAAGGAGGACTCCCAAATCGACTGGCAGCGCAGCGCGCTGGAAATCCACAACCAGATTCGTGCGCTGTTCCCGCGGGCGCCAGCCTGGTGCCTGCATGCAGGCGGACGCCTGCGACTGACTCGCGCCCGCCTCGGCAGCGGCAGGGCAACCTCAACGCCTGGCACCCTACTCGACGTGAGCAGCGCAGCGCTGCGTGTCTGCTGCGGCGACGGTGGCATTCTCGAAGTTCTCGACGTGCAGATCGAAGGAAAGCCTGCCATGAACATTGCCAGCCTGCTCAACGGTCATCCTCACTACTTCGAGGCCGGGCAAATGCTGCAGAACGCAGCGGCTCACTGACCTCACCCTCGTGCGGACAGGGCACGGGCAGCGGGGTGGTGAGGGTGTTCGAGGTGAGTCGCTCCCTGCCCACGCCCGTAGCATAATCCAAGCGGCGCTGCGCCATTTCGTGGGCACGGCCGCTACCTAGCCCTCACTGGAGAGACTCATGATGTTGCTGCGCGCGCTGGCTGGTCTTGCATTGCTGTCTGCCCTTCCTGCCCTCGGACAAAACTCGCTGGAGGTGGCCCGTTACGATGCCATCGGTAATCTCGTCTACCCTTTGGATCTGCATGCCTGGATACAAACCGGGGCCTCTGTAGGCAGTGACTACAACGAGGAGCCGATCGACGTGGAGAATCCTGGCACCATCGGTGTGGTGCAGATGGAACCAACGGCCTACTCGTATTTCCAACAGCACAAGCAATACGCCGATGGCACCATGTTCCTGCTGACTTTCTACGAGCCACGCCGCAAGACCTCCCCGCAGTTGCAGGGCTTCGTGCAGGGCAGGATGGTGCAGCAGGAAATTCATGTCATCGACAAGCAGCGTTACCCGGAAACGGACGGTCACGCCTTCTTCGTATACCGAGGCGAAGGCGAACAGCGTACGACTGCTGCACTCGTGGCACCCGACAATGCCTGCGTAGCCTGCCACATACCGGAGGGCGCCTTCGACGGCACCTTCGTGCAGTTCTACCCGACGCTGCGGTCGACGCTGGGTCTTGAGTGAAAAGTGGGCTGCCCGCCTTAGACGTCGCCACGAGCTGTCTCCCCCGTTCGTACAGGTTTCCTCGGGGGACTGCGGCGCGACGGCCTCATCTGCGCCACGCTGCGCTGCGTATTTTCTGCAGCTTCAACGACGATGAGTTAGTCGCGCGGCAGTAGTGGTGCGTCATCATGGCGAATTTGATGATCCTCTCGGGTGCAGAGCGCGCTAGTATGCGGATCAGCAGGTTGCGCGCATGCCGCCCGCTCTGTCTTGCGGACAGCTACGGCGCTTCGGCCTGTCCACCCTCCGTTCCAGAGGTGCACGCCATGAGATCACCGGTGATGCTCAACCAATCCAGATCCAGACTGTCGTCGTGGCGAGGCGCCGCACTCGGCGGTCTGTTGGTGCTCTGCGCAGAACTCAGCCTCGCCGCCGAGCAGCCCGAACCAGCCGAGGGCGACGAGACGATAACGTCGGCCACCGAACTGCCGGCGGAGCTCGACTACAGCCGTCTGGTTTTTGACTTCAGCTGGCGAGAGCCCCTGACAGCCGAGGCCAGCGACTCACCCGACTCGATCGCTGGCACCCTCGAGTCGCCGCCTGTAGCAACGGCGCCGGTACAGCGCGGTCCCGATTCTCCGCCGGCAGAGGCTGTCAGGGAGCAGCGCGACCTCGACGCGCAGATCCGGCGCTTCTCCGAACGAATAGGTACTGCGCTGGAATCCACCGGCCCCTATTCGGCAGCCGTACGCGAAACCTATCAGGCCCTGGGTCTCGCGCAGCAGCAGGCTGGATTGCACGAGGAAGCCATCGCCAGTTTCGAGAGCGCCATGCATGTCGACCGTGTCAATGGCGGTCTCTACACCATGCAGCAGATTCCCCTCGTTGAAAGCATCATCGCCAGCTACGAAGCGGGCGGTAATGTCGATGAGGTCAGCAACTTCGAGGAATACCTTTACTACATCAACCAGAAATCGTTTGCCGACAACGATCCGAGGCTGCTGGCAGCCAAGGAGCGCTGGGCCGACTGGAATGTGCAGGCCTACCTCAAGCAGGGCAACCGCAATACGTCGTTCAATGCCGGTCCCGCCGGGACAGCAGCGCTGGGTTCTGCCGCCGGACCGGAGTTTGTGGCTGTGCAGAACCCACGCAATGGCAGCTACCTCTACGTCCCACGTAGCCAGATGCTCAACGTGCTCAACTCACCAGGCCTTCCGGGCGCCATGGGTGTCAACGACCTCTACATGCGCAGCAGCGCCTTCGCCGTATCACCGGAAATGATGATGGACGAGCGGCTTCGGCGCGCCCGTGATCTCTATCAGGAAATCGTCGACCATCCCGACGAGGATTTTCAGCGCACTCGCGAGCGGGACGTGGAGCTGAAACTGGCCAACATCGCCTTCGCCACCAAGCGCGAGTTCGATGCCCTCGAGAACCGTCTCGATCCGGGTGCTACGTCCCTGCAACAGATGGGCACGACTGGCATGCCCAATTCGCTGGTAACGCAGGGCTACACGCGTAATCGCGAAACCCTCGAAGCCCTCGCAGCAAGGCTGGAGCAGGACCCTGGCAGCAACCCGGTGGCGGTAGGCCAGGCCTACATTGATGTCGGCGACTGGCACCTCGCCTATGACCGGGGCGAGCGGGGCCGCGATGCCTACCGCAAGGCCATCGAGACCATGAAAAAGGGCAACGTCGATGCAGCGACCATCGCCAGCATCTTTAACCCGGGCCCACTGGTGCCGGTACCAGGCTTTGCGCTGCACCCTTTCTCGCGCGGTTTTCTTGGCCTGTCTGGTGCTGCAGCACAGGAACCGGCCGGCTACTTCGATGTGGAACTTTCGCTCACCGAAAACGGCCGCGTACGGGACCTGCGCATCGTTGCCGCAGCGCCGGAAGCACCGCAGCGCCTCCGCCGCCTGCTGCTCGAGTATTTACGGAACCATGCTATGCGCCCACAACTCGTCGATGGCACACTTGCCCGCGAAGTACCGTTGAGTGTGCGCGTGCATTACTACTTCTGATCGTCCCGCTGGAGTACTGGCATGAAAAGGCGCTGGCAGTTTGAGCTGAGGCTACGCCGCCGTGTCGCGGGCGGGTGGCACGCCGCACTCCTGCTGCCGGCACTGGCCAGCGCGGTAATGCTGGCACTGTCGTCGGCGTCCTCCGCGCAGACTGATCTACGCTTTCTGGTTTTTGATGCGGTTCCCTTGTCGCCACCCGTCGAGCAGGGCGCCGATGCGGGGCCACCGCAGGCCGGCGCGCCGCCCTACCTCACGGAAGAACTGGCGTCTCTGCCGCGGATAGGCGCCGAATCCGTGGAAGAAGCGCTGGTCAGCATGGCCCGCAGCAACGCGGGCATCAGTGAAAACCTCAGTGAGGCGGACGTGGAGCGCTTCGAGGCGCAGTTGCAGGAACTGGAGCGCCAAGGCGACTCGTATGCGCCGGCGCTGGCCGAGACACTGCTGGGCCTCGCCGCGGTCTATGAGGGTCTGGGCAACTATGCCGCCGCTGTCCCGCTCTATGACCGGGCCAGCCACATAACGCGCGTGAACGCCGGCTTGTTCAGTCTGGAGCAGGAACCGATCATTCGCAGACTGTTCAACAACTACTACATGCAGGGCGATCTGGTCGCGGCGGATCAGCAGCAGGAATACCTGTTCTACCTGCAGCGCCGCAATCATGGAGACGACAGCCCGTCCCTGCTGCCGGCCCTTGGTGACTACGCAGCCTGGAACATCCAAGCCTCGCGTTCGGAGCCGATTCCGCCCGCCGCTCCGCCAACTGCGGCCGCGCTGGCGGAAGGTGAGGAGCCAGCGCCCTCGACGACCGGCGTTGCCGAGCCACCGCCGGACATGGTGGAGTTCCGTCTGCGTCACCTCATGCAGGCACAGGCCCAGTACCTGCATACCCTGCAGCTGGTGGCGCTGCATTTCGGGCCAGACGATCCCCGGCTGCCCGATATCGAGCGCTCGTTGGCCATCACCAACTATCTCTACACGACTCAGGCAGTACTCCTTGAGGGTGTTTCATCGCAGAGCCTCAGCGGTTTCGATCAGCCTGTGCAGCGACTCGGTTTCAACGAGGGTCGCCGCTCACTGGAGCGCCGCATCGAGTATCTGCAGCGCCGGGCAGATAGCGACCCAGTAGCCATCGCCGAGGCTCGACTGGATTTGGTCGACTGGATGATCGCCACCCGCAATCGTTCGAACGTGCGCGAGATCCTGCGCAGCGCCCATCAGGAACTGAAGCAGGCCGGCGCCTCGGAGCAGCAACTGGCTGCGCTGTTCAACCCGCCCTTGCCGGTGGCGCTGCCCGGCTTTCTCGCCGAACCGTTCTCACGCGAAGAACTCGGCATTCCTGCCGAAGCGGCGCTGGAATACCAGGGTTTCATCGACGTGGAATTCATGCTGAACGCCTTTGGTGACACCTCGTCGCCCAAGCTGCTGTATGGCAGTGAAAACACCCCGGAGGAGATCATCGACATCCTGCTGCGCACCATTCGGCGTGGCCAGTACCGGCCGCGACTGCAGGACGGCGAGATCATTGGTGCCGAGCACATCCACGCCCGTTACTACTACGCCCACTGAGCGCGTCACCCCGCGCAGAGCGCATCACGTTTTAGAAGTTTCGGGACAAAAAAAAGGCCAGCGATTGCTGGCCTTTTTTCTGGTGGGAACCGTCCTTACACCAGGCGATAGCCGAGTTCGGAGAGCGGCATCTTGCGGATACGCTCGCCCGTGGCGTTGAAGATCGCGTTCGACACCGCAGCCAGCAGCGGCGGCATCGACGGTTCGCCCGCGCCGGTCGGCGAGAACTCCGCCGGTTGCAGGAACTTCGTCTCGAGTGCCGGCGTCTGCGGCATACGCAGCAGTGGGTACTGATGGAAGTTTTGCTGCTGGATCACCCCGTTGTTGAAGGTGATCTTGGCGTTGAACAGCTGGCTCAGACCGTCGACGATGCCACCCTCGAGCTGGTTTTCCGCCGCGCTGAGGTTGTGGATGAAGCCGAAGTCGGCAGCCGCGTAGACTTTGTGCACTTTTACGTCCTTGTTCGCGAAGACTTCGACGTCGGCAACCTGCGCCACATAGCCGGAGTGGCAGAAGTAGAACGACAGGCCGAGTGCACGACCCTTGGGCATTTCCTTGCCCCAGCCAGCCATTTCGGCGGCGGCACGGATCACGTTGGCAGCGCGTCCTTTATGCATGCCCTGTGGGTTTTCAGCGGGACCCTCGCCACCCAGCGTTTCCAGCATGAACTGCACATGATCCTTGCCGGAGGCAACGGCCAGTTCGTGCATGAAGCTCTGGAACGAAAAGGCGAGGGCGTTGGAACCCGGCGCACGCATCGGCCCGGTCGGGATGCCGTTCTGGAAGAGGGTCTGCGTGATCTTGAGGTTCGGAACCACGTCCATCGGGAACACGTTGGCGGCGAGATCGGCACTGGTCATGGGGCCCTGGCCGTTACCGGTATGGCTCATGAAGTGATCCTGGAACGCGACGAGCTTGCCGTCGGCATCCAGGGCAGCCTTGTAGGCATGGAAGCCACCGGGGCGGAAGAAGTCGTGCATCATGTCGTCTTCACGGGTCCACTGCAGTTTCACCGGACGACCTTCCATGCGCTTGGCGATAGCCGCCGCCTCGAACACATAGTCGTTGGCGAGCTTGCGACCGAAACCACCGCCGATGCGCGTCATGTGCAGGGTGGAGTTTTCCGGTGTGACGCCAGCTACCACTGCCGCACCGGCTTCACCACCCTGAGGAATCTGGGCGGGCGCCCAGATCTCGATCTTGCCGTCCTTGAAAACGGCCGTGGTGGTTTCCGGCTCGAGCTGGGCGTGGGAAACGTATGGGTACTCGTAGAACGCCGAGATGACTTTGGCGGCGCTGGTGAATGCGGCATCGACATCGCCACGGGCGGCGGGCGCGCGCTGCGCGTTAGGGCCGGGAGGACCTACGTTCACCATCAGTGGTTCGCCGTCTTTGTCGGCAAGCGCCTTGGCGCGCTCGACCAAGTCATCCCAGGTGGCGGATTCCGCCGTGCTGGTGTCCCACTCGACCTGCAGTTCCCGCTTGGCCTTAATGGCAGCCCAGGTATTCTCGGCAACGATGGCAACGCCACCGAAGTGGGTGCCGCTGTTGGCACTGAAGAAGCGTGCATCGAGGAAGGGCTCGACAATGAATGCATCGACCACTCCAGGCAGTGCCTTGATGTGGGCTTCGTTGAAGGCCACGGCTTTGCCGGCAATCTGCGGGCTCTTGGTGAAGGTGGCGTACAGCATGCCGTCCATGCGGGTATCCGCGCCGAACAGCGGCTTGCCAGTCACGATGCCGTGGTTGTCGACGCCGGTCCACCGGCGGCCGAGCAGCTTGAACTGGCTGGGATCCTTCAGGGTCAGCGAGGCTACTTCGGGTACCGGCATCGTTGCGGCCAGTTCGGCAAATTCCCCGTAAGACCAGGAGCGATTCGAGGCGGCGTGCAGGACCTTGGTATCGGCCGTGGTCAGTTCGGCAACGGGCAGTTTGAGCTGTTTGGCTGCGGCCGCGAGGATCATGGCACGCGCCGTGGCGCCCGCTTGGCGCATGCCCATCCAGTTCATCGGCGTAGAGAGCGAGCCCCCGGCGAACTGGTTGGCGCCGTACTTGGCAGCGTCTACGTCGGCCTGAACGACATCCACGTCGGTCCAGGCGCAATCGAGTTCCTCGGCGATGATCAGTGGCAGGCCGGTCTTGATGCCCTGACCGCATTCCGGATTCTTCGAGAACAGGGTGATGCGGCCATCCGGCTTGATCTGCACGTAGGCGCTGAGCGTCGACACGTCGGAGGCTGCCTGCTGGGCATAGGCCTTGCGCGAACCCATGGCACCAAAACCGCCGAGCACCAGACCTCCGCCCACCAGACCGGTGAGCTTGAGGAAGCTGCGACGATTGACGTCGGTCGACATTGGTGCCGGCTCTCCGGCAACGATGTCGTGGAAGAAGGAGGGCAGTTCGGGCGGTAGGGTGGTTTTCATATTCATGCGCGTTCTCCCTGGGCTGCAGCAGCGTCGTAGAAGGCGGTGGCGGTTTGTTGACCGGCGGCGACCTTGATGGCGCGACGGATGCGGGTGTAGGTGGCGCAGCGGCACAGGTTGCCGGACATGGCGGCGTCGATGTCGGCATCGCTCGGGTTGGGGTTCTTACGCAGCAAGGCGGTGGCGCTCATGATTTGGCCAGCCTGGCAGTAACCGCACTGGGGCACATCTTCGTCGATCCAGGCCTGCTGGATCTTGGTCAGGGTCCCATCTGCCCCCGCGAGGCCCTCGATGGTCGTGATCTGTTCAGAGCTGAGATTGCCGACCGGAATCTGGCAGGAGCGCACGGGCTCGCCGTTGAGATGCACCGTGCAGGCGCCACACTGTGCTATGCCGCATCCGTATTTCGTGCCCACGAGGCCAAGCGTATCGCGCAGCACCCACAGCAAGGGGGTGGAGGGATCAATCGTCCCGATGTCCAGCGTCTGACCGTTAACTTGTAAAGTTGCCATAACAACTCACTCCCCCGTGAGGTAGAAAAAGTGCCCAAAAGTGGCCTAAATTAATCCAGCAGCGAGCGGTAAAGCAAGGGCGGACGCGTGGCAGTGCCGGCTCGCCGGCCCGCCGGCACTGACCGACCAAGCCGCTGACAGCCCTCGCCACTGGCCTTCCGGACACAGCCCATGAGCAGCGTTTTCACCACCCCCCTACTGGCGCCGGCGTTACGGAGTCTGGCTCGGGTCGGACTCCGCGCGACCGGCTGGAAGATTCTGGTTGCGGACCTGCCGCGACCGCCCTTCGTCTTCATCGGAGCACCCCATACCAGCAACTGGGATTTTCCTCTGCTGCTGGCTGCCATCCTCGTCCTGCGTCTCGATGCCCGCTGGCTGGGCAAGGACACCCTGTTCCGGGCGCCATTCGGCGGCCTCATGCGCTGGCTGGGTGGTATCCCCGTCGATCGCAGCCAGCCCCAGAATCTGGTGGCGAGCACTGCACGCCTGCTTCAACAGCACCCTGAGTTGGTGGTCTGCATTCCGCCGGAAGGCACGCGCCGCCGTGTCGAGCGCTGGCGGACGGGGTTCTACTACATCGCTGCCGAGGCGGGAGTACCGATCCAGATGACGGTAATAGACGGCGAGGCGCGCTGCATCCGCCTGCTGGGCACCTGGCACCCCGGCGGGGATGCCGACAGGGAGATCCGCGAAATTCAGCGGCTTTATCGCGGCTTTCGCGGCCTTATACCCGAAAATACCTTCGAATTACCCGAGTAACCCCCCGTCCGTGATCTGGCCTGACAGGCAGCACGGCTGCCTGCCGGCGGGCGGATCGAGCGATGGATGTTGTCCCGCCCCACTCACTCGGCAGGCAGCACGTGCAAATGGCCCATCATGCCGACTTCGGCATGGTCGAGGATGTGACAGTGGTACATCCACATGCCGGGGCGCGCGTCGAAACGCAAGGCCAACTTCACCTCCGAATGCAGCGGCACATCGACAGTGTCCCTCCATTCGGTCACGCCGGCGGGACCCAGCACCTGAAAGAAAAAGCCGTGTAGGTGAAACGGGTGGGAGAAATCAGTGTCGTTGCGAACGATCCACACCTGCGTTTCGCCCACCTTGGCCATGATCGGAGCCGCGTGCTTGTGATGCACGCCGTTGATGCCCATGCTGACGTCCTGATGCTCGTCATAGCCAATGGTCAGGTTCAGCAACTCTTGGTGGGCGCCGGTGGTGTCTAGCGGAGCAATGTCGCGCAGTTGTCGGGGAATGGTGACGGGTATCACGGGCGGATCGTCCACCGTGACGATGTGCATGATGTCTTCAGCCAGACGATTGTAGGTACTGCCATAGCCTCGATCAGTGGGGTACCAGCGCAGCTTGCCAGCCGTGCCGGGCGCATCCGGAGGCGTGAAAACGAAATCGAGGCGTTGTCCGGGCACGATCTTGATCTCGTCGACGGTCCGGCTTTCCGCCGCCAGTCCGCCCTCTCCGCCCAGCAGGACCAGGGGCGAACGGCGGTAACGCAGCGTGTAGTAGCGAGAGCGCGCGGCGTTAATGACGCGCCAGCGCTGTTGCTTGCCCTGACGAACCTTCAGCGTGGGCAGCACCTTGCCATTCACCAGCAACACGCTCCCCTCCCGGCCGAACAGGTCACCGAAACGGCCGCCGGACTTCGGCTCCTGCAGCAGGCCCTCCGCATCCAGACTCATGTCGGAAAGCAGCAGGACCAGCTCATCGCCGAACGTGGCGGGCTCGGCCGGGTCGTTGACTACGAGGGCGCCGTAAAGTCCGTAGCCGACTTGCGCGGCTGAATCGTAGTGCGGGTGGTACCAGAACGTGCCGGCGTCGGGCACGATGAAGTCGTAGGTGAATTCGCCACCGGGCGGG
>DAIRDB010000008.1:6125-18070 GCA_036796405.1 Gammaproteobacteria bacterium | reverse complement strand
TGATGCAAGGCAAGCGGGGCGACATTTGCAAGTCACGGCGCGGCCCGAACGCCTACCGGGTGCCCGGTTGCCTCACCACAGGCGACCTGCTAGGGTCTGCCGCACTTTTTCCATGAATTTCCGATGCTTATGACCACAAACAGCCTCTCTGCTCCCTTAGTACGCCTGCTAGGCTTTCTGCTTTGGCCTGCAGTGGCCCTGCTCGGGGCAGCGGCGCTGGGTGGCATCGCGCTCAATCGCGGCGAATCCATCAACAGCCTGTGGCTGATCGTGGCAGCGCTGTGTGTCTATGCCCTCGGCTACCGCTTCTACAGCGCCTTCGTGGCTGCCAAGGTGCTGATGCTGGATGCCACGCGTGCCACGCCGGCCGAACGTCTGGCCGACGGACGAGACTTCATCCCGACGCATCGCTGGATCGTGTTCGGACATCACTTCGCGGCGATCGCCGGTCCCGGTCCGCTCGTGGGCCCTACGCTGGCAGCACAGTTCGGCTACCTGCCCGGTACGCTGTGGATCCTGCTGGGTGCCGTGCTGGGCGGCTGCGTGCAGGACTTCGTGATCCTGTTCTGCTCCATCCGTCGCAACGGCCGCTCCCTCGGTCAGATGGCGCGCGACGAACTGGGCATGATCGGCGGTGCCGCTGCCCTGATGGGTGTGCTGGCCATCATGATCATCCTCATCGCCGTGCTCGGTCTCGTGGTGGTCAACGCCATGCGCCACAGCCCCTGGGCCACCTCGACGGTGGCGGCCACCATCCCCATTGCCATGTTGATCGGACTCTACATGCGCAATCTGCGCCCCGGCCGCGTGATCGAAGGCTCCCTGCTCGGCTTTGCCCTGCTGGTGCTGGCGGTGGTCGGCGGGGGCTGGATCGACGAAAACGCAGCACTTCGAACCTGGTTCGACTACGACGGACCCCCGCTGGCCCTGCTGGTGATCGGCTACGGGTTCGTAGCGGCGGTGCTGCCAGTCTGGCTGCTGCTGGCGCCGCGCGATTACCTGTCGACCTTCATGAAGATCGGCACCATCGTGGCGCTGGCGCTGGCCATCGTCGTGCTGCGCCCGGAGATCCGCATGCCTGCCCTCACCCAGTTCATCGATGGCAGCGGCCCGGTGTTCGGCGGCAAGATCTTCCCCTTCGTCTTCATCACGATAGCCTGCGGTGCAATCTCGGGCTTTCATGCACTGATTGCCTCGGGTACCACGCCGAAGCTGCTTTCCAACGAGCAGGACTGCCGCTTCATCGGCTACGGCGCGATGGCCATGGAAAGCTTCGTGGCCATCATGGCGATGATCGCGGCCTGCGTACTGGAGCCCGGCCTTTACTTTGCCATCAACAGCCCGGCTGGCCTGGTCGGCGCCGAGCCGGCCCAGGCGGTCGCGACCATTAGCAGTTGGGGCTTTCCGGTCACCGCGGACCAGATGGCCGAGCTGGCCCGTCAGATGGGAGAAACCTCGTTGTTCGCCCGTACGGGCGGCGCGCCGTCGCTGGCTGTGGGCATGGCGTCCATCTTTGCCAGTGCCTTCGGTGGCAATCTGCTGGCCCTCTGGTACCACTTCGCCATCATGTTCGAGGCGCTGTTCATCCTCACCACGGTCGACGCCGGTACCCGTGTTGCCCGCTTCATGCTGCAGGACCTTCTCGGCAACGTCGTACCGGCGCTGGGGCGCACCTCCTGGTACCCGAGCGTGATCCTCTGCAGCGCACTGGTGGTGCTGGGCTGGGGCTACTTCCTCTACAACGGCACCATCGATCCACTGGGCGGTATAAACAGTCTGTGGCCCCTGTTCGGCATTGCCAACCAGATGCTGGCCGCGATCGCGCTGTGTGTCGCCACTACCATCATCGTGAAATCCGGGCGTGCCCACCATGCCTGGGTGACGGCCGCCCCGCTGGCCTGGCTGGTGATCATCACGACAGCCGCCGCCTGGGAAAAACTGTTCAGTCCCGAACTGCGCGTGGGCTTTCTCGCCCATGCCAACGACCTCGCCGCCCAAATCGCGAACGGCAGCATTGCCGGGGCTGCGGTGTCCCAGACCAAGCGTCTCATCTTCAACGATCAGCTCGATGCTGCATTGACGGCATTCTTCCTGCTGGTGTCGTGGATCGTCGTCATCGAGACCGTACGGGTCTGCCTGGCTTATCTGCAGGGCCGCTCCTGCCCGACCTTCACGGAGACGCCCTATGAGCGCGCGCAGCTGGTGGACTGAGCGAGCTGCTCTGCCGCTCGAGCGGCTGAAACACGGGCTGCAAACAAGCTGGCGCGCGGTGCGCGAGCTGACCGGCGACGATGCCTACGAGCGTTATCTTGCCCATCATGCCGCGTGTCATGGCGGCGAACTGCCGCTGGACCGGGCGGCCTGGTTCAAGCGGGAACAGAAAAGGAAATGGGATGGGGTGCGCCGCTGCTGCTGACACGTCAGTCGAGACGGCAGAGCGGAGAAGCCGACGGCCCCGCAGGGGCCGCCGGCGGCGGTATCAGAGGTATTCGAGCAAGCCGATGATGACCAGCGCATAGACCACGCTGCTGGTGATGACACCACGCACCGTGGTCAGCACACCCTGTTTGCCGAACAGCGCGTTGGCTTCCAGCAGGGCGATGGAGGCAAGCACGAGCCAGCCGCCCAGCGTGAGGCCCGGATGGCCGTAGCCCGCTGCGGAACCGATGAAGTGCGGCCCTGCCAGCATGCCGAAAGCCATGGGGCCGGAAAACAGTACGTTGTGCCGTGAAGCCAGTGCTGCCTTGGCGCCTGCTGCAGCGGCGTCACCGCCCTGCACGAGGCCGAGTGCGATCTTCTGATTGGGCCAGATCACCAACCAGACGTTGAGGAACATCACGGTCGCCAGGGTGGCGCCGACGATGATATAGCCATTCAGTTGCCCGTTGCCGTAGACGTAATGCAGCAGCACGAGACCGGTGAGGAAGGTGAACATGGCGCCCCAGCGGAACCACCACAGCGCACTCGGAGCCAGCTTGGCCTTGGCATCCTTCAGTGCTTCGGGAGTGGCCGCCTTGAAATAACCGCCCTGCACGAAGTTGAAGTAGTACAGCATGCCAATCCAGCCGATACCGAACAGCAGGTGGCCCCAGCGGACCAAGATCATCAGCAGTGACTCCAGAGTCATAGGTAGTTCCTCTCGTTGTGTAAGGTGATTGCGTAGGGGTTGGGTCGGAAAATCCGCGGGCGAGCATAGCACGGCGCCCCCTTTGCAGTTGACCGCAGTCCGGCGAATTTATGCGGCAGTGCGCACGCACGGATCGCGGCAGGGCGGCCGTCAGCGCGGCTCGACCGACCGCAAATGCTGGACGACCGACACGAAGGCACCGAGCCAACCGAGACCAGCAGCGGCAGCCACCACCAGGAAGGCCCCGCCAAAGCCCAGATCGGCGAAGCGAAAGTCACCATCGTAACTGGCAATGAACTGTGCCAGCGGGCCGGCCAGCGTCAGCAGGCCGAGTTGCAGCAGCACGCAGCCGATGACGGCACCACCAATGCCGTACCACAGCCCCGTATAGAGAAAAGGCCGGGCCACGTAAGCATCCGTACCGCCCACCAGCTTGACCACCACGATTTCGGCGCGACGATTCTCGATGGCGAGACGCACCGTATTGCCGATCACCAGCACCACACCACTGCCGAGCAGCAGCGTGAGCAACAGCGCCAGCCGCTCTGCAAAGCGCAGCAGGGCATCGAGGCGCTCGACCCACAGCTGGTCGAATTCCACCTCCGCCACCCCCGGACGGGTCTGGAGGGACGCGAGCAGCTCGGCCAGCGCTGCCTTGTCCTCGATGGCAGGAACCACCTCGATCACCGGCGGCAACGGGTTGGCATCGAGTCCGCCGAGCGCCTCGGCCAGACCTGATTCACGCTCGAATTCGGCCAGCGCTTCCTCCGGCGTGATGAGGGTCGCGCTGGCGATCGCAGGATCGTTCTGCAGCTGCTTGACCAGGGAAAGCAGTGCCGGCTGCGCGCGCTCGTCCATGTAGAGAGAAAGGCTGCCACTGTGCTCCACGCTGCCGCTGTAGCGCTGCACGTTCTGCAGCAGCAACACCAGCGTGAGTGGCAATGCCAGCGCGATACCGATCACCGCACAGGTCAGCAGGGTGCTGACCCAGTCGGCCGCCAGACGCAGCAGGCTATCCACTGCCACCACCTGGTGCTGGGCGAGCCAGGCGAAGAACGTGCCTTGATGCGGGGCGCTGGTGGCAGGCCGCGCTTCCTGGCGCGGCTTGCGGGCGGGGTTTTCCCGGGTGGCGGCCATCAGTGCGGTTCCTTGCTGCGCCGCTTGCCGCCGGAAATCAGCTTGCCCTGCTCGAGGCGCAAGCGGCGGTGATGGTGCAGTTTGTCAATCAGGTTATGGTCGTGGCTGGCGATCAGCACGGTCACGCCGACCTGGCTGAACTGCTCAAACAAACCCATGACTTCGGCGGCCAGCTCCGGATCGAGGTTGCCCGTGGGCTCGTCGGCCAGCAGCAGGGCCGGCTTGTTGACGACGGCACGCGCTATGCCGACGCGCTGCTGCTCACCGGTGGACAGCGTGATCGGGTTCTGGGCTTCCTTGTGCAGTAGGCCCACCTTGTCGAGCGCGGCCCGCACGCGCCGGGACGCCTCGCGCGGTTCATAGCCGGAGATCTGCAGCGGCAACGCCACGTTGTCGTATACGCTGCGGTCGAATAGCAGCTGATGATCCTGGAACACGAGGCCGATGCTGCGCCGGTAGTAGGGCAGATGCTGTCGCGACAGTTTCACCAGATTTTGACCATTGATGAACAGCTGACCGCTGCTCGGCAGTTCGATCTGCATGATCAGCTTCAGGAGCGTGCTCTTGCCGGCACCGCTGTGACCGGTGAGGAAGGCAAGCTCGCCGTCATCCAGTTCGAAGCTGACACGGCTCAGTGCCTCCTGACCGGACGGGTAGCGTTTGCTGACGTCGTCGAACTTGATCATGGCGCAGGGGCCTCGGCCATACCAGAGTTACGCCTGCTCATGGAGCGGCAGCCTCGGCGAGCCCGGTGTCGAACAGCGCCTCGACGAAGGCATCCGCCTCGAAAGGTCGCAGGTCGTCCATTTTTTCCCCCACGCCGATGAAGCGCAGTGGCAGACCCAGTTCCTTGGCAATGGCGAAAACCATGCCGCCGCGCGCCGTGCCATCGAGCTTGCTGAGGACGACGCCGCTCACCTTGACGGCGTCGGTGAAACTGCGCGCCTGTACCAGCGCATTCTGGCCATTGGTGGCATCGAGCACGAGCAGGATCTCCTGCGGAACCTCAGGATCGAGTTTCTTCAGCACCCTCACCACCTTTTCGAGCTCTTGCATGAGGTGGCTCTTGTTGTGCAGTCGGCCAGCCGTGTCGGCTATGAGTACGTCGGCCTTGCGAGCCACCGCGCTCTGGTAGGCATCGAAGATCACCGAGGCGCTGTCGGCCCCCGTGTGCTGGGCCACCACGGGCACCTGATTGCGCTCGCCCCAGACCTGCAGTTGCTCCACGGCCGCTGCGCGAAACGTATCGCCGGCTGCCAGCATGACGCTGCGGCCTTCCTGTTGAAACCGCCGTGCGAGCTTGCCGATGGTAGTGGTCTTGCCGACGCCGTTCACACCCACCATCAGAATGACGAAGGGCTTGCCGAGATTGGCGGGTATCTGCAGCGGACGTTCGCAGGGCTCGAGCAGACTGCGTAGCTGCTGCTTTAGCGCCGCGTAAAGGGCGTCGGAGTCTCCGAGCTCGCGGCGCTTGGTGCGCTCTGCCAGGTCGGCAAGGATGCTGGTCGTGGCCCGGACGCCCACATCGGCCGACAGCAACTGGGTTTCGAGCGCATCGAGCAAGGTCTGGTCGATGGCCTTCTTGCCGAGCAGCAGATTGCCGAGGCCTCGTGCGAGGGACTCTCGTGTGCGACTGAGGCCGGCCTTGAGCCGACCGAAAAGACCCTGAGGTGCAGCGTCGACGGCGGCTTCGTTGACACGACTTTCTGCCGACTCGTTTTCTGGACGCTTGCCAAAACCAAACATGAGGGGGACTGCCGAAGAACGACCGGGCAATGCTAACCGGATGCAGGGGCAGTGTCAGCCTGCGCCGCCGCGGCGGACAGCGTGCAGCCTGCCTGCGCCATGCCGCTGCCCCTCCCTTGGTAGTGGGCGCTGCGCCGTTCCGCTACAGTGCTCTGCTCGTTGCTCATGCCAAGTCGGAAGCCTGATGCCCAGCCCCCATGCCCATCGCAACCGCGTACGCCTTATCGGTGGGAAGTGGCGTTCTCGGCTGCTGACCTTTCCCACGGCGGCGGGCCTGAGGCCCACGCCGGATCGCGTGCGGGAAACGCTGTTCAACTGGTTGCAACCGACCGTGGTTGGAGCCAGCTGCCTCGACGCCTTTGCCGGCAGTGGCGCGCTCGGCCTCGAGGCGCTCTCGCGCGGCGCCGAGTCAGTGGTTGCGCTCGAAACCGATCGCGCGGCCATGGCAGCCCTGCGCGACAACGCGACCCGGCTGGAAGCGGAGAATTTCGCACTGTTTCCGGCGGATGCCCTGCAGTGGCTGGCGCGGCCGGCCACCCAGCGCTTTGACATCGTCTTTCTCGATCCGCCGTTTGCGTCGGACCTGCTGGCGAGCGCCTGCCAGCTGCTGGACGCGCACGGCTGGTTGCGGCCGAACGCCCTCCTCTACCTCGAAGCCGGCCAGAGCCTCGGTGCGCTGCCGCTTCCCGCCCACTGGGAGTGCCTGCGGGCCAAGCAGGCCGGAGAAGTACATTACGGTCTGCTGCGGGCTCACTCCTTGTAGAAGGTAAATTCCATTTCCACCTTGGACTGTAGCGGCAGGGCCGCGACTCCGACCGACGTGCGTGCCGGTGGAGCATGGGGTGTTG
Source organism: Gammaproteobacteria bacterium (assembly GCA_036796405.1). Taxonomy (GTDB): domain Bacteria; phylum Pseudomonadota; class Gammaproteobacteria; order Pseudomonadales; family Pseudohongiellaceae; genus CAILUG01. Next base: position 11,212 of record DAIRDB010000008.1, on the reverse strand, counting down.
CATCGAAGACCTGCTCCCATGCTGCATTGATCTCGCCAAAGCGGCTCATGTCGGTGGTGAAGAGTCGCACCATGGCCAGATGCTCGAAGCCGAGGCCAAACTCCTGCATGAGCACCTGCAGATTGGCAAGGATCTGCACTGCCTGAGGGCCGACGCCGTCGCTTACCAACGCCCCGGTCTGGCGGTCCTGCCCGAGCAAACCGCTGAAGTAGTAGTGAGGTCCGACCTTGACCAGCTGGCTGTAGCGGAAAGCTGGTCGGGGGAGCTGCTGGGAATTGAGCGCTGCACGCATGGAGGAATTTCCGCTTGGCTGGAAGAGAGCGGCATTCTGCCCGTGGGTCTTTACCCGTTTCAAATGCCAGACGCGGTTCGCGCGAGAGAAGTCTTTGCACAGACCCACCTGTGCCGCCTGCTGGATGGCGTGGATGGCAGCGTCACCAGCATGCATGTCGCGTATTACCAGTTCATGAAATACGCAAAGCTTCGGGAGTTGCAGCAGCGGCAGGTCCAATCGGTGGCAGAGTCGCCAGAATACTCTCCGGGCTGATCGACCGCAGACAGCGGTGGGCGTGCAGGCAGTGCCGGCGTGTACAGTCCGGGCTGCAGGGCTCGGTGCCCTTGATGACCAACGACCCGGCCGACAGCGGTCGCCACAGATCGACGTCCGTGGGACCGAAGATCACCGTACCCGGTATGCCGAGCGCGGCGGCCAAGTGGAAGGGTCCGCTGTCGTTGCCAACCATGCAGCCGGCCTGTTTCAGCAGGTGCGGCAGTTCTCCGAGACTGAAGTGGCCACAGCAATCGACCACCTGTCCGGCCGCCGCTTCCCCCGGCAATTGCGCAAGGATGGCCGACGTAATGACCGCATCGGCGCCTGCTCCGATGAGGGCAACCTGCCAGCCCTGCCCGACCAGCGCGCGCGCCAGTGCCACGAAGTGCGAGAGCGGCCACTGCTTGTATTGTTTGGTAGCGCCGGCGTGCAGTGCGACGAAGCGGCGCTCGGGTACGAGGCCGCGCGCCTGCATCCGCTCCGGCAGGCCGGTAGGTGCGGACACAGGGGGGAACCGCAGATAGCCCGGACTGCTCTCCGGTAGACCCACTGCGGCAAATACCTCGGCAAAGCTGTACCAGCGATGTCGGCGCTCCGGCGGCCGCTGCGAAAAATCGATGGGCACGACATGGTGGTAGCCATACCCATGCCGCGCCTTGCTGCAGCCCAAGCGGAAGCGCGCGCCTGACCACAGCGTGAGGCGATGCGAAACCGAGTCTTCCTCAATGTTGAACGCCAGGTCGGCGCCGAAGGCGCGCAATGTCCGCAGGCAGGTCAGGTAGCGGGCAAGCTTGCCGGGCAGTGCTGCGTTGGCGATGGCGCGCCGGGGGTAGAACAGCAGCACCTCGTCCGGCAACACACCCTGCAACAAGCCACGAAAGCTCTCGTCGAGCAGGATGCGCACCTGCGTGCCGCGGGCCCGGCACATGGCAACGTAGTCCTGCATGAGGCCACCGGCGAGCAGCAGGTTGCCGAGATAGCGGGTGGGATTGACCAGCAGCACGCGGCGGGGGTGGGGCGGAATCGGAGTCACGACAGCAGCCGGAGGCGGAAAACGCCGGCATTATTTCCAATCACTGGCCAAAAAGGTAGCGAGGCTGCTGGCGGGCCTCGGCGGGAGGGCATCGGCTATAATCACGGGCCCGCTACAGCCGAGCTTCCACATGCGCACCGTCGTCTACCCTGGCACCTTCAATCCGATCACCAATGGACATACGGATCTGGTCGAACGGGCGGCCCGCATCTTCGATCACGTGATCGTTGCCGTCGGCACCAGCACCCAGAAGGCCAGCCGCATGTCGCTGGACCAGCGGGTTGCGCTCTGCCGCACGGTGCTGGCCCACTTGCCCAACGTCGAGGTGTGCGGCTTCACCAGTCTGCTGACCGACTTCGTGCGTTCGCGGTCTGCCAGCCTCATCCTGCGCGGGCTGCGCACCGTGGCGGATTTCGAGTATGAGTTCCAGCTGGTGGGCATGAACCGCGTGCTGGCCCCGGAGATGGAGACGGTGTTTCTGGCCCCTGCAGAGAACCTCGCCTATATCTCGTCGACACTGGTCCGCGAGATTGCGGCCTATGGCGGCGACATCTCGAAATTCGTGGCACCGCCAGTGGCCGCTGCAATGCGGGCAGAATTTGCCGGGAGCTGAGGCAGCATCGCCATGGCCCTCCTGATCACCAGCGACTGCATCAATTGCGACGTCTGCGAGCCGGTGTGCCCCAATCAGGCGATCTCGATGGGACCATCGATCTATCAGATCGACCCACAGCGCTGCACGGAGTGCGTCGGCCACTTCGAAGAGGCCCAGTGTGTGACGGTCTGCCCCGTGGCCTGTATCCCGAAGGATCCCGCGCACGTGGAAAGCGAGGCCGAGTTGCTGGCCAAGTATCGTGCACTGACCGCAGCTGCGCAGGCAGAGTGAGGCCGGACACTGCCGCCGCTGCGCGGCGCGCCCGCCGACTGCCTATTCGAGTGGCTCGCCCACCTCGGCAAACGAAGGATCACACTCGTAGGGGTAGATGTAGTCATCTCCCTTGCGCCAGCTGACGAGCCGGGCCGCCTTGCCTTCGAAGACGGCCGGATCCTCCGACAGCTGCGAGGCGTGGAGGGTACGGCCATCGGCACCCAGTCGGAAGCGCTCGACGAAGTGCAGGTCTTCGCTGTGTGAGAAGCCGTTGTTCAGGAAGGAGCCCGCCAGCAAGTGCGTGGTGTCTACCACCAGTTCGTCGCCTTCCCAATGGCCGATGGAGTGCCCGGCTTTCGAGTGCGGAGCGTCCGCCGGCGGATGACCACGGCCATCCAGGTGGATGATCCGCACCATGTCGAAGTATTCGAGGCGCAGTACGATCAGCTTCTCGTCCTGCAGGATTTCGAGCGGAAACGGGGCCTGCATGTTCATCACCACCGAGGGTACGGTGCAGGCGAATTCACGGCTGAGCTCGTTCTTGAAGTCGTAGTTGCGGATCTCTGCCTTGGCGGCCTCGCTCAGCACCAGACCGCCATAATCTCCCTCGCGCAGCTCCAGACCGCCGGCGTCGTTGATCACCAGCGTACCGGCGGGCAGCTTGGCGCGCAGTTGCTCGACCTCGGGACCCGGGGCGAAGGACTGGGTCCAGAACCCTTCGAGCCGAGGAACGGCATCGGCGGCACGGGCAAGTGGCGCCAGCAACAGCGGGGGTAGCAGCGTGGCGACGGCCAGCAGTTTCATGGGCTTCACTCCTTGTCATCGGCCGGTGCGGCCATGCCCTGACCGACCAGCTCGCGGCCGTCGGCAAATTTCACGCGGCTGATACGCATGTAGGGGGTGCCATCGCGCGATGGAAAACCGGTCACGGTGATGCTGTCACCAGGCTGCAGGGAATCCTTGCTCCAGCCGCGCCGGCGCAGCACGTTGGGCGAATTGGTTTCGGCCCGCCAGTGTTCGACGCTGCCGTCTTCCTTGCGCACGTCGAAGGCCAGCATGCCGTGAGGGTTGGCAAAGCGAAACGCCGTGACCGTGCCGCTGACGTCGATCACGCGGTCATCGACGAAGTGCACGGCAAAGGAATGGTGCGCCATGACACCGGGCGCTGAAGCCGCCAGCAGCAGGACCGCCATGAGTTGGCAGGAACGGAGGATGGGAAGCACAAGGCGCATGGGGGGTGACCTCCTGACAATCGCCGCGGCAAGGTAGCCAAGATCGGCATGGGGCGCCAGCGCCGGCTCAGGTCTGGCAACGCGGGCAGAACACCGTGCTGCGCTGTCCGAGCCTCGTTTCCTTGAGTGGCGTCATGCACTGCAGGCAGGGCTGACCACCCCGACCGTACACCTTCAGCGACTGCGCGAAGTAGCCGGGCTTGCCGTCCCCGTGCACGAAATCCCTCAGCGTGGTACCACCGACCGTGAGGGCACGGTCGAGCACCTGTTTGATCTCGCGTACCAGTGCTTCGCAGTGCTCGGCCGTCAGGCTGTCTGCCACTCGCTCCGGGTGGATCCCGGCAGCAAACAGCGCTTCGTTGGCGTAGATGTTGCCCACTCCCACCACGACGTGGCTGTCCATGATCAGGCTCTTGATGGGCACACTGCGACCACTGCAGCGCGCCAACAGGTAGTCCGGCGAAAACTCCACACTCAGCGGCTCGGGACCGAGTTCGGCTAGCAAGGGATGCAGGTTGGGATCTCCCGTCACCCAGAGGATGCTGCCGAAGCGACGCGGATCGTGGTAGCGCAGACAGCGCCCGCTGGCCAGGATGAAGTCGACGTGGTCGTGCTTTTTCAGCGCCTCCCCCACCACGGCCAGTCGCAAACTCCCCGACATGCCCAGATGAATGAGCACTGTGCCCTTGCGCGTGCGCAGCAACAGGTACTTGCCGCGGCGGTCGATGGCCGTGACGAGCTGGCCCCTGAGTTCCTCGGCCAGCGCGTCCGGCACCGGCCAGCGCAGACGCGGCTCGCGCACCACCACCTTGAGGATCTTGCGGTTGAGCAGGAAAGGCTGGATGCCACGTCGAGTGGTTTCGACCTCGGGTAATTCAGGCATCGGCTCTCCCTGCTTGGCGCGGCGGTCATCGTGGGTTCAGTCGGCGTTAAGGGCCTGCCGCCTACCTTGACCTCATATCGCTGAAATCAGAGCATAGCGGCTCGATGAGCGTGCAGTGAATCCGGACTTTACACGCATCCGTACCCAATTCGGCAGGTGCGGAGTCTGGCCCCCAACGAGGCAAGGTGATGAGCGAACGCAACCACGTCAGCAGCAAGCCCGCCCACCACAGCGCAAGGGTGACTTTGGCAGCCAAGCAGGTGTGGTCGGTGCAGTCGTCGACCCTGTCGCGCGCCGCCTTGGCGCTGGCCGTCAGCACAGGGTTGTTGCTGGGCGGCTGTCTCGAGCAGCAGCAAAGCAGCTCGAGCAGCAGCTCCTCTCCGTCCATGCCGAGCGCCTCGTCCTCCCCCAGTTCACCGAGCTCGCCCTCGTCGCCCTCGCAAAGCAGTAGCTCACCCAGCTCGCGCTCCACGCAGAGTTCCACTGCCTCTTCCTCCTCGAGCTCCCGTTCGAGTAGTTCG
>DAIRDB010000008.1:0-6025 GCA_036796405.1 Gammaproteobacteria bacterium | reverse complement strand
GTGCCTCGGGCGGCTCGCCGTCGTCTGGCCAACAGGGCATGCCCGGCAGCCCGGGTATGCCAGGCAGCACGGCGTCCAGCAGCGGCGCTCAGGGTATGCCCGGTAGCACGGCGTCTAGCAGTGGCGCTCAGGGTATGCCCGGTAGCACGACGTCCAGCAGCGGCGCCCAGGGTATGCCCGGTAGCACGACGTCCAGCAGCGGCGCCCAGGGTATGCCCGGTAGCACGGCTTCCAGCAGTGGTACTCCGGGGATGCCCGGCAGCACGGCATCCAGCAGCGGCAGCCCGGGCCAGCCCGGCAGCGCCGGCTCTACCTCGGCGCCCGGCTCGCAGGGGCAGCGAGGCGCCAGCGGCCTGCCCGGGGCCAACGGTCTACCGAGCGGCAGCGGGGCGCCCGGCAGCCAGACCGTGGGCGCCGCGGGCCAACGCGGAACCCCTGGCGCAGCCGGTGGCGCGGGCACTGGCACCTTCAGCGGTAATGACCCCTTCGGTGGTCTGGGCCGCAACGGGGGCGTGTTGACTGCCGCCGAGCGGCGAGCCGTGCTCGATGCCAAACTCGAAGAGAGCTATGGCACCTTCGATGGCATGATCATCGCCGAGCGGCAGAAGGCCGAGAAAGATGCCAACGATGCCGGCAGTCAGGTGATGGGGACCGGCGGAGCCGGGGGTGCCGGTGGCGAAGCAGGTCAGGAAGGGGCCGACGGCAGTTTCGGCGAGGGCACCATCTCGGTGGCCTCGGCCTCCACCAGCGGTGCCGGCGGCAATGGCAACATGCCGGGCGGCGCAGCTGCTCGTCAGGGCGACTACTCCAACCAGAATCAGCCGACTTTCGCCCCACCGGCCGACATCCCGAGCGGCGACGACGATGACGTAGTGGCACGCCAGTTGCGCGAAGCCGCCATGCGCGAGCCGGATCCCGCGCTGCGCGAAAAACTCTGGGATGAATACCGCAAGTACACAGGTCTGACCAAGTAGTCCGCAACGTTGAGTCAATCGAGGTTGGATACGACCATGAGCACGCAAAACACGCAGTCTCGATCCGTCTGGCCGTGGCAGTTGGTGCTGCCGGCCGCAACCCTGGCCCTGCTGGCCCTGCTGAGCGGCTGCAGCACGCAGACCGTCAAGACCACCACGGTGGCGCCTCTGGTTGCCGAGTCGGTGAGCATTCCCGAAGAGGAATTGCTCGACGTGGCGATCGGCATCTTCCAGCCCGGGCTCGACGAAGTACCGAACAACCGCGAAGAGCTGACCTTTGCCGACGTGCGCATGGCGGAGACGCAGTTCGCCGCCTATCACCTCGCTCAGACCATGCAGAGCAGCGGGGCCTGGGGCGTCGTGCGCGTAAACCCCAATGACCATAGCGGTATCGACGTCAGCGTGGGCGGCACCATCCTGCAAAGCGACGGTGAGAGCATGATCGTGAAGGTCACGGCACGCGACGTGACCGGCAAAGTCTGGATCGACAAGGAGTACGAGGAAGTGGTCAGCAAATTCAGCTACGACCCCCGCCTCAAGCGCGCCGAAGATCCCTTCCAAGGGCTTTACAACCGCATCGCCAACGACATCCTCAACTATCGCAAGCAGAATCTGGATCGCCAGCAACTGCTGACCATCCGTACACTGTCGCGCATCCAGTTTGCACGCCGATTTGCGCCCCAGGCCTTCGATCAGTACGTCACCACGGACAGGCAGGGTGGGCTCGCGCTGGCCCGTCTGCCGGCCGAGCAGGACCCCATGCTGCAGCGCATCGACGGTATCCGCGACCGTGATTACCAGTACGTGGATGCTCTGCAGGATTACTACGACAACTTCGTGCGCCAGATGCAGGGTCCCTACATGGATTTCCGCCGCGAGAGCTACGAAGAAGTCATGAAGTTCGACAAGCTGCAGGCCAAGGCGCGCCGCAACATGGTGCTCGGTGTCGCGGCTATCGTCGGTGGTCTGGCGGCGTCACAGAGCAGCAACAATGCCGTGCAATTTTCCGCTTACGGTGGGTTGTTCGGCGGGGGCTTCCTCATCAAGGATGCCTTCGCCAAGCGCGACGAAGCCCAGCTGCAGCTGGAAGCGCTTGCGGAATTGGGCGACTCCCTCGAAAGCGAGATTGCGCCACACACCATCGAGCTGGATGAGCGCGTGGTGACCCTCACGGGCAGCGTGCAGGAGCAGTACGCCCAGTGGCGTGAAATCCTTGCCGAGATCTACGCGGCCGAAATGGAGGGCACGCCGGCAGCAGCCTTGCCTGCTACTACTCCTCCGCCGACTTCTACTGGACAGTAACGTCGCATGACCGATCCCGCACCACCCAGCGCGCCACCCGAACGACCACGTTTCGAGTCGCCCCCTCTCGGCTTCGGCGACCAGCAGCAGTTGCAGCAGGTCGAGCAGAAGAACAACAAGGTGCTGTGGGGTATTTTCGGGCTTTTGCTGGTGCTTACCCTTGGCGTCATCTTCGTTCTGCCGTCGCTGGTGCAGCCGGCAGCGCCCCCGGTGCCAGTCGTGCTTGCGCCCACGGAGGCTGCGGCGGCGACCGATCCGGCACCCTTCGAGGCGGCCCAGCGGCTCCGCATCCGCCAGCAGGCACAGGAAGTGCTCGAACCGCTGCTGGACCTGCAGGGTCAGCTGGAAAAACAGCAGGTGCAAGCCTGGGCCGCCGACGCCTTTGCTGCCGCATTGGCAACGGCGAAGCAAGGTGACGAAGCCTATGGTGCCCAGCGCTACGAACAGGCGCTGGCCACCTATCAGCAAGGACTGCAGGCCCTGCAGGCCATCGCCGGGCAGAGCGGAACCGTGCTGGCCGAAAAACTGGCTACCGGCCAGGCCGCGCTGGCTGCCGGTGACTCCACCACCGCCACCGCTGCCTTCGAGCTTGCGCTGCTGCTGGACCCGGGCAACAGCGAGTCCATGGACGGACTGGGCAAGTCCCGCGTGTTGGATGAGGTGCTGGCCCTGCTGAGCGCCGGCCAACAGCTCGAGGAGGCCGGTTCGCTGGAGGAGGCGACCAGCAAGTTCGAGGAAGCGCAGCGTCTGGACGGGGGCAACACCGTGGCGGCGCAGGCACTTGCCCGCATCGCCACGGCCCGCGCCAATGCCAATTTTTCTGCCGTCATGTCGCGTGGTTTCGCCGCTTTGCAGGCCGGTGATCCCGACGGCGCCAGCCAGGCCTTCGAACAAGCAGCGACGCTGCGACCCGGGTCGGCCGAGGTCAGCGCGGCGCTGCAGCAGGCCAAGGATCAAAAGACCCTCAGCGCCATCACGGTCCACCTGACGGCGGCGGCCGCCGCCGAGAGCGCAGAAAGCTGGGCGGCGGCGTTGGCCGAGTGGAAGGCAGCACTGGTGATCGATCCCAACCTGGTCAGTGCCCAGGAAGGTGAGCGCCGGACACAGAGCCGCAGCAATCTCGACGACTTCCTCGTGGCCACCCTGGCCAACCCACTGCGTCTGGGTGACCCCGCCGTGCATGCCCAGACCGTGCAGGTGCTGCAAGACGCCCGCAATCTGCTCGTCCCCGGCCCCCGCCTGCAGCAGCAACTCGAACAAGTGGACAGTTTGCTGACGCGCGCCCAGGTCCCCATACGCGTTACCCTGCTGTCCGACGGGCAAACTCAGGTGACCTTGCAGGGTGTGGGGGCGCTGGGGCTGATCAGTGCGCACAGCCTCGACCTGCTGCCCGGCACCTACGTGGCGATCGGCGTACGGCAGGGCTTCCGTGACGTTCGGCAGGAATTCACCGTCGGGCTCGACGGCCAACCGGTACAGCTGACGGTGGCCTGCACCGAAAGCATCTAAGGCAGCAGCATGGCAGACCTGAACCGACCGAGTGATGCAGCGCAGGACGACGCCCCGCTGGAAGCGGTCGACTTCGTCCCCCTCGAGCAGGTCCGGCAGCAGCGCCGCCTGCAACTGAACCCCGTGAGGGTGGCCCTTGGTGCTGCCTTCGCCCTCTTCGTTGCGACTGGCTGGTATGTGCTGACCGCACGGTCGGTGTTCTTCGACGTGCGGCCCCTCGACAGCGCCATCGAAATCGACGGCGGTCTGGCGGTGCGCATCGGTCCGCGCTACCTCATCCGCGAGGGTGACATAGACGTGATCGTCACGGCGGAGGGCTACTACGACTACCGGCAAGCGCTTCGCATCGGCGAGCAGCAGGCCCAGACCTACGCCATTGTCATGACACCGCTGCCGGGCCTGCTTTCGCTCAGCACTGGCGCCCTCGAAGGCGCTGAGGTGAGCATCGACGGGGCAGTGATCGGCAAGACACCTCTCAGCAACGCCGAGGTGGCTGCCGGCGAGCACGTGCTGGATGTGCGTCTCGATCGTTATGAAGACTACTCGGCGCCGCTCAGCATCGAAGGCCGCCGCCAGCCGGTGAGTCTCGATGTGGCGCTGCTGCCGGCCTGGGCAGAGGTCGAACTGACCAGCACGCCGGCCGGCGCCACCGTCACCATCGACGACAGGGAAATCGGCAAGACACCGCTGCGCACCGAGGTGCTGGCCGGCGAGCACGACGTGATCGTCAAACTGGCCGCACACAAGGCCTGGACCAGTACGCTCGCCGTGGTCGCCAGACAGCCGCTCAGCGTGCCGACGATAGCGCTCGAACCGGCCGACGGACTGGTGACGCTGCGCTCCACGCCAAGCGGTGCCAACGTCACGGTGGACGGCAGTTTCCGCGGCCGGACGCCGCTCGAACTGAGCCTGCGGCCGGGCCGCGCCCACGACGTGGTGTTCTTCCTGAACGGCTACCAGGAAGCGCGGCGTCAGGTACGCACCACGGCAGCGGACGAAAGTGCCGTCACCGTCGCGCTGGAGCCGATCACCAGCGCGGTGCAGATCTCCGCTACGCCGGCCGACGCCGACGTCTTCGTCAACGGGGAACTGAAGGGCAAGGCCAACCAACGTCTCGAACTGCTGGCCGCCAGCCAGACCATCGAAATCCGCGCCGAGGGTCACGTGCCGTTTTCGACCACGTTCATCTCGCGTCCGGGCCTCGAGCAGCGACTCGATGTCACCTTGAAGACCCTGGAGCAGCAGCGCATCGAAAACATCAAGCCGGAGATCGTCTCGGCCGCTGGACAGAAGCTCAAACTGATCTACCCCGGCTCCTTCACGCTGGGCGCGTCGCGCCGCGAGGCTGGGCGCCAGGCCAACGAGGTGCTGCGCAACGTCAGTCTCACCAAGCCCTTCTATCTGTCGCTGACCGAAGTCACCAACGAGCAGTTTGCGCGCTTCGACGCCGAACACAGTTCCGGCGTACTGGAGGGGCGCACGCTGGCCAACCCCAGCCAGCCGGTGGTGCGTGTGACCTGGGATGCAGCTGCCCGCTTCTGCAACTGGCTGAGCGTGCAGGAAGGATTGCCAGCGTTCTATGTGGTGGAGGGGGACAAGGTCACGGGCGTCAATGCCGAAAGTACCGGTTACCGGCTGCCCACCGAAGCGGAGTGGGACTGGGCGGCGCGGGTGAACGGTGATCCGGCGTCGCTGCTGCGCTTCCCGTGGGGCGCCGAACTGCCGCCGCCGGCCAACCACGGCAACTACGCCGACATCTCGGCCGGCAACATGCTCGCCCGCATCCTGCTCGACTACGACGACGGCTACATGGGCAGCGCGCCGGTGGCGAGTTTTGCCGCCAACGCCAACGGCTTTTTCGACATTGGCGGTAACGTGGCCGAGTGGGTGCACGACTGGTATGGCACCTCTGGAACGGTGGGCAATGAGGTTCAGGAAAACCCGCTGGGCCCCGCCACCGGTACCTATCACGTGATCAAGGGGTCGTCGTGGGCGCACGGCACGGTGACCGAACTGCGGCTCTCCTACCGCGACTACCACAACGATAGCCGGGACGATGTCGGCTTCCGCGTGGCTCGCTATCTCGGAGACTGACATGCGAGCACTACGCCGGTACCTGCTGTTGCTGGCCGCCGTTACGCCGGTGGCGCTGTGGGCCGCCGAACTGCCTTCCGCCCCTGGCCAGACCGGCTCCCCGGGCCCAGCCAGCACCACTACGGGGGCCACCGCAGCCAACCCGA
>DAIRDB010000007.1:0-99269 GCA_036796405.1 Gammaproteobacteria bacterium | reverse complement strand
GGTGACGACCACCGCCCGGCACTGCGCGAGCGCAGCCTGCTCGCTGGCTTGCAGCCGCGCGCGGGCGGCCGTGTCGAGCCCGCTTTCGAGCGCCAGCGGATGGTGGCACAGCGCAATCAGCCGCAGTCGTGATCCATGTTGGTGCGCTGCTGCCGCGAGTACACCGAGGGCGAGTCCATCGACCAGCAGGGTGCTGCCATCCGGGACGCTGGCAAACCAGCGCTCGGTCTCCGCGAGCGCAGCGGGACTCGGCGCAGGAAAGCCGCCGGGCAGTGCGTGATGCTCCACCCTAACGCCGAGGCTTTGCAGTCCGGCCAGCAGCTGACGGTCGTAGCCATAGCCGCCCGTGCGCGTGGAGATGTCGCCGGGGATCGCAAATATCAGCTCGGAAACCACCAGTTGCTCCGCAGCGGGCGAGGGGCCGCCAGCGTAAAGGGCCGTAGGGTCGCCCACAAGCAGCGAGTGCTGTTTACCCCCGAACCGATCAGGTAACATCCTGCGGCCATGACGTCCTCCATTCCCGCGATGAACAAACCCACCGTTACCCGCAAAGCCTGCGCCAGGATTCCCACGGAGTTCGGCGACTTCCAGCTGTGCTACTACTCGAATTCTGTCGATACCAAGGAGCACCTTGCCTTCTTCATGGGCGACATCAGTGGCAGTACGCCGGTGCTGGTGCGCGTGCATTCCGAGTGCTTCACCGGTGATGTGATGGGGTCGCGGCGCTGCGACTGTGGAGAGCAGCTCAAGCATGCGATGGTTCTGGTGGCTGCGGCGGGTCGGGGGGTCATCCTTTACCTGCGTCAGGAAGGTCGCGGCATCGGGCTGCTGGAAAAGCTGCGGGCCTACAACCTGCAGGATCAGGGTTACGACACCGTCGATGCCAACCTCATGCTCGGTCATGAAGCCGATGAGCGAGACTACACGCTGGCGGCTTGCATCCTGGCGGAACTCGGCGTGCAGCAGGTCAGGCTCATGACCAACAATCCGAGCAAGATCGTCGCGCTGAAGAATCAGGGTATCGCCGTGGTGGAGCGGGTGCCGGTCGAAATCCCCGCCAACACCGACAACGCCGGTTACCTGCTCACCAAGCTCAAGCGCATGGATCATCAGCTGCACCTCGAACCCGCTGCCGGTGACGCGCGTGACGTTCAACCAGCGAATTGAGCGCTGGCTGGTCGACACGCGTACGGCACTCGCGCCACGCTCTCCCACACGCCCCTTCGTTACCCTGAGCTACGCACAGAGCCTCGACGGCAGTCTCGCGGCCCGCGCCGGCGAGCCGCTGCAACTGAGTGGCAGCGCAGCCTTGCAGGTCACGCACCAGCTGCGCAGCCTGCACGATGGCATCCTCGTCGGCATCGGCACCGTGCTGGCCGACGATCCGCAGTTGACGGTACGCCACTGGGTTGGACCCAGCCCGCAGCCGATCGTGCTCGACAGCCAACTGCGCTTGCCGGTCACGGCGCGTCTGTGCCTGCACGAACGAGGTTGCTGGGTGCTGACCTGCCGCGCGGCCGCCGCCCGCAGTACCCTGCCCTGCCAACTGCTGAGCGAGGCCGACAACGGCGCGGGCCAGGTCGATCTGTCTGCCGCCCTGCTGCTGCTCAAGCAGCGCGGCATTCACAGTCTGATGGTCGAGGGCGGTGCCACGGTGCTCACCGCCTTCCTGCGCGCGCGCCTCGTGGATGCCGTGGTCGTCACCATCGCCCCGCGTTTCGTAGGCGGCTACCGCGCCATCGGAGATCTTGCAGCGTCCGTGCCGCAGCTGCCGAGACTGATCGATGCCGAGAGTGAAAGCCTCGCTGGAGATGTGATCATCCGCGGCCGCGTGGACTTTGACGGGGTGGATGCATGAGCGCGCGAACGACACTGGCGCGGCAGTTATGGTTCGTGGGTCCGCGACAGGTGGAGATCCGTCAGGTCGTCCTGCCGGCCCCAGGACCGTGTGACGTGCTGGTCGCTGTCGAGCGCTCGGCACTCAGCGCTGGTACCGAGCTGCTGGTCTACCGCGGCGAGCTGCCCGACCGGCTCAGCCTCGACGCGTCGCTCGCCGCCTTGCAACAGCACACGGCCTATCCGCTGCGCTACGGGTATTCCAGTGTGGGCCGCGTTGCGGCACTGGGCCCCGGCGTCGACGCCGACTGGCTGGGCCGTCGCGTGTTTGCCTTCCAGCCGCACTCGAGTCACTTCCTCTGCAGCGCGAACGAGCTTGTCGCTGTGCCCGAAGACATCACGGGCGATCAGGCCTTGCTGCTGCCCAACATGGAAACGGCCATCAATTTGGTGCACGACGGCAACCCGCGCCTCGGTGAGCGCGTGGTCGTGCTCGGTCAGGGTATCGTGGGACTGCTGTTGACGGCGCTGCTGGCACGGCACCCGTTGCAGGAGTTGGTGGTTGTCGATGCACAGCCTGCCCGGCGGCAGCAGGCGCTGCGCCTCGGCGCCTCGCAGGCGCTGGATCCCGCCGATGTGGCTGCCATGCAGGGTTTGCGTGCGCGCCTGCAGACCACCGAGCCTGCCGGGGCCGATCTGCTGTTCGAAGTCAGCGGCAGCCCGGCCGTACTCAACGACGCCGTGGACCTCAGCGGCTACACGAGCCGCCTCGTGATCGGCAGCTGGTACGGCAGCAAGTCGGCGCCACTGCAGCTCGGTGGTGCAGCGCATCGTAATCGCCTGCGCATCCTGACCAGCCAGGTCAGCAGCATCGATCCGCTGCTGCTGGGTCGCTGGAACAAGGCGCGCCGCTTTACCGAGGCCTGGGCCCAGCTGCGCACGCTCGAGACCGCGCCGCTCATCACGCACCGGGTCGCCCTGCAGGCTGCGCCTGCCCTTTACCAGCAGCTCGACGTCGGTGCCGCGGATCTCGTGCAGGCGGTATTCGACGCGGCGCTCACCCCTTCCTGACTCCAACCCCAGAGGCTCCATCATGCATACCGTTGCCGTTACCCGCGACTTCATCGCCAACCACTTCCTGATTGGCGGCGACTGGGGTCACGAGAATTTTCCGCATGCCCACCACTACGTGCTCGAGCTCAGCATCGACGGTACGCAGCTGGACCAGCACGGCTATCTGGTGGACATCGTGGCTATCGAGGCCGCCCTCGACGAGCAGGTTGCCTACTTCCGCGATGTCATGCTGAACGACAAGCCGGAGTTCGCCGGTCTGAACCCCAGCATCGAGCACTTCAGTCGCATCCTCTGCGAGCGCCTGCTCGCCCGCATCAAGCCTCCCGGTCATGGCAGTTTTTACGTCAAGCTCTGGGAGAACGACAGCTGCTGGGCGGCCTTCCGTCAGTCGTTCTGAGGAGCCGGCGCTGGGAGCAGCGTGAGCTGCATGACGTAATCGTCCATCACGAAACCCGGGCCGATGAGGGTGGTTTTCTCCTCGGCGATCACGAAGCCCAGTCGTTCATAGAACACGCGTGCCGGATTGCGCTTGTTGACCTGCAGCCGTACTGCCGTGCAGCCCGCGGCAGCAGCGGCGGCCACCACATGGGCGACCAGTGCGCGTCCCCTGCCCTTGCCCTGCTGCGACTGCAATACGTAGAGCTTTTCCAGCAGACAGACGTCGCCGCTGTAGCGCCATGCGGTGTAGCCCACGGGCTCGGCGGCCTCGCTGACGATGACGTACTGCACGCCCTCTGCCAGCTGTGCAGCCAGCGCGGCCGGGCTGTACATCCAGTCGAGCATGAAATCGATCTGTGCAGCCGGCAGCATGGGCGCATAGGTCTGCGGCCAGACGGCGAAGCAAAGGCGGCGGATGAGCGGGATATCGGTGGCGGTGGCAGGACGCAGGGAGAGCATGCGCTAGCGAGGTGACGGTGGCGGGCGGTCGGCCCATTGTAGCGCCGTGAAGCAGCCGGACCCGAGCAAGAGCAGCAGCGCATCCCGCAGTCGCATCAGCGCCAGAAGCCCGAGTGCCGCGGCGGCCGGCAGGGCGAGCCACTGGAACACTGCCGCCACCGCGGCTTCCACGCTACCCAGTCCGCCCGGGGTGGGTAGCAGCATCGCCAGTCGGATAGAAACCACCAACAGCACGAAGGACTGCAGGTCGAGGCTGGTTTGCAACCACTGCAGCAAGAGCTGCAGCTCCAGCAACAACAGTCCCCAGCCAGCGAGACTGAGCAGCAAGCACTGCCACAATAACTGCCGCTGCTCGGTCAGCAGCCTGCGCAGGCGCTGCTCACTACCCTGCCAGTGGGCGCCGAGGCTCTGCAGGCGCGGATGCCCGCGCCAGCGCTGCGGCAGTTGCGCAAGTCGCGCCGCCAGCCATTCTGGTCGCTGCAGCAGCAGCCAGAGGGCACTGCCGAGCGCCAGTGCAACCAGCGCCAACAGCAGGGCCACGCGTCGCCAGTCGACGCCGCCGGCAGCAGAGTCGCCAGCGAGCAACCAGAGCACGGCCAGCAGTACCACGCCGAGATTGGTGCCGACTTCGAGCAGACGGTCGAGACCGAGCGCCAGCAGCGCGTCCGGCAGACGCAGGCCGAGACGGCTGCACAGCCAGTAGAGCTGCAGCGGCTCTCCGCCGAAATTGGGACCGGGGGTCAGAAAGCTGACCGTGGCGCCCGCCTGACGCAGCGGCAGCAGCTGCAACCAACTGCGTGCGCAGCCGACACCCCTGCATAGCAGGGACCAGCGCAAACTGCTGGCCACCAGCATGGCAGCGTTAAGGGCACACCACTGCAGGGCACGCGGCAGCGTGAGCTGCTGTAGCGACTGCCCCAGTTCGGCCAGCGGCAGCCGCGACAGGGTCCAGCCGGTCAGGCTAAGGGCCAGTAACCACACCAGCACCAGCAGGAAACGCGCACGCCGCATCAGGCACCGTCCTTGCCGGCCAGCCAGCCTTCATCGCCCCGCCACAGGCTGGCTCGGCCGCTGCCGAGCAACAGGACGGCAGTCGTCATCGTGAGCAGCAGCAGGGTGCCTGGCTCGGGGGGCGCTACCTGAGGCTGCCAGCACAGCAGGCCCAGCAGCAGGGCGGCGCCACTGCGGGCGGCGGTGCCGGTCAGCATCAGCGCCAGTGCCAGCCACGCCAGTGGCACAGTCGCCGCCGGCACCGGCAGCGGCAGCATCAGCGGTAGCAGGGCCGTAAGCAGAACCCGCAGGGCCGGCAAGCCCCACGCAGCGGCGAGCCGGGGCAGGCGCTGATACAGCCACTGCGCCACCGCACCTTCCGCCGGCATGCGGTCGCTGACCACGCACCAATCGACCACGAAGCCCAGCAGCAAGGGCAACATGAAGCAGAACCCGGCAAACTGGGTGAGCGCCGGGTCCAGTGGCGGCCACAGCGCAGCGGCGACTATGCCCATCTGCATGCCGGCCAACGTGCGCCGCAGCGGGCTGGGCAACAGCGGCCGCAGCGGCCTGCCGTGGCGAGTGCGCCACCACTGCCCGAACACGAACAGGTAATAGGCCACGCTGACCAGGAGATAGGACGCGTGCAGCCGCTCTGCCTGCACGGCGAGCAGCGGCGCCACCACCAGTCCGAGTGCGTCGTAGCGGGTGTCGAGCGCTGCGCCGAGCAGGCTCACGCCGTCACGGCGGCGCGCCAACCAGCCATCGAGGCGATCCGCCAGGGCGGCAGCGGTGTAGAGCAGCGCCGGCGCCAGCAGCAGCGCCTGGGTGAGCGGTTGCGCCAGAAAGCCTGCGGTGGCTGCAACCAGCCAGCCGCGCAGCAAGGTCAACCGGTTTGCCGCACCCAGCGTCGGCAGTAGCGGCGTGTCCACCTGCCGGCGATTGTCTGAACGAAGTTGCCAGCAGAGTTCGAAGGCCAGCGCCCAGCACGCCAGACTCTGCGGAAGCCAGCGCAGAATCAGCAGTTGTGGTTGGAGAGCACCGAGCAGCGCAGCGCAGGCGACGAGGCAAACAGCACCGAGGGCGCCGGCACCCAGCAGTTCCCGCTGCAACTCATCGCGCATGCCGCGCGGCCGCTGCATCGATCAGCGTCGGACTGTGCAGGAAGGCCATGAATTCGGGGGGCGTGAACCATTTTTCGAGCTTGACGATGTCCTCACAGCGCTCGACCTTGGCCTGGGCGAGCAGGAAGTCGGCGTCGTAGTTGTGGCGCGCGCTGGTCTCGGCCGGTGCCGTGATCTGCGCGTTGTGCCAGCGCCGGAAATCGGGCTCGGTGAGGAGCGTCGTGAGCGGCGAGGGGCCGATGTTTTCCTGTAGGCGGGGTTCGAGTTCGACCACCTTGCGCACGGTGGCCGGTTGGCGCCGCTCTTCCGGCGTCCCGAGAATGCCGAAGAAGCGCAGGACCTTGCCCCAGACCATCATGCCGCTGAGCCAGGAAAGTACGCCGGAAAGCATGAGCCCGCAGGTTACCGGCAGCAGCCAATAGAACAGACCGGACTGGGTGTACCAGGTCAGCCCGGCGGCGCTGAGGCCGATCAGCATGTGCCACTTGTGGGTGTTGAGCGCCGTGATGAGCGCGATGCTGCCATCGTTGCGACGCTGGGGTTTCCAGCCGCTGTCGCTGCCGGTGAGGATCTCCCGCACCATCTGGCTCTGCGCCAGCATCATCACCGGTGCGAACAGTGCCGACAGCAGCACTTCGGTCAGAACACTCAGGCTGAGCACGACCGGACCGCCGTAGGCCATGCAGCGACGCAGCGACAGCAGGCCACCGAGCAAGGCCAGTGCCTTGGGCAGCAGCACGATGCCCATCGACAGGGCGAACAGCGTGATGGCACGTTCCGAGTCGAATACCGGCCAGGTGGGAAACAGCGAAGGCTCGGGGAAATAGTCGGTGGGTGTGAAGCCAGCCTGGATGGTCAGGACCACACCGACCAGCAGCAGCATGAACCAGAACAACGCACTCGCGTAGGCCATGATGCCCGACAGGATGTGCAGGCGACTCGTCAGGGCGAGTCCACGGGCAAACAGGAAACGCACGTGCTGCAGATTACCCTGGCACCAGCGGCGGTCGCGTACCAGCACGTCGCTCATCGATGGCGGCGCCTCTTCGAAGGTTTCCTGCAGATCGGTGTCGAAGCGCACACCCCAGCCCGCGCGGCGCAGCAGGGCGGCTTCCACGAAGTCGTGGCTGATGACGTGGCCACCAAAAGGCGGCGTGCCGCTCAGCACCGGCAAGTGCGCCGCTTCGGCGAAAGCCCGGGTACGAATGATGGCGTTATGGCCCCAGAAGTTGCTGCCATAGCCGTGCCAGGCTGCCAACCCGTTCGCGAAGACGGGTCCATACAGACGGTTGGCAAATTGCTGCAGACGCGCGTACAGCGTTTCGCCCAGCACGATGTTGGGCAGGGTCTGCAGCAGCCCCAGACCGGGCTCCGCTTCCAGCCGCCGCGCCATCTCGATCATGGTGGCGCCGCTCATGATGCTGTCGGCATCGAGCACCAGCATGCCTTCGTAGCCCCCGCCCCAGCGCATGACCCAGTCGGCAATGTTGCCGGCCTTGCGCTCGCTGTTCTTGCGGCGGTGCCGGTAGTAGATCGGACAGTCCGGCGAGGCCTCGGCGAGCAGCTTGCGGAAGGTGTGCTCTTCACGCAGCCAGGCATTCGGGTTGGTGGTGTCGCTCAGGATGAAAACGGCAAAGCAGCCCGGGGCCTCGGCCGCCAGTTCACCGCTCATCGCCTTGAGTCCCGCCGCCACGCGCGCCGGATCCTCGCTGTAGACCGGCGCGAGAATGGCAGTCCGGATACCCGGGAGGCGGTCATGGAGGCGGCGAACGCCAAACAGATCCTGCTTGACCAGCAGCAGGAAGCCCAGTATCGCCTGCAGCCCCGCAAAGCTGATCCAGGTGAAGTTGATGGCGAACAGCACCAGGAACACCCACTGTACCAGCGTCAATTCGCCCGACATGACCGCGTACATTTCGTCGACGCCGTGCCTGACGAGCTGCCAGGTGCCGACCAGCAACAGCAGTCGTGCGCCCCAGATTTTCAGCGTCGGCCACGCCCTCAGCGGAATCCGCGACTTGAGCCCGCGCGCATGTTGCGGTTGGCGTGGCATGGCCAGCGGCTGTTCTGGGGGCAGGGCGAGCAGGGGAGAGTGGGTCATGAAGGCCTGGTCAGCAAGAAGGTGCAACCGCCGGGGATTCTACGCAGCAGCGGCACCTCACGGGAGAGGGAATCGTCGAAGAGGAAGGCCGGCAGCAAGTCGCCTGACGGAACTGGTAACAGTCAACGTTCCAGCCAGCGGAATAGCATGGTTTCACCGAGCGGCTTGCCCGCCATGCGCGGCTGCACACGAAATTCGGCCATGGACGCTCCTTGCGGATTGAACGTGACGAAAAGCCGCAGGCCGCTCTCGCCATAGCGCTCGATCTGCGTTTCCAGAATCTGGCCCTGACTGATGCTCGCTTCGAGGCTGACGTCGTCCATGCTGAGTTTGCTCGGCAGACCCTGGTAGTCGATCACGAGTTGTGGCTGATCACTGAACAGCTTGAGTCCATACGCGGTGCGGGTGATGCGGCCCAAACCGTTCGGCAGCGGACTGTCGTCGGGCCAGGTGAGCTGATAGGAAAACTCGAGCGGCGACCCCGGCACGAGTGCTTCCTTGGGGCGCCAGTACGCCACGATGTTGTCGTTGGCCTCGGACCGCGTGGGGATCTCCACCAGCACGACTTGGCCTGCGCCCCAGTCTCCTTTCGGCGTGATCCAGGCTGAGGGCCGCCTGTGGTAGTTGGCCTCGAGATCCTCAAAGTCACGCAGGTTGCGTGCGCGCTGGACCAACCCGAAACCGGCCGGCGTTTCGTCCACGAACGCGCTCACCTGCAGGTTTTGCGGATTGTTCAGCGGCCGCCAGAGGTACTCGCCGCGGCCATTCTGCATGGCGAGGCCACTGGAGTCGTGCACGGCATTGCGGTAGTCGGGCGTGTCGGCCGCATCGAGGCCACCAAACAGGAACATCGACGTGAGCGCGCCGATGCCGACGTGGGTCAGGCGCTCGCGCGGGAACAGGGTGGCGTCCACATCGAGGCGCGTTGGATCGCCGGGAAACACGCCGAAGCGGAAGGCGCCCGCTACGCGCTGGCTGTCGAGCAATCCGTGCACCACGATGTTCTCCGAGCGGGCCGAGGGCCGCTCCACCCAGAAGGCACGGAAGATTGGAAATTCCTCGCCGCCGGGTTCGGCCACGTCGATGGCGAGGCCGCGGGCCGATAGCCCGTAGTTCTGGTCGCGCGAGACAGCCCGGAAGTAGCTCGCCCCCTGGAAGACCAGAAACTCATCCTGATAGCTGGGTGCGTTCAAGGCGTAGTGCAGGCGGAAGCCGGCTACCTTGTCGAGTTCTGCCAGCAACTGCCCGATTTCGTCAGCAGGCGTGCTGAACGTGCTGTCCTCGATACCGATGGGCACAGCCACACCGTTTTCGATGACGGAAATGTCGATGCCGTAGTTGAAGATGTTGCCGGGCGCGAACATCTCGATGGTAAACTTGGTGCGCGTCTTGCCCCAGATGGCGGCTTCCTTGTTGTAGCGGATCTGCCGGTACTGGTCGTAGTCGAGTTGCAGCAGCGCGTCGGGCACCTGCATGGGAGGGCTGAAAGGCTGCGCGGCCAGTGCGCGGGCGGCCTCGAGCACGACCTCGCGTGAAAAGCGCGGCTGGGCTGCGTCTGCGGCACTGCTGGGCGGCGGTAGTACCAGCGCACCAAGGGCGGTGGTCAGTCGCGCCAGAAAAGTCCGTCTGGTCTGGGCCGGGGGCGAAAACGACATAGGGTTCAGCACCGCAGGGAGGGCACGAAAAGCGCGCGGCAGTATAAGGAAAACCTGAGACCAAACCAATTTGAAAATCGGTTTTCGATATGAACGCCCCGTGGCCAGCGGCGCTCGCCTACGGCGACGGACAGTGTAGGGTTATGGGCGCTGATCCGTCGGTTTTTGCATGACGTAAAAAAGGCTCTTTACCACAAAAAATATGAGGAATCCCATGAAAGCTGCCCTCCTGACGCTTCTCTCTGTCCTGTCGCTGCTGCCCTTCCAGGCGACCGCTGCCGATTTCTACGTCGATATCGCCAACGAGACCGGCTACACCATCATGTACATGTATGTGAGCCCGGACAATTCGGATTCCTGGGAAGAAGACGTGCTGGGCGACAACGTGCTGAGGGACGGTGAAGAACGTCGTGTGACGCTCACCGGTTACAAGAGCCCCATCTTCGACATCAAACTGGTCGACGAGGACGGTGACAGCTACACCTTCTGGGACGTCGACGTCTCCGAGCGGGACATCACTGCGACCATCAAGAATCTCGACAAGTAACTGAGAGCCGAAGCGTAAGCAGGCAAAAGTCTCGATCAGAAAAACGCGAGCTCAGACTCAAAAATCGGTAGGGCGCAAGGCGGTAAGACGGGAAGACGGCAAGGCGGCAAAGCCGTAAAGCGAGACGCTTGAAAAAAAAGTGGTGCCCAGAGGCGGAATCGAACCACCGACACAGGGATTTTCAATCCCTTGCTCTACCTACTGAGCTATCTGGGCATCGGTCTGTATCAGCGACGGGACCGGCAGGTCCCGGGCGGAAAGGCGCGTATTAAACCCGCAGGGCTGATAGTGGTCAAGCCGCATTTTTCCGGGGCGCTGCGAGCGCAGAGGTCAACCGGGCGGACTTTCCGGCACGTAGCCGCTGGCCTTCGCGAAATCCTGATTGCTGAAGAACTTGTCCATTTCTTCTTGCAGGAATTTCCGGTGGTCGGCGTTCATCATGCTCAGCTGCTTCTCGTTGATGAGGCGCACCTGATGTGCCTGCCACTCCTGCCAGGCCTGCTGCGAGACGTTGTTGAAGATGTCCAGCCCGCGTGGCCCGGGAAAGGGCGGCACTACCAGACCTTGCATCTCCTTCTGATACTTGCGGCAAAACACCTTGGCTGGCATGGGCGACCTCGATCACTGCAGGGCCAGCAAGTCGAGCAGCCGCTTCACCGGGGCTGCCAGTCCGCGCTCACTGGGCTGCTGCAGAGAATACCAATGGTAACGATCGCTCTCCATCACTCGCACGTCGGCAGCGGCCAGCGGGATCAGCACCGGCACGATGTCGAGATGGAAATGGCTGAAGCTGTGGCGGAGCGTGTGCCATTGCTGCAGTGACCCGGACTCGGCCATGAGTCCATTATCCAAGCCTGGTTCCAGAGTGGACAGGTCACTGCACTCCGGTAGGCTCCACAGCCCGCCCCACAGGCCCTGACTCGGCCTCCTCTCCAGCAGGACGCATCGCGCGGAGGGCTGCCAGTACAGGAGCATGAAGGTCGAGCGCACCGGCAGATCCTTGCCCGGCTTGCGCTGTGGAAACTCTGCCGTTCGCTGCTGACGAAAGGCTTCACAGCGGTCTTGCAGCGGGCACAGCCCGCAAGCCGGCCGCCTGCGCGCACAGAGCGTGGCGCCCAGATCCATGATCGCCTGCGTGTAGTCGGCACAGCGTTCTTCCGGTGTGTGCTGGTCGGCAAGCGCCCACAGACGTTGCTGGACTTTAGCCTGATCGGGCCAGCCCTCTACGCAATGCAGGCGCGTCAGCACCCGCTTGACGTTGCCATCCAGAATCACGGCCCGCTGTCGTAGGGCAAGTGCCACGATGGCACCGGCAGTCGAACGGCCGATACCGGGCAGGCGACTCAGTGAGTCCACCGTGCGCGGAAACTGACCTCCGTGTTCGCTCACGATCCTCTGGGCCGTCCTATGCAGGTTGCGGGCGCGCGCGTAGTAGCCAAGGCCGGTCCATAGATGCAGCACCGCATCGATGTCGGCAGCTGCCAGTGTCTGCACATCCGGGAACCGTTGCATGAAGCGCTGGTAATAGGGGATCACCGTATTGACCTGCGTCTGCTGGAGCATGATTTCGCTCACCCAGACCCGGTAGGGCGTCGGCTGCTGCTGCCACGGCAGGTGCTTGCGTCCGTACAGGTCGAACCAGTCCAGCAGGGCGCGGCTGAGCGGTGTGGATTCCGTGGACATGGCGGCGCAGTCGCGGTCGGCATCGAAAGACAGGTGCTGCATGGTAATCCAGACGCTGATCAAATGGCGCCGAGCCCGTATAATCGCGGCTCTTCTCACCGCCGTCGGACGTCCCATGACACCGCGCCAGGCCAGCGTCGAACGCAATACCAATGAAACCCGTATCAAGGTTGCCGTGGATCTCGATGGCAGCGGCAAGTTCCGCATGCAATCCGGCCTGCCCTTCCTCGAGCATATGCTGGAGCAGGTGGCACGGCATGGTCTGATCGATCTCGACATCACGGCCGAGGGTGATCTGCACATCGATGCCCACCACACCGTTGAGGACATCGGCATCACACTGGGACAGGCGGTCGACAAGGCGCTCAGCAAGGCCGGGATCCGCCGCTACGGACACGCCTACGTGCCACTCGATGAGGCGCTGTCGCGCGTGGTGGTGGATTTTTCCGGACGGCCCGGCCTCGAGTTCCATGTGCCCTTCAAGCGGGGCACGGTGGGAGACTTCGACGTCGACCTGTTCCACGAGTTCTTTCAGGGTTTCGTCAATCACGCCAAGGTCACCCTGCACGTGGATACGCTGCGCGGCGAAAATGCCCACCACCAGATCGAAACGGTGTTCAAGGCCTTCGGTCGTGCCGTTCGCATGGCGATCGAAGCCGATCCGCGACAGCAGGGCGCAGTGCCCTCCACCAAGGGCACCCTGAGCGGTTGACCGTCGGCATGACCCACGTAGCAGTCATCGATTACGGCATGGGCAACCTGCATTCAGTTGCCAAGGCCCTGGAGCATGTCGGCAAGCTGGCCGGCACCGCGGTCAAGGTGTCTGTCACCTCCGATCCGGACACGCTGCGTGCTGCCGATCGTCTGGTGTTTCCCGGCGTAGGTGCCATGCGAGACTGCATGGCGGAAATCCGCCACCTCTGCATCGACGAAATCCTGCGCGAGCAGGTACGCGAGAAGCCGGTGCTTGCCATCTGCGTCGGTATGCAGGCCCTCATGCAGCGCAGCGAGGAAAACGGAGGTGTCGGCTGCATCGGTCTGTTTGCCGGCGAGGTCAAGCGTTTCGCCGACCACGCGCGCGATGCACAGGGCGCCGTGCTGAAAGTGCCGCATATGGGTTGGAACCGCGTGAGACAGACCCGTGAGCATCCACTGTGGTCGGGTATTCCCGACAACGACTATTTCTACTTCGTGCACAGCTACTATGTGGCACCTGCCGCGCCCAACGAGATCGCGGGAGAGGCCGAGTACCCGCTGCCGTTTTGTGCCGCCATGGCGCACCGCAATGTCTTTGCCGTGCAGTTCCACCCGGAAAAAAGTCAGCGCAACGGCCTTGCGCTGCTGCGGAACTTCCTGGGTTGGCAGGGACAGGTCTGAGGGGGCTGCAGTGGGTCTGGCAAAGCGCATCATTCCCTGCCTGGACTGCGACAACGGTCGCGTCGTCAAGGGCGTGAAATTCCTGGACATCCGCGATGCCGGCGATCCGGTCGAAGTGTCCAAACGCTACTGCGACCAAGGCGCAGACGAGATCACTTTCCTCGACATCACCGCCAGTGCCCACGACCGCAGCACCACGCTGCACACGGTCGAGGCCATCGCTTCGCAGGTGTTCATTCCGCTCACGGTTGGCGGTGGCATTCGCAAGTTGCAGGACATCCGCAACATGCTGAATGCCGGTGCCGACAAGGTCAGCATCAATACCACCGCGGTCCTCAACCCGGAGTTCGTGCGCGAGGCGTCGGAGCGCTTTGGTTCACAGTGCATCGTGGTGGCGATCGACGCCAAGTGTGTTTCGAAGCCGGGCGAGCCGCAGCGCTGGGAAATCTTCACCCACGGTGGCCGCAATCCGACCGGGCTGGAAGCGATCGCCTGGGCCCGCAAGATGGTGGACTACGGCGCTGGTGAGGTACTGCTGACCAGCATGGATCGCGACGGCACCAAGAGCGGTTTCGACCTGCACCTGAATCGCGCCATCAGTGAAGCCGTGGCGGTGCCCGTCATTGCCTCCGGGGGGGTCGGTTCGCTGCAGGATCTGGTGGACGGCATTACCATCGGCAAGGCTGATGCCGTGCTCGCTGCCAGCATCTTTCACTTCGGCCAGTTCACGATTCCTGAAGCCAAGGCCTACATGCGCGAGCACGGCATCGAGATGCGCTGACGTAGGTCCCCGGGCTGGCGCAGCAGTCGCCCGTTCGAATCACCACCGCGGCTAGCGCAGCGCCTTTACCACGTTGAGACCCTTGAGCAGGTTCAGTGCCTCGTTGAGCTGATAGTCGGGGACCAGCACATCTTCGGCACTCACCTTGGGCTGCGGCAGAGCGGCAGGCGTGCTGGCATTTTCTGCGGGAGCGTTGTCTGGCGCAGCGCTGCCGTTGGCGTTCTCCAGGTGACGGGTCAGGTCCTCTTCGCGGTAGGCCGCGACGCTGTCGGCGATGCGTGTGACCTGGCCGCGGTCGACCACGATGTCAGGGGAAATGCCGGTGGCCTGGATGGAACGGCCGCTGGGCGTGAAGTACAGCGACGTGGTGAGCTTGATGGCGCGGTCATTGGTGAGCGGCAACACGGTCTGCACCGAGCCCTTTCCGAAGCTCCGCGTGCCCATGATCACCGCGCGCTTGCTGTCCTGCAGCGCTCCCGCCACGATCTCCGATGCGGAGGCGGAGCCGTTATTGATCAGCACGACCAGCGGTACGCCCCGGCTCGGATCTTCCGGTGTGGCCTCGAAGCGCATCTCGGCATTCGGCAGACGCCCCTTGGTGTAGACGATCAGCCCTTCACTTATGAAGGCATCGACGACGCCCACGGCGGCCTGCAGCACCCCGCCAGGGTTGTTGCGCAGGTCCAGCACCACGCCCAGCAGCGGCGTCTCGCCCGTTTGCAACTTGCCGAGCGCCTCCACCACTTCGCTGCCGGTATCGGCCGAGAACTGGGCAATGCGGATGTAGCCGTAACCCGGTTCGGCCTCCCGGTAGCGAATGCTGCGCGCCTTGATGATCTCGCGGGTGACCTTTACTTCGAAGGGCTCCGGCAGGCCCTCACGCAGGATCGTCAGGCGAATCGACGTACCGGGCTCGCCGCGCAGCAATTCCGAGGTATCACCGAGCGTGACCTGCTGCGCCGGAGTATCGTCCAGCTTGATGATGAGATCGCCGGCCTTGATGCCGGCGCGCGCCGCAGGCGAGTCATCCATCGGCGCAATGATCTTGATGAACCCATTCTCGATGCTCACCTCCACGCCGAGCCCGCCGAACTCACCCGTGGTGGTTTCCTGCAAGGCATCGTAGTCGTCGCGGGCCAGATAGGTCGAATGCGGGTCGATGCCGGCAAGCATGCCTTTGATGGCATTTTCGAGCAGCGTCTTGTCATCGATCGGTTCCACGTAGGCCTCGCGAACCTGGCTCAGCACCTGCGCAAAGATTCGGACCTCCTCCATGGGGAGTGGCGGCGGCGGCAGCGACTGCGCGCCCGGCGCAGCGTTGCCGGCAGCAGGGGCCAACTGGGCAGCCGCGTGCAGGCAGCAGCCTGTCAGCACACCGGTGAGCAGCAGTCGGGCGAGCGGGCGCCGTGAAGTCAGGGGTGCGGGAGGACGCAAAACGGTGAAGTACATGGACAACCTCGGGCCGTGAACCGGCGGGTCATGGGGCGGGCTTCAGCCAGGAGACGGGATTTTCGGCCGCGCCCTCGTGACGGATTTCGAAATACAGGCCACTTTGCTGCCGGCCACCGGTGTCTCCTACCTTCGCGATCGCTGCACCGGCAGCGACGCTGGCACCTGCTTTTTGCAACAGTTCCTGATTGTGCGCATACAAAGTCATAAAACCATTGCCATGGTCGATTATCAATAGCAGCCCCGAGTTGCTGAACCAGTCGGCAAACACCACCCGGCCAGCGTGCACTGCCTTGACCACCGTACCTTGCGGGGCAGCAATGGTGATGCCTTGATACGTGAGATCGCCAAGCTCATGGCGCTCCCCGAAACGCGCTGTGAGCGTGCCGGAGACCGGCCATGGCAATTTGCCGCGCGCGGCTGCGAACTGCAGCGACTGGGCGACGGCCTGCGCCTGCCGTAGTTCTTCGAGCAGCAGCTGGCGTTCGATTCGCTGCTGTTCGAGGTTGTTGAGCTGGCGCCCCTCTCGCTGCAGCTGCTCTTCAACCTGCGTGAGCAAGGCCTTTCGCTTCGACTGCTGCTCGCGCAGCACTTCCTCCTGAGCCAGCAATTCCTCCTGCTGACGGCCGAGCGTGCCGGACATTTCCTCGATGCGGGTCCTTGTCGCAGCCAGCTCGGCAAGCAGTTGCTGGTGACTGTCGAGTCTGCTCTGGCGGGCAGCGGCGAAGTACCGGTAATAGCGCAGCATCCGTGCACTGCCGGCCGTGTCGGGCTGGCCGAGCAGCAGCTTGAAGAACTCACCCGAGCCATTGCGCCAAGCGCCCAGCACATACTGGGTCAGCCATCGCTGCTGGGATTTCTGCTCTGTCTCCAGTCGCTCGCGCTCGGCCCCGAGGCTGCGCAGGGATTGTCCACTGTTGCCACTTTCGACGGCTAAACTTGCCACGCGGCGCTGGATTTCGAGGATCTGCTGCTCCTGCTGTTCTACCTCCCGCAACTGCGTCTGCCTGGTGAGATCAAGGTCGGCGACGGCCTCCTTCGCGCGCTCGATACCGGCCTCGAGTCGAGCGAGCTCCCGCCGCGAAAGCTCGGTAGCGCCCTCCTCCTGGGCAACCGCCAGTGCAGACAGGACCAGCAACGAGGAGAGCAGTACCTGTCGTGCCATGAGCTTCAGGTGCGCCTCACCAGACTATGCCCCTGCATCTCTGGCGGCGGTGCCAGTTCCATGAGGCTCAGCAGAGTCGGGGCCACGTCGCACAGCGAACCGTCGCTCGCGAGACTGATTCGCTGGGGGCCGACGTAGACCAAGGGTACGGGGCCGGTCGTGTGCTGCGTCATGGGCTGACCGCTGTCGGTGTCCAGCATCTGCTCGACATTGCCGTGGTCGGCGGTGATCAGACATTGACCGCCGACGTCCTGCAGCGCCGCCGTGATGCGACCGAGACAGCTGTCCAGCGCTTCCACCGCCTGGATGGCTGCCGTCAGTGAACCCGTGTGGCCCACCATGTCGCCGTTGGCAAAGTTGCAGACGATGGTGTCGTAGCGCCTGTCACGGATCGCCTCCACCAGATGGTCGGTAACCTCTACGGCGCTCATCTCCGGCTGCAGATCGTAGGTGTCTACCTTGGGCGAGGGCACCAGCAGGCGGGTCTCGCCGGCAAATTCCGCTTCACGGCCACCGCTGAAGAAGAAGGTCACATGCGCATACTTTTCGGTTTCGGCGATTCGCAGCTGCGTCAAGCCCAGTTTTGCCAGATATTCACCGAGGCTGTTGTCGAGATTCTCCGGACCGAAGGCGACCTCTACCGGCAAGCCGGCCGCATATTCGGCCAGTGTGACGAAGCGGCTGAATTTCGGCACTCTCCCCACGTCGAAGCCGTTGAAGTCGGATTTCACGAAAGCGCTGGTCAGCTGACGGGCCCGATCGGCGCGAAAGTTCATGAAGACCACGGCGTCGGTGTCCTGCATGCGCACGGGCTTGCTGTCGCCGGAACAAAGCACGGCAGGCTGCACGAACTCGTCGTTGTCGCCGCGAGCGTAAGCCGCGGCCAGCGCACTCGTGGCGTCGGGGTATTGCCACGCCGCCTCACCGTGGCAGATGGCGTCGAAAGCCAGTTTCACGCGGTCCCAGCGCTTGTCGCGATCCATGCCGAAATAGCGCCCCCCTACACTGGCAATGCGGCCTATCGGGTGCTTCACGAACCAGTCCTGGAAACGCTGCAGACTCGTCGCGGCCGATCTCGGCGGCGTGTCCCGCCCATCCAGCATCGCGTGCAGGTAGACCTGCGTGCAGTTCTTGCGTGCAGCCAGTTCCAACAGCGCCATGATCTGATCCTCATGGCTGTGGATTCCGCCCTCGGAAAGCAGGCCGATCACGTGCAGGGCGCTACCGTGCTGCCGGCTCGCCTCGACGGCACCAATCAGCGCGGGGTTGCCGAAGAAGTCGCCGTCGGCGATGGCTTTGTTGATGCGCGTGAGGGTCTGGTAGACCACACGCCCCGCACCGAGGTTCATGTGACCCACCTCGGAGTTACCCATCTGTCCGTCGGGAAGGCCGACCTTCATGCCGGAAGTGTGGATGAGGGTATGGGGTGCCGTTGCCAGCAGGCGGTCCCAGACCGGCGTGCTGGCCAGCGCGATGGCATTGTGGTCGGTCTCTTCCCGATACCCCCATCCATCGAGGATGAGCAGGACGGTCGGTGCTTTTTTCATCTGCTGCATGTCACGAAAACTCGCGTTGATTCTAAGGAGCCAGTCGACATCGTAGCAACCGCAAGGGTCGCGTCCTGCCAGTACGCAGGGCCGCACCCGGCGGCCTGACTTCTGGGGAGGGCCTGTGTATACTGCCGCGCTCGCGGGAAGACCCCGGAAAAGCTGCATGAACCGTTTCTTCGAATTCTTGATCAATCATTGGGCACTGTCCGGCCTGTGGCTGGCGCTGGCAGCAGCACTGCTGGCCTACCTCAACTCCAAGACCGGCAGTAGCCTGTCCGTGCACCAGGCCACCCAACTGATCAATCGGGAAAATGCCACGGTCGTCGATGTGCGCGAGCGCAAGGACTTCGACAAGGGGCACGTGGTCGATGCAGTCAATATCCCCCTCGCCAAACTGGCAGAGCGGTCTGGCGAACTCGACAAGAAAAAGCAGGATCCGCTCATCGTCGTATGCCAGTACGGTCAACAGGCCGGCGAGGCAGTCAAGCTGCTGCAAGAACGCGGCTTCACCAGGGTCAGCAAACTCGCTGGCGGCATTTCCGAGTGGCAGACGCAAAACCTTCCGCTCGTCCGTTGAGCCCGCTCTCTCACTTTCACCACTAGCCAAACGGCAGGTATCCCATGGCAGACAACAACGCTCCGGCCCCCACCCCAGCCGACCCCCGATTCGGCGTGCAGCGCATCTACGTCAAGGACTCCTCATTCGAGGCGCCGGACACGCCGGATTGTTTTCGCAGGCCTTACAACCCCAAGGTGAACTTCAGTATCAACAGTCGCAGCAAGAAGATCGATGAAGAGCTTTACGAAGTCGTGCTGCGGCTCACCGCCGATCTCAAGCAGGATGACAAGACCGTTTTTCTGGTAGAGGTTCAGCAAGCCGGCATCTTCGAAGTGACTGGTCTCGACGGCGAGCGGCTGGAGCAGGTGCTGGCGATCACCTGTCCGAGCATCCTGTTCCCCTACGGCCGTGAGGCCATCGATGCACTGGCCATCAAGGGCAGCTTTCCGGCACTCATGCTCGCTCCGATCAATTTCGAGGCGGTTTACATGCAGGCCAAGCGCAATCAGGCACAGCAGGCACAGGCTCCGCTGCAATAAGACGACTCTTTCACCAGCAACGGCCGAGGCTGCACAGAGCCCCGGCCGTTTTGCGTTCAGGGCCAGTAAGCTCCGGCGTAGCCCAGCTGTCGCCAGGCCTCGAACGCAGCGACCGCCACGGCATTGGAAAGATTCAGGCTACGACTGTTGCGTTGCATGGGTAGTCGCAGCACTGCGTCCACCCGTGGCGATGCCAGAACTGCCTCTGGCAGGCCACGTGTTTCACGGCCGAACAACAGCACATCGCCTGATTCGTAGCGGAAATCCGCGAATGAGCGCTGACCTTTGGTACTGAAGGCCAGCAGCCGGCGCGGGGCAGCATTCGCCAGGAAAGCCTCCCAGTCGGCGTGCCTGTGCAGCGTGGCCCACTCGTGATAATCCAGACCGGCGCGTCGCAGTCTGCGCTCTTCGAGCGAAAAGCCCAGCGGCTCTATGAGGTGCAGAGGGCAACCAACGTTGCTGGACAGACGGATGATGTTGCCGGTATTCGGCGGAATTTCCGGTTCTAACAGCGCGATCTCGAACACGAGGGAGTCCTGGAAAACGCCCCGCACGGAGCAGGGCCGGCTTGCCGGCGGCCAGCGCCGCCCACGGCAGGCGGCTAGCTATATGCCGCAAATTGCAGACTTTTCCAAGCGGTTTCGTGGCGCCGAGCTTCCCTCAGCGCCGCATCACTCCGGACTGCCAGCGACTTCTTCTTCCTCGTCGGCATCGCTGTTCTGCATGCCCAGTTCCTTGAGCTTGCGCGTGAGCGTATTGCGTCCCCACCCGAGCAGTTCCGAAGCATCGCGCTTGCGACCGCCACTGTGCTGCAGGGCGACTTCGATCATGCACTTCTCGAAAAGTGGTATCGCCTGTTGCAGGATGCCGGTATGCCCGAGCTTCAACTCCTGATCAGCCCAGTGCTTGAGATTCTGTAGCCAGTTGCCGGCTACTGGATTGGTGGCCGAAGCAGCATGGAACTCCTCCGGCAGGTCAGTGATGTAGATGTCACGACCGGCCGCCATCACCGTGATCCAGCTGCAGAAGTTTTCCAGCTGGCGCACGTTGCCCGGCCAAGGCAGTGTGGTGAGGAACTTGCTCGTCTCCGGCCGCAGCACTTTCTTTTCCACACCCATCTGCTGGGCGGCCTTGCGCAGGAAGTGCTCACACAGCGCAGGAATGTCCTCTCGACGATCAGCCAGGCGCGGCAGGATGATCGGTATGACGTTGAGGCGGTGGAAGAGGTCTTCGCGGAACAGGTGCTCCTTCACGCGTGCTTCCAGATTTTGGTGGGTGGCCGCGATCACCCGTACATCCACCTTGATCGGCGTTAGACCGCCAACGCGGTAGAACTCCCCATCGGACAGCACCCGCAGCAGGCGGGTCTGCGTTTCCATGGGCATGTCGCCGATTTCGTCGAGGAACAGTGTGCCACCATGTGCCTGCTCGAAACGCCCCACGCGGGTCTGCGTGGCTCCGGTGAAGGCGCCACGCTCATGGCCGAACAATTCGGACTCGATCAGATCCTTGGGAATCGCAGCCACGTTCAGTGGGACGTATGGCTTTTCGGCGCGCGGTCCATGCTTGTGCAGGGCCTGAGCGACCAGTTCCTTGCCGGTGCCGGACTCACCTTTGATGAGTACGGTGATGTTGGAGTGCGACAGCCTGCCGATCGCCCGAAAAACCTCCTGCATGGAAGGTGCTTCACCAATGATGGTCTTCGATTCCTGAAGACTCGTCGTCTGCGGTTCGCCCCGACTCTCCTGCGAGTGGCGGATCGCCCGCTGCGCAACGGCAACGGCTTCGTTGACATCGAAGGGCTTCGGCAGGTACTCGAATGCGCCATGCTTGTAGGATTTCACGGCACTGCTGAGATCGGAGTGGGCGGTCATGATGATGACCGGGATCTGCGGGTACTGATCCTGTACCTCGCTCAGTACTTCATGGCCGTCACTGCCCGGCATGCGTATGTCGCTGATGATGACGGCGGGCTGGCGGCTGCGAAGGCGACTCAGCATGGCGTCGCCGCTGTCAAAACTCTCGCTGTGCAGTCCCGCCTTCGCGAAAGAGCGCTCCAGAACCCAACGGATGGAACGATCGTCATCGACGATCCAGATCGTGTCCTTGTTCATGGCTGACCACCCTCGGTCATGATGGGAATCGAAAGCAGGAATCGCGTGAGGCCTTGCTGGCTCTCGCACTCGATGAGCCCCGCGTGGTTCTTGAGGATGGTCTGGGCGATGGATAATCCAAGCCCCGTGCCTTCCGGACGACCACTGATCAGGGGGTAGAAAATATTGTCGATGATGTGCGCAGGAATGCCCGGACCGTTGTCCACCACTTCGATACGTGCCACCAGCTTGTGCAAGACCGGGCCGATGTTGGCAGGGCTGACCGCGCGGGTCTTGAGCACTATCTGCGGACGGCGCCCTGGCTGCGGGTTTTCCAGTAACGCCTGCATGGCGTTGCGAACGATATTGAGGACGGCCTGTATCAGTTGCTCCAGGTCCCCGGTGATTTCGGGCAGGCTGGGATCATAGTCGCGTACGATGCTGATGGTACCGCGCGTCTCTGCTTCGATCAGATTGCGGACGCGCTCTACCACTTCGTGGATATTGAGCGGTCGTAGCTGCAGCTTCTTCTGATGGCCGGTGAGGCGATCGACGAGGTTAACGAGACGATCCGTCTCCTCGATGATCACATTGGTGTAATCCTGAAGGTGTGAGTTGGGCAGTTCGCTCGCCAGCAACTGGGCGGCCCCGCGTATGCCCCCCAAAGGATTCTTGATCTCGTGGCTGAGCCCACGAACCATCTCCATGGTGATTTCATGCTTGGCTAGCTGGGTTTCCTTGCGGCTCAGAGTCCAGCTCCGGTTGATTTCCTGGAGCTCGATCAGGTACCAGGTTCCGTTGGCGTCGACCACCGTCGACACGGCATGGTCGACCAGCAATTTGCTGCCATTCGTCAGCTGCAGTTCCGCTTTGCGGGTAATGACCGCCGCGTTGTTCTTGTGCACCGCCGCGATGGCCTGTTCGAGTTGCTCAGCGTTGCGAAGCAGATCGTGCAGGGGCGCCGCGTAGGAATGCCGGGCGCTGGTCTCCAGCAGGGCCTCGGCGGCCGGGTTCATGTGGTACAGCCTGCAGTCGGCATCGAGTACCACGACGGCCGTGGTCAGGTTGTCGAGCAGGCGAGTATTGAAGCTTTCGCTGGTCACGAGATAGGGCGGTCGCGCTTTGGAAAATACCGAATTCATGACAATGGCATCTCTGGCCTGGCCTATTCCGGAGCTCGCTCCGACGACCACGGGCAGGGATTCCATGCAATTACTACACCAAGCCGGTAAAAGGGGGCTTTCTTCCTGTTTTTCTACGGCAGCTGGCCTGGGCGCTGCTGCCGCTGCGCAGTGCAGAGGCTGAATTTGCACCAAAGTAGTGCTTTCCCTGAACTCTACGCTTTCCGGATGCACAAAAAAAGCCCACCGTCAGGTGGGCTTTTTGTCCTGCATCTGCCAGTCGCGAGCGACCAGCAGTCATGTGTCAGCAGCTGTAGTACAACTCGAACTCCAGCGGGTGCGTGGTCATATTGACCAGCGTGTGATCAGCCTTCTTCAGGTCGATGTAGGCATCGATCATGTCATCACTGAACACGCCGCCGGCGGTGAGGAACGCACGATCCTTGTCCAGGTGTTCGAGGGCATCGAGCAGGTCATCCGCGACCTGCGGGATCTTGGCTTCCTCTTCGGGCTCCAGGTCGTAGAGATCCTTGGTGGCCGGGTCGCCGGGGTGGATCTTGTTCTTGATGCCGTCAATGCCGGCCATCAGCATGGCGGCGAAGAACAGATAGGGATTCGCGGTGGAGTCGCCAAAGCGGACTTCGATGCGAATGGCTTTCGGATTGCCACCAAGGATGTAGGGAATGCGGATCGATGCCGAGCGGTTACGTGCCGAGTAGGCCATCATGGTCGGGGCTTCGAATCCTTTCACCAGACGCTTGTAGGAGTTGGTGGAGGCATTGCCGAGTGCGTTGAGCGCCTTGCTGTGCTTGATGATGCCGCCGATGTAGTACAACGCGTCGTCGGACAGATTGGCGTAACCGGTGCCGGCAAAGATGTTCTTGCCGTCTTTCCAGATGGACTGGTGCACGTGCATGCCGTTGCCGTTGTCGCCCACGATGGGCTTGGGCATGAAGGTCGCTGTTTTGCCGTAGGCAGCCGCGACGTTGTGGATCACGTATTTCAGGGTCTGGACTTCATCGGCCTTCTTGACCAGGCTGTTGAAGGCAACGCCGATTTCGCACTGACCTGCGTTGCACACTTCATGGTGATGGATTTCGACATTGAGACCCATCTCCTGCATCGTGCTGCACATGGCGGCACGGATGTCATGCAGCGAGTCCACCGGCGGTACCGGGAAGTAGCCACCCTTCACGCGCGGAGTGTGGCCCTTGGGGCCGTCTTCCTTGTCTTTGTCGGTGCTCCACGCGGCTTCCTGCGAGATGATCTGGCTCATGCAGTAGCCCATGGTGGTGCGGTATTTCACGTCGTCGAAAATGAAGAATTCCGGTTCTGGGCCCATGTAGGCGGTGTCGCCGATGCCCGTGGATTTCAGATAGGACTCGGCGCGGCGGGCGATCGAGCGCGGATCGCGGTCGTAACCGGACATCGTGCCGGGTTCCAGGATGTCACATACGATGTTGACCTGGGACTCTTCGGCGAAGGGGTCGATTACGGCAGTGCTGTCGTCGGGCAGCAAAACCATGTCCGACTCGTTGATGCCCTTCCAGCCCGCAATGGAGGAACCATCGAACATCTGGCCCTTGAAGAAGCCCGCATCGACCTTGTTGGCCGGGAAGGTGACGTGCTGCTGCTTGCCCTTGGTGTCAGTAAAACGGAGGTCAACCCACTTTACATCGTGATCTTTGATTAGTTTGAGCGTCTTCTCAGACATGTATTCCTCCGTAGAGCGTTGAACCAGGTACGCTGGCTGTCTGTGTTGTGGAACGTGGTCGTGTAGCAGGTTGGCGGCTTGTCCTTCCGGGCCCAAGGCTGGCTGTTCGTGCGCGGCGAGGCCCTGCTCAGGACCCCCGCCGACGGGACGCCAAAATACTGCGCTTGGCGTTGCAGTAGCAGGAAAGGCAAAATATATGCCATGGATTTTCAACATGGAAGTGTTGATTTTCCAAGAGAATTTGGCGGGTCTCGCGCGCTCAGTGCACAGTTACGGGGCGTATTTTTTCAATAAGCACCAATATTGTGCGCGTTTTGCTTCATCCTAGGCCGTGGTCGCGGAGACATGAAATACATCATCAGATACTCCGGCGAGATGACCACCAAGAGTCGGATCGTCCGCGTGCAGTTCTGTCGACAGCTGAAGCGGAATGTCGCGCGGGTGCTGAGGGTGCGGCTCGGCTTGCCTGACCAATCGGTCGCTCCCCATGATCCAGATGCCGTACTCCTCGAGGTGCAGTGGGACAACCTCCATCTCGAGTTGCCTGCCAGCCGCCGGGAGAGTGTGGCCGAAGTCGAGTCCCTGCTGGCCAACATGCCAGGTATCTGGTCATTCAGTCGGGTACTGGAATACCCGCTGACCGATCTGCAGGATCTGCTTGACCAGACCCTCGCCTTGTATCGGGAGCGCCTCACCGGCAAGACCTTCCGTGTTCGCTGTCGACGACTTGGTGCACATGATTTCAGTTCGGTGGACGTGGAGCGCTTCGTCGGTGCCGGGCTGCGTCTTCAGACGCAGGCCCGCGGCGTGGACCTGCAGGCCCCAGACGTCGTGGTGCCCATCGAAATCCGGGATGCCCGCGTTCGTGTGGTGGATGCTGCGCTTCCAGGCATTGGCGGCTTTCCGATCGGCACGCAGGAGACAGCGGTTTCGCTGCTGTCAGGCGGTTTCGACTCCGCCGTAGCCACCTACCAGGCCATGAAGCGGGGCTTGCGGGCTCACACCCTGTTCTTCAATTTGGGCGGCCGCGATCACGAACTGGCGGTAAAGGAACTCGCCTACTTCCTCTGGCAAAAATTCGGTGCCTCCCACCCCGTGCGCTTCATCAGCGTGCCATTCGAGCCCGTGGTCGCCGCCATCCTTGCCACGATCAGCGATGCCATGATGGGCGTCGTACTGAAGCGCATGATGCTGCGCGTCGCCACGGAAGTGGCGCGTCAGCTAGATGTCGGGGCGCTCGTGACCGGCGACAGCATCGCACAGGTCTCCAGTCAGACACTGCCGAATCTGTGCGTAATCGACGAGGCCACGCCGCTCTTGGTGCTGAGACCACTTGCCATGCTGGACAAGCAGGAGATCGTGGATATCGCGCGAAGGATTGGCACAGAGGAGTTCTCGGCCAGCATCCCCGAATACTGTGGTGTGATCTCGGTGAGGCCGACGACACGCGCCAAACTGAGCAGAATTGCCGAGGAGGAGCGGCGCTTCGATTTCACGCTGCTCGAACAGGCTCTCGCCGATCGCAAAACCTTCGACATCCGCACACTGCAGTCCGTCTCGGCCAGACCGAAGGCCACCGAACTCGACACCCTGACTCCGCAGCGCTCCGTCATCCTGATCGACATACGCCACCCCGAGCAGCAGGAACGACGGCCACTACGCAAGCCTCAGTACCCCGTGCTGCTCATCCCGTTTTTCAGGCTCAATGCGGAATTTCCGAAACTCGCGAGCGACAGCAACTACCTGCTTTACTGCGATCAAGGCGTGCTGAGCCGCCTGCACGCCGCGCATCTGCGGGAGCAGGGCCACCTCAATGTGGGAATTTTCAAGACATCCTGACAAGCGGGAACAGGGGCGTCATGTATAATCGCGCGTCTTTTTTCCCCGACTCCGCACAGGATCCCCCCTCGTGATAGACCACATTCGCAACATCGCGATCATCGCGCACGTCGACCATGGCAAGACCACGCTGGTCGACAAGCTGCTGCAGCAGTCGGGTACGCTCGAAACCCGCGGCAAGGAAGTCGAGCGCGTGATGGATTCCAACGACCAGGAAAAGGAGCGCGGCATCACCATCCTGGCCAAGAACACTGCCGTGCGCTGGAACGACTATCGCATCAACATCGTCGACACGCCCGGTCACGCCGACTTTGGCGGGGAAGTCGAACGTGTGCTGTCGATGGTGGACTGCGTTTTGCTGCTGGTGGATGCTGTCGATGGTCCGATGCCGCAGACGCGCTTCGTGACGCAAAAAGCCTTTGCCCGTGGTCTCAAACCCATCGTGGTCATCAACAAGGTCGATCGTGAAGGGGCGCGGCCGGACTGGGTGCTGAACGAGGTGTTCGACCTCTTCGACAAGCTGGGAGCATCTGAGGAGCAACTCGACTTTCCCGTGATCTACGCATCGGCCCTGCTGGGCCGAGCCGGACACGACCCCAACAATCTCGCTCCCAACATGGATCCCTTGTTCCAGCTCGTCATCGACCGTGTACAGCCGCCGGTGGTGGACGTGCAGGGGCCGCTGCAGATGCAGATCTCCGCACTCGACTACTCTTCCTATCTCGGTGTGATTGGTGTCGGCCGTATTACCCGCGGCAAGGTCAAGGTCAACCAGCAAGTCGTCATCATTGATCGCGAGGGCAAGAGCCGGCGCGGCAAGATCGGCCTCGTGAAGACCTACCTCGGGCTCGAACGCGTGGATGCAGTGGAAGCCAGCGCAGGCGACATCATCTGCATCACGGGCATCGAACAACTGAACATCTCCGATACCGTCTGCGATCCGGAAAAACCAGAGCCGCTGCCGCCGCTCACGGTCGACGAACCCACGGTCACCATGACCTTCCAGGTCAACGATTCACCCTTTGCCGGACTCGATGGCAAATACGTGACCAGCCGCAATATCAAAGATCGCCTCGAGCGCGAACTGATCCACAACGTTGCCCTGCGCGTCGAACCGGGGGCCACCGCCGATAAATTCAAGGTATCCGGTCGCGGGGAATTGCACCTGTCGGTACTCATCGAAAACATGCGCCGCGAAGGCTTCGAATTGGCGGTGTCCCGACCGCAGGTGATCCGCAAGGAAATCGACGGCGTCGTGATGGAGCCTTACGAAATCCTGGTAATCGACATCGACGAGCAGCATCAGGGCAAG
The DNA here is from genome assembly GCA_036796405.1 of Gammaproteobacteria bacterium. GTDB lineage: Bacteria > Pseudomonadota > Gammaproteobacteria > Pseudomonadales > Pseudohongiellaceae > CAILUG01. Next base: position 71,863 of record DAIRDB010000007.1, on the reverse strand, counting down.
GTCATCGAGGAGCTCGGCAAGCGTAAGGCGGAGATGACCGAGATGAGCAACGACGGCAAGGGCCGCACGCGGCTCAACTTCGGTATTCCTACGCGCGGTCTCATCGGCTTTCGGACGCAATTTCTGAGCATGACGTCTGGAACCGGCATCCTAACCTCCGTGTTTGACCGCTTTGGTCCCATCAAGTCAGGTGACATCGGCGCCCGCCAAAACGGCGTTATGGTGTCGAACGTAAAAGGCAAGGTGCTTGGCTACGCGCTGTTCACGCTGCAGGAGCGGGGTCGTCTCTTCGTCGAGCCTGGTGTAGAGGTCTATGAAGGCATGATCGTCGGGCTGCACAGTCGTGAGAACGACATCGTCGTCAACCCTACCAAGGCCAAGCAGTTGACCAACATCCGGGCGGCCGGCAGCGATGAAAACATCATCCTGACACCACCTATCCGTCACAGCCTCGAGCAGGCCATGGAATTCATCGACAGCGACGAACTGGTGGAAATCACGCCTAACCACATTCGCCTGCGCAAGCAGTACTTGCTGGAAAGTGATCGTCGCCGCCTTTCCCGCCAGAGCGAAAGCAGCGAGTAAGCCGTGCTGGGGTTGATCCAGCGCGTCAGTAGCGCCAGTGTCACTGTCGATGGCGTTGTCGTCGGATCGATAGGGCGTGGTCTGCTGCTGTTGCTCGGTGTCGAGCGGGAAGATGGGCCGGAACAGATTGGCAGGCTGCTGCAAAAGGTCCTCGACTACCGAGTCTTCCCCGACACCGAGGGCAAGATGAACCTCAGTCTGCGCAGTGTGGGTGGGGGCCTTCTCGTGGTTTCCCAGTTCACTCTGGCGGCGAGCACCGACAAAGGTCTACGTCCCAGTTTTTCCAGCGCCAAATCTCCCGCCGAGGCGGAGTTGCTCTATCTGGAATTCTTGCGTCAGGCCGAAGCGCAGCACGCGCCCGTAGCCTGCGGCCGCTTTGGCGCCGACATGCAGGTGGCACTCACCAACGACGGACCGGTGACATTTTTGCTCAAGGCCTGACAGCTCGAGGCTGGCTCGGGTGTGCGCAACAAGCCTCGCTCCTCAAGAAGAGCCAAGACGCGGCACACATTCATTGGGGCGTTGCGTCGGCCTTGCCACCTGCTTCGCCCTTGCCCCTCAGCATCTTGCCGAAAAACAGACCACTTTCGAACAGCAGCCACATGGGGATGGCCACCATCGACTGTGAAAAGACGTCTGGGGGCGTAACGATCATGCCGATGGTGAAGCAGGCGATGATCACATAGCCGCGATGGTCCTTGAGCTTGTCGGGGTCGATAACCCCGGCGAGGATCAGCAGCACGGTGGCGATCGGTACTTCGAAAACGAAACCGAATACGAAGAACATCTGCATTTCAAGATCGTACAGATAACTGATGTCGGTCATGACCGCCACGCTTTCCGGAGAGGTGCTCACGGAGAACGCGAAGATCAGTGGCAGTACCAGGAAGTAAGCAAACAGGATGCCGGCGTAGAACAGCATGATGCTCGAGGCCAGAATCGGCCGCGCGATACGAATTTCGTTCTGGTACAGCCCTGGCATGACGAAGGCCCAGATCTGGTAGAGGACATAGGGCACACTCACGAAGAAGGCCGCCATCAGCGTCTGCTTGAAGGGAATGAAGAAGGGATCCAGTGGCTTGGTCGAAATGACCTGCTGACCCTCCCCCATCACGCTGGTCATCGGCTCGCTGAGGAAGTTCGAGATGTCGTTGGCAAAGGGGAACAGCATCAGGAACACGATGGCGATGCAGATGACCGCGCGCAGTAACCTGTCACGCAGTTCCACCAGATGAGCTACCAGCGGAAGTTCCTTTGGATCATGGTCGGCGGGATTGCTCATGGTGGCGGCTTATCCTGCAGCAGGCGTGCGCGTGTCGCCGGCAGCTGCCGTGGCGGTACCTGCTGCCGAAGCGGTATCGGCCTGGCCTGTGGTGGTCGAAGCCGAGGTGGCTACGGGAGACTCGCCCGGTTCAGTGGCTGAAGCAGGAGTAACCCCGGAGTCGAGCGCGGAGGACGTGGCGGGTGCAGGACGCGCTGTCTCCAGCCCGGCGACCGCGTTGGCTTCCATCTCGATGTTCTTCTGCAGACTGTCGACGTCGTTCTTCACTGCACTGATCGAGTTCTGCACCTGCGCCTGCGTCTGCCGGAAGCGCTCCATGATCTCTTCGTTGCGCAACTGCCGCCGGATCTCGTCGGCCCCGACTTCCTTTTCGATCTCGGTCTTCAGGGCATTGAAGCTTCGCTTGAGCCGTCCGATCCACAGCGCCACGGTTCGCACAGCGGCAGGCATACGCTCCGGGCCGATGACCACGAGGGCCACGACTCCGATCAGAACGAGTTCCTGGAAACCTATGTCGAACATGGGATCTTGCCGGCCCGGAAGCGGGCGTGGCTCAGCGTTCGTTTTCGACCTTGTCGGCCTTCACGTCCACCGTCTGACCGCCTTGGGCCAGTTTGTCCTGCTGTTCCTTGTTGACGTTCTGTTTGCCTTCGTCCATGGCCTTCTTGAAGCCTTGGATGGCACCGCCTAGATCTTCGCCGAAATTCTTCAGTTTCTTGGTGCCAAACACCATGAGCACGATGAAGGCAAGAATCAGAAGATGCCAGATGTGCAGTCCGCCCAAACCCATAACGACCTCCCTCTGCCCCCACGGGGCGGAAATTCACTTTGCCGGCATTGTATCAGCCGCGAGCGGCTTTTTCTGCCAGACCCGACATGCCGAAGCGACGCTCCAATTCGGCCAATACTTCCTCGGGACCGCACTCGAGCTGCGCCAGCAGCACCAGGCTGTGGAACCAGAGGTCGGCAGTTTCGTAGAGCAACCGCTCTCGACTGGCACCTTGCTCCACATCGCGTGCTGCCAGGATGGTCTCGACCGCCTCTTCACCGAGTTTTTGCAGGATCTTGTTGAGGCCGGCGTGGTGCAGCTTGGCCACATAGGATGAATCGGGACTGGCGGCCTTGCGTTGCTCGATGATGGCAGCGAGCTTGATCAGTGTGTCACTCATGAGGGTTCAACGTGGTGGCATAGGGGTGAAGTTTCAATCTTTGGGAGCGGTGCGGTAAATGCTTTTCGGCGCATTCAGTGCCGCGCCCTCGACCAGCCATTCACCACCGGCATCGAGTCGGTGGAAATAGCAGGAGCGGCGACCGGTGTGGCAGGCAACGCCGCCCACCTGCTCGACCAGAAAGATGAGACTGTCGCCATCGCAGTCGAGCAAAATCCCCTGCAGTCGCTGCACATGGCCGGACTCCTCGCCCTTGCGCCAAAGTCGGCCCCGTGATCGGGACCAGTAGATGGCGCGCCCTTCCTGCACCGAAAGCTGCAGCGCTTCACGGTTGCAAAAGGCCTGCATGAGGATGTCTTTGCTCTGGAAGTCCTGGGCGATCACCGGCACGAGGCCGTTGCTGTCCCAGCGGATAACGTCCAGCCACTGCGTCTGCATGGGTCACTCCGTAGAAATGCGGCAAGGATAACGCAGCACCTGCGCAAACACTCAATGCAGCCACAGCAGCAACGTGGCCAACGCGGCCACCAGCCACGGCACGAGGCTGCGCCAGCGGCGCTGTCTGGCCTCGAGTGCGGCTATGCGAGTTTGCAGTGCCGCCAACTGGCGGTCGTCGCTGCCTGCCTTGTGCAGCGCCTGCCAGATCAACTCCGGCACATCTGGCGCCTGCTCGATCCACGCTGGCAGCTTTTCCCCCAGGATTTTCAGGTTGTTGAGGGGTGAAAGCCTCTGTTGCTGCCACTTTTCGAGGAAGGGCAGTGCTGTCTGCCAGAGGTCCAGTTCCGGATAGAGCTGCTTGCCAAGCCCTTCGACGTTGAGCAGGGTCTTCTGCAGCAGCACCAGGGAAGGTTGCACCTCCATGTTGAAGCGTGCAGCAGTGCGGAACAACTGCAGTAACAGTTGGCCGAAAGAGATCTCTCCAATCGGCTTCTGGAAGATGGGTTCGCAGACGGTACGCATGGTGGCCTCGAAGGCATGGATCGGCGTGTCGGGCGGTACCCAGCCGGACTCCACGTGCAATTCGGCGACTCGCCGGTAGTCCTGCTTGAAAATGGCCAGCAGATTTCTTGCAAGGTACTGCTGGTCGGCTTTGCTGAGGCTACCGATGATGGCGCAGTCCAGTGCAATGTACTGCGGGTTTTCCTGATGCTCCCTCGAGACGAATACATTGCCGGGGTGCATGTCGGCGTGGAAGAAACTGTGCTCGAAAACCTGGGTAAAGAAGATTTGCACCCCGGTTTCGGCCAGACGCCTGATATTGATGCCGCAGGCTCTCAGCTCATCCACCTGGCTGACGGGTATGCCGTAGATGCGCTCCATGACGAGCACGTTGGGCCGGCAGAAGTCCCAGTACACCTTCGGCACGTACAGCAGCGGTGAATGGCGGAAGTTGCGGGCCAACTGCGAGGTGTTGGCGGCTTCGCTCAGCAGATTCAGTTCATCGGAGATCACATGCTCGTAGTCACGAACCACCTCCCTCAGACGCAGACGCTTACCGCCGGGCACACGGGCGTCGACGAGGGCAGCGAGCGCGTGCAGCAGGGCGACATCGTCGGCGATGATGCGGTCGATGCCGGGGCGTATGACCTTGATCACCACGTCGCTGCCATCGAGCAGTTCTGCGGTATGCACCTGCGCTACCGACGCCGAGGCCAGAGGTTCCGGACTCACCTGCCTGAAGAGTTGCATCAGGGGTTGGCCCAGTGCCTCTTCCATCAGCAGCAGCGCCTCGCTGCCGGGAAATGGGGCGACACGATCTTGCAGCAGGGCCAGTTCGTCGGCGATGTCGATCGGTACCACGTCGCGGCGCGTCGACAGCAGTTGACCGAACTTGATGAAGATGGGGCCGAGTTCCTGCAGCGCCAGTCGCAAACGTTCTCCCCGGCAGCGACCCTCTGCAGAGGCAGCGCCAGCGACGGGCAGTGCCAACAAGACACGCAACCAGCCGGCCCTTGGCAGATCGGCCAGCAGTTCACCGAGCCGGTACTTGGCGGCAGTACGATAGATCGTGAAAAGGCGTCGGTACTGCTGCATGGCAGGCCAGAAGCTAGAGGGGCGGCCAACATAACGGAAAAGCCGGAACTCGGCAAAGTTCAGGCGCCTCGGCGGCCGACGCTTGCGCGCGCTGCCGCACTGGAGTTCCATCGCACCGATACCGTTGGCTGCGCGAGACACAGCCGCCACTTTCTACCGGGAAACCTTGCATGAAACTGTTGTTGATGCTGCTGTCGGCGGGCAAGTTGGGCGCCCTGCTGAAGACCGGTGGCACCATGCTGCTGTCGATGTTTGCCTACGCCCTCGTGTTCGGCTGGTGGTACGCCGTGGGGTTCGTGCTGCTGATTTTCTGTCATGAGATGGGGCACTTTCTGGCGGCGAGGCAGCATGGATTATCGGTGAGCGCGCCCGCCTTCATTCCCTTCGTCGGCGCGTGGATCGAGTTGAAGGATCAGCCGATGAACGTGGAAACCGAGGCTTATGTGGCTTTTGCCGGCCCGCTGGCGGGTACGGTGGCAGCGCTACTCTGCTACTGGTACGGCCGCGAAACCGGCAGCCCCCTGCTGCTGGCGCTGGCGTACTCCGGCTTTCTTCTGAACCTGTTCAACCTGATACCCCTCTCACCACTCGATGGTGGACGGATCACTGCCATCATCTCGCCGCGGATCTGGCTGTTGGGGGTGCCTCTGCTGGTCGCCCTGTTCTTCTACAGGCCAAGCCCGATGCTGCTGCTGATCGCCTTTCTGGCTTATCCACAGATCAAGCAGGCGCTGTGGCCCGATCGCCATAGTCCTCACCACACGTCCTACTACGAGGTGTCGCTGGGCCAGCGTATCAACTACGGCCTGCTCTATCTGGGCCTAGTGGCCTACTTGGCGACCATGGCCTTCGATTTGCACGAGCAGCTTGGTTGACATTAGAACACCGCCTGGCTGCGTGGGGTGAGCCTCCTCAGAGCACCTTCACATACATGAGCTGCAACTGGTTTTGCAGGCGGTTCTCCTGGCCGGGGATGTGCAGATAGCGCAGTTGGTACTCGAATTCCAGCCGGTCACCGTGGCTGAAGTTACGCTGGATGGCGCCGATCAGGCGGTCCTGTGCCACGCCCCGCTGCGTTCCGGCGCTGATGTCCTCAAGGTTGAACATCCACTCGTAGCCGAGGCGCAGCAGGTGGCCACGCGGCAAAGCCTTGTTCCAGCGGTTGAGGACGCGCAGTCGTGTGCCGTGCCGGTCGTTGGCATCGAAATAACGTTCCTCCAGCCGTACTGAACTTTCGAACGTGCTTGCCGGGAAGCTGAACTGATGACCGAACTGCTGCCAGAGACGGTGCTCCCGCCCCGGAGAGCCTTTGCGATCGAACTGCAGGTTGTAGGCTGCCATCAACTCATTGGCGCCGATGTCGCGGCTATAGCGCACCTCGAAAATTTCCCGTTCGTGGGCATCGAAGTCCTCGTAAGAGCGCGCGCTGAGCGTCATGTCGAGCGTCGATTGCTCCGGCAGCATGCGCGAGAGTCGAAAAGCCAGTACGGGGACCGTTTCGCTGTCGATGGCGTACGAAGTCGGCAGGGTGAAGACCGTCAGCGCCACGAGCAGCATGCGCTGCAGTCTGGTGGCGACCGCAGCGCGGCGCAGGAGCGGGTCAACGGGATTCTGCATTAATCACCGCCTCGCGCAGGACCAGTCTGGCTTCGAAGCGCTCAAGCCGCAGTACCAGCGCCTGCATGTCGTCATAAAAGGATTCGAGCTCTGCGCGCTGAGGCAGCAGGCGACTTTCCTCCTGCAAAAAGAGCCGCAGATCTTCTGCTGCGCGGCGGCCGAGTTGCCCTGTCTGCCTGGCAGCCAGGGTCACGGTGTCCTGCAGGGCCTGAGTGGGGATGTCTCCCAGTATGCGCCCGAGCTGGTACGGCCAGTCGATGTCGAGCTTCAGCAACAGTTCCTGCAGGTGGCGCACGAACTGCAGGTCACCCAGCACTTCCAATCCGCTGCCCTCGAGGGATTCCGGCGTCCGCTGCCGCAGCAACAGCGACAGCAGTGCCGGCGCCGGGCCTCGCAGGGTCGCCGCTGCCGGGCGGTCCTGCTGCGCACTCAAGTGGATTCGGCCAGCCACCACGGCGATGAAGAACGAGACTGCCGGGCGGGTCAGTTGTACGGCCAGTGAGCGTCCTTCCAACGCCTGCAGCCGCTGGCGGGCCAGTGGGTCCAGCGTCACCAGCCGATCCAGCAGAGCCTCCAGCGGCCAGAGCAGCGCGGTCGGCAGCAGCGACATTTTCTCAGTCCTTGTGGCCGACATGGATCGCACAGATGCCACCCATCACATCGTGGAAGTTGCAGCGTGAAAAGCCGGCAGCGAGCACCATGTCTCGCAGCGTCTCCTGGTCGGGATGCATGCGGATGCTTTCCACCAGATACTGATAGCTGGCACTGTCGTCGAGTACCAGCTTGCCGGCCAGCGGCCATAGCTTCGAGTACAGGTCATAGGCTTTGCCGAGCCACGGTTGGCGGGGCTTGGAAAACTCGAGGACGAGCAGGCGACCGCCGGGCTTGAGAACGCGCTGCATGGAGCGCAGAGCAGCCTCCTTGTGGGTCACGTTGCGTAGACCGTAGGCGATGGTCACACAGTCGAAACTGGCGTCGGCGAAGGGCAGACTCTCGGCATTGGCCAGACTGATTTCGATGGGACCGGGACGCCCCGCATCGATGATGCGGTCCCTGCCCACCCGCAGCATCGCCTCGTTGATATCGGCGAGCACGATCAGTCCGCTTTGCCCGACCAGCGGAGCAAACAGCAGGCTGAAGTCACCGGTGCCGCCGGCCAGGTCCAGCACGTAATGGCCAGGGCGCACACCGCTGAGTTCTACTGTAAAGCGCTTGATGAGGCGATGAGTGCCCAGTGACACCACATCGTTCATCAAGTCGTACTTGCGCGCCACCGAGTCGAATACCTGCCCGACCAGCGCCGCCTTTTCGCGGACCGGAACCTGGCGGTAGCCGAAGTGGGTAGTGTCTGGTGGCGTATCCTGACTGTTGCTCATGGTATGACCGCATCGGAAACGCCGGCATTGTAGCGGGCCATTGCGTGTGGGGCAGCGGCCGTTCGCCATTTTTGCGCCAATTCCGACGCCGTTGGCGCAGCCGCGCCAAAGTTCACTGCGGCTGCAGCGGCATGATGTTGACCACCTGCACGCCGCTGTCGAGCGGCTCACGTCTGGCGCCAGCGGCCTGCAGGCGCTGCAGGTAGTTCTGCCACAGCGCCTGCTGGTTGTGCGACAGTTCGTGCAGGTACTCCCAACTGTAAAGACCGGTGTTATGGCCGTCGTCGAAGTGCAGCTTGATGGCATAGTGGCCGATGGGTTCGATGCGCTCGATCTTCACGTTTTTCTTGCCGATCTGCAGCACTTCCTGCCCGGGCCCGTGTCCCCGTACTTCGGCGGAGGGCGAAAGGACGCGCAGGAACTCGGCGCTTAGCGAATACGTGCTGCCGTCGGCGTACTGCAGTTCCAGCAGGCCCGATTTCTTGTGCAGCCTGATGTCCGTCGGTGTCATGAAAACTCCGTCTGTCGGGAAAAGAAAGTAGGCAAAGGACGGTCTCAGCCCCGGCTTTCGACGCTCAGCGTGACAGCAACAGCAAGGAATCGATGTTGTTGGCCGAGAGCGTACGCCGCGCCTCCTCGACACTGGGTCGACCGGCGAAGGGGCCCACATTGACCCGGTACCAGGTATTGCCGGCCACGACGCCGGGAACGATTTCAGCAGTCATGTTCAACAGGGTGATCTTGGCGCGCCGCTCCTCCGCTTCACTGCGTTCCTGAAAGGAGCCAGCCTGCAGCAGGAAGTTGTCGACAGCCGCTGTTGTAGCGCTAACCTCTCCAGCCGCCTGGTCCGCGGTGGGCGCCGTGCCAGCCTGTGCCGGGTCGACCGGCAGTTGCACCGCCACTTCGGCGTTGGCCAATTCCTCGTAGAAACCGAAGTCGAACACGGGCAGTGGCGTTGCCTCAGGCGACTGCGCGCTGCTTGCCGCTGCGACGCTGGCACTCGACTCGTAGCGTTGGTACCCGAGATAGCCCAGCAAGGTGAGCAGTACGCCGGTCAGCAGGCCGGTACCGAACCAGCCCCAGGTCGAGCCACCGCCGGCTGCCTTGCTCGTGGCGCGCGATTGTCGACGGGCCGGAGGCGTCTGGGAGGAGCGGGGCTTGGCAAAGTCTTGCGCCATGCGGATACCGGGGGGGGTGGCGAGGGGCGGCGGGATTATCGCGGAAAGCCGCTGGCGTCGAAACCGCTTTCTCATCCGGCCGGGCAGAGACCTTGGCCGCAGCGCCAGACTCCTCCGATGGCCTCCCGCAGCGTGGCGCGCAGCCCGGCAGCGGGTTGCCCCAAGGCACGTCGTTGTCTCAACTGAAGTCGAGCGGGTCGACATCGATGAACCAGCGGACCTTGCGTGCTGCAGAGTCCTGCTCGAGGGCGGAGAGCAGGCTGGCGCCCACCTGCTGCAAGGGGGCGCGTCTCGCTGCCTGCAGCAGCAACTGCGCGCGATACACCCCCGCTTTCTTGCCAAAGGGGCTGGGCAACGGCCCGTGGCAGCTAACCCCACGCGGTGCCTCGCGCTGCAACAACTCTGCCGCCTGCAGCAGGAATTGCAGCGGCAGATCGCGTCTGGCGGCTTCCGCCCGCAGCAGCAGGAAGTGGCTGAAGGGCGGCAGCCCACCGCTGCGGCGCTCGGACAGCAACTGCCGCGCGAAAGCCCCGTAACCTTCCATCACCAGGTAACGCAGGGCTGGGTGCTCCGGATGGAAGCTCTGTACGACGACCGAGCCGGGTGACTCTGCACGACCTGCGCGGCCGGCAACCTGCATCAGCAACTGGCCGAAGTTTTCCTGTGCGCGAAAGTCGGCACTGAAAAGCCCACCATCGGCGTCGAGTACCGCCACCAGCGTTACACGCGGGAAGTGATGTCCCTTCGCCAGCATCTGGGTGCCAACCAGGATGCAGGGCACACCGCCTTGAACGATGTCCATCGTCTCGGTGAACTTCTTGGCCGAGCGTGTCGAATCGCGGTCGATGCGCAGCACCGGATAATCAGGAAAGCAGGCCTGGAGATATTCTGCGCTGCGCTCGGTTCCGAGGCCCACCGCTTCGAGATCGTGGCTGCGGCACTGTGGGCAGCTGCGTGGTAGCGCGCGTTGGCCATCGCAGTGATGGCAGCGCAGCTGGGCCGGTTGCTGGTGCAGCGTGAAACTGCGCTCGCAGCGCTGGCATTCGGCGATCCAGCCACAGTGACCACACCGCAGCAAAGGCGCGAAGCCGCGGCGGTTGAGGAAAACCAGCACCTGCCCGTTACTGGCCAGCGTGGCGGCAATGCGCTGCTGCAGGCCCGCGGAAATTCCCGCTTCTGCAGGTTGTAGCTTCATGTCGAGTACGCCAATGTCCGGCAGCGATGCCGGTCCGGCCCGCCGCTTGAGTGTCAGCAGTTGGTAGCGAGCCTGCAGGGCGTTGTGCAGGCTCTCGAGCGACGGCGTGGCTGAACCGAGCAGGATGGGGATGTCGAGCTGACGCGCCCGGTAGACCGCCACGTCGCGGCCGGAATAGCGAAAGCCATCCTGTTGCTTGTAGGAATCGTCATGCTCTTCGTCCACTACGATGAGTCCCGGTCTGGCGAGCGGCGTGAATACTGCCGAGCGCGTGCCTATCACGATGTGGGCGCTGCCGTTGGCGGCCTCCAGCCAACCCTGTAGCCGCTGCTTGTCTGTCAGTCCCGAATGGAAGGCGATGATCCTGGCCTGGAACCGTCGCGCAAAGCGGGCAATCGTCTGCGGAGTGAGCGTTATCTCAGGCACCAGCACCAGCACCTGCCGGCCAGTGGAGAGCACGTCGGCAATGAGTTGCAGGTAGATCTCGGTCTTGCCGCTGCCGGTCACCCCCTCGAGCAGGCTGCAGCGAAAGCCGCTCGGGCCCTGCCGCAGGGCAGCCAGGGCTTCCGCCTGTTCGGGGTTCAGCGTTAGCGCGGCTTCGAGTTGGCAGGCTTCACGCGGGGCAGTTTGAGCGGCGATCTCGCGCACCAGACCTCGCCTCTGCAGGGCGGTGAGCAGGGGGCGCGCCGGTTTACCCAAGAGGGCGCTGCACTCTCCACTCGACAGTCGCTGATACCGTTGCAGGCAGTCGAGCAGTTGCTGCGCTGACGCACCAGGCGGGCGGCCGCTCGCCTGTGCTTCGGTGCGTTCCCACACCAGCGCTGTGGCCAAGGTGGGCGGTTCTCCCTCTCGCAGAGGCTTCGGCAGCGAAGTCTGCAAGGCGAGGCCAAGCGGGAACAGGTAGTGCTGGCTTGCCCAGCGGTACAACGCCAACAGCGACTCGCCCAGCAGGGGCTCGCTGTCGAGCACTTGCTCGGCAGCACGCAGCTTATCGGCAGGCACCTCGGTGTGGGTGGAGAGCCCCACCACGATGCCGACCACGCTCTTGTTGCCGAAGGGGACTCGCACGCGGGTGCCGGGCCTTGGAGTCACGACGCCCGGTAGCGGCAGATAGTCGAAGCTGCGGTGCAAGGGAGAGGGAATCGCCACTTGCAGATACAGTGAGGGCGGGTGGCTGGCCAACGGCGAATGAGTCAGGGCGGTTGAGGGAAACAACTGCCGGCAATAGTATAGCCATCCTCCACCCCATGCCATGAACCCTGCGGAGCTGCACCTTTCCCATGTCCGTCGATGTAGCCAGAGCCGTCCCCACCGAGTTAGCGGAGTTGCGGGGTCAGATCGACACGCTCGATGCGGAATTGCTGGAAATCCTGGCTCGCCGTTTTGCCGTGACCGATCAGGTCGGGCAGTTGAAGGCCCGGCAGGGGCTCGCGTCGGTGGATCCCCAGCGCGAGCAGCAAAAGTTGCAGCACCTGAGGCGTCTGGCCAGCGATAGGGGCTTGAACGACGAATTCATCCAGCAACTCTTCCAGTTCATCTTCAACGAAGTCGTGAAGAACCACCGGAACTACCTCGGGAAATAGCCTTTGCGGTCAGGGTGTTACAACTTGCCAGACCGAGCTTCTCTGCTAGAATGCGCGTCCCTACAACTTGAGCCATGGTGCTGTTGGTGACCTGGATCCGCGATCTGCGTCGGATTCCCCAGCAGCGGCGATGGCTGACCAGAGGTCAACATGAGAGCCGATATCCATCCGAAGTACACTGACATCACCGTAACCTGCGGTTGCGGCAATTCCTTCAAGACTCGCTCCACGCTTGCCGAAGATCTGCGCATCGACGTGTGCTCCGGTTGCCATCCGTTCTTCACCGGCAAGCACAAGATCGTGGATTCGGGCGGTCGTGTAGACAAGTTCAACAAGCGCTTCGTGGGTGTCCGCAAGGTCTGATCAACAAGGTCTTAACTCCAAGGCCTTATCACCAAGATTTGATCACCAAGATCGCAGTGCCTGGCTGACAGTGCCAGGCACTGCGTCTGCCTCTTCGTCGCTTCGCTGTCTCCCCGCTCAAAACACCTGTTCGTCGCGCCGCGCTGCGCCGCTGCTCTGTCCGCCGTTGGCGTTTCCCGTATCCGGATAGGCGGGCAGTTCTTCGGCCTTGAAGAATTCGAAAATCGTGTCGGGATCGCCTGGCAGGGCGCGTAGCCCCGTCTTGCTGTTGATGCGTACCGTCGCAATGCCATCTGGCTGCGGCATGCTGTTTTCCGGTCTGCCTTCCAGCACTTCCCTCATGAAATCTATCCAGATCGGCAGCGATACCGTCGCGGCCTGCTCGTTCGCGCCGAGACTGTCGGGTTGGTCGAATCCGACGTATACGGTCGCCTCGACATCGGCATTGAAGCCGGAAAACCACAGGTCGTTGGCGTAATCGGTGGTCCCGGTCTTGCCTGCCAGATCGGTGCGCTCGAAGGCGCGATCCACCGAACGCGCACTGCCCTCGGTGATCACGGACTTGAGGATGCTGTTCATGAGAAAGGCCGTGCGCTCATCGATGACGCGCGGCGCGGTGGGCAGTGACGGCTCGGTAGTGGTCGCCAGATTGCCCTCTGCGCCATACGCCAGCGGTCCAGCTTTTTCGCAGGCCCTGCACACGGTTGCCGGCCTCGCCTTGAACACGTCACCGTCGTTGAAATTCACGATGCGGTCGATCACGTAAGGCTCCACCTTGTAGCCGCCGTTGGCGAACACCGCATAACCCGTGGCAATCTCCAGCGGCAGCACGGCGTGGGACCCGATCGCCACCGTCAGATCATTGCGCGGGATTTCCTCCTGCCGAAAGCCGAAGCGCGAAACGTAGGGCAGTACGACGTCTTCGCCCAGCGCCTCGAACAGACGCAGGGACACCAGGTTCTTCGACTGCGTTAGCGCGTACTTGAGCCGGATGGGGCCCATGAAATCACCGCCGAAGTTTTCCGGCCGGTAGTCCGCGCGCGCCAGCGGCGCATCGTTGATCAGCGTCGCTGCCGTGTAGCCATTCTCCAGCGCCGCACTGTAGAGGAAGGGTTTGAAGTTGGAGCCCGGCTGACGCTTGGCCTGAGTAACCCGGTTGAAGGAACTGGCCTTGAAATCGTAGCCGCCAGACAGGGCGAGGATTGCGCCATCTTTCGGGGCCAGTGCCACGAGGGCACCATTGACCGCCGGTACCTGGCCGAGTTCCCAGTGGCCGTCCCTACCCTGCGTGACGCGAATCAGGTCGCCGACCTGCACGACATCCCGAGCCGAGCGGGGTGTGGAACCCCAGGCATCCACGGTGAGGAAGGGTTTGGCCCAGCGAATGCCGTCCCACTCCACGGTAACCTGATCGCGGTTGGCGAGGACGGCGACGAAGCGCTGGTCCTCCACTGCCAGAACGAAGGCTGGCTGCTGGTCGGCCACCACCTCCGTTCGGGCCAGCACGTCGAGCCACTGCGTGAGCGAGCCATCGGCAGCCGGATTGAGGTGATTCTCCCGACCCCGGAATCCATGATTGCGGTCATAGCGCTCGAGGCCATCCTGCAGGGCCTTGTCGGCAGAGGCTTGCATGCGGCTGTCGACCGTGGTGTACACCTCGTAGCCATCGGTGAGCGCCAGCTCCCCAAAACGCGCGACCATTTCCAGACGCACGAGTTCAGCCAGATAGGGCGCTTCAAGGTCGGGCTGCCGACCGTAGCGTCGCGCCGTCTCGGGACTGCCTAGGGCTGAGCGGAAATCCGGCTCGCTGATCATGCCCTGATCGCGCATGCGCCGTAGTACACGCGTTCGTTCCTGGCGCGCCCGCTCCGGTGACTGCAGCGGGTTGTAGGCGTTGGGACGCGGCATGATGCCGATGAGCGTCGCGATCTCCGGCAGGGTCAGGTCGCCGATTTCCCGATCGTAGTACTGGCGAGCTGCTGCCTGGATGCCGTAGGCGGAGATACCGAAGAACGTGCGGTTGAGGTAAAGCTCCAGGATTTCCTGCTTCGACAGTTCGTTTTCCATCTTGATGGCGAGCAGGATCTCCTTGAACTTGCGCGAATAGGGCGATTCCCCCTCGAAGAAGAAGTTCTTGGTGACCTGCATGGTGATGGTACTGCCGCCACCCCAATCGTTGCCGGTGACGATGCCGGCCACCGAGCGCAGCAGACCGATCAGGTCGACGCCGTTGTGTTCGTAGAAGCGTTTGTCCTCGCTCGACACCAGGGCAGAGACGATCAGTGGCGGAATGGCGTCGTAGTCCACGGGATTGCTGCGCCGACTGCCGAATTCGGCGAGCAGCTTGCCGTCCGACGAGAAGATACGCAGGGGGTTTTCCAGCCGGATGTTGGTATAGGACTCGCGGTCGGGCAGTTTCGGTGACAGGTAGAGGAAGCCACTGGCCGCCAGCATGCAAGCGAGGCAGGCCCCAGCCAGGCTCCACTTGACGGTAAATCTGACCAGGGCTGTGAGGAATCGCGCCATCGGCATCTTGAGAGGCAGGTCGGTAAGCGACGAGCGCGGCGATTGTAACCGCATTTGTCAGCATCGACAGTGCGGCCCGGCGCAGACGGCTGCCGTGGGGCTGGCGATAGCACGCCGCGTCAGTCAGCCCGGCAAAAAAAATGGCGAAAGCGCCGTGCCACTTCTATGGTGGGAGTGCCTTTGCGCTGCCGCGCCGGTACGGCACAGCTGCAGCGCCCGGCAGGCAGCTGAGAGGCCGCAACCGAACCAGGGATGGCTCGTCATGATGTTCAGGAAGAAACCGACGCACCAAGTGGGCATCGACATCGGCGCCAGCTCGCTGCGGCTGCTGGAACTATGCAGTCACGCCGGCCACACGCGACTGGAGCGCTATGCCTGCCGGGCCCTGCCGGAGTCGGCTGTGGTCGGCAAGCAGGTGCGTGACGTCGAAGCGGTAGGATCGGCGCTGCAGCAGTGCGCGGGGCCGGGCACGCCGTCGCAGCGCCAAGCCTGCATTGCCGTGCCGGGTACGGCTGCCATCGTCAGGACGCTGTCGCTGGATGCTGCCCTCACCGACGCCGAACTGGAAAACCAGATGGGTGTCGAGGCGGCCGAGCACGTCCCGTATGCGCTCGAGGAGGTGGCGGTGGATTATGCCCGGCTCCCCTCGCAAGACCTCGACGGCCCTGGCGCTTCCGTGCTGCTGGTGGCCTGCCGGCAGGACTGCATGGCAGCCAGACTGCTGGCACTGCAGATCGGCGGCTTCACTGCCCGTGCGGTCGACGTCGAGACCTTCGCCATCCAGCGCGCCTGTCACTGGCTGCACCGCCACGCCCGGCTACCGCCGGCCCGCGTGTTGGCGTTGCTCGATATCGACGTTGGCATGACCACGCTCTACCTGCTCGCCAACGGGTCCTGCCAGCACCTGCAGGAGCAGGCGACCACGGCAGGGCACGCCGGCCTGGCTGCGTCGCTCGTGCGCTCCCTGCAGTTCCTGGGTTCTGCCAGTCGGAGCGGACCGGTGGAACTGGTCGTGTTGGCCGGTGCTCTGGCCAGAACGCCAGCGCTGGCGGCGACGCTCGAACAGGCCACGCTGGTGCCCGTCGTCGTTGCCGATCCCTTTGCGGGTATGGCTCTCAGCGCCGGCATCGACCGACAGGCCCTGCAGCAGGAGGCGCCGGCCCTGTTGCTGGCCCTCGGTCTGGCACTCTGGGGCCTCGACCATGACTGACTTGAACCTGCTGCCCTGGCGCGAGGCGCGCCGGGCGGTCCGCCGCGTGCGCTTCTTCCGCGCGTTGGCGGTCACCGCCGGATTGGCAGTGACACTCCTTGGTCTCTGGCAGCGGCAAATGCGAATTGCAGTTGCCGCCGAGGAGGAGGCCATTGCAGAGCTGCGTCAACGGCTGGTCTCGGCTGACCGGCAACTTGAGGACTTGCAGCGTCGGCAGGCAGAGGCAAGCGCCGAGCGTCAGCGGCAGCAGAGCTTGCAGGCGCGGCTCGCCCAGCGCGATCAGGTGGTCCTCCTGCTGGACGAACTGGCGGCCACTGCCGTCGTCGGCGTGCATTACACGGCCATGATCCGCAGCGGCGACGCCCTCGCTGTCGAGGGCCGCACACGCTCGAGCGCCGCACTGGCCGCTCTGTTGCGGCGACTGGAGGATTCCGCGTGGTTTGCCGATCCCGAGATTGACGCGCTCTCAGCCCTCGGCGAGGCGGCTCGGTCGCCGGCAGCCGCCGAGTCAAGCCGTTTCACCCTGCGCGTTGCAATCACAACGCCGGCACGCGGGCAGTGACCTGTGCTCCGACGGTTGCATCTCTGGGCTGCCGCCTGTCGCAACAGCTGGCAGGAGCTTCGAAGCTTCGACTGGCAGGATCTGCGGGATCCTGCCTCGGCGGGTGCGTGGCCGGCAGCGGTGCAGAGTCTGCTCTGCCTGCTGCTGTTCGTTCTGCTGAGCGTGCTGGGTGTGAGCCTGCAGCGGCGCTGGTTTCTCGCTGATCTGCACGCTTTGCAGCGGGAAGCCCAGCCCTTGCGGGCGGAGCTCGCTGGCAAGACCGCCGAGGTTGCCCTGCTGGCCGAGCAGGCGCTGGCGGTCGTGGCGACTGGACCGACTGGTCCACCCTCGAGGCTGTTCGTGCCACAGGGCACCGATGTGCCCACCTTGCTCGACGATCTCGCTACCAGCGGAACCGCGCTGGAATTCGCGTTGCTGGAACTGCAGGAGGTGGTCATCGATGACGGACAGCGGGCACAGCCCTTCACGCTGCGGGTGAGGGGCAGCTTTCAGGAACTCCTGGCCTTCCTCCACACCCTTGGCCGGCTCCCGCGTCTTTTGACCCTGCAAGACTTCAGTCTGCTCGCTGCCGACACTGCGCCCTTGCTGGACCTGCAACTCAGCGGGAGGGCTTATCTCGACCCAGGCGTCGCGACTGCTGAGGGCCCTGCGAGCCTGGCAGTCTCACCCGATGCCGTTCTCGAGCGGTCAGTCGCTGCTGCCAGCCAGACCCGTAGCCCCTTCGAGCCATGGCCTGCGGCCGGGCCCACCACCGGCGCGCCGCAGCACAGTGCCACGCTAGCCCGACCGCGCGACTATCTCGAGCACTTTGCCCTCGACACGCTGAGGCTGGTAGGTACCTTGGAGCGCAGCGGACGGGTATGGGCGCTGATCCGCGACGAGTCGAGCAGGGTCTCGCCGGTCACCGTGGGTTCCTATGTGGGGCTCAACCAGGGCCGCATCCGCGCGATCGCCGCAAACCGCGTGGACCTCGTCGAACAGGTCGCGCGGGACGACGGCGTCTGGATCGAGCGGCTGGGGTCGCTCGGTTTGGCCCAGCCATGAGGGCACTGCTGTTGTTCGTTCGACCGGGATCGGCGTGCACCGCAGCTTCCCGCTGTGCTGGCGCTGCTTGCAGGCGCTGGTGCTTCGGTGCCGCGTTGGCCCTGCTGCTGCCCTCGGCCTCGATCGCGCAAGTGGCGAGCGAAGTGGTCACCGCGCCCACTGTTGCCGCACCCTACGGCGGCGACCCGATCAGCCTCAATTTCCAGGACATCGAGGTGCGGGCACTCCTGCAGATTCTCGCCGACTTCAACGAATTCAACCTGCTGGTCGGAGACGCCGTGCAGGGCAGCATGTCCGTGCGCCTGGATGACGTGCCCTGGGATCAGGCATTGGCGATGGTGCTGAGGGCCCGGGGCCTCGACCAGCGGCTGGAGGGCTCCGTGCTCTACGTGGGC
Organism: Gammaproteobacteria bacterium; assembly: GCA_036796405.1. Taxonomy (GTDB): domain Bacteria; phylum Pseudomonadota; class Gammaproteobacteria; order Pseudomonadales; family Pseudohongiellaceae; genus CAILUG01. The sequence goes on along the minus strand of DAIRDB010000007.1, from coordinate 53,744 downwards.
ACTGCCGAGGAAATCGCCGAGGGGGAACGCTTGGCCCTAGAGCGGCGCCAGCAGGTGACGGCGCTGGAGCCGCTGGTCACGGACTTTCTGACTGTGCACTACGCGCAGGCCAGTGACCTGGTGGGCCTGCTACAGGCCGGTGACGGTCAGACGGGCGGTATCCTCACCCAGCGCGGTCGTGCCTCGGTGGATACCCGGACCAATACCCTCATCGTGCAGGACATCGCGCCGGCACTAAGCGAAGTGCGCGCCCTCGTGCAGCGCCTCGATGTGCCGGTGCGGCAGGTGCTGATCGAGGCACGCATCGTCAATGCCTCGACATCTTTCAGCGAGGCGCTGGGCGTGCGCTGGTCCGGCGCCAGACGTTGGCAGGGTCCGGACCAGCAGTTCGTGCTGGGAGGAACCCCGCGCCGCAGTACGCAGGCGCCGGGCGACCGCAACGCGCCCGTGGCAGCGGACAGCAACACGACCAGCGCTGCTGCCGCCTCCGACGCCCTCACTGCCGCCCCGGAGTACCTGATGGTGGATCTCGGGCTGCAGGCGCCCGCCTCCCTGGCGCTCGGCTATGCCGCCGGCAGCGCGCTGCTGGAGCTGGAGTTGGCCGCGCTGGAGGCCAGTGGCAACGGCGAGGTCATCGCCCAACCCAAGATCACCACGCAGGACCAGCAGTCGGCCAACATCACCTCCGGGGTGCAGATCCCCTATCAGTCACAGGCGGGCGGCACAGCCGGTGGTACCACCACGCAGTTCGTGACGGCCGCGCTATCCCTGCAAGTCACGCCGCAGATCACACCGGAGGGGCGCATCATCATGGCGCTAGAACTGCATCAGGATTCCGTGGTACCCGGTTCCGGGACGGTGCCGGCCATCGCCACCAATGCCGTTGCCACCCGGGTTCTGGTCAACGATGGCGACACCATCGTGCTCGGTGGGGTGTTTCGCGAGGAGGTTCTAACCTCGATTTCCAAGACGCCCATCTTGGGCGACCTGCCGTACCTTGGTAATCTCTTCAAACGCAGGGAGGAGGCAACGGCAAAAACCGAGCTGCTGATCTTCATAACGCCCTCGGTGATCAACGATCCCGGGTAGCAAGACCGACCGCTGGTGCACTGGCTCTGCTGCCGTGCCCGTCCTGAGCTGTGCAGTGCATGAATACAAAGTTGAACAACGTCTTTCTGGTCGGTCCCATGGGGGCCGGCAAGACCACCATCGGTCGCCTGCTGGCAGAACAGCTGGGCAAGACCTTCTACGATTCCGATCAGGTGATCGAGGAGCGCGCCGGCGCCAACATTCCCTGGATCTTCGATGTGGAGGGCGAGGCCGGTTTCCGCCAGCGCGAATGTGCGGTGATCGAGGAATTGTGCGCGCTCGACAACATCGTGCTGGCCACCGGGGGTGGCGCCGTGCTGTCCGAGCAGAATCGCAAGGAACTACGCCGGGGAGGCGTGGTGGTCTATCTCATGGCCACGCTCAACCAGCAGGTGGAGCGCACGCGTCGGGACCAGAAGCGGCCACTGCTGCGCAACGTCGCCGACCCGAGGGCGAAGCTGCAGCAGCTCATGGATCAGCGCGAGCCGCTGTATCGCGAAGTCGCCGACCACATGATCATGACCAGTCGCCGCAGCCCCAAGTCGGTCTGCGGCGAGATCCTGCAGATGCTGCGGGAGTCACAACCAGGAGAAACCGTATGGAGTCGCTGACCGTAGCGCTCGGCGAGCGCAGCTATCCGATCCATATCGGTGCCGGGCTGCTCGGCAGGGCAGACTTGCTGTTGCCCCACCTGCGTAGCCGGCAGGTCTGCATCGTCACCAACACCACGGTGGGACCGTTGTACGCGGACCGTCTGCGGCAGGCGCTGCCTGACCGCGAGGTGCTGGTGGTCGAGTTGCCGGACGGCGAGGAGTACAAGACCCTCGACACGCTCGCCCTCGTGTACGACGCCCTGCTGGAGCGCAACTTTTCGCGCTCCTGCACGCTGGTGGCGCTCGGCGGCGGCGTGGTGGGCGACATGACTGGCTTTGCAGCGGCGACTTACCAGCGAGGCGTGAACTTCATCCAGATACCGACCACGCTGCTGGCCCAAGTGGACTCCTCGGTAGGTGGCAAAACCGGAGTCAACCGACCGCTGGGCAAGAACATGGTGGGGGCCTTCTATCAGCCGCGCTGCGTCTTGATCGATACCGATACCCTGCGCACGCTGCCCGACCGTGAATTGAAGGCCGGCCTGGCGGAGGTGCTCAAATACGGCTTGATCAACAACGCCGCCTTTCTTGACTGGTTGGAGGCCAACCTCAGCCTGCTTCTGCAGCAGGAGGTGGCAGCGCTCACCCACAGCATCCGTGTGAGCTGTGCCGAGAAGGCCGCCATCGTGGCAGCTGATGAGACCGAAACCGGTCAGCGCGCATTGCTCAATCTGGGGCATACCTTCGGTCATGCCATCGAGACAGCCATGGGTTACGGCAGCTGGCTGCACGGCGAGGCTGTGGCGGTAGGCATGGTCATGGCGGCCGATCTGTCCTGGCGCCTTGGCTTGATTCCGCAAGCGGCAGCCCGCCGGGTGAAGCGCCTGGTCGCAGCGGCAGGCCTGCCGGTAGTACCCCCAACGTTGTCGGTCGACACCTACCTGCGCCTGATGGCCAAGGACAAAAAGGCCGAACAGGGCAAGATCCGCTTGATCCTGCTGCAAGGCTTGGGCAGCGCGCTCGTCAAGGCTGATACTGACCTTGCCGTGCTAGAGACGACGCTCGCTGCCGGCAACAATCTCGCCGAGCGCTGAGTCTGCACCGCAGGGTTGCTGCCCGTCGCCGCCGCGTTACGCACCGGTAGCGACCGTGATGCGACGTCCTGTGGCTGCGCACAAACTAGGGCAACATGGTTGCCACAATTTTGGGCCGTGGTGTACCATCCCCGGCCCCCTTTGCTGCAGAGAAGGCTTATGAACACGGGTCTCTATCATCCCGACGAATTCCGCGACAACTGCGGCTTTGGCCTGGTGGCTCACATCGAAGGGAAACCGAGCCATGAGCTGCTGTTGTCAGCCATCAGTTCGCTCACCTGCATGACCCACCGCGGCGGGATCGCGGCCGATGGCGTGACCGGCGACGGCTGTGGGCTGCTGATGCAAAAACCCGACAGCTTCCTGCGTGCCATCGCCTTGCAGCAGTTCGATCGCAGGCTGTCCACCCATTACGGCATCGGCATGATTTTCCTGAGCCGCGAGCCCGCGCTGGCGCAGACAGCCCGGCAGGTACTGGAGGCCGAGTTGACCGCGCAGGGCCTGAAGATCGCCGGCTGGCGTGTGGTGCCGACTGACCCCTCCGTGCTCGGTCCCATGGCGCGCGCCAGCCTGCCGCAGATCGAACAGGTGTTCGTTGACGCACCCGGCGTGGAAAAGAAGGAATTGGCAGTCAAGTTGTTCGTGGCGCGGCGCAAGGCAGAGAAGCAGTTGGAAGCGGACCGCGACTTCTACGTGAGCAGCCTGTCGCACTCCGTGCTGTCCTACAAAGGCCTCATCATGCCGGCCGATCTCAAGCGCTTCTACCTGGATCTGAACGATCCTGCGCTGGCGGTGGCCATGTGCACCTTCCACCAGCGGTTTTCCACCAATACCCTGCCGAAGTGGCCGATGGCGCAGCCCTTCCGCATGCTCGCCCATAACGGCGAGATCAACACGATTCAGGGCAATCGCAACTGGGCCAAGGCCCGCATCAACAAATTCCGCTCGGCAGCCATTCCCAACATCGAAGAGATTGCACCGGTAGTGAACACCACCGGCTCCGACTCGTCGTCGATGGACAACATGCTCGAATTGCTCGTCACGAGCGGCATGGACCTGTACCAGGCCATCCGGCTCATCATGCCGCCGAGCTGGCAGAACATGGAGGACATGGATGCCGAACTGCGCAGCTTCTACACCTACAACTCCCTGCATATGGAAGCCTGGGACGGCCCGGCGGGCGTGGTACTGACCGACGGCCGCTACGCCGTCTGCGTGCTCGACAAGAACGGACTGCGCCCCTCGCGCTGGGTCCTCACGCGCAACAACTGGCTGACCGCTGCCTCCGAAATCGGCGTGAACGCTTACAAGCCGGAGGAAGTCGTGGCCAAGGGCCGTGTGGGCCCTGGCCAGATGCTGGTGGTGGACACCGAAGCCGGCAAGATCCTCCACACGGACGACGTAGCCAACTATCTCAAGGCCCGTCAGCCCTACGCCAAGTGGATCAAGGAGAAGGCGCTCATCGTCGAGACCACCATGGTCGAACATGCTGCGCAGATGAAGCCGCTGTCGTCGGATGAGTGCGAATCGCACATGAAGATGTTTCAGGTGTCCTTCGAGGAACTCGATCAGGTCATCAAGCCGCTGGCAGAGCAGGGTGCCGAGGGGACCGGATCGATGGGAGACGACACGCCGATCGCCGTGCTGTCGCGCCACGTGCGTCCGCTGTACGACTATTTCCGCCAGGTGTTCGCCCAGGTCACCAACCCGCCCATCGACAGCCTGCGCGAGAGCATCGTCATGTCGCTGGAAACGCGCATGGGACGCGAGCTCAACATCTTCTCGGAGACCGCAGAGCATGCCGACCGCATCATCCTGCATTCTCCGCTGCTCTCACCGGAAAAATTCTGGAATCTCAAGCACCTCCAGCGCCCTGGCTATGAGAATGCCGAGATCAGCCTGAGCTACGATCCCGCCATTGGACTCGAGCAGGCGGTGCAAAACGTCAAGGCGGCCGCCGAGAAAGCAGCCCGCGACGGCAAGTTGCTGCTGTTCATTTCCGAGCGTCTGCCGGCGGAAGGACAGTTGGTCATACACGCCCTGCTCGCCACGGCCGCCATCCACCAGCATCTGAGCCATGTCGGCCTGCGCTGCGACACCAATCTCATCGTCGAGACGGGCAGTGCCCGCGATCCTCACCAGATCGCATGCCTGATCGGCTACGGTGCCAGCGGCGTCTACCCGTACCTGGCCTATGACGTCATCGATCGTCTGATCAGCACCAAAATGCTGGTGATGGGTTCGATGGAGGCCCACAAGAACTACCGCAAGGGCATCAACAAGGGTCTGATGAAAATCATGTCCAAGATGGGCATCAGCACCATCAGCTCCTACCGCGGCGCCCAATTGTTCGAAATCGTCGGCTTCGGTGCCGATGTGATGTCGGCCTGCTTCCCCGATTCCATGAGCCGCATCGGTGGTGCCACGTTCGCTCACCTGCAGCACGATCAGGAGAAGCTGGCGCGCGAGGCCTGGCTGCCGCGCAAGCGCATCAACCAAGGCGGGCTGCTGAAGTTCATTCATGGCGGCGAGTACCACATGATCAACCCAGATGTGGTGCGCACCGTGCAGGACGCCGTGCGCAGCGGCGACTACGAGGATTACCGCAAGTTCGCGCAGTTGGTCGACAACCGTCCCATCTCTGCCATTCGCGACCTCTTTGGCCTGCGAGACGATGTGCAGTCGATTGCGCTCGATGAGGTGGAGCCGATAGAAACCATCCTCAAGCGCTTTGACTCGGCGGGTATGTCACTGGGAGCCCTGTCACCCGAGGCACACGAGGCGCTGGCCCAGGGCATGAACCGACTCGGAGGGCGTTCCAACTCCGGCGAAGGCGGCGAAGACCCGGCCCGCTTCGGCACGGACAAGGTGTCCAAGATCAAGCAGGTGGCCTCTGGCCGTTTCGGGGTCACGCCGCACTACCTCGTCAACGCCGAGGTACTGCAGATCAAGATCGCCCAGGGGGCCAAGCCGGGCGAGGGCGGGCAGCTGCCCGGCAGCAAGGTCAATGGCCTGATCGCCCGCCTGCGTTACTCCGTGCCGGGAGTCACGCTGATTTCACCGCCCCCGCATCACGACATCTACTCCATTGAAGACCTCGCCCAGCTCATCTTCGACCTCAAGCAGGTCAATCCAGAGGCCATGGTGTCGGTCAAGCTGGTATCCGGACCGGGCGTGGGCACCATCGCGGCCGGCGTGGCGAAGGCCTACGCCGACCTCATCACCATCTCCGGACACGACGGCGGCACCGGTGCCAGCCCGCTGTCGTCCATCCGTTATGCGGGTACGCCCTGGGAGATCGGGCTGTCGGAGGTGCAGCAGGCCCTGCGCTCCAATGATTTGCGCGGACGCATCCGGTTGCAGGCCGACGGTGGTCTGAAAACCGGGCTGGACGTGGTGAAGGCTGCCATTCTCGGTGCGGAGAGCTTCGGCTTCGGAACCATTCCGATGGTCGCAATGGGCTGCAAATATCTGCGCATCTGCCACCTGAACAACTGCGCCACGGGTGTCGCCACCCAGAACAAGGACCTGCGTGAAAAGCACTTTATCGGGCAGGCCGAAATGGTGATGAACTACTTCCGCTTCGTGGCCCAGGATACCCGCCAGTGGCTCGCCAAGCTGGGCGTGTCGCGACTGGTCGACCTGATCGGCCGCACCGATCTGCTGGTGCGTCTGCCGGCGCAGACCGAGAAACAGGCCAACCTGGATTTTTCGCGGCTGCTCGGCAACGACCTGATACCGGCGGACAAGGAGCGCCATTGCGTCGTCAATCGCAACCCGCCGTCCGACAAGGGCGAACTGGCCGAGCGCATGGTGAGCGACATGCTGCCCGCCATCGAAAACAAGACCGGCGGCATCTTCAATTACCAGGTCAAGAACTTCAACCGCTCGATCGGCGCCCGTCTGTCGGGGGAAATTGCCCGTCGCTACGGCAACCAAGGCATGAGCGACGCGCCCATCCATCTCCGGCTGACAGGTTCGATCGGGCAGAGCTGGGGTGTCTGGAACGCCGGTGGTCTCAACATGCATCTCGTAGGCGAGGCCAACGACTACGTCGGCAAGGGCATGGCGGGTGGCAAGCTCGTCGTGGTGCCGCCCCCCGGCAGTACTTTCCAGACCAACGAGACGTCGATCATCGGCAATACCTGTCTTTACGGCGCGACCGGGGGCAAGCTGTTTGCCGCTGGCGTGGCTGGTGAGCGCTTCGGCGTGCGTAATTCCGGTGCCCATGCCGTGGTCGAGGGTGCTGGCGACCACTGCTGCGAGTACATGACCGGCGGGCTGATCACCGTGCTGGGCAGCACCGGCCACAATTTCGGGGCCGGCATGACCGGTGGCTTTGCCTACGTGCTCGATCTCGACAAGAGCTTCGTCGACAAATACAACCACGAACTCATCGAGGTACACCGCATCCGCACCGAAGGCATGGAGGAGTACCGCAACCACCTGCGCAGCGTGATTCAGGAGTATGTCGACGAGACCGGCAGTGCCTGGGGTCAGCACATTCTCGACAATTTCATGGAGTACCTGCGCAAGTTCTGGCTGGTGAAGCCAATGGCAGCAAACATGAAGAACCTGCTGACCCACATCACCTTGAACCCGCAGTAACGGGCCTTGCAGTCGAGCAGACAGGACACGCGTATGTCAGAAATCATCGCCAAGTCGAAAGACACGTTCCGCTTCGTCAAGACCGGTCGCATCGATCCGGAGAAGAAGGAAATCGACGTGCGCAAGACGGAGTTCGTCGAGATCTACAATCCCTTCACCCAGGCGGAAGCCGAGGTGCAGGCTGATCGCTGCCTCGAGTGTGGTAACCCGTACTGCGAGTGGAAGTGCCCTGTGCACAACTACATTCCCAACTGGCTCAAGCTGGTGATGGAGGGCAACATCATCCAGGCTGCCGAACTCTGCCACCAGACCAATACCCTGCCGGAGGTCTGCGGGCGCATCTGCCCGCAGGATCGTCTGTGCGAGGGGGCCTGCACGCTCAACGAAGGCTTCGGTGCAGTCACCATCGGCAACGTCGAGAAATACATCACCGATACCGCTTTCGCCATGGGCTGGCGTCCTGACCTCTCGAGGGTCGTGCCGACCGGCAAGCGCGTGGCGGTGATCGGTGCCGGGCCGGCCGGCCTCGGCTGTGCCGACGTCTTGGTGCGTGCGGGGGTCAAGCCGGTGGTCTTCGATCGCTATCCGGAAATCGGTGGGCTCCTGACCTTTGGCATCCCCATGTTCAAGCTCGAGAAGCAGGTGATGCACCTGCGGCGCGAGATCTTCGAAAGCATGGGCATCGAATTCCGCCTCAATACCGAGGTTGGCAAGGACGTCGCTTTCCAGTCGCTGCTCGACGAGTATGACGCGGTGTTTCTCGGCATGGGGACCTACAAGGCCATGAAGGGCGGCTTTGCTGGCGAGGATCTCGACGGTGTGCACGAGTCCCTGCCGTTCCTGATCGGCAACACCAATCACCACATGGGCTACGGCAGTGCTGTTCCCTACGTCAGCATGGAGGGCAAACACGTCATCGTGCTGGGCGGTGGTGACACGGCCATGGACTGCAACCGCACCTCCATCCGCCAGGGAGCCGCTTCGGTGACCTGCGTCTACCGCCGTGACGAAGAGAACATGCCCGGTTCGCGTCGCGAAGTCGAAAATGCCCGCCAGGAAGGTGTGGAGTTCGTGTTCAACCGGCAGCCTGTCGAGATCCTCGGTAGCGCAGGCCGCGTTACCGGCGTCAAGTTCGTGCAGACGCGTCTCGGTGCTCCTGATGCCAAGGGGCGGCGGGTGGCTGAAACCGTGCCGGGCAGCGAGGAAATCTATCCTGCCGATGCTGTGCTGGTGGCATTTGGCTTCCAGCCAAGTCCCGCTTCCTGGTTCGCCGACGTCGGCATAGCGCTCGACAACCGCGGGCGCGTGGTGGCGTCGGCCGAGGGCGAGTTTGCCTTCCAGTCCAGCAATCCGAAGATCTTTGCCGGCGGCGACATGGTGCGCGGTGCCGACCTGGTGGTCACCGCCATCTGGGAAGGGCGTCAGGCCGGCTCCGGCATTCTCGATTACCTCAAGGTCTGACGCTTGCGCCGCCAGGCGGGTCGAACCCGGAACCTCCGATGACTGCACCTCCTCTCAAGAATGACCGTTTCCTGCGTGCGCTGCTGCGACAACCCGTCGATGTCACGCCGGTGTGGATGATGCGACAGGCCGGACGCTACCTGCCCGAGTACCGGGCCACGCGCGCAAAGGCCGGCTCTTTCCTGCAGCTTTGCACCAACCCCACGCTCGCCTGTGAAGTGACCCTGCAACCGCTGCAGCGCTTCGATCTCGACGCGGCCATCCTCTTCTCCGACATCCTCACCGTGCCCGATGCCATGGGCTGCGGGCTCTACTTCGGCGAGGGCGAGGGTCCCAAATTCCACAAGCCGGTGCGGACCGAGGCCGACGTCGACGCGCTGCCGATCGTCGATGCCGCACGGGATCTTTCCTATGTCATGGACGCCGTCCGGTTGATACGCCGCGAGCTGAACGGGGCCGTACCCTTGATCGGCTTTTCCGGCAGCCCCTGGACCATTGCCACCTACATGGTCGAAGGCGGCGGCAGCAAGGAGTTCGCCATCATCAAGCGCATGATGATGAGCCAGCCCGCCGTGCTGCATGCGCTGCTCGACAAAGTTGCGCGTTCGGTGATCGATTACCTCAACGCCCAGATTACCGCCGGCGCGCAGGCCGTGCAGATCTTCGATACCTGGGGCGGCGTGCTGACGCCGCATGCGTACCGGGAGTTTTCGCTCCAGTACATGCAGACCATCGTGGCAGGCCTCGTTCGTGAGCATGAAGGTCGTCGTGTGCCCGTGATCGTATTCACCAAGAACGGCGGTCTCTGGCTCGAAGCCATCGCCGGCTGTGGCGCCGACTGCGTGGGACTGGATTGGACCATCGACATCGGCACGGCACGAGAGCGGGTCGGCGCGACAGTGTCCCTGCAGGGCAACATGGATCCCGCGGTACTGTATGGTCCGCCGGCGCGCATCCGTGACGAAGTGGCACTGATTCTCGCCCGCTTCGGCAAGGGAGCCGGCCATGTCTTCAATCTCGGACACGGCATCCACCAGCATGTCGATCCCGAGCATGCCAAGGTCTTCGTCGACGCCGTCCACGAATTGTCGGCGCGTTATCACGGGTAAGCGCCGTCATGCGCCGGAAGCTAACCGCTGGTCATGCTTTCGTCGCCCTGGGAGCCAACCTGCCGAGCGAGAGCGGGCGCCCCGAAGACACCGTGCGGCAGGCCATGGCGGCGCTGATGCCATTGTCGCAGCAGCTGCTGGTGCTTTCCGGTCTCTATCTTTCCGAACCCAAGGACTGCCCGCCCGGGGCGCCGCTCTACTGCAACGCCGTGGTGGCGCTGCTGCCGAAAGCTGACGAGCAGCCACTCGGTTTCCTGCACAAGCTGCAGGCGATCGAGCAACAGCACGGCCGCCGGCGCAGTGGTGTCGTCAACGAATCACGCAGCCTCGATCTCGATCTGCTGTACTACGCTGGCCTGGCGCTGGATACGCCGGAGCTAACGCTGCCGCATCCACGCGCCCACACGCGGCGCTTCGTACTGCAACCCTGGCTGGAGATCGCCGGCCACGACTGGCCGCTCGGCGGCCGCACGCTCGGCGAGTGGTTGCTCGCCTGCGAGGATCCGCCACTCAGCCGGCTGGACGACTGACGAAACCGCAGGGCAAAAAAAGGGGGACTACTGTCCCCCTCTCTTTGCCTGCCAACCAGAGCAGGCCGGTTCAGATTTCCACTGCCAGCTCGAAGCCCTCTTCGTCATGCAGCGTGAACTTGCCGTCGAGTACGGCGTACAGCCACTTCGCCGACTTCGCCATGCCGCCGAGCGGGTACAGATGCACCTGGTTGATGCCGCACTGCGGATCGTTGGCCATGTAGTTGGCGAGATCCCGCACCAGCTTGTTGGGCTGCCGCGTCGTCATCAGTTTGGCGATGTTGGCGGCCTGGCGCGTGATGATGCGCATGGAAGGACCAATCCCGCAGGCCGTGGCGTGGGCCAGCAGCGTCTTGATGGTGGCAAGGCCGGGAATGCCGATGTGGATGGGAAGTTCATTGCCTTCGGCGCGGATACGTTTGTCCCATTCGATGATCGGTTCGGCTTCGAAGCAGAACTGCGTCGTCACATACATTTCGATGCCGCTGGCCTTGGAGTAGGCATTCTTCTCCAGCAGGGCCTTGGTGACTTCGGCAGGCGGAATGTCGGGCGAGCCTTCCGGATGCCCGGCGATACCCAGTTTCTTGATGCCGTATTTCTGCAGCAGATCGGTGCGTAGCACCTCCATGGAACTGGCGAACTCCCCCACCGGGGTGGTGACGCCACCGCCGATCAGCAGGGCTTCTTCGACGCCCGCCTCGGCCTGCAGGATTTTCAGGTTTTCCTCGAAGAAGGCCTTGCTCGGCAGGGAGCGGGCGGCGAAGTGGGGCACGGGCTTCATGCCTTCGGCGTACAGGCGCTTGACGGTTTCCAGCGTGTCCTTGAAGTCGGAACCGGGCAGGAAGGTCACGAACACCGTGGTGCCGGGCCGCAGCAGCGCACGGAAATCTTCGATCTTTTTCGCGCCACCCGGCGTGACTTCCACGGAGGCATGGTCGAGGAATTTCTGGATGTTGGTGATTTCGATGGACACGGCGGCTCCCTTGGCTGGCCCGAAAAGAGCGGCCATTCTAGACCCGGGCCCCAGCGGTGGGCAAACCGGGTGGTTCGGTGTGGCCGCGGCCACTGGGATGGCGCAGCGCTCAGCAGAGGGGCAGCCGCTGCAGCGGGCTGTCGAACGACGCCTCGCCCACACCCACGTAGAGCTGCCGCTCCGACACGGTCAGCGACAGACTCATGCGCCGGTCGAGGCGCTGTACCAGCGCCTGAAGGAAGCTGCGGTCGAGCGCATACAGCACGATGTCCTCGGCACGATGGATGCCCGCTCCGCTCAGCCTGCTGGCCAGAAGCTCGGCGTCCTTGTGGCAGTAGATGATCACCTCGGGAGCGGCCTTTGCCGCCTGATGCACCCGCTCGGGGCTCGGTGTGCCGATCTCCACCCACAAGGTAAGCGCGCCGGTCAGGTCGCGCGCATAGAGGGTGGGCTCATCGCGGTCGGCCAGCCCCTTGGAAAAGGCGATGCCCTCACGGTACTCGAGGCAGTAGGCCAGCACCCGCGTCCACAGATAGTCGGCAGATTCCGAGGGGTGCATGGCGGCGCGTATCTCCAGGCGCTCGTAAACACCGCGATCGGCATCGGCCAGGTCTACCGTGAAAACATGCATCGTCGCGCCCAGCGCCATGGAGTTCTCCGGAGTTTCAGTGCGCCGCTGTGCTGCGGGCAAAAGCGTAGATTGCCGAGGTGAGGGCGCGCAGGTCGGCCGGCGCGATGACGTAGGGCGGCATCAGGTAAAGCAGCCTGCCAAACGGCCGTAACCAAACCCCGCGCTCGACGAAAAAGCGCTGCGCCGCTGCCATGTCCACCGGTTGCGCCAATTCGACCACCCCGATCGCGCCGAGCACGCGCACCTCGCGAACTCCGGGTAGCGCCCCACAGGGCTGCAGTTCGACCCGTAGCTGGTTCTCGATGGCAGCGATCCTTGCCTGCCAAGGCGACTGCAGCAGCAGGTCGATGCTGGCGATCGCGGCGGCACAGGCGAGGGGATTGCCCATGAAGGTGGGGCCATGCATGAACACAGCGCCAGCGCGTGAAATCGCCGCACTCACGCGACGCGTGCACAGCGTGGCGGCCAAGCTGAGGTAGCCTCCGGTCAGCGCCTTGCCGAGGCAGAGGATGTCGGGGCTGATCCCGGCATGCTCGCAGGCGAACAGCTTGCCGCTGCGCCCGAAGCCGGTGGCAATCTCGTCCGCAATCAACAGCACGTCATATTCGTCGCACAGCGCGCGCACGCCGCGCAGGTAATCGGCCGAATAGAAGTACATGCGTCCGGCACCCTGCACGATGGGCTCGAGTATCACGGCAGCGATTTCCTCGTGCTTCTCAGCCAGCAGTTGCCGCAGTTCGTCGAGTTCCTGCGGGGCGCAGGTCTGGCCGAACGGTGTTGCCGGCGCCGCCACGAAGTACTGCTGTTGCAGGGCCCCGCTGAACACATGGTGCATGCCGGTCACGGGGTCGCAGACCGACATGGCGGCGAAGGTGTCGCCGTGGTAGCCCCGACGTGGCGTGGCAAGGCGGACCTTGCGCGGGCGGCCCAGACTGATCCAGTACTGCAGCGCCTGCTTGATCGCCACCTCCACGCTCACCGAGCCCGAGTCACAGAGGAACACCTGCTCCAGTCCCGGTGGTGTCCACTGCACCAGCCGCTGCGCCAGTTGCACGGCCGGATCGTGGGTGAGTCCACCGAACATCACATGGGCCATCCTGCCGAGTTGGTCGGTAATCGCCGCATCGATGACAGGGTGCCGGTAGCCGTGGATCACGCTCCACCAGGAGGCCATGCCATCGACCAGCGTGCGACCGTCCTCGAGTTGCAGGTGGACGCCGCTCGCGCCCACCACCGGGTAAACCGGCAGCGGGGTCTGCATGGAGGTGTAGGGGTGCCAGAGATGCTGGCGGTCGAAGTCGAGGTCGATCATGAGTGCTGCCAGTAAATACAGCCCGACTCCCGAACTCAAGCGTTACCCCCAAGTTCTGGCTGACGGGCGGCCGCAGCCGCGTTGCACTGCCCGGGACCCGCGACGCCGGCTGGGCGGAGCTTCACGCGCGCGCCAGGCACCAGAGCTGGACCTCCAGGACGGGCCAACGGGCATGCAGTACCTCGGCCAGCGCCTGCGCCGTGCTCATGGTGGTCACGACGTCATCGACCAGTGCCACGCGGGAAAGGCGAGCCGGCAGGGGTCCGTCTGCCAAGGCAAAAGCGCCATCAAGGTTGCGACGGCGCTCTGCTGCCTGCAGACCCTGCTGCGGCGGTGTGATGCGCACCCGCTCGAGCAGTCGCGACGCGACCGGCAGACCCAGCAGGCGACCGAGGTCGCCGGCGATCAGCGCGGCCTGGTTGTAGCCACGTTCCCGCCAGCGGCTGGGATGCAGGGGCACCGGCAGCAGTAACTCCGGCCAGGCGGCGTCCTGATAATGGGCTCGCAACTGGGCCGCCAGACCCTCGGCCAGCACCCGCCCGGCGGCCAGATCCTGCTGGTACTTGAAGCGCGTGACCAGCGTTGCAATGGGTTCACGGTAGGGGTGGGCCGCAAGGGTGCGTGCCAGACCAGCCGCGGCGGCTGGGCACAGCAGACAGGGCAGGCTGCCCTCCAGCGGTCGTGCACAGCGCGGGCAGCCAGGCGGCAGGCGGGGCAGGCTGGCCTCGCAGGAACGGCAGAGATCCAGATCCCTGCCTGCCGGGCGGCCACAGAGCACGCAGCAGGCCGGCAGTAACCTGAATTGCACGAAATTCAGCCACTGGTAAAGTTGCCTCGTGTTCCAGGTTGACACACTGGCCTCCTTGCCTAGTATTGCCCGCCATGCACTCTAGTCCAGTTCAGCGGACCTCGCCCGAGTGCGCGTCTGACCCGCCCCTGTCCCCAAGGAGTCCGCATGTCTGTCCTGCGCCACGATTGGCAGAATCCCGAAATCGAGGCCCTCTTCCAGCTGCCGTTCAATGATCTGCTGTTCCAGGCCCACAGCGTGCATCGCCGCCATTTCGACCCGAACGCCGTGCAGGTCAGCACGCTGTTGTCCATCAAGACCGGCGCCTGTCCGGAAGACTGCAAGTACTGCTCGCAGAGCGGCCACTACAACACCGGACTGGAGAAAGAGAAGTTGCTGCAGCTCGAGAAGGTGCTGGGCGAGGCCGAGACCGCCAAGGCCCGCGGCGCCACACGTTTTTGCATGGGGGCAGCCTGGAAACATCCCTCGCGCAAGGATTTTCCGCTGGTGCTGGAGATGGTAAAGGGGGTGCGTGCCCTCGGTCTTGAAACCTGCATGACGCTCGGCCAGCTGACCGAAGAACAGACCCGCGCCCTCGCCGAGGCCGGTCTCGATTACTACAACCACAATCTGGATACGTCGCGCGAGTACTACGACAAGATCATCACCACCCGCCACTTCGACGAGCGCCTCGACACGCTGGCACACGTGCGGGCGGCCGGTATCAAGGTCTGCAGTGGCGGCATCGTCGGCATGGGCGAAAGCGCCCGTGACCGCGTGGGACTGCTGCGCGAACTGGCGAACCTGCCGCAGCACCCGGAAAGCGTACCGATCAACAATCTGGTGAAGATCAAGGGCACACCGCTGGAGAACGTCGAGGACCTCGATCCCTTCGATTTCGTGCGCGTGATCGCCGTGGCACGCATCCTGATGCCGGCCTCCTACGTGCGGCTGTCCGCCGGGCGCGAGCAGATGAATGAGCAGCTGCAGGCCCTGTGTTTCTTTGCCGGTGCCAACTCGATCTTTTACGGAGACCGGCTGCTGACCACTTCCAATCCGCTCGCCAGCAGTGACCAGGCGTTGTTTGCGCGCCTCGGCCTCGTCCCGGAAGGCAGTCAGCCGTCCGCGTTGCCGCACCAGAGCGCAACGCGCCAGTTCCACGACGCCATGACGGCCAGCTGATGCAGGGCTCTGCCTTGCTGCAGCAGCGTCTGCAGTTGCGCCTGCAGGAGCGTGCCGCGCGCCAGCTGCTGCGGCAGCGCCGTCAGCTGCAGTCGCCGCAGCAACCCGAGTTGCAGGTCGACGGTCGGCGACTGCTGGCATTTTGCAGCAACGATTATCTGGGTCTCGCCAACCATCCCGCCGTGGTGGCGGCCTATGCGCGAGGACTCGACACCTACGGCGCGGGCAGCGGGGCCTCCCATCTTGTGGCAGGCCACAGCGCTGCCCATCAGGCGCTGGAGGAGGAGCTGGCGGCCTTCACCGGGCGCAGCCGTGCCCTGCTGTTCGGCAGCGGCTTCATGGCCAACATCGGCGTCCTCACCACCCTGCTGGACGAGCGCGACACGGTCTACGAAGACAAGCTCAACCATGCCTCCTTGCTGGATGGCGGCCTGTTCAGCAAGGCGCGCTTCCAGCGCTTTCCGCACCGGGATGTCGCACGTCTCGAAGCGCAGTTGCAGACCGCAGGCAGTGAGGGTCTGCGCCTCATCGTCACCGACGGTGTGTTCAGCATGGACGGCGACGTGGCACCGCTCGAGTCGCTGCTCGCGCTGGCCGAGCGACACCGCGCGTTGCTCATGGTCGACGACGCCCACGGTCTTGGTTGCCTGGGCCAGCGCGGCGGCGGCGTGCTGGAAGCTGCCCGCGAAAGTGGTGTCTGCGTTGACGAAGAGCGTCTCCCCATCCTGATGGGGACGCTCGGCAAGGCATTCGGCACACTGGGTGCCTTCGTTGCCGGCAGCAACGATCTGATCGAGGCGCTGGTACAGTTCTGCCGACCCTACATTTACACCACGGCGCTGCCGGCAGCGATGGCGGAGGCGACCCGGGCCAGCCTGCGTCTGGTCGAGAGCGAAAACTGGCGGCGCGACCGGCTAAGGCAACTGATCCAGCGGTTTCGCAGCGGAGCCACCCAGCTGGGTCTGCCGATTGCCGATTCACCGACGCAGATCCAGGCGCTCATCCTCGGCACGCCCGAGCGTGCGTTGCTGGCCAGCCAGCAGCTGGAAGCCCAGGGCCTGCTGGTCACGGCGATCCGGCCACCCACGGTGCCACCGGGCACGGCACGACTCCGTATCTCCCTCAGCGCTGCCCACAGCGAGGCACAGGTGGATCGCCTGCTGCAGGCCCTGGATTCGCTGGTGCTGCCAAACGAGGAGTCATGAACGAGGTCACGGCACCCGCGGATACCTGCGCCGCGCTACGCCTGCGCCAGCGCGTGGCGCGTGCTTTCGCGCGGCAGGCCAGCCACTACGATGCTCATGCCGGTCTGCAGCGCGCCGTGGCAGATGCCTTGCTGACCTTGCTGCCGGCCCTGACAGCCGCTCATCGGGTGCTCGATCTCGGCTGCGGCACAGGCTATCTGGCGCGCGCGGTGCAGGGCCGCGCGGCGGCCGAGATTTTCGCGCTCGATCTTGCCCTGCCGATGCTGCAGCAAACCGCTGGACAACCTGCGGAGCACCCGCCTCCCGGACTGGTCTGTGCCGATGCCGAAGCGCTGCCGCTGGCGACAGCCTGCTGTGATCTGGTGGTCTCCAGTCTGGCGATGCAGTGGTGTCCGCGACCTCAGCGTCTGCTGGCCGAACTGGCGAGGGTACTCCGCCCCGGGGGTAACGCGCTGCTCACGACTCTCGGCCCGGCCACCTTGCAGGAATTGCGTTCTGCCTGGCAGCGCAGCGGTGGACCCGAGCGGCACAACCGCTTCGAGAGCGTCGAGCGTCTGCGGGAATTGGCGGGGCAGGCCGGTCTGGAAGGCACTGTGAGCAGCCGACTCCTGCAACGCTACTACGCCGACTGGCAGGCCTTGATGGCCGAGTTGCGTGGACTCGGTGCCACCACGCGCACCGAGTCGGCCCCGGTCGGACTGGCGCGCCGCGATCGTCTGCGTGCCGTGGCCAGCGCCTTCGACACCCAGCGCGGCCCGCAGGGTGTCGCGGTTACTTGGGAGGTCATCACCCTGCAGTTGAGAAAGCACTGAGGACAGCACATGCAGCCGTCGGCCAGACAACGCCATAACTACTTCGTGACCGGCACCGACACGGGCGTTGGCAAGACCCTGGTGTCCTGTGCCCTGCTGCAGGCGGCCGGCGCTGCCGGTCTGCGCACCTGTGCCATCAAGCCTGTTGCCGCGGGAGCCTTGGCGACGCCTGATGGACTGCGCAACGAAGATGCCCTCGCCTTGCAGGCCGCAGCCAGCGAGGAGCTGACCTACGCCGAGGTCAATCCGGTGTGTCTGGCCGAGCCGCTGTCACCGCATCTGGCCGCGCAGCGCGCGGGACGCCGCGTGAGCGTCGATCGTCTCGCCGGTTTCTGCCAGGGCATGTTGCTGCGACGGGCCGACCTCTGCCTGATCGAGGGGGCGGGAGGCTGGCGCGTTCCGCTCAACGAGCGCGAAACGCTGGCCGATCTGGCCAAACAGCTCAGGCTGCCCGTGATTCTGGTGGTGGGCCTGCGCCTCGGCTGCCTGAACCATGCCCTGCTCAGCGCAGAGGCCATCCTGCGGGACGGGCTGACGTTGGCAGGCTGGGTGGCCAATAGCATCGATCCGGCCATGGCTGCGCGCGAGGACAACGTCACCACGCTGCAGCGCGAGCTGCCGGCCCCGCTGCTGGCGACCGTGCCCTGCCTCGGCGCGGCTGCCACGCCTGCGCAGGCGGTACCCCACATCGATGTCGGGCGTTTTTTCGGTCGCTAGCCTTGCGGCAGCGCAAATGACGCCATGTTGGCCAGTCCCTATAATCCCGCCCGCTTTCTTGCTGCGGATTTGCGATCCGCCCCGCAAAGGACACTGGCATGAAGGACAGACCACAGGGCGTCGTCGTTTGCGCGCTCTACCATTTCGTCAGGCTCGAGGACTGCGCCGCACTGCAGGCACCTCTGCTCGCCGTCATGCGCGCGCACGGCGTCAAGGGCACCCTGCTGCTGGCCGCCGAGGGCATCAATGGCACCATTGCCGGCTCGCGCGCCGGCGTGGATGCCGTGTTGGGCTGGCTCAAGCGGGATCCGCGCCTTGCCTCGCTCGAACATAAGGAGAGCTACGATGCCGAATTGCCGTTCCATCGCAGCAAGGTCAAGCTCAAGAAGGAAATCGTCACCATGGGTGTGGAAGGAATCGATCCTGAGCACAAGGCCGGTACCCACATCGAACCTGAGCAGTGGAACGCGCTGATCAGCGCTCCGGACGTGTTGCTGGTCGACACGCGCAACGATTACGAAGTGGCCATCGGTACGTTCCAGGGGGCGGTGAATCCGCGCACGCAGTCGTTTCGCGAGTTTCCCGGTTTCGTCCGCAGCGAACTCGACCCTGTCAGGCACCGCAAGGTCGCCATGTTCTGTACCGGCGGCATCCGCTGCGAGAAGAGCACCGCCTTCCTGAAACAGCAGGGTTTCGACGAGGTGTACCACCTCAAAGGCGGCATACTCAATTATCTGGCGAAGGTGCCGGCAGAGGACTCGCTCTGGCAGGGAGAGTGCTTCGTCTTCGACAACCGCGTCTCGGTGAATCACAGCTTGGAAAAGGGCAGCCACGATCTCTGCCATGCCTGTCGGCTGCCGATCACCGAAGCGGATCAGCAAAGCCCGCTGTTCGAGCGAGGCGTAAGCTGCCCACGTTGTCACGGCCAGCGTAGTGCGGCGGAACTGGCGGATTTTCGTGAGCGCCAGCATCAGATCGATCTCGCGCGCGAGCGCGGTGAAGTCCATCTTGGCGGTGACGTGCACGACACCATCGCCCGTCGGCGCGCAGAAAAGCGTGTTCACAAGCAGCAGCAAAAAACGCGGCCGGAGCCGGCACTCGCCAACGAGTTCACCGCGGAGGCGGACCGGGTGGGAGGTCACCGCCAAGACCGTTAGAATGGCCTCGTCCGGCAAAGACAGCTTCAACCAGCACAGGAACGACAGATGAAAACCAGACAAGTAGTCCTTACCGTGGCAGGCGTCGTGGCGCTCGGTGCCTTCTACGCGGTGTTTGCGCCGCCGTCGGTACCGGATTTGCCGCTGCCGACCGATGCGGCAGCCATCACGCGTGGCGCTTACGTCTACAACGCCGCCGGCTGCGGTTCCTGCCATCAGCCGGAAGGTGCCCCGGCACCCACTGGTGGCTACGTGATTGCGGTCGAAGAGCCTTTCAAGAATACCTTCCACGTTCCGAACATCACCCCGGATCCGGAAACCGGCATCGCAGGCTGGACGGGTGCCGACTTCCTGCGGGCGCTCAAGCATGGTCGCAGTCCCTCCGGCGGTTTTTACTGGCCGGCCTTCCCCTACCGTTCCTACAAGGAGATGACCGATGAGGACGTGCTGGCTGTCGGGGCCTACCTCATGTCACTCGCGCCGGTGCGGGCCGAAGTCCCGGATCATGAACTGCCGGCCTGGCAGTTCGACTGGCTGATGGCAGGCTGGAATCTCATGGCTGGCGTTCTGGAAGGCTCACCGCCGCCGGTGGAATCCACCGAACCCGCCGTTCAGCGAGGCGCCTACCTGGCACGTGCGCTCGGTCACTGTGGCGAATGCCACACACCACGCAACGGGCTTGGCATGATGCAGTTGGCACAGGAGTTCGGCGGCGTTCCCGAGAACGGACCGCAGATCAATGCCGAGGGGCTGTCTGACTGGGCGGTCGACGACTTTCGTGCGCTCCTGCAGTTGGGTATGACGCCGGATTTCGAGACCGTTGGTGGCGAGATGGCCCACGTCATCGAGCATACGTCCAAACTCACGCCAGAGGACCAGGACGCCTACGTCGCATTCTTCATGCGCTGAGGGACGGTAATCGGTCAAAAAAAAGGCCTTTGCGTTTTGCGCAAAGGCCTTTTTGGTAACTGAGTCAGCTCAGTTCAGACGGAAACGGTCGTGGCAGGCGCCGCACTTCGGACCAATCTGGCCGAAGGCATCGCGAACACCGGCTTCCCCTTTGCTGTTGAGGATCTCGAGGGCGGCTTTGGCGCCGGCGTCGAGGTCAGCAGCTAGTTTGTCGAAATCGGCTTTGTTGGCCCAGATGGTGTCGGAGGCGCGAGTGGTCAGGCCGGCGACTTTGGTGGTGTCGTTGTTGAACAGCTGCGGAATCATGCCAGCCAGCATGATGACGCGCTCAACGCCGAGTTTGGCGGCAGCGGCGTCATAGGGAGCGCCACGTGCCATGCCACCGAGGGCGCCATTGGAAACCGATAGCAGCTTGAAGACGGCCTGACGGTTGGCAACGTCGGCAGCGGCTTTTTCTTCCGGAGTCTGCTCGGCGGCGGCCATCACGTTGAACGACAGCAAGGAGCTCAGCAATACAGCTCCGGTGAGTGCGATGCGTTTGATCATAAATTTCCCCCCTCTAGGGTTCCTGTTGAACATATCTGGTGGTTATTCCAGCGCGCCGGATTCTGCCACGTTGTTGGACTGCTGTCTGCAAGATTCAGGGCCTGCCTCCGGAATTCCCTCGTCACCCGAATGACGGTCGCTTCGCACTGCACCTTCTCTTCGTCCGCTTCGGAGACTTGCGTGGAAGTGTCGTCCCCAGGCGCTGAATCCGTGCTTAATCCACGATTTGCCAGTACCATGCGGACTGTGCAAAAAACACGAAATTTCCGCCATGGCGCGCAAAAACACCCCGTTCAATTTCGAAGAATCCCTCGCCAATCTCGAGTCCCTGGTGGAAGCGATGGAGGCGGGAGACCTGAGTCTCGAAGAAGCGTTAAAGGCCTTCGAGCAAGGCATCAGGCTCACGCGTGAATGTCAGCAGGCCCTCGAGCAGGCTGAGCAGAAAGTACAGATCTTGCTGGCCAGTGCCGAACTCCCAAGTGCCGTGCCCTTCGAGACGGATACCGAAGGCACGGACGACGAGAGCCCCGCATGAGCGAGTGGTCTGCCCAGGACTTCCAGGACTGGGCCAGTCGGCGTCAGCAGCGCATCGAGCGCGTGCTGGCCGAGACGCTGGCGCGCCCCGGAGTGCCAGCGCGCTTGCAGGAGGCGCTGCAGTACAGCGTGCTCGGTGGCGGCAAGCGTCTGCGGCCACTGCTCGTCTACGCTGGCGCCGAGGTCTTCGGTGCGTCGATCGAGGCGGTCGACGCGGCCGCTGCCGCCGTGGAGTGCATGCACGCCTATTCGCTGATCCACGATGACCTGCCGGCGATGGACGACGATGTGCTGCGGAGAGGGCGACCCACCTGTCACGTGCGGTTCGACGAGTCGACAGCCATCCTGGCCGGTGATGCGCTGCAGGCGCTGGCCTTCGAACTGCTGGCTGTCCCCCAGCAGCCACCGTGTTCTCCGTCGCTGCAATTGCAGATGATCGCTGAACTCGCCCGGGCCAGTGGCTGGCAGGGCATGGTGGCGGGCCAGGCGCTGGACATCGCTGCCACCGGCAGTGTGCGCAGCGAGCAGGAACTCGTCGACATGCACGGGCTCAAGACCGGTGCACTCATCACCGCCAGCGTGCTGCTTGGTGCGCTCGGCAGCGGTCAGGCCAGTCAAGCCTCCCTGACGGCCCTGCGGCAGTACGCCCAGTGGCTCGGGCTTGCCTTCCAGATCAAGGACGACATCCTCGACGTCGAGGCCAGCACGGCCGTAAGCGGCAAGCAGCAGGGCAAGGATGCCAAGCAGGGCAAGGCAACCTACACCAGTCTGCTCGGCGTGGAGGCCGCACGGCAGCGCCTAGCGGCAGCCGCAGCAGCGGCCAGCGCCGCGCTCGGCGCCGTGAGCACCAACGTAGAGGTTCTGCGCTGTCTGGTCCGATTTGTGGTCGAGCGGGAGTCCTGATCCCGGCAAGCTGCTAGAATCCCGTCCCGTTTGCGCCAACCGGCGCTCCACTGTCCTGGCCTCGATGTTTGACGAGATTCCCCTGCGCCGCCCCAGCACGCCGCTGCTCGACAGCGTCGATCTGCCGGCTGATCTGCGCAAGCTGGAGCGAGCCCAGTTGCCGGCACTGGCCGAGCAACTGCGCGAATTCCTGCTCTATGCAGTGGGCCAGACCGGTGGCCACTTCGGTGCCGGTCTCGGCGTGGTCGAGCTGACCATCGCCCTGCATTATGTCTTCGCCACCCCCTATGACCGGCTGGTCTGGGATGTGGGTCACCAGAGCTATCCGCACAAGATCCTGACGGGTCGCCGCGAGCGCTTGCTCACCATTCGGCAGGCCGGCGGGCTGGCCGCCTTCAATAGCCGAGCCGAAAGCGAGTACGACACCTTTGGTGTGGGGCACTCCAGCACGTCGATCAGCGCCGCACTCGGCATGATGCTGGCTGCCCGGCAGCGTCAGGAGGACCGCAGGGTCGTGGCGGTGATCGGTGATGGCGCCATGACCGCCGGCATGGCCTTCGAGGCGCTGAACCATGCTGGCGCCCTCGACAACGACCTGCTCGTCATTCTCAACGACAACAATATGTCGATCTCCCGCAACGTGGGTGGTCTGTCGAGCTACTTTGCGCGGATGTGGGCCAGCAAGCCCTACAACTTCCTGAAGGAAGGCAGCAAGAAAGTCCTGTCGGCGCTGCCCCCGGCGTGGCGTGCAGCACATCGCGCCGAGGAATACATGAAGGGCATGGTGTCGCCGGCAACCATCTTCGAGGAACTGGGCTTCACCTACTTCGGGCTCATCGACGGCCACGATCTCGACGGTCTCGTCGACATCCTGCAGAACATCAAGGATCTGAAAGGACCGCGTCTGCTGCATGTGGTCACCCGCAAGGGCAAGGGCTACCGTCCGGCGGAGGCCGATCCTTTCGGCATGCACGCACTCAACAAGATCGCTTCACCGTCGGAAAAGGCCAAGTCGCAGGACGCCACCCCGACATACTCTGCCGTGTTCGGCGACTGGCTCTGCGAGATGGCGGCCGTCGATCCGGCCTTGGTCGCCATCACCCCGGCCATGGGCGAGGGCTCCGGCATGCGCCGATTCGAGGCCCGCTACCCGGAGCGTTTCTTCGACGTCGCCATCGCCGAGCAGCATGCGGTCACTCTCGCTGCCGGGCTCGCCTGCGAGGGTCTCAAGCCAGTCGTGGCCATCTACTCCACTTTCCTGCAGCGCGGCTACGACCAACTGATACACGATGTTGCCTTGCAGAATCTCGACGTCCTGTTCGCGATCGATCGCGCCGGTCTCGTCGGTGAAGATGGTCCGACCCATGCCGGCAGCTTCGATCTTAGCTTCCTGCGCTGCATTCCCAATTTGCTGCTGATGGCGCCGAGCGACGAAAACGAAGCCCGCCATCTGCTCTACACGGGTTACCAGTACAAGGGACCCGCCGCCGTGCGTTATCCGCGCGGCAAGGCGACAGGTTGCGCGCTGGACCCCGTACTGCAGCAGCTGCCCATCGGCAAGGCGAGGGTGCTGCGAGAGGGGCACGGCGCTGCCCTGCTGGTGTTTGGTACGCTGCTGGCGGCGGCGCGCCCCGTGGCAGAGGCGCTGGGGGCCACGCTGGTCGACATGCGTTTCGTCAAGCCACTCGACACCGCCCTGCTCGATGCTCTCGCCAGCAGCCATCGCCTGCTGATAACGATCGAGGAAAACACGGTACTCGGCGGGGCGGGGGCCGGCGTGCTGGAGCATCTGCAGAACCGTGGTCTGCGTGTGCCCGTGCTCGTCCTCGGCCTGCCGGACCGCTTTCTCGAACATGGTCGTCCACAGGAGCTGCTGCGGGCCTGTGGACTCGACAGTGCCGGTTTGCAGGCCAGTATCGAACAGCGCCTGCTGCAACTGAGTTGAGCGCGCGCTCCCATCCCTGAACGACACGAGAGGCAGCCTGCCGGCTGCGAGGCGGTAATCCATGCCAAAACCACGCGCGAGCGATATCGCCGGTGTCGACATGAAGTGGCACGCCCTGCGGCTGTTGTGGCCCTACGTCGTCGAGTATCGCGCGCGGGCGTCACTGGCGCTGTTCAGTCTGGCGCTGGCCAAACTGGCTACCATCAGCCTGCCATTTCTGCTCAAGTACATCGTCGACGATCTCGATGGACAGCTCGGCAGCGGCAGCGCCATCGGTGCGCTGGTGGCGATTCCGCTGGGACTCATCCTCATCTACGGGGTGGCCCGCTTCATGAACGTCATGTTCAATGAAATGCGCGACACGCTGTTTGGCCGCGTGACCGAGCGAACCATGACGCGCATCAGCCTCCAGATCTTCGAGCACCTGCACGGCCTGGATCTGGAGTTTCACCTGAATCGACGTACCGGCGGCTTGTCGCGCGACATCGAGCGTGGTGTATCCGGCATCAGCTTCCTGCTGCGCTTCATGATCTTCAATATCCTGCCGACGGTGTTCGAGCTTGCCGTGGTGATCGGCATCTTCCTCGCCAACTACGGTGCGGGTTTCGCCGCCGTGATCTTCGTGGCGCTGGTGATTTACGTGGTGTTTTCGGTGGTGGCAACCGAGAAGCGTACCCGCTACGTACGCGAAATGAATCAGGCCGACTCGGCCACCAACAATCGGGCGGTCGACAGTCTGCTCAACTACGAGACCGTCAAGTATTTCACCAACGAGCGCTATGAGGCCGAGCTCTACCGGCACGAACTCGACAACTGGGAGCGGGCACGCCGCAACAGCCGCTTGAGCCTGTTCGTACTCAACGGCGGGCAGGCGCTGATCGTGGCCGCTTCGATGACCGCCATGCTGTGGCTGGCAGCGCGTGGCGTGGCCCAGCAGGGTCTGACGCTCGGCGACTTCGTACTGGTCAACACCTTCATGCTGCAGCTGTTCCTGCCCCTGAATTTCCTAGGCTTCGTGTATCGTGAAATCAAGGGGGCACTCGCCAACATCGAGCAGATGTTCAAGCTGCTGGACGAGCGTCCGCGCATCGTGGAAAAGCCGGACGCGCTGGCACTGGCGGCGACACTGCCCACCGTGGAATTCATCGATGTCGATTTCCGCTACGCCCCTGGGCGTGAAATCCTGACTGGTGTGAGTTTTGTCATCGCGCCCGGCGAAAAAGTGGCCGTGGTGGGTGCCTCCGGCAGCGGCAAGTCGACTCTGGTGAAATTGCTATTCCGCTTCTATGACTGCAGCGGCGGCAGGATTCGGGTGGGCGGCCACGACGTGCGCGACCTGCAGGTCCAGTCCCTGCGGCGGTCGATCGGCATCGTGCCGCAGGACACGGTGCTGTTCAACGATACGATTCGCCGCAACATTCGCTACGGTCGACCCGAGGCCAGTGATGCCGAGGTGGACGAGGCGATTCGGCTGGCGCAGCTGGAACCCCTGATCGCCCGCCTGCCCGAGGGGGCCGATACTCTCGTGGGTGAACGTGGACTCAAGCTGTCCGGCGGCGAAAAGCAGCGGGTCGCCATAGCACGCACCATTCTCAAGCGTCCGAGCATGCTGATTTTCGACGAGGCCACTTCCGCGTTGGACAGCAAGACCGAGCGTGGCATCCTCGCGGCGCTGAGTCTGGTCGCCAGGGGACACACCAGTCTGGTCATCGCCCATCGCCTTTCCACCATCGTCGACGCCGACCGCATCCTGGTGCTGGAACACGGCCGCATCATCGAAGCGGGCACGCATCAGTCCTTGTTGGCGCAGCAGGGCACCTATGCCCAGATGTGGGAGATTCAGCAGCGGCAGGCGGTAGTAGCGGCAGACGAGGCGGAAACGTCGACGGTGTGAACCCTTAAACGAAAAAGCCCGGAAAGTTCCGGGCTTTTTCTGTTGCCTGAGCAGGGATCAGGGAGCTTCCATCTTCTCGAAGAAGGGGTGACCCAGGTCGTCTTTCAACTCCACCAGCCAGATGTTGTTTTCCTGGCAGATGTAGTCCTGCAGCTCGGCACCGTCGGTCCATTCGATGTCCCAGGCCACCGTCCACGGCGCGCTGTAGGCTCCTGGATCTTCGATGGTGGCTTCATAGTGCAGGACTTCCTTGAACGGCCGGGTGATGCGCTCGATGGTATGCATCTGATCGCTATGCACGTGACCGTTGAAGTCGATCCAGGTCTTTTCGTTGTAGCCCACGGTGTCGATCACCAGCGTGTCGCCCTCCCAGCGACCCACAGAGTGGCCGAAGTAGGTGGGGTTAACATCTTCCGGATGCTCGCGACCATCCATGTGGATTTCACGCCACACGTGGCCACCGCCCTCGAAGATGATGAGGATGCGGTCTTCTTGCTGCACGAACTCGGCGGGGTAGGGCGTGCCCATGGAGCGCGGACCCCCGGGCGGCAGGCAGAAGCCTTCCGGATCGTATTTCACGTCGTTCGAGCGGTTGTACTCCCACAGCGCCTTGGACCAGGGCAGCATCGGGGGCTGGTCGCCCTTCTGGGCACCGACCATCCGCGTCGCGAAGTCGGTGATGTAGGGCAGTTCCCAGATGCCATGACCGTTGAGGTCGACGGTACCGTCGGCCAGTCGGGGTGTGGGCGTGCGCGGGCCTTCTTCACGGGCCGGCGGTTGGGCAAGGGTGGTGCTGGCCGCCACGATGGCAGCTCCCAGCAAACTCAGTTTCAGATACTTGGACACGATTGGCGCCTCTCTGTTCAGCGGTGACGTCGTTATTGTTTGGGCGTGCAGCCTTCGACCTTGGCGCTTTCGTCTTCCACGAAATCGCGCTGGCTGGTACCGGCGAACAGGCGTGTGCAGGTGTCGGCGAGGATGACGGCCTGGGCGTTGCCTCGGGTGCTGCCGTCGCGCGCCTGCGTACCACGCACGATCACTTCAGTGCCGATGGCCAAGGTATCCTTGGTCCACCCGCGACGCATCAGGCCGTTTGGGCTGCCCATTTCGAAGCCCCAGACATCGACGCCTTCCTTGCCCTCGACTTCGATCCAGAAGTAGGTGTGCGGGTTGGTCCATTCGACCTTGGTGACCACGCCGGCGATGTCGAGTTTCTTTTCGGCATCGAATTCGGCGGCGAAGGAGTGGTGGGCCAAGCTGTGGGCGGAAAACAACAGTCCGGCGGTAAGGGTGGCGAGTGCGGCTAGCGTGGTTTTCATGGAATTCCTCCAAGGTGCCCGAGCACGGGCCCGGTCTGCACCGAATAGTGAAAGATGGTCAGTTGATGGTGAAGTCGAAATTGCCGGTGGCCGAGCCCTGCTTGTAGGTGCCCACGTACTTGCGATTGAGCCACGAGCCGAGGTTGCTGAGTTTGCCCGTCAGCACCACGTCGCCCTCTGGCATCTTGGCGTTGATGGTCAGCGTCCAGGTGGCGGCATCGAGAGTCACCTTGCTCATCTCGACAGCATTGCGGCCCGGGTTGACTGCGCCGCTCAACTCGCCGTTGTGGTCATCGATCAGCAGACGAAGACGCGTCACCTCGCCGCTGGCGCTGGTGAGGTTGCCAGACCAGGAACCCTTGGCCGGATGCCCGGTCTGTGCCCACAGCAGGGCCGACAGGCCGAGACAGGCAAAAAAGATGGCAATACGGGAAAACATAGACACTCCTCTGTTGAAAAATAAAACGTTCTGCGGGTGTTTTGATGTGACGTGTCAGCAAGACCACGCTCGCAGTGCGCGTGCGCGGATAGTACAGCGCGCAAATTGTGCCACCCTAGAACGCCTTTTCGGCGTCGGGTAAATTCCACATTATTTGCACACCGCCACCGGGGCGGGCGTCACACGTATCATCGAGGTGAATGATGGCCAGCAGGAAAGACGAGCAGCGTCGAATAAAGTCGGAAAAACAGGCCGCGAACGCGCGCCGGACACGGTGGCAGGGACTGCTCGGCAGGACCGCCGCCATCGTCCTGATCCCCTTGGTGATCGGCGTGCTGCTGCACGGTTTCCTCACGGGTCAGGCGGCCCTGCCACCCGATGCCGTGGGTCCCGCCGATCACGTGGTGGGGACCCCGGGCGCGGCGGTCACGCTCACTGTCTACGCCGACTTCCAGTGTCCCGCCTGTGCCGCCGAGCAACAGGTCATCGCCAGGGCCTGGCCTCGCTTGGCCGAGCGGGTCCAGCTTGTCTACCGTCACTACCCGCTCGACACCCACGCCCATGCCTTCCTCGCTGCGCGCTATGCGGAAGCCGCCGGCCGGCAGCAGCGCTTCTGGGAGTTCCACGACCTGCTGTTCGCCAATCAGGCGCTCTGGGTGAACGAGGCGAATCCCGCGCCCCTGTTCGAAGGTTACGCCGGGGAACTGGCGCTGAACGTCGAGCAGTTGCGCAGCGACAGCGAGCTGCCTGAAGTCCGTGACAAGGTACTGGCTGACCAGCGTAGCGGCACGCGCGCCGGGGTGCTCGCCACCCCCACGCTTTTCTTGAATGGACGGCAGGTCCCCTCGCCACAATCACCGGCCGCACTGCTTGCGCTGGTGGATGAAGCGCTGAGCGAGCAGCCCTAGCCACTCACTAACGATTGGCGCTGCGCAGGATTTCCAGCAGCTCGAAGGACGGATGTCCATCCGGCGTGAGGCGATTGCGTAGCTGGTATTCACGCACGGCGTCGCGCGTGCGACTCCCGAGCACGCCATCGGTTTCGCCGGCATCGACGCCGGCCCTGTTGAGCAGGCCCTGCAGTTCCTCCACGTCGGCGCGCGCCAGGGCACGCTCCTCCTCCTGGGGCATGTGCTGGATGGGACCTTCACCCAGGAAGCGATCGGCCAGATGACCCACCGAGATCGCGTAGAAGGTCGAGCGGTTCCAGACCATGGTGGTCCGAAAATTGTTGTAGCCGAGAAAGGCCGGACCGGCAGCACCGGCAGGCAGGATGACAGACGCTTCCAGATCGGCCTGCCCGAGTGCAGAGCCGTCTGCACGCAGCACCCCGAGCGCGGCCCATTCGCTGACTGTGCGCCGCACCCCGGTGCCGGCCAGCGCAAAGTCGAAGCCGGCTGGCAACACCACCTCTCGACCCCAGCGTTCACCGCGGCGCCAGCCTGCGCGCGACAGGTAATTGGCGGCCGAATGCATCACGTCCGGCAGTGACTGCCAGATGTCGATGCGCCCATCGCCGTCACCGTCGACCGCGTAGCCTGCAAAGGTGGAGGGCATGAACTGGCATTGCCCCATGGCGCCGGCCCAGGAGCCCGTCATCGCGCTCGAGCTGATGTGGCCCGCATCGATGATGCGCAGTGCCGTGAGCAATTCACTGCGGAAGAACGCCGCGCGCCGCTCGTCGAAGGCGAGGGTGGCAAGGGCGTTGATGACCGAAAAGCCACCGGTGTAGTCGCCGAAATTGCTCTCGAGCGCCCAGAAGGCCACGAGGTACTGGGGCTGCACGCCGTAGCGCCCCTCGATGTCTCTGAACAGGTCACGATGCAGTTCGAGCATTTCCCGACCCCGGCGGATACGCGCATCGCTGAGCCGATTCTTCATGTAGCCGGAGAAGGTCTGCACGAATTCGGGCTGGCTACGATCGAGTTCGAGCACACGCGGCAGTGGTGCCGTGACTCCGGCAAAGGCCGCATCCAGCGTTGCCGGACTGATGCCCTCGTCGGCAGCTTCGCTGCGCAGCGCGCCAAGCCACGCGGCAAAATCGGCTGACTGGTCGACAGACGGCGTTGCAGCGGATGGCTGGGCTGCGCTGGGCAGTGCACAGCCGCCAAGCCCCAGCAGCAGCGCCAGTCCCAGCGCTCCCGGAACTACCAAGCGCATGTCATTGCCACTCGAACTTGTAGCCCACGGCATACAGCGAATGGATAAGCTCTTCTTCCGGCACCACCGCACTGATCTTCTTGCGCAGTTTCTTGATATGACTGTCGATGGTGCGATCGCTCACCACGCGACCATCAGAATAGATCTTGTCGACCAGCACGCTACGCGAAAAGATGCGCCCGGGCTGGTCGGAGAGCACCTTGAGCAGTTGGAACTCCACCGCCGTGAGGTGCAGGTCAGTGCCATGAATGGTGGCCTTGTAGGTGTCGATATCGAGCATCAGCCCACGGTCCGCCGGCTTGTCCTTGCCCTCGCTGCGGCGCAGCACGGCCTTGGAGCGTGCCACCACCTCCCGCGGACTGAAGGGTTTGCAGATGTAGTCGTCGGCACCTAATTCCAGCCCCAGCAGCCGGTCGATCTCGTCCACTTTCGCGGTGATCATGATGACGGGGAGCTGCGAGTGCTTGCGTATTTCCTTGCAGATATCCACCCCGCTCTTGTTGGGCAGCATGATGTCCAGCAGGACCAGATTGGTGTGGTGCTCCGCCAGCCAGGGCTGCACGGCCGCACCATCGTGCAGGCAGGTCACGCCAAAGCCGCTTTGGACGAGATAGTCCTGCAGGAGGCTGGCGAGTTTCTCCTCGTCTTCCACGATTAGGACGTGCTGTGTCATGTCGGGACTCCTCGATAACACCCGGCGAACCGGGGTGACAACTTCACTCTACCTGATTTGTGCGGCAGGGAAAGCACAGGGTCAGCCGCAAGCCGCCGAGAGGGGAATGACTGGCCTTGATGGTGCCTTCATGCGCGTGGACGATGTTCTGGCAAATCGCCAGACCCAGCCCCGAGCCGCCCTGTGCCCGGTTACGCGATGTTTCCACGCGGTAAAGGCGGTCGAACAAGTGCTCCAGGTCCTGGTCGTTGACGCCGGGTTCGCTGTCGTACCAGTCGATGACGATCTGGTTGCCTTGCTTGCGGGCCTCTACCTTGATCTGGCCGGGGCTGGCCGTGTAGCGGCAGGAGTTCTGCAGCAGATTGTCGAACAACTGCAGCAGGCGGTCGGGGTCTCCGAGCATCTCCAGCGGCCCCTGCTGGCCATTACCGATCATCAATTCGACTTTAAGTCCCGACTTGCTGGTCAGTGAGGAGTGTTTTTCGATGCTTTGTTCCAGCAGTTCACCGAGGTCCATCTCCTGGCGCTCGTAGACGAGCGCACCGATGTCGGACAGCGACAACTCGTGCAGATCGTTCACCAGCGTCGTGAGATGGACCACTTCCTGGTGCAGTGAATCCAGCGTTTGGGCATTGAGGGGTCTGACGCCATCCTGAACGGCTTCGAGCTCGCCGCGCAGGATGGCGAGCGGCGTGCGGAGCTCGTGGGAGATGTCGGCGATCCATTGCTGGCGCGCCGTACGGTTCTGGTCGAGCGTCTTGGCAAGCGTGTTGAAATCTTCGCTCAATTGGCTGATTTCGTCGGAACCGCGCACCGGCAGGCGGGAGCTGTAATCGCCGTTGGTGAGGGCGCGCGTACCTGCCACGACCTCGCGGATCGGTCTCGTGAGCACGGTAGCGGCGGGAAAGGCGATGGAGGCCGAAATCAGACCCAGCACCAGCGCCAGGAAAATGAAACTGTTCTGCTGTTGCTCGGCGAACAGCAGATCGGCCTGCTCCGAAAGCTGCTGCCTACTGGTGACGGCGAGAAAGCCGACGGTCTCGCCGTCGACCACCACGGGGTTCAGCGTCACGAGCTCTGGTACATAGGCGCCGGGATTGCCGCGAACGATCTGCTGGTCGGAGTCGAGCAGATGCAGATACGGCCGTGCCGGACTGTATTCCGAGGTGTAATACCAGTCGTTGGGCGTGAAGCCGACCGGCGTCGGCCGCGCGGTCCGCCGCCGGTTTTCGATCAGATCGGGGTCGATCGCGCTTTCGATACTGTAGGCGATGAGATCCGACCATTCCTGCTGACTGGCGCGGATCGGCTCCCAGGTGCGGTTGTTCTGGTAGAACTGCTCCAGCCCTTTCAGCAGGGCCGGAATCTGTCTTTCCTCGATGCGGCTGACGTAGTCCAGGAAGCCCTGGCTGAAGTTGTAGTAGCCCACGCTGTACATCGCGAGGTACACCAGCAAGTGGGCGGAAAGCAGCAGGAAAAACAGCTTGTATTTGATGTTCAGCCGCATGGGCGCTGGCGGTATGATGGGCCGGAAATTCGTGGGGTGCGGCTACTATAACCCAATTCCCCGGGCTTGCCGTCCAGCCCCCGGCAATCCTCGGCTTTTGCACATTACCTGCTGTCAGTGCCCGCAGTCATGACCGATTCCAACGACAGTCTGGCCAGCTTCCATCCTGCCGCGCGCGCCTGGTTCGCGCGTGAGCTCGGTTCGCCAACGCTGCCCCAGCAAGAGGCCTGGCCTGCCATCCGCGCCGGGCGGCATACGCTCATCGCTGCACCTACGGGCAGTGGCAAGACGCTCGCAGCGTTCTATGTGGCCATTGATCGCCTGTTGCAGCAGGGCCTGCAAGCTGGCCATTACCGACGGCAGTGCAGCGTGCTCTATGTGTCGCCGCTGAAGGCGCTCGGCAACGACATCCGCCGCAACCTGGAGTTTCCCCTCGCCGGTATTGCCACCCTGCTGCCCGACTTCGGGGGAGGTCAGGTGGACCTGCGCGTGGCGGTGCGTACCGGCGATACGCCGCAGCAGGAGCGGCAGTCCATGCTCAAGCAGCCCCCACATATCCTCGTCACCACGCCGGAGTCGCTGTACCTGCTGCTCACCAGCAAGGGCGGGCGTCGGCTGCTGGGATCGATCGACACCGTGATCGTCGACGAGATTCATGCCCTGCTGGGCGACAAACGCGGATCGCATCTGGCACTGTCGCTGGAACGGTTGCAGAACCTCGTGGGTCAGCGCATCCAGCGCATCGGACTGTCGGCCACCCAAAAACCCATCGAACAGGTTGCGCACTATCTCGTGGGCAGCGATTGCTTGCCGGATGGCAGTCCGGACTGCGTGATCGTCGACAGCGGCCACCGCCGCCGGCTGGACCTGAAGCTGGAGGTGCCGCGCTCTCCCCTCACAGCGCTGATGAGCAACGAGGTATGGGGCGAAATCTACCAGCGGCTCGAACAGCTCACTGCCGAGCACCGCACCACGCTCATTTTCGTCAACACGCGTCGGCTGGCCGAACGACTGGCCCATACGCTCGGCGAGCGCATCGGTGCCGAACTGGTCGGCTCGCACCACGGCAGCATGAGCAAGGATCATCGCTTCGATGCCGAGCAACGCCTCAAGCGTGGCGAGTTGCGGGTGCTGGTGGCCACGGCGTCCATGGAGCTTGGCATCGACATCGGCGCGGTGGAGCTCGTGGTGCAGATCGCATCGCCCAAGGGTATCGCTGCCTTCCTGCAGCGGGTTGGCCGCAGTCGTCACCAGGTGGGCGGTGTGCCCAAGGGAGTGCTGTTTCCCCTCACACGTGACGACCTCGTGGAGTGTACGGCGCTGCTAGACGCCATTCGTCGCGGTGAGCTCGACCGTCTGGTGATCCCGGCCAAGCCACTCGACATCCTCGCCCAGCAGATCGTGGCGGAACTCTCCTGCCAGGAAGAGGGCGGTGACGGCTGCAGTCTCGAGGAGCTCTGGCGCTGGGTGACGCGCGCCTGGGTATATCGCGATCTGACCCGCCGCGAGTTCGACGACATCCTGCAGATGCTGTCGGCCGGCTACAGCTCGCGACGTGGCCGCAGCGGTGCCTGGGTCCATCTCGACCAGATCAATGGTCGGGCGCGGCCGCGCAAGGGCGCGCGGCTGACCGCGCTTACCAACGGTGGTGCCATTCCCGACATGTTCGACTACCAGGTGGTCCTCGACCCGGAAGATGTGGTGGTCGGTTCGCTCAACGAGGATTTCGCACTCGAATCGGTCCCGGGCGACATTTTCACGCTGGGCAATCATAGCTGGCGACTACTGCGGGTGGATGGTCTGAAGGTACGCGTGGCGGATGCCCAGGGCCAGCCGCCATCCATTCCTTTCTGGCTGGGCGAGGGACCGGGCCGGACCCGGGAACTGTCGGAGGCAGTTTCTCGGCTGCGCGACGAGCTTTATCAGCGTTTTGCGGTCGCCACCGAAACGGCAGTGCGTTGGTTGGAGCAGGAAGTGGGCCTCGACGAATCGGCAGCAGACCAGCTGGCGACCTACCTCTACACCGGCAGCAACGCTCTCGGTGTGATGCCCACGCGTGAAACGCTGGTGTTGGAGCGATTTTTTGACGAGGTGGGTGACATGCATCTGGTGGTCCATGCGCCCTTCGGCAGCCGCGTCAACCGGGCTTGGGGTCTGGCCCTGCGCAAGCGCTTCTGCCGTACCTTCAATTTCGAACTGCAGGCGGCAGCCAACGAAGACAGCATCGTCATCTCGCTGGGGTCGGTGCACAGTTTCGAGTTGGCCGAGGTATTCCACTTCCTGCAAAGTTCCAGCGTGCGCGATGTGCTGGTCCAGGCCTTGCTCGATGCACCCATGTTCGAGGTGCGCTGGCGCTGGAATGCCAGTCGCGCCCTGGCAGTGGCCCGCAACCGCAACGGCAAGCGCGTACCACCGCAGTTCCAGCGCATGGCGGCCGAAGACTTCGTGGCACAGGTGTTTCCCGATCAACTGGCCTGCCAGGAAAACATCAGTGGTCCGCGCGAGGTGCCAGAACATCCGCTGGTCCGGCAAACCATTGGAGACTGCCTGCACGAAGCCATGGACATCGATGAACTTGAAGCACTCGTCGGCCGCATCGAGCGCAACGAGGTGGCGCTGGTGGCGCGCGATCTGCGCGAACCTTCCCCTTTCGCTCAGGAAATCATCAATGCCAGACCCTATGCCTTCCTCGACGATGCGCCATTCGAGGAGCGGCGCACACTGGCAATCCGCCACCGCAGCTGGGTGGATCCTGCCGAGCAGGCCGACTACAGCGAGCTGAGCAGCGCTGCCATCGCACGCGTGCGCGAAGAGGCCTGGCCCTCTGTGCAGAGTGCCGACGAACTGCACGATGCACTCATGCTGACCGGGTTCATGACCTGGCCCGAGTTGCATGGCCGGCTGGCAGGGCAGCCTGAAGACGAAATCGATCTGTCGCCGTATTTCCACGAACTAGCCCGGCAGCAGCGGGCCACACTGGTTCAGCGTGGCAGCGTGCGGCTGGTCATAGCCGCCGAAAAACAGCCACTGTTTGCCGCCTTGGGCGGTGACTGGTACTGCAAGCCGGCGCTGCCGCTGCCCGCCACGCTGCAGCAGCAGGCCGTAACGGAGGCACCTCTCACCGAGCTGCTGCGCGGTCGACTGGAAGCACTCGGACCAGTTACTGCCACTGAGCTCGCGGAATCGCTAGGGGCCGCGCGCGGTGACGTGGAGTTTGCGCTGCGGGCATTGGAGGTGGAGGGTTTTGCCTTCCAGGGGTTCTACACGCCACTGACCGGGCTCGCGCAGGGTGTGGCTGCAGCGCAGGAAAAAGAGTGGTGCGAGCGGCGACTCTTGCACCGCATCCATCGCTACACGCTCGACATACACCGCGAGAGCATCAAGCCGGTGTCGCTGCAGGTCTACATGCAGTTCCTGTTCTCCCTGCACGGTCTGCAGCCGCTCGGCGACGAAGCTGCCGCGCCCGCGATTGCCACCGCCGACAGTCTCCGCCGCGTACTTCAGCAACTCGATGGCAGCACGGCGCCTGCTACCGCCTGGGAGAGTGATCTGCTGCCGGCCCGGCTTGCCAACTACGATCCAGCCTGGCTCGACCAGCTCTGCATCAGTGGGCAGGTGAGTTTTGGACGGCTCCTGCAGCCGCGCGAGGCGGAGGCTGCCGGCAGGCTCGCCGGTCCGGTGAAGAGCACGCCACTCAATCTGGTCCAGCGCAGCAATCTCGACCTGTGGCAGGCGCTGTCTCCGCAGCAGCCGATCGCCGCGGAACTGCTGTCTTCACAGGCCTCATTGGTGCAGGAACTTCTGACGCGCCATGGCGCCAGTTTCTTCACGGATCTCACGCGCCATTCCGGTCTGCTACCAGTGCAGGTCGAGCAGGCGCTGGCGGAACTGTTCAGTCTCGGTCTGGTGACCAGCGACAATTTCACCGGACTACGCGCGCTGCTTACGCCAGACAGCCACAAGCCACGGTTGGGCAGTCACGAGCGGCGTCGCGCCATCTACGGCATGGAGGATGCCGGCCGCTGGTCGCTGCTGCCAAGGCCAGTCGAAAACGACAAGGCCCTCGATGTCGCGCAGCTGCAGCGACTGATCGGCATTTATGCCGCCCGCTGGGGCGTTCTGTGCCGCAAGGTGCTGGAGCGAGAAACCCATGCGCCACCCTGGCGGCAGCTGTTGCTGCAACTGCGCCGCATGGAATTGCGCGGCGAGATTCGTGGCGGTCGCTTCATCGCTGGGGTAGGCGGCGAGCAGTTCGCATTCGCCGATACGGTCAGTGCACTGCGAGCTCAGCACCGTAGTTGGCAAGCCCGCTGCGAAAACGCTGCCACTGGGATCCCCGGCAGCAGCCCGGCGAATCATGCCCCGCTGCGCCACCTGCTCAACGCCACCGATCCCCTAAACCTGCTGGGCACCCTGCTGCCGGAGAAGCGCGTACCTCACCTCGTTGGCAACCGTATCCTTTTTGAAGACGGCCTGCCGATCGCAGTGCTGGAAAGAGACGAGGCCAAACTGCTGCGGCCCCACGCCGAGCTCGCCGCGTGGGATGTACAGAAGCTGATGGTGCGCAGAACCTTTCCGCCGCGGCTGCGAGCCTACCTCGGCAAGGTTTAGCACTCTCTCTACCTCTCTTGTGCTCTCTCGCGGCTTGCCGTGGTCGCCGGAACCCTATACAGCCAGGGGGGACAGGTTGCGCATCGGGCACGGATTTCAGGCTCGACGATGCTGACCCGGCTGTTTATAGTCCTTGCCGAAGCTTCAGGTACAAAAAGTGAACACGACAAAAGGCACAACAACACCCCGCATCACCGAGGCTGTCGCCGACTTTATCGCGTCAGTCCAGCTAGCAGACTTCCCGCCTGAATCACTCGACATCGGCAAGCGCTGCATCATCGATGGCCTTGGCGTGATGCTGGCGGGATCTGTCCAGCCTGCTGCACGCATCGTTGCGGAGCTCTCGGCGGCTGCTGACTCAAAACCCGAAGCCACGGCGTTCGGCCGGCAGCCGTTCCGCGCAGGCGCTGCACTCACTGCGCTGATCAATGGGACTGCTGGGCATGCACTGGACTGGGACGATACACAGCTGGCGACGAGTGCCGACCGCATCTTCGGTCTGCTCACGCATCCGACCATCCCTCCGCTGGTAGCAGCGCTGGCCGTTGGTGAACGCCAAAATTGCTCGGGCCCTGCGTTTCTCGAAGCGTTTCTGACCGGATTCGAGGTCGAGTGCAAGATTGCCGAAGCGATCGATCCTGCCCATTACATGCGGGGCTTTCATACATCGGGCACGATCGGCACGTTCGGCGCAGCCGTCGCTGCGGCAAAACTCTTGGGCCTCGGCAAGCAGGAGATACCGCACATGCTGGCGATTGCGGCCAGTTCCGCGTCAGGGATTCGTGTGAACTTCGGCAGCATGACCAAACCGTTGCACGTAGGACGCGCCGCCCAGAATGGGGTGGTCGCAGCAGAGCTCGCGGCGCGCGGATTCACCGGCGGCCATGAAGCGCTGGATCCGCCTTGGGGTTTTTTCAGCACCTTCAGCCACGGTCAGGGTTTTGATGCAGACCGGATCTTCGGGCGTCTCGGTAATCCCTACACGATCGTCAGTCCGGGCGTGTCGATCAAACCCTATCCCTGTGGCGTTCTCGGTCATCCCACGATGGATGCGATGCGGCGTCTCGTCCTGGATCACGATGTCGCGCCCGATACCATCGCAGCAATCAGGGTTCGCGCCGGCTCCAACATTCTGAACCCGCTGCGTTACGACATCGCCACCAATGAACTGGAAGCCAAGTTCTGCCCGGCCTTCATGGTCAGTGCCATCGCGCTGCGGCGCAAAGCAGGCATTGGGGAATTCACCGATGAATTCGTTCGCAGTCCCGCTGTGCAAGCAATGATGCGAAAAGTGCAGCGCATCCTCGACCCCGCCATCGAAGCCATGGGTTGGGAGAAGATTCGTAGCACGGTTGAGGTCGACCTCACCGATGGGCGCACGCTCATACAACCTGCCGATGAACGCTACCGAGGTGGTCCCGACCTGCCGTTTACCCGTGGCGAGCTCTACGAAAAGTTCAGTGACTGCGCTGCTCTGCTGCTCGATGAGGCCGAAATCAGTGCTGCCTTCTCGATGGCGGAGTCAGTCGAACAGTTGCCGCGCATCACCGACCTCGTGCGTTGTCTTGGTCATTCAGCCAAGGCCTCGGGCAATACATGAGCCTGGCTTGGATATCCGTCGCTGCGCTGCTCCTCGCCGTCGTGCTGAGCTGTACGACGACTGTCAACATCGGTGTGCTGGCACTCGCCCTGGCGCTGATCGTTGGTGTGTTTTTCGGTGACCTGTCGGCGGATGACGTGCTGGCAGGCTTTCCCACGGAGCTGTTGTTCACACTCGTCAGCGTGACACTGCTGTTCTCCATCGCCAACTGCAACGGTACCTTGTCGCGGCTTACGGGGTACGCCGTCAGGTTGTGCAAGGGCAACGCCGCCGTCTTGCCAGCGATGTTTTTTCTGGTCGGTTTCATCATCGCGACGATCGGCGCGGGTGCGACGCCAGCTGCTGCCTTGCTTGCATTGCCGGCAATGGCCGCTGCTGCCCGCGCCAGTATTCCACCTCTCGTGATGGTCGTCGTGGCTGGCAATGGTGTGCTGGCGGGCACCATGTCGCCGTTTGCACCAACCGGCATCGTCGCACACGACATCATGGCCCGCATCGGACTCGACGGTTACCAGTGGTATACCTTCGGCTTCAATGCGCTGGCCCATACGCTTGTCGCCATCGCGGGCTTTGTATTGTTCGGCGGGCTGAGGCTTTTCCGCACGGGCTCGTCATCCACCATGTCTGATGCTTCAGCGGATCCCGCCGCGGGCCAGGAGGGCCAGGCGCTGCAGAGACAGCACTGGTTGACCGCTGGCGGCATCGCAGCGCTGATCCTTGCCGTGGTGGCCTTTTCCCTCGACGTCGGCATGGCGGCGATCATCGTCGCGGCGGCACTGATACTGCTGCGTACCGTCGATGAGGAACAGGCAATCAAGCGCATGCCTTGGGGTGTCATCCTCATGGTGACCGGTGTCACG
The DNA here is from genome assembly GCA_036796405.1 of Gammaproteobacteria bacterium. GTDB lineage: Bacteria > Pseudomonadota > Gammaproteobacteria > Pseudomonadales > Pseudohongiellaceae > CAILUG01. Next base: position 14,584 of record DAIRDB010000007.1, on the reverse strand, counting down.
GTGCTGGTCGCGATGCTGCAGGAAACGCGCGGCCTCGAACTCATTACCTCCGGCATCGCTGCGATCTCGACGCCGGCAACGATAGAACCCATCGTGGCGTTCGGCGCAGGGTTCACATCCGTCTACAGCAGCACGTCCGGCGTCGTACTGCCGGCTTTTCTGCCGATGGTGCCATCGCTCGCGCAACAATTGGGTGGCATCGAACCACTACCTATTGCGTGGGCGATGGCCGTCAGTGCGAGCCTGGTGGATCTGTCGTCACTGTCGACGGTCGGTGCGCTGTACATGGCAGGAGCCGCGGACGGAACGGACCTGAGGAAGCTGTTCAATACCTTGCTCATCTGGGGTCTGTCGATGTCGGTGATCGGCGCGTTGTTCAGCTGGATAATGTTCGGCTGGATCGTTTTTTCCTAGGTTTGATCATGCGCATAGCGATTCTTGACGATGTTCATCACGCCTGGGGCACGACAGCCGGCGTGGCGAAATTGCGTGAACGGGCCGAGGTGGAAATTTTCACGGAGCCGACCGCTGCGACGGCTCTCGACGGTTTCGATGCCGTCATCGCCAATCGGGAGCGCACGCGCTTCAATCGGGAATTCCTAGCAGCACTCACCACCGTAAAGCTGATCGTACAGACGGGTAATCATGCCAACCACGTCGATTTCGGCGCGGCGCGCGACTATGGGATCGTTGTTGCTCAAGCGTCCGGGGGATACTCCGTTGGTGCTGCAGAGCTTGCCATTGGTCTGGCCATCGCCTGCATGCGACGGATACCTCAGCTCGATCGCCAGCTGCGCGAGGGCAGCTGGCAGGTACCGTCGACACCGGTGATGCAGGGCAAAACGTTTGGCGTCGTCGGCCTGGGTCGCGTCGGCAGCCATGCTGCGCGCCTCGCGGGCGCCTTTGGAATGCGCGTCATCGCCTGGAGTCCAACGCTCGACGCGGCACGGGCGGCAGCTGCTGGTGCCGAGCTGCGTGAACTCGATGCGCTGCTTGCTGAGGCCGACGTGGTGTCGATCCATCCCGCGCTCACGCCTGCCGCGCGCGGGTTGATCGATGCCCGCAGACTGGGTCTGCTGCGCCGGTCCGCCTGCCTCATCAATACGGCCCGCGGACCCCTCGTCGACGAAGCTGCGCTGGTCTCAGCGTTGGAAACGGGCCGCCTTGCCAGTGCCGGACTCGACGTGTTCGAACAAGAACCGCTGCCGGCAGGGCATCCTCTGACAAAGCTGCCGAATGTCATCCTGACGCCGCACATTGGCTGGCCGACCGATGCCGGTTATGCGCGCTTCGCCGATGCTGCCTGTTCTGTGTTGCTTGCGTTCCTGGAAGGTCGTGCAATTCCCCCGTGGCCCGGGCGGGAAAGCGTAGTCGCTACAAACCAAGTTCAGTGAGCCCGGGGTGGTCGGTCGGGCGGGGTCCTGCCGGCCAGAGAAACAGGCGCGCCCGCGCCGTGATGGCGAGGTCGTTGATGCTGGCGCGCCGGATACGCATCAGTCCGTTGTCGTCGAATTCCCAGTTTTCGTTGCCGTAGGAGCGGAACCACTGCCCGCTATCGTCATGCCACTCGTAGGCGAAGCGAACGGCGATGCGGTTGTCGGTGAAGGCCCAGAGTTCCTTGATCAGGCGATAGTCGAGTTCCCTCGCCCATTTGCGTTGCAGAAAGTCCACAATGGCGGCGCGCCCGCGGAAAAACTCGGCGCGGTTGCGCCAGTCGCTGTCCTCGGTATAGGCGAGGGCCACTTTTTCCGGATCGCGTTTGTTCCAGCCGTCTTCGGCTGCCCTCACTTTCTGCCGCGCGCTCTCTGCATCGAATGGGGGAAAGGGGGGGCGTTGCTCCAGCATGGTCTGCTCCGGCGTATAGGTAGCACGGATTATAGGACGCGCTGACCATCGGCGCGCCCGCCGCGTATACGTCGGCGGCGCTGCAGCGCAGACCTTGCCATGGGCTAACATGGCTGACTTCCGGCAGTGACTGCACCCCCTCGACCCTCAGTGAATTCCGTGACACCTATCTTCATTGCCATCACCGGTGCCTCGGGTGCCGGCAAGTCCACGCTGGCGCGCAGGCTCGCCGAGGCGCTCGATGCTGCCGATCCGGGTGCGCCGCTCAACCGACCCGGGACACAGGAGCCTGCGGCGTTCTCAGGCGGGTCGCGGGCGGTCGTGCTTGCCGAGGACTGTTACTACCGCGATCAGTCGCATCTCTCCTTCGCCGAGCGTTTGCAGACCGACTATGACCAGCCGGCCGCCCTCGAGCACGAGTTGCTGGCGTCCCATCTTCAGCAGCTCCGCCGCGCTGCGCCGATCGCGGTGCCCCGCTATGACTACGCGCAGCACACGCGCGCCGACGGCTGTGTGTGGCTGATCCCGCGTCCCTTCGTGATCGTCGAAGGCATATTGCTGTTCAGTTCTCCCGAGTTGCTGCGTCACTTCGACCTGAAAGTCTGGCTGGACACCCCGCTGGCCACGTGTCTGGAGCGGCGTATCGACCGGGACCTGCGCGAGCGCGGCCGCTCGCGGGCCTCGGTGGAAGCCCAGTTCGCTGCCAACGCTGCTCCGATGGCCCGGCAGTACCGTGCCTGCTGGCAGCAGCAGGCCGATCTGGTCTTGACCGCTGAGCTCGATCTTGTCGCGGCCATCGACATCATCGTCCGCAGGCTGCACCATCCGCGCTTGCCCACCGACTCTCGGGATTCCTGATGCAAACCCTGCTCTGCTTGCTCGGCATTGCCGTCTTTCCTGCGCTTGCCTGGCTCTGCTCCTCCCAGCGTAGACGAGTGAACCTGCGAACGACCGGCATCGCTTTCGCCTTGCAGTTCCTGCTGGGTGCCGTGGCTCTCTACGTGCCAGCGGGTCGGGTGCTGCTGGAAAACATCTCCCAGGGCGTGGCCGGCGTGCTGGCCTTTGCCCAGGCCGGCATCGAATTCATCTTCGGCGAGATTGGCAGCTACAGCCTCGGCACGGTATTCGCTGTGCATGTGCTGCCAGTAGTGGTGTTCTTTGCCTCGCTGGTGTCGGTGCTTTACTACCTCGGTGTGATGGGCTGGATCATCCGCTTGATCGGAGGTGCGCTGCAGGCTCTGCTCGGTACCAGCAAGGCTGAATCGATGTCGGCTGCTGCCAATATTTTCGTTGGTCACACCGAGGCGCCACTCGTCATCAAACCGCATTTGCCGCACATGAGCCGCTCCGAACTTTTTTCCGTGATGGTAGTGGGGTTGTCGACCGTGGCAGGGTCGGTGCTGGCGGGCTACGTCGCGCTCGGCGTGGAGCTGCGTTACCTGCTGGCAGCCAGCTTCATGGCAGCCCCCGGCGGGCTGCTGATGGCCAAGCTGCTGGAGCCAGAAACCAGCGATGTGCGCTCGCGTGAGGCCGATCCGCCGTTGTCCAGCGACCTGCATGTCAATATCGTCGATGCAGCCGCAGCCGGTGCCACGGATGGTCTCAAGCTGGCGCTGAATATCGGTGCCATGCTGCTGGCCTTCGTGGCGCTGATCGCCATGCTGAACGGCATTCTCACCTGGCTCGGCTCCCTCGTCGGTGTCGAAGGGCTGACTCTGCAGGTGCTGCTGGGCTGGCTGTTCCGGCCACTGGCGCTGCTGCTCGGTATTCCTTGGGGCGAGAGCCTGCAGGCCGGTAGCCTCATCGGGCAGAAATTGGTGTTCAACGAGTTCGTTGCCTACGCGGAATATTCGCTGCGCCAGGCGAGTTTGAGCGACTACACGCGCTCGGTGGTCACCTTCGCCCTGTGCGGCTTTGCCAACATCGCGTCGGTCGCTGTGCTGCTCGGCGGCGTGGGCACCATGGTGCCCGAGCGTCGCAACGAGATTGCGGCGCTGGGCATGCGTGCCGTCCTGGGAGGGTTTCTGGCCAATCTCCTGAGCGCGGCGATCGCCGGATTCTTCCTGTCGCTCGCCTGAGCCTGCGGCGGCTAGGTGCGAGGGGCCAGCAGCAGGTCGAGACTGCCTTCGCCATCCGTGATTTTTTCGAGGTGCGGATAGCGCACTCCGTCCCGGTAGTCGATGTTTACGGTGCGGTAGTTCTTGCCCTGCCTGACGATCAGTTCCAGCGACGCGCCGGACGAACCAGACTGTTCGAGGGCCGTCCTGAATGCATCCGCCGAGAACTGCACGCCATTGATCGCCACGATCTGCATGCCAACCGCCAGGTCGGCAGCAAAGGCCGGGCTGTCCCATACCACGGTCTGCACGTTGCCTTCGTTGGTCACGACGAGTCCGATGCCGTAACTCTGATCCACACCCTTGAGATCACTCTCGATACTCTTGCTGATGCTGCTTGGCGTGTCCCGGTAAACCAGCCGGTAACCCCCGAGCTCCAGCCCGCTCTTGGGAGCCTCGGTACTGGTCTGGTCGACTCGGGCGGCGAAGAAGCCGCTCCAGTCGTAGGGCTGTACGTTCTGCAGGGCAGTAATGACGTCTTCTCGCGTGTATAGCAGTTGGCCGTAATCCCCGTCACGCACACCGAAGAAAGCGGCGGCAAAATCGTCGAGCCCGCGTGCGCCGTTGCTCTCGCGTCGCAGTATGCCGTCCGCCTCCAGCCAGAGCAGCAGCCCTTCGTTGTAGTAGTCCTCGGAGCGTTGCCAGCTGTTCCAGGCCTTGGGTCTGCGAGCAGCAATGATGGGGTCGAAGGTGGTATCGACCAGCGGACGCCATTGCCGTCCTTTGGCGAGATCGAGGCGGGCCGCAATGGAAGCGATGGCATCCAGCGTCTGCTCTTTGCTGAAGAGGCCGGCACGCGCACCGAGGACATAGCCCCAGAACTGGGTCTGGCCTTCGTAGACCCACAGCAGTTCGTCCTGCATGGGCGTGCGATAGTCTGGTGTCCACAGTCCGGCGGGGCGGCGGAACTTGCCGTTCCAGCTGTGCGTAAATTCGTGCGGCAGCAGATTCCGGTCACCGGGCCCGTCCTCCCAGCGGGTGAAATAGCCGGGTTCTACGCTGTTTTCCGACGAGCGATGGTGCTCGAGTCCTATGCCGCCGAGTTCACTGGTGATGGCCAGCAGAAAATCGTAGTGGTCGTAGTGGCGGGAATCGAACAGGGCGACAGCCTCGCTCACCAGCTTGCGGTGGATGGCGAGTTGCTCGTCGCTGTGCACCAGTTCCTTGGGGTCGTCCGCCACCATGGCCAGGGTCACGCCTTCGCCCAGATCGGCGGTTGCACTGTACTGGCCAGCGAAGACCGGCGAATCGATCAGGGTTTCGTAGTCGGTGGTTTCGTAGTTCACCACGGCACCCTCCTGGCTACCACGCAGGGCCGAAAACGCCTGCCAGCCAGCAGGGTAGGTCACGCTCGCCTGCACCGGGATGCGCCGCACGTAGTAGCCGGCCGGATAGAAGGATACGCGCTCGAATTGCAGATTCAGCAGTTTGTCGGTAACCACCACACGACCCTGGTTCTCCGCTGTCGGATTGGCGGCCTGAAAGTCCAGTTCGATCTCCGTTGCCCCTGGGGGCACCGCAACCACGATGGCAAAGACGTCCAGCGGGTGCCGCTGCCAGGCAACCGGCTGCCCGAGGGCGGTAATCTTCAGCCCCGTCATCCTTTCCAGCTGGCCACGCGGGGCGTGGTTGCCCGGCAGCCACTCCGGGAACAGCAGCGTCAGCGGTGCAGAACTGCTCACGGGAATCGTCTGCTTCACGACCCACAGCCGCTGCGTGGTGTCACTGGCATCGACGCGCAGCCGCATGGTGCCGGGAAACGCCCGATCCTCCGCCACCGGAATGTCATCGACAGGCGCAGGCAGTGTCGGCCCCGAGCGGTCCTGCGCCTGCAAGGAACCAGCTGCCAGCGCGGCACAGACGATTTGGGCCAGCCAAGAAAAACGGAACATTCTTCCTCCGGGTGAAGTATTTTTCGATTGATTACGGCGCATAGGTAATTGTCGGTGGCGAAAGTATAGCGAGCAGGCGCCTCAGCCAAGGACATCCTGACAAGAGACTGCTGCCACGCTGGACGGCGCGACACCGGCACCTTATGGTGCTGTCTGCTCCTTGGGCTCACGCAGTCCTTCGAGCACTAGTGTCCTTTGCCGCGGGTGCGCTCATGCATTTTGGCTTTCGTCAAAGACTGGGCTGGTTGCTTACCAGCATGCTGGCCTGGCTTGCGGCCGGAGCGATCTATTCGCTGATCCGCTTCTACGGCACGCGAGACTTCATGGACTGGACGCTGTCCACGCCGATGGTGGTGCTGCTGTGGTTTGTCGGCAGTTGCTTTTTCGGACTCATGTTCTGGCTGGCCGACCTGCTCTGCGACCGTCCGGCACTGCGCGTGCAGTCTTACGGTTTCCTGATCCTGTTTCGCTCCCTGCTGCTGGTGGCATCGACCATCGGCATGGTGATGCTGACGCGGCTTGCTGCCTGGTGGCTGGGCCAGATCACGGCCGCCGAAATCGTGCCGACTTTTGCGGTGCGCATGATCGCCCCGCCCACGATCATCTTCATGGCCTATGTTTTCCTGGTGGCCGGCCTCTTCAACTTCGTGCGCCAGATGAGCCTGATGCTGGGTCCTCGTGTGCTGCGTAACCTGTTGCTCGGCAAGTATCGGCAGCCGGTGGAGGAGCAGCGGATTTTCATGTTCCTCGACATGCGTGATTCGACCGGTCATGCCGAACGACTCGGGCACAACCGTTTCAGCCGCTTGCTGCAGGACTGCTTCAATGACCTCACCGACTCAGGCTTGCGCCATCAGGTCGAGGTGTATCAATACGTGGGTGACGAAGCCGTGCTGACCTGGAACTGGGCGGATGGCCTGCAGGGCGCCAACTGCGTACGAACTTTTTTCGACTTCAAGGCCACCCTGCTGGCCCGCAGTGCCTATTACCTGAAACGCTACGGTCTCGTGCCCGAGTTCAAGGCCGGCATCAACCTCGGGCCAGTCACCGTCGCCGAAGTCGGCGTACTCAAGCGCGAAATTGCCTATCACGGTGAAACACTGATTACGGCTGCCCGCCTGCAGGGCATGTGCAACGAGCATCAGCTCGACATTCTGGTCGCGGAAGAACTGGCCAATCGACTGGACAGGGAGCCCGGCCTGCGCTTCGCGGGTGTGGGCAGTCTGAGTGTGAAAGGCAGGCAAACCACTGTGCAGGCTTTTTCGGTGGCTGAGCTGGCCTAGGCCGCCGACCTCGGAGGCAGGTCAGCGGGCCAACTGGCGTCGACTCGCGACGTGGGGCAGCGCCAGCCAAGGCGCCTGCCCCTCCTGCTCGCCTGCTGTGCTTACCTCGTGACTTCGAGGCTATTGCCGCCGCCGGGGCCGGCAGCGGCGCTGGCTGTGTCCACCACCAGCTTGACCCACAGGGCGTCCTTGCCTCGGTACCACGACGTGCTGCTGGCGCTGCGCAGGGCGTCCAGACTGCTCTGCTCTGCTCCGGCCTTGGCAGTCGTGAAGCCCGGCAGCTCGAACACCACCCAAGCGCCATTGTCCATTTCGCGCAGGCTGAGGGCCAAGGTGGGATTCTCGCTCAGCGTCTTCAGTTCAACGCCGCTGCGGACAGTAGTCTCGCCACCAGTCGCACCGAAGCCCGTCCCGCCACCGATCACCAGTTCGCGCTCGTTGCGGACCAGCGTGATGGCCGGATAGCTGCCGGACGGTGGCGTCATGGCCGAACCGCCACCCGCCGGTACACGTACGCCGACCCGGCCAAACTGCCCGTCACAGATCGCGGCGTTCCAGGTGGGCTTGAGTTCGCAGGCCTCACGATCGGACGCGATGCCGTTGTCTATGACCACGAAGGACCCGGGTTTGCCGCCCAGCGAACCATCCTTGTCGTGGATGACGGCGCCCTTGTAGTTGAGCGAACTACCGAAGTCCTGGGCCCAGCGCCGATCCAGGGCCGGGAAGTGCACGGGCTTGGCATTCTCGAATTTCAGGCCTTCGACGGCGTTGCGCGTACTGATGCCGAAGCTGGTGTAGAGAAGATAGGACAGGCTACCCGCCTGCCGTGTGGCGTTGTCTTCGTAGTTGCGGAAGGTGGTGTTCACCACATCGTGACGGAAGTCGTAGTACTCGTAGCCGCGGATCGGGAAGTCGGCATGCCCGTTGGGCAAGGGCAGACTGCGCCCGTAGGCCAGCTCCACCGCGGAAGAGGGATTGCCCTTGTTGGCGGTTTCCCCCACGAACAGGGAATCCTCCACGCGCGACGAGAAGGTCACACCCGCGCCGAGATCACCCGCAGCATGGGTAAAACCGATGCCGTTGTCGGCGAGCTTGATGTTGCGGAATACGTGCAGCGCACCGCGTGCCCAGATCCCGCCGTTGCGGTTCTTGTAGCCGGTGTAGTCTTCGATGAGGGTTTCCATGCGGGGGCTGTCCGGGTCGGTCGGATTGACTCGGGCCGTGTGGTAGTTGCTGCCCACGACGCTGAAGTGGTTGTCGGGGCGCGGGCCACGATCGAACATCATGCCGTCGAAGTTGGAGTGCGACACATTGCCCTTGAAGGTCCCGAGCGCGCTGCGACGCGGAAACGTGTTCTGCCCGACCTCCGTGCCGTCGAACTGACCGATGCCGTTCACCGGCAAGGCGATCCAGAAGCCGATCTGCCCGGAGCCTGCAGCCACGTTGTCGACGAAGTGGTTGCCGGGGTTGGTGATCCAGTAGGTCGAGACCGTGTTGTCGGAGGGCAGCAGGACGTTCTTCGATTCCTGACCGGCCGGTTGCGAAGTGCCGATCACCAGATTGGTGGGCACGCAGGGGAGCGTTGGGTGACACTTGGTCATGATGCCGAGGTTGTGGACGAACCAGTTGCCGGTCTCGATGCCGTCTTCCAGGAAGAAACAGTGGCCCACGTTGTTGTAGGTCACGTTGTTTTCCACGCGGACGTTGTGGGTGCCGTGCACCGTTACGCAGCGGCTGAAGGTGTCGTGTATGGCCGAGTTGCGCACGTACTGGCCGGCCGCATCACCCACGAGGTGCCAGTGGATCGGATAGCGAGCCAGTTGCAGGTGCTGCCCCATACGGAAGAATTCGACACCCGAGACGTACATCTTGCTGCCCGGCATGGCCATGACGTGGCCACCCTGATGGGTGTTGGCCGAATCATCGGAGGCCTGGATACGGATGTTGCGGGTGAGATTGCCGACTTCGCCGCGCTCGTCCACGCCAAAGGTGATTTCCCCGAAGTGCATATGGTCGAGCGTGCGTTCCAGCGTGATGGTATTCCCTTCTATGGCGCTGATGTGGCGCCGCTCTGCCTGCTCGAAATCGTAATCGGTGGATGCCAGCACGATTTCGTCGCCGACCTGCCAGCCGCTGGCATCGAGTACTTCGATCGTCAGACCGCCTGCCTCTGCCGTCTTGGCCAGCTTGCTCCAGGTATGGACACGGTCCCCGTGCAGGTTGAGCGTACCGCCCATCAGCATGATGCCGCGATCGCCCATCGCATTGGTGTTTTCGCCGGGAACGTTGTCGACGAGGGTGATGGTTGCCTTGCGGGTATGCGGTACTGCCTCGGTGCCAGCCTGCAGTTCGCCGTGCAGCATGATCCAGTCGGTGGTGAGTTCGAGATCCTTGTCGCTGGCGAAGCGCAGTTTGCCGTTGATCGTGAGGCTGCGCAGCGTGGGCGGGCTGACGTCGAGCACCACGTCCATGCCGGTGTCGATGGTGACCGCCTCACCCTCGGCGGGCACATGGCCGCTGGGCCAGGTGGCAGGATCTGACCAGAGCGCTTCGGAGGCAGCGCTGGCGGCGGAGCTGGCGAGCAGGCAACAGGCCGGCAACGCCAACCCCAGCAAACGAGCATTGAGAGACAGCTTCATCGTGAGTACTCCCCTGACAATCAGTAGTCCACCCGGCAGTTGCCGGGCAGGTTTGCAACAATAGGCGAGCAGGATGGTAAGCGCGAAGAATGCGGAAAAAAAGCCGCGCGCGCGTTGCCTTAACCGTCCCGAGGCGATCTGCTAGCATCCGCCCGGTTTTTGCAGTCCCCTGTCGATAATTGCTGCCCTCCGAGGAAGCCAGACCAGCATGAAACGGAACCTGACCGGCGCGGTCGCAGCAGCCCTGCTGCTGGCTGGCCAGACCTTCGCCCAGACCTGCGCAGTCACGATCGACGTGAAGGACACCTTGGGTTTCAGCCTCAAGCAAATCAGCGTGGATCGCCGCTGCGCCGAGTTCAGCCTCACGCTCCGCCACATCGGCACCCAACCGGCAGGCAACATGGGACACAACTGGGTGCTCACCCGCGCCGAAGACTTCGAGGGCGCCGTGCAGGACGGACAACGCGCCGGCTTCGACAACCAGTTCGTCAAACCGGGCGATGTGCGTGTGTTGGCCGCGACGCGGGTGATCGGCGGCGGCGAGCAGACCACGATCAGTCTGGATCCCTCGCGCCTCGAGCCAGGAGGTGACTACACCTACTTCTGCAGTTTTCCCGCGCATTTCGTGCAGATGCAGGGCAAGCTGCTGGTCGAGTGAGCGGAGCATGACAGTGACTCGGCACTCGCCTCTGCGACCTGCGTCCTGCCTCGGCGGGCCTCACCAATGAGCCACTCAGTGAGCGAAGGGACTTTTTCCTGCGGTGCACCGGCTCCAGAGGATGTTGACGGCATTCTTGCCCTGCAGGACGCCAACCAGATCGAACGGGGTGGCAGCCTGTCGGCGCGTTTCCCGCGCGAGTGGTTCCTGCAGGCCATGGCGCACGCCGCCTTGCTGGTGGCCCGCCGGGATGGTGTGGTGATCGGCTACGTGGCCTTCACATCCCGGGAACTGCAGGCCCACGTGCCGATCATCCAGGCGATGCTGCAGGCCTACGACCACCCCGGTGCTTATCTGCACGGTCCCATCTGTGTGGCAGCCACCGAGCGGCGCCGTGGCGTGGCCCAAGCCTTGCTGCGGGCGCAGCGCGAGCACTGTGGCCATGCCCCGCTGCAGTCCTTCATCCGCGCGGATAACCTGGCGTCGCGAGGCGCACACCGCGCCGCCGGTCTGCGCGAGGTGGCAGAGTTTTCGCTCGGAGGTGCTCGCTATGTCGTCGTGGTCGGCTGAGATTCGGACAGCGCCTCGTCCGGGTGCCGCAACGCGTCAGGGCGGACGTTGATGGCAGTGGAGCGGCTTTTTCTGCTGAGCGGTGCGTCGCGGCGCGAGGCAGAGCTGCGCGTCTGGTTCGAGGCTCGACCCGGCATCCTGGGGACGCTGGCTCGCCAGTGGTTCGATGTGGCGAAGCACTGTGCTCCCGATGTGGGCTGGCTGCTGCATGATGGCTGTCCAGTCGCTTGCCTGCAGGACGCGGCATTTCTCTATGTCAACGTATTCCGTCTGCACGTCAACGTGGGCTTCTATCAGGGCGCCGACCTTGCTGACCCACAGGGCTTGCTGCAAGGGACGGGCAAGGCCATGCGCCACGTCAAGGTGCAGCCGGGCACTCCACTCGATGAGCCAGCGCTGACCTGCCTGATCGAAACCGCTTATGCCGACGTCCACATGCGTTTGCTGGCGCTGGGACGGATTGGCGTTGGCAAGCCAGCGCGATCCTGAAGTTGCTCCCGGGGCCGGGCCTGCCCGAGAGCCGACCTGTCCTCAGAAGGTCGATCTATAATCGTGCGCGCAGGGCAACCAACTCACAGGAGACCTACTCGATGAATCGTCAAGCATTGGCAGTCGCGGCACTGGTGCTGGCGGGTGTGTCGCTCGCACCGGCTGCTGCCGAGGCTCAGATCGACTGTACGCGCGGCGGACTGCTCAAGGCGGCCGAGCTGTATGTGGCTGCGCAGGGCAGTGGTGACCTGACGGGACTGCCACTGGCGGCCAACGTCGGCTACTGGGAAAACATGGTGATTGGCGACATCAAGACAGGCATCGTCAGTCAGGCCATGAAGGTCGACCACCATCGCAGCATCGTCGACGATTCCAGCTGCCAGACCTTCACCGAAGTCATCATCACCGACAGCGCCAAGCCCTACGTGCTTGGCACCCGCTTGCGCGTGAACCACGACAAGATCGCCGAAGTCGAAGTGCTGTGGACCACCACCGGCTACTGGCTGTTCAACGCCGACAACTACCTCAAGTATTCCTCGGCCGAGGACTGGGGCCCGATCCCCGCTGCCGACCGCGACTCCCGCGGTACGATCGTGGCAGCAGCCAACGCTTATCTCGACGCCTTCCTCGAAGGCAAGAAGGATCAGGTGCCATGGGGCTACCCCTGTGTGCGCATCGAAGGCGGCATGTACACGGGCAAGGGACGGGACGACGATTCCTGTGAAGTCGGCGTGCCGGCCGGAGTGAACATTGCCAACCGTCGCTTCGTGGTCGACGAAGTGCTCGGTGCCGTCGTGGTGTTCTGTACCTTCGGTACCGGCAGCCCGAGCGGCGGCAGTGGCGCGCCCGACACGCATCTGTTCCGTGTCGAATCTGGCCGCCTGCGTTACGCCCACACGCTGACGCATCTGCTGCAGTCCAGCTTCCGCGGTGCGGCGCCCAATCCCTGAAGCCCCGCAGCCGCAAGGGCTACCGGCCGCGCCAGGGTGCGGGGACGGTTGGGGCGCCCGCGCTGGCCGGAGTATCGTCACTCCAGCGCGGCAAGCAGGGCCTGCAGGTCCTGAGTGAGGCCAGCCCGGAAATCGGTCGTGGTCTCCAGCGTGTCGAGCACCAGCAGTTCAGCGCCGGCCGCGGCGATGGCCTCGCGGATCGGCTCTGACGGCTGCCACTGATGCAGCACGATTTTGACGTCGGCGGCGCGCAGGGCGCTCGTCAGGGCGGCGTGGTCGGCGGCCTGCCAATCGATGTCCTGTTTCACGAAGTAGTCCTCCACGAATACGCCGAGGTCGCTGGTCAGGTACACGAACTGATCGCTCAAGGCGTAGACCAGCGGGTCAGCCACCGCAGCAAGCCGCCGCTCCACGTCATTCTTCAATTGCAGGTAGCTGGCTTTCTCCCGTATGAGATTGGCGGCGATGGTGGCGGCCTGCTGCGGGTACAGTCGCTGCAGGTCGTGGCCGATGATGTCTAGCGTGCGGATGACGTTGGACGGGCTCAGCCAGAAGTAAGGCGACACGGCATTGCTGGCCGGCGAGTTGGCCACCGCCACTCCGTCCAGTTCATGCGACCACGGCTTGCTGGCATCGATGTCGACGATGCGGATGTTCACTTCGCGCGCCGCCGTGTAGAGCGGGTCGCCCGCCCACAGTTTGCCCATCGTGATCACCGCATCGGCGGTCTTGAACTGCTCGGCGAAACGCTCGGCCTGCCGTGTGAACAAGGTGGTTTGCGCCTGCATCGAACGCGGCTCTGCCGGCAGCAGGGTCAGTCGCACATCGGTGCCGGCCACCAGCGCCTGAGTCAGGGAATAAAGCGGCGCCATGGCAACGAGGACGGTGGGGCTTTCCTCGGTTTGGGCCTGAATCGTTGCAGTGGGCAGCAGGCAAGCCAGCACGAGGGCCATCGCCCTGCGTTCACGCAGCCAGGCAATCACAGTCGTGCCTCCCTGAAGCCCGGCACCAGGTTGCGGATCAAGGTCGTCACGATGAAGAACACCGCTGCCAGCATCACGATGGCACCCCCGGAGGGCACGGGAATGTCCCACTGCATCGGAATCCAGATGCCGCCGATGCAACTCAGCGTGGCCAGCAGCATGGTCGTCCACACGAAACTGCGCAGCGTTCGGCACAGATTGCGGGCCGCCGCCGCCGGGATCAGCAGCAGTGCCTCCACCAAGACGGCCCCGATGATCTTCACGCAGGCGACCGTGATCAGCGTGACCAGCACGATGAACACGTACTCGACGGCCTGCACGTTGACGCCGCGCACCTGCGCCAGACTGGCGTTGAGACTGCCGAGCAGCATCTTGTTGTAAAGCGGCAGGCCCGCCGCCAATGTGATGAGCGTGACGACCAGCAGCACGTCCATGTCGAGATCGCTGACGGTGAGGATGGAGCCGAACATCACGCTTTCGAGGATGTGGGTATTCACCCGCGCCGACACATACAGCACCAAAGAGGCGCCGACAGCCAGCGAGATGGACAGAAAGACGCCGATGAGGGCATCTGCCGACAGCCGTGTCCGAGGTCTCGTGTAGTTGAGCACGATGCCGAACAGCAGACAGAAACTGAACATCGACACATAGGGCGCCGTGTAGGACTCGCCGATCAGTACGCCGATCGCCACGCCGGTGAGGGCGGCATTGCCGATGGCCTGCGAAAAGAAGGCCATGCGCTTGGCGACTATCATGGTGCCGACGCAGCCGAGCAGCGGGCCGATCACCAGCGAGCACAGCAGCGCGTTGATGACGAATTCGTAAAAGAACACCGAGGGCAGCAGTCCAGCTTCCCCCAACAGCATCAGCTGCTCTCGCAGCCAGGCATAGACGGGTGTCATCAGGCGGCCCTCCCGGCGACCGGGGCATGGAAGACGCCGCGCTGCATGTCGGCGGTGAGCGTGGTAGCGGTTGCACCGTGGGCCAGCACCCGCTTGTCGATGACGGTGATGGACTGCGCGAGGCGCGCTACCTGCTCGAGATCGTGGTTGATCCACAGCACCGTGGCGCCGCCGGCATGGATCTCGAGGATGAGCTGTTCGAACAAGCGGGCGCCGGCCTCATCGAGGCTGGTCATCGGCTCGTCCAGCACCAGCA
>DAIRDB010000006.1:51664-101380 GCA_036796405.1 Gammaproteobacteria bacterium | reverse complement strand
CCCGACGGGAAGATCTGGGCCGGCGTCGAGACGTGGGCGGCCGGCCCGGAGCAACGCTACATCGGCGAGAACGCCGACGACGGCAGCACCACCACGGACCTGCAGCGGCGCAGCGTGCTGGCAGGCGCCACGGCCGTGCTGGGCGGCGCACTGCTGGCCAGTCCCGGCCGGGCCCAGCCGGCCGCTGCGCCCGCCATTCCCCAGGTCGGCACACCCAGTCTGCCGTCCCACAACCCGTCCAGTGAGTACGTGTTCACCATCTTCGCCACGATCAGCGACGCCCTGACGGTGGGCCAGACGGCGCGCGGCCAGATCCGCGCCATCCCCATCACGGGCGGCGAAGTGGAAGGTGCCACCCTGCGCGGGCGTGTGGTGCCCGGTGGGGCCGACTGGCAGCGCACGCGCGAGGACGGCATCACCGAAATCGAGGCCACTTACGCGATCCAGCTGGACGACGGTACGCTGATCAAGGTGGTTAACCGTGGACTGATCGATCGCCAGGCACCGGCGGACAGCCCTTACTTCCGCACCGCCATCCGTTTCGATGCGCCGCTTGGCGCGCACCAGTGGCTGAACGAGGCGCTGTTCCTCTGCGTTGCCGCGCGCCATGCCACACGCGTCAACACCGTGCAGGTAGACGTCTTCAAGCTGGTCTGACGCCAGCTCCGTCTCGCCAATCCGCATGGTTCGCTGCTTCGTACCCGCGAGCGGACCTGCGGCCTCGTGCTGCGCCCATCCTTCCAACCCTGACCGAGTGACTGCCCCGTGACCACCGCTGCCAGCCCTGCCATCCCCGCTACCCCGTCGGAAATCCAGCGCATCTTCGCCCTGCAGCGTGCCCGCCAGTGGCAAGTGAAGGCCTCCAGTGCCGAGCAGCGCAAGCAGCGGCTGCTGGCGCTGAAGACCGCGGTCGAGCGCCACGCGGAGGCCATCGTGGCGGCCGTACGTCAGGACACGCGCAAGCCGGAACAGGAAATCCGCGTCACCGAAGTGCTCAATGTGCTGTCCAACATCCAGCGAAACATCGACAACCTCGACCACTGGATGCAACCGGTCGAGGTGCAGCCGAGCGGCTCGGTGCTCGACAAGGCCCGCATCGTCTACGAAGCCAAGGGTGTCTGCCTCATCCTCGGACCCTGGAATTTTCCACTCGGCCTCGTGCTGGGCCCGCTGGCAGCGGCCATCGCGGCTGGCAACTGCTGCATGGTCAAGCTGACCGACCTCTGCCCTGCCACGGCCAAGCTGGCAGGCCAACTGCTGCGCGAGACCTTCGACGAGGCCGAGGTCGCGCTGTTCGAGGGCGGTGTAGACGTGGCTACTGCGCTGCTGGACCTGCCGTTCAACCATATCTTTTTCACGGGCAGCACCCGCGTAGGTCGCATCGTGATGGCCGCCGCAGCGAAGCACCTCGCCAGTGTCACGCTGGAACTCGGTGGCAAATCGCCGGTGATCGTCGATGCCGATGCCGACATCGCCAAGGTGGCCGGTGATCTGGCGGCGGCCAAGCAGTTCAACGGGGGCCAGGCCTGCATCTGCCCCGACTACGTGTTCGTGACAGCGGCCCAGCGGGACCGCCTGATCGAAGAATTCCGCTCCCGTGTGCAGCAGAATCTCTACGATGCGTCCGGCACCCTGCAAAAGGAGCGGATCGCGCAGATCATCAACGACCAGAACTTTGCACGCATCAAGCATCTGTTCGACGATGCCGTGGCGAAGGGGGCAAAGGTAGCGGCCGGTGGTGTGCTGGAGGCGAGTGATCGTACGGTGCACCCGACGCTGCTCACCGATGTCACACCGGACATGGCGATCATGCAGGAAGAAATCTTCGGACCCATCGTGCCGCTGCTGACCTACGAATCACTCGACGAGGTCATTCACCACATCGAGGAGCGCCCCAAGCCGCTCGCGCTGTATGTCTACAGCCGCAATCCCCATACCGTGGACCAGGTGCTGCAGCGCACCTCCAGCGGGGGTGTCACCGTCAATGGCTTTTTCTCCCACTATCTGGAAAACCAGCTGCCCTTCGGCGGCGTCAACGAAAGCGGCACCGGCAGCTACCACGGCGTGTTCGGCTTCAGGGCCTTCTCGCACGAGCGCGCGGTGTACGAGCAGATCACTCGCTGACCTGCTCAGTCCAGTGCGCCGGCGAACTGCAGCGGCGGCTTGAGGCGTACACCGACCCGCTGCCGGCAGGCGGCATGCAGAAAACAGGTCTGCTCGCTCATCAACACCACCTGGCGGGCGTGCTCGTCATCGCTGCTGCTGTCGATGAACACGGCAGTCTGCAGGGGCGCCATGGCCGGCGCCGCACGGCCTGCCGTCCCTGGCAGGGCCAGCGCACTGTCCTGCACGAGCCGGTAATCGCTCAGGGGTCGGCGCACGATGTGGGCGTAGCGACCCATCTGCGTGAGGAAGCAGAACGCGATGCCCGCCGACAGGTACATGGCCGGGCTGGGCGCGCGTGGCGCGAGGCACTGCTCGGCCGGCTCCACCAGAAAACGGAAACGGCTGCCCAAGGGGCTGAACAAGTCGACGCTCACCTCCAGCAGGCCGTCGTCGCGGCGCCGGCAGACACCTTGCATGTGCAGCGTGCGCTTCTGCTCGTTGCTCAGGCTGGTACCGACTCCGCCACTGACACCTTCCCGCACACTCGCGGTGCGCAGCTTGCTGATGATGTCCGGTGGAAAACCGAGCGACGTCTCTGGCAAAAGGTCCTCGAAGCCCTGAGGCCTCTGCAGGCCGGCCAGCGACGCAGCGGTCACCGGCAGCTCGAGGGCGCGGCCGCCGTGCTGCAGAGCGAAGCAGCCCGTGGTCGGCGTGCGCAGCAATCCACCAGCCGTGCTCTGCGCCACGGCCTCGATCAGCAGCGGTGCCAGCGCGGCATTCAGCGTGCTGTCGGCAGACACCAGTTGCAGATCCACCGGCAACGCACTGCCCCGCATGGTGCCGGCAGTCGCCGACCCTTCCATGGTGTAGCGGTTGTCCTGCTGGAGCCGCCAGTCCCCCCGCAGGCCACGACTTTCTGCCAGTGCGGCCAGCTCCATGAAGTAACTGCTGACCATGCCAACACAGAAGAAAGCCAGCGGAAAAGGCGCCAGGTCCGTGCCGAGCAGATACGGCCCCTCGTCGCAGACCAGGCGCCACAGTGGTCCGTTGCTGCCGCCGACCACGGCTTCCTTCTGCATGCCGGCCAAGGCCCTCGCGCTGGTGCGCAGGCGCAGCGGCGGTGCGACCAGTCCGGCAGCGGGCCGCCAGGCGGAAGCATCCGCAAAGACCGGAAACACCAGTGGATGGGGCGACAGCGCAAGATCCTGCATGGGGAACACCTCCAGCCAGCGATGACAACCCAGACGCCGGCGTACGGCAACTGTGGCAGTGCTTCCGCCCCGGTCCGTCCACGATCGGCCACGCCGTCGCCGCAGCGACCACCACCGACGGCGGCCGCCTATAATGCGCGTCCTTCTTGCCCGAGGACGCCCCATGGCTCACCCCACCCGGCCGGCTGCAGCAGGGCTGTGGGCCGAATTGCGGCAGGCTCTCGTCGGCAGCGACATCGACTACACGGCGGTGCCGCTGCGACGCGCCATCTTCCTGCTCGCCGTGCCGATGATCCTCGAACTGGCGATGGAGTCGACCTTTGCGCTGGTCGATATCTACTTCGTGGCCCAGTTGGGCGCTTCGGCCGTGGCCACGGTCGGGCTTACCGAGACCTACCTCTTCCTGCTGTATGCCATCGGTATCGGGCTCGGCATGGGGGTGACCGCCATCGTTGCGCGGCGCGTCGGCGAGCAGCGCCTCCACGAGGCCAGCATTACCGCCGGACAGTCGCTGCTGCTCGGGCTGTTGGTCTCGCTGCCGCTGGCTGCAGGCGGCCTGCTGTTTCCTCGCCAGTTGCTGGCGCTGATGGGCGCCGACGCCTGGACGCTGGAGCACGGCTACCGCTACACCCAGTGGATGCTGGGTACCAATGCCGTGATCCTGCTGCTGTTCGTCGGTAACGCCATATTTCGGGGAGCGGGTGCCGCTGCCATCGCCATGCGCGTGCTGTGGATCGCCAACGGGGTCAACATCCTGCTCAACCCTCTGCTCATTTTCGGGCTTGGGCCGCTGCCCGGCTTCGGTGTGGCCGGCTCGGCGATCGCCACCAGCATCGGTCGCGGCATCGGAGTGCTGGTGCTGCTGCAGGCCCTGTGGCGCGGCAGCTCGCCGCTGCGGGTGACGCGCGCCGCGCTACAACTGCACCGGGACGAGCTGCTGGCCATCTGCCGCACCTCGCTCGGGGGCATAGGACAGATGATCATCGCCATGACCTCGTGGATATTCCTCATGCGGCTACTGGCGGACATCGGCAGCGCAGCAGTGGCCGGTGCCACCATCACGGTGCGCCTGATGATGTTCACCCTGCTGCCGGCGCAGGGCCTCGCCAACGCGGCCGCCACTCTTGTCGGTCAGAGTCTGGGGGCAGGACGTCCCGACCGGGCCGAAGCGGCAGTGTGGCAGGTCGGTCGCTACAACATGGGCTTTCTGCTGCTGGTTTCGCTGGTGTACTGGACCTGCAGCGAGTCGCTGCTGCGACTGTTCACCTCTGACCCGGCGGTAGTTGCCGTGGGCGCGGCCTGGCTCGAGATCCTCAGCTACTCCTACTTCGTGTACGGCTGGTGGATGGTATCGGTGCAGGCTTTCAACGGCGCCGGCGATACCCGCACGCCGACCCTCATCAACCTGGTGTTCTTCTGGCTGCTGCAGCTTCCGCTGTCATGGTGGCTGGCGACGGTCCAAGGCTGGAACGAGCTGGGCGTCTTCTGGGGCGTGTTTCTGTCGGAAACCGCGGTGGGCCTCTTCACCCTGTGGCTGTTCACGCGCGGTAGGTGGAAGGACGTGCGCGTGTAGGTGGGCAGCAAAAAAACGGCGGCCATCACTGGCCGCCGTTGCTCTTGCACAAGTGCTGCGGGCTTAACGCAGATCGAAGCGATCGAGTTCCATGACCTTGTTCCAGGCGGCCACGAAATCGGGCACGAAGGCCTGCTGGCCGGCGCTGGTGGCGTAGTACTCGGCAACCGCCCGCAACTCCGAGTTGGAGCCGAAGATCAGGTCCACCGGTGTACCGGTCCACTTGAGGTTGCCGTTGGCATCGCGACCCTCGTACAGCGTGGGATCGGAGGCCGATGGCTGCCATTGCACCGTCAGGTCGAGCAGGTTCACGAAGAAGTCGTTGCTCAGGGTGCCGGGTCGGGTGGTGAACACGCCGTGCTTGCTGTCGCCCACCGTCACGTCAAGTGCACGCAGGCCCCCGACGAGTACCGTCATCTCCGGCGCACTGAGCGTCAGCTGATCGGCCTTGTCGATCAACGCATCGACCGGCGCGTGCAAGGCACCTGCGCTGTAGAAGTTACGGAAACCATCGGCCTTGGGCTCCAGTACCGCGAAGGAGGCGGCGTCGGTCTGAGCCTGCGAGGCATCGGTGCGACCGGGGGTGAACGGCACCTCGAGGGTCACGCCCGCCGCCTTGGCGGCCTGTTCGAGTCCGGCGGCACCGCCGAGCACGATCAGATCGGCCAGGGACACGCGTGTGCCATCGCGCTGGGCGCCATTGAACGCTTCCTGTACCTCGGTGAGCTGGTCGAGCACCTCGGCGAGCTGCGCAGGCTCGTTGGCTGCCCAGCTGGCCTGCGGTGCCAGACGCAGGCGCGCGCCATTGGCACCACCCCGCATGTCGGTGCCGCGGTAACTGGCCGCGGCGGCCCAGGCGGTCTCCACCAACGCCGAAGGCGCCACACCGGTGGCCAGGATGTCAGCCTTCAGTGCGCGGATGTCTGCGGCGTCGATCAGTGGATGGTCGACGGCGGGTACCGGGTCCTGCCATACCAGATCTTCGGTCGGCGCCAGCGAACCCAGGTAGCGACTGCGCGGGCCCAAGTCACGATGGGTCAGCTTGAACCAGGCACGGGCGAAGGCCGCGGAGAACTCCTCCGGATTTTCCAGCCAGCGTGTGGTGATGGCACGGTAGGCTGGATCCTCCTTGAGCGCGAGGTCGGTGGTGAGCATGATCGGCGCGTGTCGCTTGGAGGGATCATGGGCATCGGGCACCAGAGCGGCAGCGGCGGGGTCAGAGGGAATCCACTGCGTGGCGCCGGCCGGACTCTTGGTCTGCACCCAGTCATAGGCGTAGAGATTTTGCAGGTAGTTGTGGGTCCATGCCGCCGGGTTGACGGTCCATGCCCCTTCCAGCCCGCTGGTGATCGTGTCCGCGCCCTTGCCGGTGCCGCAACTGTTGCGCCACCCCAGCCCCTGCTGTTCGAGCGCAGAGCCCTCGGGGTCGGCACCCACGCAACCCTGCGGACTGCGCGCTCCGTGTGCCTTGCCGAAGGTATGGCCGCCGGCAATCAGGGCAACGGTTTCTTCGTCGTTCATCGCCATGCGAGCGAAGGTGTCGCGGATCGCGGCAGCCGCCGCCAGCGGATCGGGCACCCCGCCCGGTCCCTCAGGATTGACGTAGATCAGACCCATCTGCGAGGCCGCCAGCGGATTCGCCAGCTTGCCTGCCGCATCCGTACGATTCGACGACAGCCAGGTCTGCTCCGAGCCCCAGTTGACCTGCTCGGGTAGCCAGTCGTCCTTGCGCCCGCCGGCGAAGCCGAAGGTTTCAAAGCCCATGGACTCCATCGCCACGGTGCCGGCGAGGATCATGAGATCGGCCCAGGTGATGCTGTTGCCGTATTTTTGCTTCAGCGGCCACAGCAGGCGCCGTGCCTTGTCGAGGTTGGCATTGTCCGGCCAGCTGTTGAGCGGGGCGAACCGGATCTGGCCGCCATCGGAGCCGCCACGGCCGTCGAGGGTGCGGTAGGTTCCGGCGCTGTGCCAGGCCATGCGGATGAAGAATGGCCCGTAGTGGCCGTAGTCAGCAGGCCACCAGTCCTGCGAGGTGGTCATGAGTGCGGTCAGGTCGCGCTTGAGCGCGTCGAGGTCGAGCTTGGCAAATTCCGCGGCGTAGTCGAAAGCCGGACCCTGCGGGTTCGCGTTCGGCACATGCTGGCGCAGCGGCGAGAGGTTCAACTGCTCTGGCCACCAGAATTGGTTGGTGGTGGGTTTGTCCTGGGCAACAGCGGCAGACACCGCCAGAGCCAGCGCGGAACATAGCGCCAGTCGTTTCATGTATTCCTCCTTTCCTGTAGTAGATGACGGTTACGAGCACCGCGATGCTAGTACGTGGACTGACGGAGGTCCGATGCAGGGACTCTTTGCCTGCGATAGGAAACTTCTATGATCGGCTGCAGGTCTGCCGACCGACAGAGGGGCGACCCCGGACCAGTGCCCGGGGTCGGCAAGACGACTCAATTGGCAGCAGGCTGGGGCTGGGGATCGACGTCGATGCGGTAGTTGGCGATGGCCTCGATACCCTGACGGGTACGCAGCTGCATCAGTTTGTGCAGCTGGAACAGCGAGGCGAGGATGAGGTAGCAGGCGGCCAGGAACTCTGTACCGAACAGCTCCTGCACCACCTCCGGCTTGAGTTCACGCAGCTTGCGCTGACTGATGGTCTGCATGCCGGCGATCTTGCGCACTTCACCGTCCATCGGCTGCAGCAGGATCTCCACCGGCGCCAGCAGGTCGAGTTCCTGCACCTTGCGCACGAAATCTTCGCAGACACGCTCGCCCTCGAAGATGTCCCGCATCATGAGGTGCCGACTCTTCAGGAAGTCCGTCTCTTCGCCCGTGGGCGTGAACAGGGCAATGCCCTCCGCCTCGCCCACGAGGGGGCTGGAGCGGTTGATGCACGTGGCCAACTGTCTGTCATCGTCCACACGGTCGTCGTAACCGATGATGAACGGGTGCCGCTGGATCATGAGCGGCACGTAGGTGGCATCCCAGGTGGTTTCACCGAGGTAGACGTTTTCGCCGGGGCGCAGTCCGAATACCGCCACCGGCCGGGTCTGTCGGGTTTCCGGATGCTGGACGAACAGCACGGGAAAGTTCGATGTGCAGGCACTCAGTTCGCCAAGCGTGATGGCCGCCAGATTGAGGCCCTTGGCATGCAGGAAATCCGGGTTTTCCTTGACGCGCAGGTTGGCGTGTTTGGTCTTGTCGACGGTCTCGATGTTGTTGATGTTCTTCATGGCGCTCCCTGGGGTGACTGCGGCACGGGTGGTGCCTGCTGCAAGGGGCGCGAGCATTCCACAGTGGCGCCCCGAGTTCAACCGAGGGCGCCCGCCAAGGGTGCGCCCGTGGGCGGCGGCAGCTGAGCGCCTGGCCGGGGCTGCGTCGTTCGAGGAATCCGACTACACTCGCGCGCTGCTACCCGCCCCACAGGATGCACCTCATGTTCAAGCGCTCACTTGCCCGGGTCTTGCCGACGCTCTGGCTGTTCTTGTCGGCCACTGCGCTGGCACAGAATCCCGCGTCTCCGGTCAACCCCTGCCGTGGCAGCCTGAAGTTGCTGTCGAGCCAGCAGGAAGGTGCCACCGTCACGCTCGAGATCGAAGTCACGGTCGCCGATTGCAAGGGAAGCTGCTTGGGTTCTGTGGAGTACACGCTGCACTTCGACGACGCCGACGGCCAGAAAATCCAGTGGTTCCTTACCGAAAGCTGGAACTGGCAGACGGTGACAGCGCCGTTCACGCTGAAAATCAGCAAGGCCGCCCCTGCCAATGCCACCCTCAGCGCTGTGCCAGAACTCGCGATAGGTCGCTGCAGCTGCGCAGGCGGTTGAAGCGCCCACCGACGCTGCCAATCTGCGCCGGTCAGCGGACTCAACGCAGTCGCAGCAGGATCGCTCCCCGATTCGGACTGTCCTCGGCAAATGCCAGCAGACGCCCCAGTCGCTGGTAGTGGGTCAGCTGACCGAGAATCTCCTGGCGGATCGTGCCGCCCCCCACCACCAGTCGCAGGGTGGCTGCGTGACTACCCCAACCCTCGAGCAACGCGGCATCCAGCTTGCGTAGGGCGCGCACCACAGTTTCGTGCGAATGCGCAATGTCGTAAGTCCGACAGGATCCATCGTGCTGCGCATAGAGATTGGCGTCACACTTCGGGCAGATGAGCCGCGGTGGCAGCGCATCGAGCGTCAGCGCTGGCGTGTTCTGCGGAAAACCACAGTCCCGGCAGCGGCGTTGTGCAGGGGTCAGCATCCCTCGAGTCCGTGTGCCAGTGCGCGATTCAGCGCGTCAACAACGATCAACAACGCTGAGAGGCGCAGTTTACCCGGCATGCCTTGGTCTCCACGGCGATCCTGGCTCGCCCAGTTCAACGCGTACGCACGCTGAAACGCTGCAATTCCCGCAACGGCTCTTCCCAGTCCGGTTTGAGTTCCGAGGCCTTGCGGTAATCGTAGTAGGCCTCGCGGACATGACCTGACTCTTCGTGCGCGATACCGCGGTTGAAATAGGCGCGCTCGGGATCGGTGACGCCGAGCGCCAGTCCCTGGTCGAAGGCGGCGATACTGTCTTCGAAACGCTTCAAGGCCATCAGCACGTAGCCGCGATTCACGTAGGCTGTACCGAGTGCTGGGTCGAGACCGACCGCGGCCTCGAAATCGCGCAGAGACTCCTCGATCTTGCCGTCGGTGAAATACAGCACACCGCGATTGTTGTAACTGGCTGCCCGCTGAGGCGGCGTCGCCTCCGGCGAACCGATGGCCATCGTGCAGATCTCGACGGGATCCATGGCGAGACGGGAACCGGTCAGCTGGACGGCACTGGGGTCGTCAGCCCTGAAGGCCGCCGACGTACAGATTTCCGTGAAGCCACCGTCGATGAACATGACATCGGTGGCCTGCGCCAGGAGCGCCGGGGGCAGTGTGTTGGCTGCCAGGAAAGGAAACAGAAAACGGGGACGCAGGAACGCAAGAACGTGACGCATGTCGTACTCCTCCTACTACTGACCAGAACGACGTGACTAGACACCAGACGACGCACAAGGCAGGCGACGTCACCGGCCTACTTTACCGAATCTTCACCCATCCAGCGTAGACTTTGGCCAACACCTTGGGAGGTTTGCATGCCTATTTTCCTCTTCAGCTGCCTGCTGCTGCTCTTTGGCTCGCTGGGAATGTCCAGGCTGCTGGCCGCCGAACCGCTGGTGATTGCACACCGGGGTGCCAGCGGCTACCTGCCTGAGCACACGCTGGAGAGCAAGGTCCTCGCCTTCGCCCAAGGGGCGGATTTCATCGAACAGGACGTGGTGATGACGCGGGACGATCAGCTGGTGGTGATCCATGACCTGACACTGGAGCGCACGACTGATGTTGCTGCGCTGTTTCCCGGACGCGCGCGGGCTGATGGGTCCTACTACGTGATCGACTTCACGCTCGAGGAACTGCGCCGGCTGGCAGTCAGTGAAGGGCGACGGCAGGATGGACAGGCGCAGTACCCCCAGCGCTTTCCCGCGGGTACTTCCCGTTTTGGCCTGCACACGCTCGAGGAGGAGCTCGAGCTGATCCGAGGCCTGGAACAGAGCACGGGGCGGCGCGTGGGCATCTATCCCGAGTTGAAATCTCCCTGGTTCCACCATCAACACGGCAAGGATCTGGCCTCTGCAGTGCTGCGGGTTTTGCGCGATCAGGGTTACCGCTCAGCCGCCGACGGTGTCTTCGTGCAAAGTTTCGATCATGCCGAGCTGCGAAGAGTGCATGACGACCTGCTGCCTGCCCTGGGGCTCGACTTGCCGCTGGTACAGTTGATCGCCGAAAACGCCTGGCAGGAAACCTTCGAGCGAGCGGAGGACGGCCAGTGGCGGCCGGCCGACTACCTGTGGATGCAGACTCCGCAGGGTTTGCAATCGCTGGCTACCTGGGTCGTTGGCGTGGGCCCGGCGTTCACCATGTTGTTGGAAGCTGGCACGCCGGCAGAACCGCGGGCCAACGGTTTTGTCGCTGCAGCGCACGCGGCTGGTCTCGTGGTACATCCCTACACCTTTCGCCAGGAAGCGAACCAGTTGCCGCCCTTCGCGGCGTCGCTGCCCGCCCTGCTGACTTTCTTCCTCGATGATGTCGGCGTTGACGGCGTCTTCACCGACTTTCCCGATGTGGCAGTGCGGGTCCGCTCCGGGCTTCCATAATATTTCCTTGGACCCATTGGCGCCGCTGCGGTCACGCTGAGTAGAATGCGGTCAAGGGGTAGGGCGAGGAATTTTCCAGTGCCAGCGAGCCCCTGAACATCCAAAGATACAGACGACACCAGATGCCGTCAGAGAGGGGAAAACGTGAAAAAGAGTGACTTCACCTTACAGCGCACCATCCTCGCCACCTGCACTGCCATGATCCTCGGCACGGCTGGACAGGCACAGGCCGCAGGTAACGAGGTACCGGCCCTCAGCGGAGTCTGGCAGTTCGGTCAGTGCGTGGACGGCACCCGCATGCAGTGCCTCATCCTGACCGAGGACGACAGTCGTCTCACGGAGCGCGCCAAGGCCTTCCGCGATGCCATGGACGAGTTTGCGCAACCGAAATACGACTGCGGCCCGATGTCGATCCCCCACATGTGGACCGACCCGTACGCGCACCAGATCGAACAGTTCGACGACCGCATCGTGTTCACCTATGGTAAGGACGACGTCGTGCGGACCGCCTGGCTGCCGAACAGCAACCATCCCAAGCCGCGCAAGAACGAGTACAGCTACTTTGGGGACTCGCGCGCCCGCTACGAGAATGGCGCGCTGATCGTGGAAACCACCCACTTCACCTTCGATCCGCAGGGCCTGAATGCCGACTTCCGCCTGCCCTCGTCCACCCAGAAAAAGGTGGTGGAACGCTACACCAAGGAAGGCGACGATCTCGTGCTGGAAGTCACCACCACCGACACGTTCTTCCTGAAGGAGCCCTGGACCTACAAGGTTCGCTCCAAGGCCGATCCGGAGCCGCTGGCCCTGCCCTGGGACTGCGATCCCGCCAACGCCCAGGATATCCTCACCTTGATGGCGCCCAAGTTCCCGAACGATCCGCCGATCGTGCGCTTGCCGGCAGAGTGACCCTCGTCATCCAACCACGTTCCAGGAGCATGCATCCATGAAATTCCAACCAGCAGCCATACTCGGCGCTCTGGCACTGGCCGCCGCCGGTGCACAGGCCCACCACAGCACAAGCGGTATCTATCAGGACGGCGTCGAGCTTGAACTGAAAGGCACCGTCAAGGAGTGGCGCTTCATCAATCCGCACCCCAGCCTCAAGCTGGAGGTCAAGGATGACAAAGGTGAAACCCATACCTGGGATGTCAGCTATGGCGGTTCGGCCGTGGCCCACCTCAAGCGTCGTGGCTACGATGCCAATACCTTCAAACCCGGCGACGTGATCGTGGTGAAGGGTCACCCGACACTGCTCACCACCGCCTATGGCCTGCTGATCGAAGGGGGCAATCCGACCCGTGCCGATGGCACGCCCTATCCCTGAGACCGCGGTGTCGGCTGCGACCTACTGACCTAACCCCCGCCTGGGTCACCGCGCGGGGGTTTTGTTTTTGGGATGGACCGGGCGCCGCTCAGCGCATAAAAACAACAGCACAAACAACGACGAGGGGTAACCGCATGGCATTTTCCACACGCAAGGGACTGGCTGCCGCCCTGCTGCTCTGCCTGGGCAGCACCGTGGCCGCGCAGGATCTGCTCATTACCAATGGACGCATCCTCGATGGCACGGGCGGTGTAGTCGAAAACGGCACCGTGGTCGTGCGGGGCGGTCGTATCGAGTCGGTATCCGCTGGCCAGCGGCAGGTACCGGGCCTCACGGTCATCGACGCTGGCGGCAAGACTGTGATGCCAGGCTTCGTCGAAGGACACCGCCATGTGATCGAGGGCAGCCCAGCTACGTGGCTCACCGAGCGCGCGCCGCAGCAGATGCAGGAGTTCCTCGATGCCGGTTTCACCACCGTGCTGTCGGCCATCGATGCAACGCCCATCATCACCGTGCGTGACCGCATCGCCAGTGGTCAAATGGCCGGGCCCCGCCTGTTCACCGGCACGTTCATCCCGGTGGCCGGCGCCGACCCCGAGGCAGCGCCCGCTGCCCCCGGCGATCCAGCGAGAACCGACCCCGCCCGCCTCGGTGGCGCCAGCAAGGCTGCCCCGGCCATACCCCGTGAAGCCCTCATCGGCATGATCGATGCTGCCAAGCAGGCCGGCTACGACTACCTCAAGTGTGTGGTCAACACCACGCCCGGCGGGCCGGAGATCGAGACGCTGAAGTTCATCGTCGAAGAGGGCCGCAAGCGCGACCTGCCGACCATCGTACACGCCGTCAGCGTCAAGGACGCCGCCGCCGTGATCGACGCCCATCCGGCCATGCTCGTGCACACGCCGCATATCGGGCGACTGGACCAGGATGCGGCCGCGCTGCAGAAGATCGCCGGTGCCGGCATTCCGATGACGTCGACACTCGCCGTCTTCGTTCCGCACTTCAACGGTGCGGGTGCGGCGCTGTTCCGCGATCGCCTGCCCTTCCCCTGGGACACGCTGTCCAGCGCCGGTCAGGGTCCGGTGAACGCGCGCCTGCTGTGGGAAGCCGGCATCACCTACGGCTACGGCACGGATACCCAGTGGCCCCCTCGGCAGTCCCTCGCCGACGAACTGCGCGCGCTGAGTCTCGTTTTCTCGCCGCAGGAGATCGTCCGTATCCTCACGGCAAACGCTGCCGCTGCCACCCTGCACGGCAACGAATTCGGTACGCTGACGCCCGGAAAACTTGCGGACATCGTGATCGTCGCCGGCGATCCGCTGGCCGACAGCGCAGCTTTGCTGAACGTCGAAACAACCATCAAGGAAGGCAAGGTCGTCTTCCGCAAATAGGAGGCTTCATGCTGCAACGACGCGACATGCTGGCGGGGCTGTCCGCCGCCCTGGCGGCCGGTTGGCTGCCGCAGGCGCTCGGCGCCGTCCCCAAGCTCGGACTGATCTTTCCGCCGCTCGGGCGCGGCGCGCCGGAGGAGGGACTGGCGCTTTACGGGGACAAGGTGACGTTTCTCGCCGAGGGACTGGGTCTGGAAACCATGACACCGGAGGGCTACGAGGCGGTCATCGACCGGATTCCTCCCACCGCCGAACGGCTGGTGGCAGCCGGCGCCGAGGCTGTGGTGCTGATGGGCACCTCGCTCAGCTTCTTCAAGGGTGAAGCCTACAACCAGCAATTGACCGCCGCCCTGCGGGCAGCGACCGGCGGCAGACTGCCGGTGACCACGATGAGCACCGCTGTGATCGAAGGTCTGAAAGCCATGGGTGCCAGCAAGGTGGCGGCTCCGACAGCCTACAACGACGAGGTGAACCAGCGCCTGCGGCATTTCCTCGGCGAACACGGCTTCGACGTCGTGGCCCTGCGCGGGCTTGGCGTCGAGGCCGTCGAGGACATCAACCTCGTGACCCAGCCCCAGCTGCTGGAGTTCTGCGTGGACGTGGTGAAGTCCGCGGCCAGCGCCGATGCGATCCTGGTTTCCTGCGGCGGGCTGCGCACCCTCGAAATTCTTGCTCCGCTCGAGGACCGCACGGGCCGTCCGGCCGTCTCCAGCACACCGCACGCCCTGTATGCCGCCGCCAAGCTGGTGGGGCTCGATCCGCGCGTGGCCGGCTACGGCAGACTGATCGGCAGCTGACGGAAGCTGACCCGCAAACAAAAGGGTCGGTCCCTGCGCGGGCACCGACCCTTTTTTTTTCCTGGTCGACTGCGGTTGGTTGCTGCCGGCCTCAATTGTCGGCGGTGTCACTCTCCTGATGCTGCTGCTCGGCAGCCGGCGGGGCCGTTTCGATGGCCGGCGGTGCCTGCTGCGCCGCCAAAGCCTGCTGGGCGCGGGAGATCAGGTAGGCACGGATGGCCGCACTGTCGGCTGGCTGCAGGCGATCGGCAAAGCTGACCATGCCGCGCTCCTGACGGGCGCCTCCAAGCACGATGGCATCGAAGCCCTCCTGCGCGTGCAGCATGGGACTGACCAGCAGATTCGGGAAGTTGGCCCCGCGCGCGGCACCACCATTGCCGTGGCAGATGGCACAGTTGGCGTTGTACTGCTCCTGACCACGGGCCACCTCGTCGGCACTGGCGGTCAGTGGCGGGGGGTTGAGCTGCGGCGCCTGGAAGCTGATGGGTTCGGGCAGCGCGGCCGTGCCGTCGAGTCCGAACACCAGCAGGCGGGAATAATTGGGCGCGTAGTAGTTGCCGGCGGCATTGATGCCGACGCTCAGCGCCACGTACTGCTTGCCATCCAGTTCATAGGTGATCGGGGCTGCTACCACGCCGGTCTGGGTATCGAAGGACCAGAGCTTCTCGCCGGTACGCGTGTCGAACACGCGGAATTCCGGCGTGTTGTTGCCAGCACCGGAAAATACCAGACCACCTGCGGTCGACAGGATGCCGCCGGTCGGCCCACTGTGCTCCTCGCTACGCCAGACTTCCTTGCCAGCCACGGGATCCCATGCCGACACGTAGCCGACGAAATCACGCGGGGCGTCTGGATTGTCACGCAGATAGACGAAACTGGCGCCCATATCGATGCCGAGGTTGGTGCCCTGTGGATTCGCTGCGAAATTCTCGGCGCTGCGCATCACGAAATAGGCACGCTGCGTGGCGATGTACACGAGCCCGGTTTCCGGATTCCAGGCATTGGCATGCCAGCCATGGCCGCCTTGGACTCCGGGCGCCAGGTTGTAGATGTTGTCGCGGTCATAGCGCGCTTCCGGCACCTCGATCGGGCGACCGGTGGTCATGTCCACGCCCGTGTTCCAGTTGACCAGCGTGAAGGCATCGGCCTTCAGCAGCTTGCCGGTGGCGGCTTCCAGCACGTAGAACATGCCGTTCTTGTTGGCCTGGGCCACCACGCGGGTCTGTCCGCCCTCGAAAGGCAGATCGAGCAGCATGATGGGGCTCATGGCATCGTAGTCCCAGGTGTCGCCCGGCGTGGTCTGGTAGTGCCACGCGTATTCACCGGTGTCGGCATTGACGGCGAGGATCGAGGCGAGGAACAGGTTATCGCCACCCTTCGGGTCACGGATACGCTGGTCCCACGGCGTACCGTTGCCGGTACCGAAAATCACGAGATTGTTGACGGCGTCATAGACGATTGCATCCCACACGGTGCCACCGCCCCCCAGTTCCCACCAGTTGCCGCTCCAGGTCTTGGCGGCCATTTCCATCTGCGGGGTTTCAAAGCCGAGTTCCGGGTTGCCGGGAACCGTATAGACGCGCCAGAGGTCTTCGCCGGTGCGCGCATCGTAGGCGCCGAGGTAGCCTCGCACACCGAACTCACTGCCGGAATTGCCGATGATGACCTGGCCCTTGATCACGCGTGGTGCGCTGGTCACGGTGTACTGCTTGTCGGCATCGACGGTCAGTTTGCGCCATTCCTCTTGGCCGGTTTTGGCATTGATCGCGACGAGATAACCGTCGAGCGTACCGAGGTAGATCTTGCCCTCGAAGGCGGCGATGCCGCGGTTTACGATGCCACAACAGACCTTGATGGCGATCTCTTTCGGGGTCTTCGGGTCGTACTGCCAGAGCTGCTGACCGGTTCTGGCGTCGAAGGCGTAGACCTTGCTCCACGCCGTCGACACATAGATCACCCCATCGATGTACAGCGGCGTGCCTTGCTGGGACAGGTTGGTGTCGTAGTCGGCAAACCAGCTGAGGGACAGCTTGTCGACGTTGTCACGATCGATCTGCGCCAGTGGGCTGTAGTGCCGCTCGTCGTAGGTGCCGCCAACCATCATCCATTGGCCCGGTTCGGATGCTGCCGCATCAAGGCGCTGCTGCGTGACATTGGCTGCCTCCGCTACCGACGTTGCCGCAGTCGACTCGGGAGCCGCAGGCTGTTCGGCAGGCTGGCAACCGGCCAGCAGCGCCAGACCGAGGGCGGTGACCAGGGAAATTTTCTTCATGGGAAATCCTCTGTTTTACCGTTGTTGTGTGGAACGGGTCCCTGACGGGATGGCGCATTGTGCACAACAGTCCCGGTGTTGTCAGTCCCGCGGGTCGGGGCGGGTGCAGCTGTGGTAGGCTGCGCCGGTCCCACTCCAATACCACAACGAAAGGAGATCCCGATGACCCTGCGTCTGCCACGTATTGTCACTGCACTCACCCTGCTGGCCGCTGCCGGTCTGGCGCTGGCCCAGGGACCGCGTGTTCCGCCGGTACCCGATGCCGTGAAGATGGCGCGCCCGAGTGCCGAGCAAGTAGCCACGGCGCGGGCCGCGCTTGCCGACTTCCTCGGCAGCGTGGACGGCGAGGCCAAGGCCGTGTTCGAGCAGTACCCGTGGCTGGTCGAAGTGCGTGCGCCCGGTGGCTTCAACTCGGCGCTGATGCCGAATCTCAACGTGGGTTTCCTGGCCAAGCACCAGAACAACCTCGCCGTAGCGCAGGCCGGGGGCGACATCGATGTCCTGCTGATGGGGGATTCCATCACCGATTTCTGGCGCAACGATACCGGACCCTTTGCGGGCAAACCGGTTCTCGACAAAGTGTTCGGCGACCTGAAGATCGCCAACTTCGGCATTGCCGGTGATACCACCCAAGGCGTGCTCTACCGTCTGCAGAATGGCGAGGGCAAGGGCATCAAGCCGAAGGCGGTGATGCTCATGATCGGCACCAACAACACCCGCGCCAACAATGCGCCCGAGATCGCCGAAGGGATAGGCGCCGTGGTGCTGGAACTGCAGAAGGATTTTCCCGAAGCGAAGATACTGCTGCTCGGCATTTTCCCGCGCAGCACACCAGACGACCCGGTCCGCCAGCAGCTCGCCGAGATCAATGCCACGATTGCCAGACTGCACGATGGCCAGAAGGTGTTCTACCAGGACATCGGCCAGGTATTCCTCGACGCCAACGGGGTCATCGCCCGCGAGGTCATGAGCGATCTGCTGCACCCGTCCACGCAGGGCTATGAGCTGTGGGCCGCCGCGGTGAACGAGTCCCTGCGCGCGCTGCTGCGCTGAGCGGGGGCGAAGGCCAGGGCTCTCCGGCAACACGGTTCGGGAAACCTGTTTCGATGCAAACTCTCCTCGAGCACAGCTTCAGCACGCTGCGGCTGAGCAGCCCTGATGACGGCATTCTGCTGGTCGAACTGCACCGGCCGGCCGTCAGCAATGCCCTCGACACGGTGATGACGCGCGAGCTGCTGCAACTTTGGCAAGCGCTCTACGTCGCTGCCGGCCCCTGGCAGGTCGTGATACTGACCGGCCATGGCACCCGCTGCTTCTGCGCGGGCGCCGACCTCAAGGAGCGCCACGGCCTCAGCACCAGCACCTGGCTGCAGCAGCATGCCGTGCTCGAGCAGATGATGCTCGCCATGCACGACTGCCCGCTGCCGCTGCTGGCCGCCGTCAACGGAGCCGCCTATGGCGGCGGGCTGGAGCTGGTGCTGAACTGCGACTTCGCCTACGGCTGCCCGTCCGCACGCTTCGCCTTTCCCGAACCGCGCCTCGGCTTCATTCCCGGTGCCATGGGTACGCAGTGGCTGCCCCGTGCCGTCGGGCTCGCCCGCGCCAAGGAGCTTTGCTTCAGCGGTGCCGCCTTCGGCGCGGAGGACGCACTGGCCTACGGTCTGCTCAACCGCGTGGTCCCGCAGGAAGCACTGTTACCGGCGCTGCTGCAAACGGCGCGGCAGATCTGCGCGGCATCGCCGCTGGCCATACGGCAGGTGAAGCAGGCGCTGAATGCCACGCTCGGCAGTGACCTTAGCGCCGGCTACCGGCGTGAAATCGAGTTGTACAAGCGCTGCATCGACGGACCGGATCGCCGCGAGGGCATCAGCGCTTTCAACGAGAAGCGGGAACCGCGTTTCACCCGTCAATGAGTCAGTGAGTAGATCACCGCGTTGGTACCGAGCCGGAACGCATCGGTCGACGGTTTGAGGGGCATGGACCCATCGCCGTACCAATCCCAAAAATTTGCCAGATCGTTGTTCAGCCCGGCCATGATGGCCAGCCGGCCGTCGTCGTCGAACAGCCCGTAGTAGGTAATGTCGCCTCCGGGCACGTGGTCGGCCATTGCCTGCAGGTTTTCCAACGGCGTGTGTGCTGTGAAGACCACGTGCTCCAGAGCGAGTGGTCGAAAGTCCTTGCCGGGAAAGGTACGGAGGATCTGCGAGCGCAGCTGGTTCCACTGTGCCGGCCCGTCGAAGTCATCCATGAGCACGAAGCCGCCGCGGCCCACGAACTCGCGCAGGTTGAGCACCTCCTGCTCCGTGAGTTCCATCTCGCCGGGCTCGGACACGTAGGCAAACGGGTAATCGAATACGTCCGGGCTGCCGAGTTCGACTATCCGATACGATGCCACCTCGACATCCACGCCGGTGGCCCGCGTCAGGAATTCGTTGAGGTGCTCGTCGGACTGCGGATAGTTGTGTGACCAGCCCATATGGCCGATGGCACCGTTGGTTCCGAAATGCCAGCGTGCCGCTACGAATTCCGTGGCCGGCGGCTGGTGCTGCGGTACGTAGACCTGCCGGCTCCGACGGAATTGCGCCAATGCCACGCTGCAGCAAAGCACCGCGACCAGCAACAGAACCAGGACTCTCTCACGCAGTTTCGTCATGTTGACGCCCATCCAGATAGCGCGCGTCGCGCAGTCCAGGGAACAGCCAGGCCCACAGCCCCGCCACGGCCACGGCACCGACGCCGCCGATGACCACCGCCGGCACGGCACCCAACCAGGCCGCCATGAGACCGGCACGGAACTCACCGAGCTCGTTGGAAGCCCCGAGAAACACCATATTGACGGCGTTGACGCGACCTCGCACGGCATCCGGTGTCCACAGTTGCAGCAGTGTCTCACGGATCACCACGCTGATCATGTCGGCCGCACCGAGCAGGGCCAGCATGAGGATGGACAGCCAGGGCGTCGTCGATAGCCCGAAACCCACGGTGAAGACACCGAAGAGAGCGACGAACAGCAGCAGGATGCGACCCGCCTGATCGCGGATGGGAATGGCCATTAGCAGCAGCCCGGTGAGCACGGCGCCGATGCCGGGGGCAGCGCGCAGCAAACCGAGTCCCCAGGGACCGAGCACGAGGATGTCACGAGCGTAAACGGGCATGAGCGCCACCGCACCGCCCAGCAGCACGGCGAACAGATCCAGCGAGATGGCGCCGAGCACGATCTTCTGGTCGCGAATGAAGTGCAGTCCGTCGAACAGCGAGGCGAAGGTCAGCTTGCGGACCTCGGCCGCCACCGGCGCCTCCGGGATCAACAGCAGTAGCCCAAGCGAAACCACCAGCATGACCGTGGCGCAGCCATAGGCCACGGCGGCACCCACGCCGTACAGCAGGCCGCCGGCCACCGGACCGACGATGCTGGCGATCTGCCACGCCGACGAGTTCCAGCCCACGGCATTGGCAAAGTCCCGCTTGGGGACGAGATGCACCACCAGCGACTGCGAGGCGGGACCGAAGAAGGCACGCGCCACTGCCAGCACGGTCAAGGCCACGAAGATGGGCAGCGGCGTACTGATGTCGGCCAGCACGAATCCCAGCATGGCGGCGGCACACAGCACTTCCACCACCACCGAATACAGCATCACGCGCCGGTGTCCGTAGCGATCGGCCATCGAGCCGGTCACGAATACCAGCAGCAGCATCGGCAGGAACTGCACGATGCCGATGATGCCGAGATCGAGCGGGTCGCGCGTGAGGTCGTAGACCTGCCAGCCCACCGCGACCGACAGGATCTGTACGGCAAACGTGGCCCAGAAACGCGACAGCCAGTAACGCATGAAGGCTGGGTGGGAAAAGGCGGCAAGACGGCTTGGCGCGTGCGGAAGCTCAGACATAGTCGAACTGCTCGATCAGCAATTGCGGCGTCAGGTCGCCGCGGTAGTCATTGACGTCCAGCTTGTACAGCAAGCGGACGCGCTGGCTGCGGGGTTGCAGCAACTCAGGCGGGGCATTGAAAGCGATGGCATCGATGCGACCGGCGGCTCCGGGCTCACCTGCCCCGGCGGTACTCAGGGTGAGTTTCAGGTGCCGCTCGGCCAGCACGCGGTGGCCGAGAATCGTGAATTCGTTTTCGAACAGGGGCTCGGGGCACTGCTGCCCCCAGGGCAGCAAATCGCGCACTTGCAAGGCGAATTCCAGCGACAGGCAACCGGGCTCGAGAGTGCCGTCGCTGTAGTGGCAACGCTCGAACAGCTCGGGGTCTGCCAAGGCACGGATTTCGGCATCGAAGGCGGCGGCAAACGCCGTGAAGCGGCTGGCTGTCAGCGTCAGTCCCGCTGCCATGGCGTGACCACCGAACTTGTCGAGCAGGCCGGCATGGCGCGTGGCCACGGCGTCGAGCACGTCCCGGATATGGATGCCAGCGATCGAGCGGGCCGATCCCTTGAGCTGCGGGACCCCGTGAGCATCCAGACCCCCATCGGCAAAAATGACGACCGGGCAATGCAGTCGCTCCTTCAGTCGCGAGGCGAGGATGCCGATCACACCCTGATGCCAACCCGGGTCGTAGAGGCAAAGGGACTGGCGTCGCTCCGGCGCAGTGGCAATGTGTGCCAGATGCTGCTGTGCCGTGTCCTGCATGGACTGTTCGATCTGGCGCCTGTCCCGGTTGAGCGTATCGAGCTCCACGGCCATCCGGCGTGCCTGCTCGGCGTCATCCGTGAGCAGGCACTCGATGCCGAGGCGCATATCATCGAGACGACCCGCCGCATTGAGTCGCGGCCCGATGGCAAAACCCAGATCGCTGGCCCTGCAGAGGGAGGACGCACGGCCGGCACAGTCGAGCAATGCGAGGATGCCGGGGCGGCAGCGCCGCTGGCGGATCAGCTGCAGACCATGCCTGACCAGTCGCCGGTTGTTGTCATCGAGCGCCGCCACGTCGGCAACGGTGCCGAGCGCTACCAGGTCCAGCCAGGACGCCAGATTCGGCTCCGCAAGACCCTGACTGCCGAACCACTGCCGCTGACGCAGCGCGCGTCGCAGCGCCGACAGCAGGTAGAAGACCACGCCGACGCCAGCGAGGGCCTTGCTGGCAAACGCACAGCCGGGCTGATTGGGATTCACGATGGCCGAGGCTGGCGGCAGGGTCTCTGCCGGCAAGTGGTGGTCGGTTATCAGCACCTCCATACCGAGGCGGCGTGCACACTCGACACCGGCATGGCTGGCGATGCCGTTGTCGACCGTGATCAAAAGGTGCGGCGCCTGCTGGGCCGCCAGGTCGACGATTGGCGGAGTCAGCCCATAGCCGTAGTCGAAACGGTTGGGCACCAGATAGTCCACGTGCCGGAAGCCCAGTGCCCGCAGTCCCAGCAGGGCCAGCGCGCAACTGGTTGCGCCATCGGCGTCGTAATCGGCCACCACCACTATTCTTTTTTGCGCCTGCAGGCACTGCCAGAGCAGTTCCACGGCGGCATCGAGCCCAGCCAGCCCCTCAGGCGGCAAGAGTCCCTGCAGACTGAGCTGCAACTGCGCATCATCGAGAACGCCGCGGGCGGCCAGCACCCGCTCCAATGCAGGGTGCAGGGCCGCCGAAAAGCGCGGGGTGGCCAACACCGGCCGTTGGCGGATCTGCATCAGGCGGTTCCGGCCCGGGCGGCGTCCCGCAGTTCGCGGCGCAGCACCTTGCCGACGCTGGATTTGGGCAGTTCCGCGCGGAACTCCACTGCCTTCGGCACCTTGTAGGGCGCAAGACGGCGGCGGCAATGGACGATGACGGCCTCGGCGTCCAGCGCGGGATCGCTGCTGACGACGAAGACCTTGATGACCGGCGCGAGTTCGTCGCCCACGGCTACCGCACAGGCTTCGCGGATGGCGGGGTGCAGCAGCAACTGCTCTTCGATCTCCACCGGAAACGCGTTGAACCCCGAGATGATGATTACGTCCTTGATACGGTCCACCACCCTGAGATAGCCCTCGGCGTCGCACACTCCGATGTCGCCCGTGTGGAACCAGCCAGCCCGATCGATGGCACGCGCGGTCTCTTGCGGATTCTGCCAGTAGCCCTGCATCACCTGCGGACCCCGCACGCAAATCTCGCCGGGCTCTCCGGGTGCAGCTGGCTCACCATTGAGCGCCAGCAGCAACAGCTCCGTACCCGGTGCGGCTTTGCCGACCGTGCCGGGGCGATAGTCCCGGTAGGTATTGCAACTGACCAGCGGCGAGCACTCGGTGAGACCATAGCCCTCGACGACGCGCACACCGGTCCGGGCCAACCACTCTTCGGCCACTTGTGCAGACAGTGCCATGCCCCCTGAACTGCTGACGCGCAGCGCCGAGAAATCCACCCGACCGAACTCCGGATGGTCGAGCAGATTGCGATAGAGCGTATTGATGCCGAGGAAACCATGCATGCGCACCTGCCTGAGGCTGCGGATGAAGGCACTAGTGTCGCGTGGATTGGGAATGAGCAGCGCGTGATGACCGCAGTGCAACAGCAGCAGGATCGACAGCGTAAAGGCATAAATGTGATAGAGCGGCAGCGGCGCAACCATCAGCGCGCCGGCCGGCGGACAATCTGGCGCCAACGCGGCTTCCATCTGCAGCACGTTGCTGAGCAGATTGCGGTGGCTGAGCATGGCAGCCTTGGTCACACCCGAGGTGCCACCCGTGAACTGCAGCACCGCCACTTCGTCGGGAGAAAAAGCAGGGCTCGGCAACTCGGTCACCTGGCCTTTGGCACCCAGGGCCAGC
The DNA here is from genome assembly GCA_036796405.1 of Gammaproteobacteria bacterium. Taxonomy (GTDB): domain Bacteria; phylum Pseudomonadota; class Gammaproteobacteria; order Pseudomonadales; family Pseudohongiellaceae; genus CAILUG01. The sequence continues at coordinate 77,800 of DAIRDB010000006.1, read as the reverse complement.
ACCTCGCGCCAGCCGATCTCCGCAGCGAACACGTAGGCCGGCACGCGGCGTTTCAGGTAACGGAGAGCCCAACTGATCCAGCGACCGCGCAGGGGGCCGAGCAGGTCACCGACTTCGCAGACTACCACGCGCCGTACCGCGGTCTGCGGCACGACTTCGGCGGCTACATGGGCAACATTCGCCAGCACGACCAGCACGCTGGCTCCAGTGTCTTGCAGCGGCCGTAGCAGCTCACGCGCGGTGTAGAGAGGATTCAGGTTGACGACCACGCCGCGTGCCTTGAACACACCAAGCGCGAACACCGGGTACTGCGGCAGGTTCGGCAGTTGGATGGCGACACGGTCACCGGGCGCAAGACCGGTTTCGCGGATCAGCCAGAGTGCCACCAGATCGCTCAGGCGATCGAGCTCCGCGAAGCTCAGCGTGGCGCCCAGACAGCTGTAGGCCGGAGCCATCCCGAAGCGTGCGCAGGCGCTGCGTGCCATCTGCACGATGTTCTGGCTTGCCTGCAACCGACGATCCCCCGACTTGAAGCCGGCCGCGACGCCCTCATACCTCTGGCCTGCGCGGCAGTAGCTGGATTCTAGGGAGCCAGCGCTCCCGCCGGCAAGAGCTGTGGCCCGCGGCGTTGTAGCCGCCGCGGTGCGGATTTGCTGCCTGTACCGTGACTGAGCGGCGGTGCCGTAGCCAACGCGCCGCCAAACCGGTCGGGCGGTCGGCTAGCCAGTCGTGACGGCGGGCTTACGCAACGACCGGAACTTCGGTGCTGCCGCAGCGGACTAATGAATGAGCAGCGCGCTGTTTGTGACAGCGCGTCCGTTTGCAGACAAAGGGAGTGGAGCAATGAACAAGTTATCGTCGATCGTTGTCGGTGTACTGGCAGGTGCCCTGGTGCTGGCCCCCGTGACGGCGCTGCCGGCAGCGCCGGACTACCTGAGCTTCCATACGGAGGATGAGACCAACAACATCGAAATCTTCAAGGCGGCCAGTCCCTCGGTCGTGTTCGTCACCAACAGCGCGCTTTACCGTGCCAATCCCTTCAGCATGAACGTGCAGGAGGTCCCTCAGGGCAGCGGGACCGGTTTCGTCTGGGACAAGAGCGGGCTCATCGTCACCAACTTCCACGTCATCGAGAACGCCAATCGTCTGACGATCACGCTGCAGGACCAGAGCACCTGGGATGCCGAGTTCGTAGGCGGTTCGGCCGATAAGGATCTGGCAGTGCTGCGCATCAAGGCCCCGGCCGACAAGTTGGTGCCGCTACCACTCGGCGACTCTGCCGTGCTGGAAGTCGGACGCAAGGTCATCGCCATCGGCAATCCCTTCGGTCTCGATACCACCATGACCGTGGGCGTGGTGAGCGCGCTGGGCCGCGAGATCAATTCCCTGACCAACCGCACCATCCGCGACGTGATCCAGACCGACGCCTCGATCAATCCCGGCAACTCGGGAGGTCCGCTGCTCAATTCGCTGGGCCAGTTGATCGGCGTGAATACCCAGATCGTCAGTCCGAGCGGGGCCAGCGCCGGCATCGGATTCGCCATTCCGGTCAACACGGTCCGCAAGGTCGTACCACAACTGGTGCAGTATGGCCGCGAGGTCCGGCCGTTGATCGGCATCAGCAACATGGCTCCCGACACGTGGACGCGCCGTAACGGCATCCGTGGCGTGGTCGTGATCGATGTGACGCCGGGCATGCCAGCCGCCAAGGCGGGGCTGGTGGGAGCCCAGCAGACCCTGCGGGGCGAAGTCTCACTCGGTGATGTCATCACCGAAATCGATGGCGTTCAGGTGGCCACTCAGGACGACCTGCTCAATGCCCTCGAGCAGCACATGCCCGGTGACAACGTGAAAGTCGTCACCGACCGCAAGGGCGAGCGCAAGGAATTCACCATCGAACTGGCAGCCCCGGACCTCTAGGATGCGCACGGCGCAAGGCGTGGTCAGCGCTGATGGCGCCCTAGAACCTCAGCGTGTGCCGAGCCGCTCGACCATGAACTGCTTGATGGCGTCCAGGCTGTTGGGCAGCACGGTGCAGCGCTCGGGACGCTGGTAAAGATCCGCCATGTGTGCCGGCAGGGCAGGCGCCGCCAGCCCGGCCCGTTCGATGGCAGCGGTGAACTTCGCGGGGTGGGCGGTACCGAGGGTGATCATCGGAATGCGACTGTCGGTGTCGCAAACCATGGCCGCGCGGATGCCTGTCGCCGTGTGCGGGTCGGCCAGGTAGCCTGTACGCGCATGGATTTCCCGGATGGTGGCACAGGTTTCGGCATCGTCCACACTCAGACTGGCAAAATGCGCGCGGGCACGCGCCCACTCTGCCTCGCTTACCGACTGCACCGTGCTGCCGAGCCCGGTCACGAAGCCGGTAACACGCGCGGTGTCCTGCTGAAACAGATCGAACAGGAAGCGTTCGAAGTTGCTGCTCACCATGATATCCATGCTGGGGGACAGCGACGGTTCCAGTGCGGTCTTGTGATAGCGGTTGCTGCTGATGAAGCGGTGCAGGATGTCGTTGCGGTTGGTGGCGATGACCAATTGCCGCACTGGCAGGCCCATCTGCTTGGCGAGGTAACCTGCATAGATGTCCCCGAAATTCCCGGTGGGTACCGAGAATGAAACCCCCGGCGCGCTGCGGCCGACAAATTTCAGCCCGGCATGAAAGTAGTAGACGATCTGGGCCATGATGCGGGCCCAGTTGATGGAATTGACTGCAACCAGCTGGTAGCCAGCGGGCAGGAAGCCCTGATCGGCAAAGGCTTTCTTGACGATTTCCTGGCAGTCATCGAAGTTGCCCTGCACAGCGATGTTGTTGATGTTGTCGCCGGTCACACTGGTCATCTGGCGACGTTGTACCTCCGACACACGGTTGTGAGGATGCAGGATGAACATGTCGACGAAGCGGCACTGCTTGCAGCCCTCGAGCGCTGCCGAACCCGTGTCCCCCGACGTGGCGCCCAGAATGGCCACATGCTGCTGGCGCTTCTCCAGAAAGTGATCGAGCAGTCGTCCGAGCAACTGCAGGGCGAAATCCTTGAAGGCCAGCGTGGGTCCGCCGTAGAGCTGCATGACCCACTGGTTGCCATACAGAGGCTTCACCGGAGCCACATCCGGATCGCTGAAGCCCGCATAGCTGTCGAGGATCATCTGCCGCAGCGTTCCGGCCGGAATGGTGCCAGCCACGAAGAGGCTGATCACTTCGAAGGCAAGCTCCGGGTATGACAGCTTCTGCCAGGCGGCCAACTGCTCCAGACTGACCAGCGGCAGCTGATCGGGGACGTAGAGACCTCCATCCGGCGCGAGTCCGGTGAGAACCACTTCCTCGAAGTTGACGGCCGGACTGCGGCCGCGCGTGCTGACGTATTTCATGGCTACAGGTCGCTGCTTGTTGTTGTGAAGAATCGGGGCACCGACGGGCCTGGTGGATGCGTGCTGCTCACTGGTCCAGCTTGAACACGCGGATGCGCATGACGCGATCACTGACCGCATCGAGCGCCTCGATGCGGGTGATGGCTTCATCCATGACCGCCTCGCGGATTTCGCGCGTGAGGATGATGACGGGTACACGCCGGTGCTCGGCATCGCCGCCCCGGGGTTCCTTCTGGATGATGGCTTGGATGCTGATGCCTCTGTCACCCAGGATTTCGGTGATGTCTGCAAGCACACCTGGCCTGTCGGCCGCAGAGATGCGCAGGTAATAGGCACTGACCACATCGCTCATCGGCAAGATGGGTGCATCGGACAGCGCATCATCCCGGAATGCCAGGGAGGGCACACCGCTTTCCGGGTGGGAGATCATGCGCGCCACATCGATGATGTCGGCAACCACCGCGGAGGCAGTCGGCCCCGCGCCCGCTCCGGCGCCGTAGTACAGCGTGGAACCGACGGCATCACCATTGACCATGACCGCGTTCATGACGCCGTTGACATTGGCAATGATGCTGTCGGCCGCCAGCAGCGTCGGGTGCACGCGCAGTTCGATGCCAGCCGGTGTCTTGCGGCTGATACCGAGATGCTTGATGCGGTAGCCGAGTTCGTCGGCATAGCGGATGTCTTCCTGCGTGAGTCTGCTGATGCCTTCGGTGTAGGTCTTGCTGAACTGCAGCGGAATACCAAAGGCGATCGATGCCAGGATGGTGAGCTTGTGGGCCGCGTCGATGCCCTCGATGTCAAAGGTGGGATCGGCTTCGGCATAGCCTAGCGCCTGTGCTTCCCTCAGCACTTCGGCAAAGGCCCTGCCCTTTTCGCGCATCTCGGTCAGAATGAAGTTTCCCGTGCCGTTGATGATGCCTGCCAGCCACTGGATGCGGTTGCCCGCCAAGCCCTCCCGGATGGCCTTGATGATGGGAATACCGCCGGCCACCGATGCCTCGTAAGCGACGAGCACGTTCCTGGAGGCAGCGGCCGCGAAAATCTCGCTGCCATGCTGGGCGATCAGGGCCTTGTTGGCCGTGACCACGTGCTTGCCGTTGGCGATGGCCTGCAGGACGAGGGCCTTTGCTGCGTCGGTACCCCCCATCAACTCCAGTACGATATGGACATCAGGATCATTGACGACGGCGAACACGTCCGAACTCTTGCGCACGTTGCCGATATCCTGGCCCGAGCGCAGGCGACGGGCACCGATGTGGCTGACCCTGACCTCTGCACCAACCCGGCGGGCGATCTCCTTGCTGTTGTTGCGCAGCACGGAAAAACTGCCATAGCCGACCGTGCCGAGACCACAGATCCCGATATTGATGACCTTCAAAGGGGAATTCCTCGACTTCAGGGGGTGCCAGCTGAGGCCTGGGCGTCACCCAGCAGGGCGCTGGCGAGCGCGTCCGCGGGTACATAGCCTGGCACCATGGTGCCGTCTTCCATGACCAGCGCCGGCGTACCGGTCACACCCACATCACGACCCAACTCGAACTGCTCCTCAACCTGCGTGTCACACTCGGCCGCGGGCACGTCGGCTCCACGCTTGGCGCTGGTCAGCATGGCCTTGCGATCCTCGGCACACCATGTCGCGATCATCTTCACGTAGGTCTCGGTCTTGTCCCCCGTCTGGCGGTCGACGAGGCCGGTACGGGGAAACGCCAGATAGCGAACGGCGATGCCTCGGCGATTCAACTCCTCCACTTCCCCATGCAGTTTGCGGCAGTAAGGACAATCCACATCGGTGAAGACCGTGAGCGTCGCGCGGCGCTCACCTGCAGCTTCATAGACGATCATGTCGCGTTCGTCGAGGGCCGCGATTCTTTCGCGTCGCACATCGTTGCGACGCGCCTCCCCGAGATTCACGAGACCGTCGGCGCGGGACTCGTAAAGATCGCCAGGGATGAGGAACTTGGCATCACTGCTTACGTAGATGGCGTGTCCGCTGCTCAGAACCACCTCGTAGAGCCCGGCGACAGCACTGGGCTTTATCTCGTGTATGGCCATGTCGGGCTGGGTAGTCCCGAGCATGGACCGTATGGCAGCCAGCGCCGCCGGGTCGCCTTCATCAGCCAGCACGGGCGTGGCCACGGCCAGCAGGGCGGCGGCGACCACGCAACGCAGGAGAGAGGCGGCAGAATCGAGACGGGAGCGGGCACGCATGGAGGGAGTCCTCGGCAGGGTCAGGCCCTATGGTAATGCATAAAGCAAGCCGGCCGCAGTAGCGGCCGGCTCGAGAGAGAGGGGCGATGACATCAGGGTGCGGTGGACGAAGCGAAAGCCACCCAGCACACCCCCGACGGTACTATTCCTCGCCCTGCTCTTCGCTGCGCTTCTCCAATTTCTCGGAGATACGAGCAGCGCGGCCAGCGAGATCGCGTAGATAGTACAGCTTGGCCTGACGGACATCGCCGCGACGCTTGAGCGTGATGCTGTCGACCTGTTTGCTGTGAGTCTGGAACGTACGTTCGACGCCCACGCCATGGGAAATCTTGCGAACGGTGAACGAAGACCCCAGAGCCCGATTACGGATGCCGATAACGACACCCTCGTAGGCCTGCAAACGCTCGCGGTCGCCCTCTTTGATGCGGACCTGAACCACCACGGTATCGCCGGGGCTGAAATCAGGTACGTCCTTCTTCAGCTGATCCTGTTCCACCAGCTGAATGATCTTGTTCTTGCTGCTCATGGTCTGCTCCACATCCAAAACCGACTACAAAACCGACTACAAAACTGACTAGGAAACTGCTTCGTGTACCGGCTGCCAAACCGGACTTTGTTCAAAAAACTTCAGGGGCCGCAGCGGCCTCGCTGAGCCATGCTTCCTGTTCCGGCGTCACGCGCCCAGCTTGGCGCATGCGCTCAACCAGATCCGGCCGCTTGTGCCACGTTGCCAACACGCTCTGCCTGGCACGCCAGCGAGCGATCGCCGCATGGTCGCCACTCAACAGCACATTCGGGACATCAACACCGGCAAAACTTTCCGGTCGCGTGAACTGCGGATGATCCAGCCACCCGCCTTCGAACGACTCTTCCAGCGCCGAGTTGGCGTCTCCCAACACCCCCGGCAAGCGTCTGATGACGGCGTCCAGCAGCACCATGGCTGCCAACTCACCCCCACTCAGGACAAAATCACCGAGGGAAATCTCCTCATCGACCAGCGTCGTCACGACGCGCTCGTCGATGCCTTCATACCGACCACAGAGCAGCACCACACCGGGCTGCTGCGCCAAACACTTCACCCGCTCCTGATCCAGCGGGCGACCCTGCGGACTCAGGTAGATCACCTGAGCCTCCGCGGACTGGGCCGCTTTGGCAGCTGCAATCGCGGCAGCCAGCGGCCCGGTCTTCATCAGCATGCCGGGACCACCACCGTAGGGCCGGTCATCGACAGTTCGATGCCGATCCAGAGTGAAATCCCGAGGATTCCAGTACTGCAGCGTTACCAAGCCCTGACGAATGGCCCGGCCGGTAACGCCGTATTCGGTCAAGGCGGAGAACATGCCGGGAAACAGCGTGATCAGACCGACCTTCATCGAACCTCTTCCTTCAGCAGTGCCTGGCTCTGCTCATTTCCACTCGCTGTCCCAGGCTACGGTAATGCGACCGGCAGCCAGATCCAAAAGGCGTATGACGAGACCATCGACATAGGGCAGCAAGCGCTCGAGGCGGTCGATACTTTGCTCGTCACCCCGGACGACCAACACGTCATTGGCGCCGGTTTCCATCAAATACTGCACCGTACCCAGGTCTTCACCCGACTCGGTAACTACCCGCAAACCCTCGAGCTGATGCCAGTAGACCCCTTCGTCCAATACCGGCAAACGATCCTTCGCCACCAGCAACTGCAGACCGGTGAAGCGGCTGGCATCTTCTCGGGTCAGAACCCCTTTCGGCAAAGCAACGAAATGCCCGCCCTGTTCCCTGATCTCCGCGAATTCCAGTGGCTGCAGGCCTCCGTTCGCTTCGACTTCATACCGCAAATACTGCATGAGATTGTCAGCGGGCTCGGTATACGAGAAAACCTTGACCCAGCCCTTGATGCCCCAAGGGGCTCCGATGCGCCCCATCACCACATGTGAAGTCGGCGCCGTCATGCGTACGACAATCCCGGATTCGCGGCCTCGCAGCTCACGCTGCAGCGAGGTCCCCAACCAGCTTGGCCACTCGGTCACTGAGACGCGCACCGTGACCCTGCCAGTACTTCACTCGCTCCAGATCGATGCGCAGGCGCTCTTCCTTGCCACGCGCGGTGGGATTGAAGAATCCAACGCGCTCGATGAATTTGCTGGTGTGGGCCCTGTGATGGTCAGCAACCGTTACGTAGTAGTAAGGGTTTTTCTTGCTGCCACCGCGTGCAAGTCGAATCGTCACCATGGTGTTTTCCGTTGAACTCCGCTTGTCTCTGCTTGTGAGGTAACTGCTTAAGTCATAAGGACTTTTCCGACCGACTTTTGCCGGCCGGAAAAAAGGGCGCCATTCTATGGGAAAAGCCCCGCTTTGGGAACCGGCAAATAGGCGTATGGTCAGAAGCGCGGGAATCTGCCGCCACCCGGTGGCAGCCCGCTGCCCATGCCGCCCATGCCCGGCGGCAGACGCCCGCCCATGCCGCGCAGCAGGTTGTTGATGCCACCGCCTTTCATCTTCTTCATGACCAACTGCATCTGCTTGTGCTGCTTCAGCAATCGGTTGAGATCCTGCAGCGTGGTACCTGATCCTTGGGTGATCCGGCGCTTGCGAGAGCCGTTCAGCAGGTCGGGGTCGCGCCGCTCCTTGGGGGTCATCGAGTTGATGATCGCCTCCATCATGGCAAAGTTCTTCTCGCCTGCTGCCGAGACGGCACCTTTGGCCAAGGCTGCCATGCCAGGCATCTTGTCGAGGAGGTTGGCCACACCTCCCATGTTGCGCATCTGCTCCAACTGCTCCTTGAAGTCCTGCAAATCGAAGCGCTCTCCTTTCTTGATCTTGCTGGCAAGCTTCTCTGCCTTGTCCTTGTCGACCTTTTTCTCAACATCCTCAATGAGGGACAGCACATCCCCCATGCCAAGGATCCGCGAAGCCAGCCGGTCAGGGTAGAACGGTTCGAGGCCGTCGATTTTTTCGCCGATACCGAGAAATTTGATCGGCTTGCCCGTGATCTGGCGGACGGACAGGGCCGCACCGCCACGCGCATCCCCGTCGGCCTTGGTGAGGATGACGCCGGTGAGGGGCAAGGCAGCGTTGAACGCGCGCGCGGTCGCTGCAGCGTCCTGACCGGTCATGGCATCGACCACGAACAGCGTCTCGACGGGCTTGGCAATCTCGTGGAGTTGCCGAATCTCCCCCATCATCTCCTCGTCGATGGCGAGGCGGCCTGCCGTATCGATGAAAAGAACCTCGATGAACTGACGCCTCGCCTCCGCGATGGCGCCACGCACGATATCCTGCGGTGTCTGCCCGGCATCACTGGGGAAGCAGACAACACCCACTTCCGCGGCAAGCGTCTCCAGCTGTTTGATCGCCGCCGGCCTGTAGACGTCGGCACTGACCACCATGACGGATTTCTTGTCTCGTTGTTTCAGCAACCGCGCCAGCTTGGCCGTCGTCGTAGTCTTGCCGGCGCCCTGCAAGCCTGCCAGCAAAATCACGGCAGGAGGTACGGCACGCAGGTCGAGGGCGCTGTTCTCGCTGCCCATCACCGCCTGCAACTCGAGTTGCACGATGCGGATGAAGGCCTGGCCCGGCGACAGGCTCTTGCCCACCTCCTGACCGAGCGCGCGCAGCTTCACGCGTTCGATGAAGGAGTTCACGACGGACAGCGCCACGTCAGCCTCCAGCAAAGCGCGGCGCACGTCCCGCAGGGCTTCCTGGATATTGTCCTCGCTAAGCCTGGCCTTACCCGTCAGCGAGCGGAGGGTGTGGGAGAGTTGTTCGGTAAGTGTTTCAAACATGGCGACGGCCCTGCGGGAGACCGGCGGCATTCTACATAGCGCGCAGCAGCCTTGGAATTCCGCTTCAACGCCCCGGGGGCTTGTGAGAGACTTCCGGCATGTTGACGACGATAACCGGTCTGATCGCAGTGGCGCTTTACGCCGGCAGTGCCTGGCTGCAAGGCAGGAGGCTGCTGTCTCCCGCCATCGCCCTCCAAGAAGTGACCGGCGATCGTCTCGTACTGCTGCTGGCGGCAGCAGCACTCGTCGCGCACTTGGCTAATGCGTTCGGCGTCATCAGCACGAGCCAGGGCTACGACTTCGGATTCTTCCGCGTCGCCAGTCTCTTCAGCTGGGTCATGGCCCTCATCGTCACTCTGAGCAGCCTGCGCAAACCGCTGGCCAACCTTTTTCTGGCGCTTTTCCCGATCGCCATCGTCAGCATTCTCTGCAGCAGCTTGCTGCCGAGCCACTACGACCCCAATCCGGCCCTGTCCGGTGGTGTAGCCCTGCACAGCGCGCTCGGCATTCTCGCGTTCAGCCTGCTCACCATCGCAGCCTTGCAGGCTCTGTTGGTGGCGTGGCTGAGCCGCGAATTGAAGCAACACCATTTTTCGACCGTCCTGCGCCACCTGCCACCGCTGCAGACCCTGGAGCAACTGCTGTTCGAGATCATCCAGGCCGGCTTCTTTGCCCTGCTGGCAGTCATCGTCAGTGGCTTCCTGTTCATGGAGAACATGTTTGCCCAGCATCTGGCCCACAAGACGGTCCTGACCTTGGTTTCCTGGCTGGTATTCGGGACTCTGCTGTGGGGACGCCACCGTCGAGGATGGCGCGGCAAGCTGGCCCTACGCTGGATACTGGGCGGCTTTCTCGTCCTGATCCTGGCCTACTTCGGCAGCAAGTTCGTGCTGGAACTGGTTTTGGATCGCGTCTGACTCGCCTGCCCTGCAACCCGTGAATCCCATCGATTCCCCAGGCAGGCTCGCAGTACTTTGCGCCGCTCTTCTGCTGTCGACGCTCTTGTCGGCTCTGCTGTCGGCGACCGAAACAGCCCTGCTGGCGCTCAACCGTCACCGGCTGCGGCAGCACGTCCGCCAGAAACGCAGCGGCGCCCTGCGGGCCGCCGCTCTGCTGCAGCGAGCCAACCGTTTTCTGGCCGTCCTGCAACTCTGTCGCTGCCTGTGCAACGGCGCTGCCGTGTCTCTCACTACCTTGCTGACGCTGGACGCCTGGGGCGAACCAGCAGCCCTGATCCTGGCCCTGCTGGTTGCCTTGCTCTTGCTGGTGGCAGCGGAACAGGTGCCGAAGAGGCTGGCGGCCCTGCATCCCGAGCCGCTTGCCTACCTGCTGGCTGGACCGGCGCTTTGGTTGACACAGTCCCTGTATCCGATCGCGCGGGTACTAGCGCTGGGCGCGACCGCGTTGCTGAACCTCGCGGGGCTGCGCCAGGCATCGGCGAGAGACCGGGCTGACCAGCAGGCACTGCAGCTTCGCATCGACGAATCGGCGGCACGCGCCCCGCTCGGTCGCGAGCGGATGCAACTGAATGTGCTGGATTTCCAAAGCACGACCGTTGCCCATGTCATGGTGCCGCGCCCGGAAGTCGTCGGCATCGACATCGATGCCGATCTCGACAGCTTGGCGGCTGCACTGCGCAACAGCCACCACGCTCGACTGCCCGTCTTCAAGCAGGACCTCAACAATGTCATTGGGGTGCTGCACCTGCGCAGTGCCTGCCGGTGGCTGACCATGGAACAGCGGAACAAGGCAGAACTGCTGGAACTCACGCAGGATGCCTATTTTGTGCCTGACAGCACGCCCTTGCCGGTGCAGCTGCGCAATTTCCAGCAAAATCGCCGGCGCATGGCGCTCGTGGTAGACGAGTACGGTGTAGTCAATGGCCTAGTAACCCTGCAGGATCTGCTGGGGGATATCGCCAACCACCTGTCCAGCGCACCCTTGGCAAGCCAGCCCGATATATTTCCCAAAGAGGACGGCAGTTATGTATTCGATGGCAGCACGACGATTCGCGACATCAACAGGGCACTCGACTGGCAATTGCCCAGCGATGGCCCCCGGACATTGAATGGCCTGCTGACGGAATTATTGGAGAACATCCCCGACAACCCCACGGGACTGCGCTTGCCGGGCTATCATGCCGAAATCCTGCAGACCAAGGACAAGCTCATCAAGTCCGTGCGTATGTGGCGCACCACTGATGCCAGCAATGAACTGCAGGCAAACATCCGGGATTGAAAACTCATGACCCTTGCCGAGCTGTCCAGCACAGAGGTAATGATCGAGCGTCGTCGTGGCGGAAATGCGCGGCGGGAGCTCGATACGCTGGCTGTCGAGGAACCGCTGGAAATACGGCTTGGTTACCGGGACTTGCGACGGGGTCGACTGCATCGCAGCGTTGCCATCACGATGCGAACCCCTGGCGATGACCTCGCACTGGCCCTGGGTTTCCTGCACGGCGAGGGTCTGGTGCCGCGGCTTGCGGCCGTCGCAGAGCTGACTCAGGTTGGCGCCAACGTCGTACGGATCGAACTGCACGATGACGTGGTTTTTGACCCCCAGCGACTGGAGCGAAACTTCTATACCACCTCCAGCTGCGGCGTCTGCGGCAAGTCTTCCCTGGAGAACCTCAGTCAGGCCGGCTTCGAAGCGCTGCCGCAGGGGGATTTTGCGATCCGGTACAGCGTTCTGGAACAGTTGCCGCGCCAACTGGCGGCGCGACAGCACCTGTTCCGGAAGACCGGCGGCAACCATGCCACGGCAACCTTCGACAGCAGCGGCATGCTGCTACACGTCACCGAGGACGTGGGTCGCCACAACGCCATGGACAAGTTGGTGGGCCACTACCTGCGCCAGCAGCAACTGCCCCTGAGTAATCTGGGCCTGTTGGTCAGTGGACGCGCCAGCTTCGAATTGCTGCAAAAGGCCTTGGCAGCCCGCGCTCCCCTGCTGGCGGCGGTCGGTGCGCCTAGTTCGCTGGCCGTGGAGTTGGCGCAGGAGTACAACGTGACGCTGATCGGGTTCCTCGGCGAACAGGGCTGCAACGTCTATCACGGCGGGTTCCGCCTGCTCGATTGAACTCGGCAGGGGCACGACCGGCAGACCGGGACCCGCCTGCCCTGTCTGCAGGGATTCGGCGCGGCGGCCGGCCAAGTCTGCGAGCGCGCTAAGTGCTTGAGCCGGGCCGTAAATTGCCCGTCATCTCGCTTGTGCCAGAGCCCCTGGCAACCGTAGCATCGCAGCCGCTTGCTTTCATTGCTGGCGGTCGAGCCGCCATGCTAGACTTTTTTCAGCCGAACCGTCCGGTTCGGCCCGACCTGCAGCCGCTCAGCGCGGCGGCGGTCAGCGCAACAGGAGTCGATGTCTCGCCTATGATGCCCGTAGTCAGCCCTGCCAAACTGCAGGAATTCAGCCTCGATGAAGCGACCCGTGTCGTCCAGGAGTTCAAGGACCAGCCCGGTGCCCTGATCAATGCCCTGCACAAACTGCAGCACACCTTCGGCTACGTCGACGAAGCGGCCCTGCCGATGCTGGCAAAGCTGTTCAACGTCAGCCGTGCCGAGGTGCATGGAGTGACCAGCTTCTACCACGACTTCCGTCGCAGCAAACCGGGCCGATACACCATTCGGGTTTGTCAGGCCGAAGCCTGCCAGGCCATGGGGTCCGAAGAGCTGAGCGCCGCGATCAAGCAACTGCTCGGCTGCGATTTCCACGAAACGACGGCCGATGGAGTCTTCACGCTGGAGAAAGTCTATTGCCTCGGCAACTGCGCTTGCTCACCCAACATCATGGTCGACAAGCAGACCTATGGGCGCGTCAGTCTGGCGTCGTTCAAGGCGCTAACCCAACAACTGGCCCAGAAGGCCGCAGGCAGCAAGTGACCGAGGCAGCGCCGCGATGACCACCAGACTCTACATTCCACGCGAAACCACCGCGTCTTCCCTTGGCGCCGAACTGCTGGTGGATGCCATCAGCACCGAGGCGAAATATCGTAACCTGCCGATCGAGATCGTGCGCAACGGCTCGCGCGGGGCGTGCTTCCTCGAGCCGCTGATCGAAGTGGAAACCTTTACCGGGCGTGTCGGCTATGGTCCGGTGCAACTCGAGGACATACCCGATCTGTTCGATGCCAATTTCCTGAGTGGCGGGCAGCACAGGCTGGCGCTGGGGTCGGTGGACGACTTGCCCTGGTTCAAGCAACAGGAACGCCTGACCTTCGCTCGCTGCGGTCTGATTGCTGCCACCAGTGTCGACGAGTACAGGAAACTGGGTGGCTTTGCCGGACTGCGTGCGGCCTTGTCCCTCAGCGCCGCTGACGTCGTGAAGACGGTACTCGATTCCGGCCTGCGTGGTCGCGGCGGCGCAGCCTTCCCCACCGGGATCAAATGGAAAACGGTGCTCGATGCCGAGGCTGACCAGAAATACATCGTCTGCAACGCCGATGAGGGCGACAGCGGCACATTCGCCGATCGCATGATCATGGAAGGCGACCCCCTGTCGCTGATCGAGGGCATGATCATTGCTGGCATCGCGGTCGGTGCGACCAAGGGCTATATCTACCTGCGCTCCGAATACCCGCTGACCCAGCAGATTCTTGACGAGGCGATTGCCAACGCAGCCGCCGCCGGCTACCTCGGTAGCAACGTGGCCGGTTCGGGCAAAACTTTCGAGCTGGAAATCCGCATGGGCGCCGGTGCCTACATTTGCGGAGAAGAAACGTCGCTGCTGGAGTCTCTGGAAGGCAAGCGGGGACAGATCCGCTTCAAGCCGCCGCTGCCCGCCCTGAAGGGGTTGTTCGGCAAACCCACCATCGTCAACAACGTGATCACGCTGGCGACCGTACCGGTGATCTTCGAGAAGGGTGCCAAGCACTACGCCAGCTTCGGCCGCGGTCGCTCACTGGGCACGCTGCCCTTCCAGCTCGGCGGCAACGTCAAGGCGGGCGGGCTGATCGAGAAAGCCTTCGGATTGACACTGCGCCAGCTGATCGAGCAGTTCGGCGGAGGCACGGCATCCGGCAAGCCGCTGCGGGCCGTTCAGGTGGGTGGGCCTCTCGGTGCCTACTTCCCGGAGGCGCTGCTCGATACACCGCTCGACTACGAGGATTTCGCCAAAGCGGGCGGCATGCTGGGACATGGCGGCGTGGTGGTATTCGACACCAGCGTCAACTTGGCGAAGATGGCGCGCTTTTCCATGGAATTCTGTTCGGTGGAGAGCTGTGGCAAGTGCACACCCTGCCGCATCGGCTCGGTACGCGGCATGGAGACGATCGACCGTATCGTCGCCGCCAAGGATGAGCAGGAGCGCGACAGGCAGCACCTCGTCCTCAAGGATCTGTGTGAAACGATGGAGTCGGCGTCCCTCTGCGCCATGGGTGGTCTGACTCCCATGCCGGTCATGAGCGCCGTCAAGCACTTCAAGGGAGATTTTCAGTGAATTCCGTCGTCCACGCGCCCGTCATATTCGATCCGCAAACCGTGGGTCCGCAACTCGACTACGGCACACCCGAGCGGGTCAGTAACGAACTTGTCACGCTGGAGATCGACGGCATCAGCGTCACCGTTCCCAAGGGCACCAGCATCATGCGTGCCGCCCAGTTGATGGGAACCACGATTCCCAAGCTTTGCGCCACCGATAACCTTGAGCCCTTCGGCTCCTGCCGGCTCTGCCTCGTCGAAATCGAAGGACGCCGCGGAACGCCTGCCTCCTGTACCACGCCGGTCGAACCGGGCATCAGAGTGCGTACCCAGACCGATAAACTTGCCCGACTGCGCAAGGGTGTCATGGAACTGTACATCTCGGACCATCCGCTCGACTGCCTTACCTGCTCCGCCAATGGTGACTGCGAATTGCAGGACATGGCGGGAGCAGTAGGTCTGCGCGAAGTGCGCTACGGCTTCGATGGGGCCAACCACTTCAGTGCCAAAAAGGATGAAAGCAATCCGTATTTCACCTTCGAGGCCAGCAAGTGCATCGTCTGTTCGCGCTGCGTGCGCGCCTGTGAGGAAGTCCAGGGCACCTTCGCGCTGACCATCCAGGGCAGCGGCTTCCGCTCCAAGGTGAGTGCCGGCATCGACGAGGGCTTCCTGAACTCCGAGTGCGTGTCCTGCGGTGCCTGCGTGCAGGCCTGTCCTACGGCGACTCTCAACGAAAAATCGGTTATCGAACTTGGCACCCCCGAGCACGCTGTCGAAACCACCTGCGCCTACTGCGGTGTGGGCTGTTCCTTCCGTGCCGAAATGAAGGGCGACCAGGTCGTGCGCATGGTGCCGGCCAAGAGCGGCAAGGCCAATGATGGGCATTCCTGTGTGAAGGGTCGCTTCGCCTGGGGTTATGCCACCAGCAAGGAACGCATGCTGAGCCCGATGATCCGCGAGAAGCCGACCGATCCGTGGCGCAAGGTAGGCTGGGAGGAAGCGATCCAGCATACCGCTGCCCGGTTCCTGGACATTCAGGCCCGATACGGCCGCAAGGCGATCGGCGGCATCACCTCCTCGCGCACGACCAACGAGGAAGTCTGGGTCGTGCAAAAGATGATTCGCGCCGCTTTCCGCAACAACAATACCGATACCTGTGCCCGCGTTTGCCACTCGCCCACCGGCTACGGACTGAGGCAGACCTTCGGGACCTCGGCGGGCACGCAGGATTTTGCCTCGGTAGAAGAAACGGATCTGGTTCTGCTGATCGGGGCCAACCCCACGGATGCACACCCGGTGTTTGCCTCCCGCATGAAAAAGCGTCTGCGCGAGGGCGCAGACCTCATCGTCGCCGATCCGCGCCGCATCGATCTGGTCGATTCGCCGCACGTGAAAGCCAGCATCCATCTGCCGCTGCTGCCCGGCTCCAATGTCGCCCTCATCAACGCCCTCGCCCACACCATCGTCGAGGAAAATCTTGCTGACTGGGACTACATCCACGAGCGCTGCGACATGGAAGCCTTCAACAAATGGCTGGATTTCATCAAGCAGCCCAAAAATGCACCGGAGGCCGTGGCCCACCTGCTCGGTGGTGACGCCGGTCAGGTCCGTGAGGCAGCGCGGCGTTACGCGCGCGCCGAACGGGCATCGATCTACTACGGTCTCGGGGTGACTGAGCACTCACAGGGCTCGACCATGGTGATGGGCATGGCCAACCTCGCCATGCTCACCGGTAACGTGGGCAAGAACGGTGCCGGTGTGAACCCGCTGCGCGGCCAGAACAACGTCCAGGGCTCCTGCGACATGGGGTCCTTTCCGCACGAGTTTTCCGGCTACCGCCATGTCAGCGACGAGGCGACACGCAAGTTTTTCTCGGAGGAGTGGGGTGTCGAGCAGGATCCGGAGCCAGGCTTCCGCATCCCCAACATGTTCGACGCCGCCATCAAGGGTGACTACAAGGGCATGTTCGTCCACGGTGAGGACATCGCGCAGTCGGACCCCAACACGCATCACGTGGAAGAAGCGCTCTCGAACCTCGAGTGCCTGGTCGTCTGCGACCTCTTCCTCAACGAAACTGCCAAGTTTGCCCACGTGTTCCTGCCAGGCACTTCTTTCCTGGAGAAGGACGGCACCTTCACCAATGCAGAGCGACGCCTCGGTCGCGTACGGCCCGTCATGGCGCCGAAGACTGGCAAGCATGAGTGGCAGATCCCGATGGAGATCGCCAAGGCCATGGGCTACGAGATGCACTACAACAGCGCTGCCGAGATCATGGAGGAGATCGCCCGCATGACGCCGACTTTCAAGCTGGTCAGCTTCGACCGCTTGGACCGGGAGGGCAGCATGCAGTGGCCTGTCACCGAGGCCGCTCCTAACGGCACTCCGATCATGCATATCGGCGGTTTCGTTCGCGGCAAAGGCAATTTCGTGGTCACGGAGTTCGTGCCGACCGAGGAGCGCGTGAGCGCAAAATTCCCGCTGATCCTCACCACGGGTCGCATCCTTAGCCAGTACAACGTCGGGGCGCAGACGCGTCGCACGGCTAACACCGTGTGGCACGACGAGGATCTCCTCGAGATCCACGCCCATGATGCCGAGGAACGCGGCATCAAAGACGGCGATCTCGTGCTGATCAAGAGCCGCAAGGGGGAGACGACGCTGCACGCCAAGGTGTCTGATCGCATGCAGCCCGGCGTGGTCTATACAACCTTCCACACGCCTTCGAGCGGGGCCAACGTGGTGACCACGGAATTCAGCGATTGGGCCACCAATTGTCCTGAATACAAGGTCACCGCTGTGCAGGTCAGTCACGCGATGGCCATGACGGACTGGCAGAAGCGCTGCTTCGACTTCGACGAGAGCCGACGCCAGCTTGCCGATCTGCTGAAATAGTCTGCCGCTCGCCGCCGTTCGGACAAAAGCAAGGCGGGGGAGCTGCGGTGGCTGTCAGGCCCGTACTCCTCCGAGAAGCCTTTGCCAATCCTCGGGCGTATTCACGTTGCTGAACTCGGCCGGATCCACGCCAGCTTCGTCTACCTCAAGCACAGCAGAGAACGTAAGCAAGGCGCGCAGTGAGCGCCGACCACCGGGCGTGCTGCCTTCGGCAAACAGCGCACGCAGGTGGTGCAGCAGCGCTGGCGAAGCGGGCAGTACACAGGGAAACACCTGCTGACGAAAGCAGGCGGCGCGGCCTGGCCGCACGGCAGCCAGCAGACGCTGAAGGGTAGCCTCCTGCAGCAGCGGCATGTCGACCGGCAGCAGCAGCAAGGCCCTGCCGTCGAGTTCCCCGCGCGCGTGCAACCACTCCAGCACGGAGAGCACGGCGCCCGGTGGACCACTCAGCGGATGAAGGTCGGCGATGCCGAGCGCGTGCGCCCTACCGCTGACCCGCAGACAGACCGGCTGCAATCGGGCAAGCAGCGCCAGCGTGTGATCCAGCAGCGTTTGGCCCTGCCAAGGAAGCTCTGCCTTGTCCCGCCCCATCCGCGAAGAGCGCCCTCCGGCAAGCACGACGCCAAGCAGTGGTCGCGGGGCTGCTGCCGCGGGCTCTGAGGGGCTTACGCCGCTATCCTCAGCCGGGCTCGACTTCATGGCCGTCCACGAAGCGGGCAAAGCGGCGTCGTCGGTCGTGTACCTGATCTGCTCGGGGCCAGGGCCAGCCGCCGAAGTGATCGCGCTGGTAGTCGTTGAAGGCCTGCAGCAATTCCTGGCGGGTATTCATCACGAAGGGTCCGTGCTGGGCCACCGGTTCATTGATCGGCCTGCCCTGCAACAGCAACAGACGGGCGGGTCGACTGCCGTTGCCGATTGCCAGCGGCTGATCTGACCGCAACCGCAGGCACTGCAGCGTGCCGAGGCTGAGTCCACCGAAGCTGGCGCGCTCACCCTCGAAAAAGTAGAGCGCCCGGTTGAGACCGGCCTCGGCCGCCGGCAAAGTCCACTCGGCGCCGGGGGCCAGATCGATGACCCAGGCTGCAACGCCATTGTGCGGGTCTGCGGCCCATGAATCTGGTGGCGGCGACAGCGCCCTTGTCGCGCCGTAGTCGCCAGCCGTGATTTCGATGCGGATCTCGCGACCGGCGGCGTCGGTTTCCCGAACGCGCGGCAACTGTTCGCTCCAGAACATCGCGAAATAAGGTGGCGCCAGCTTGCTGCGCGCCGGCAGGTTGAGCCAGAGCTGGAACAGCAACAAGGTGTTGGGCCCTTGCTCGTTCAGCAGCGGAAACATTTCGCTGTGCTGCACGCCGCGCCCAGCCGTCATCCACTGGACATCCCCCTGGCCATAGCGACCGGCAGCACCGAGCGAGTCGGCATGATCCACCAGTCCCTGCTGGACGATTGTGATGGTCTCGAACCCTCGATGCGGATGCACGGGAAAGCCGGGAACCTTGTCGCCGTGGTACATGCGAAAACCATCCCTCACCTCGAAATCCATGCCGATGTTGCGACCCGCCAGCGTCGCCGCGGGGCCGAGGCTGCCATTGCCGCGCGGGAAACGATCGTGGTGGTAGGCACAAAACAGGAAGGGGTCGAAAGTCGGCCAGTGAAAGGCGAGCGGCAGAACGTCGAGTATGGCCATGCTCATCTCGACGCGATCCAGAAATGCACGGTCGACAGGTACAGCAATCCGACGGCGAGCATGGTGTAGGCAATGAAGCGCAGGGGATGTTCCAGGAACAGATCGAGCACAGTCCTCTGGCGGCCGGCCGCCAGATCGGCCTCGAACTGCGCCCGTACACGGCGGGCACGCTCATCGGCATAGGCGTCTAGCAGGGCCCGGGCGCGGGCATAGTGACTGTCATCGCTGACCCAGAGCGCCGGCAACGAGATGCCGAAAGTTCCTGCATTGGTCTCATAGAACTCGATACCCTGACTCTCCAGCAGTGCGTAGATGTCGTCCAACTCATCGGCCGGCACGTTGCGCAGGTTGAACAGCTTGTGCGCCATCAGAAGTCTACCCCGTAGTAGTAGGCGATCAGGCGGCCGCAGGCCAGCGTACCGATCCAGATTGCCAGCGACAGCAGGGCCGACACACGCACGGCGAAAGGCACAGGCGCATGACTGTCCCAGCCTGAGCGGCGCCGCAGCAGCGTGACATGCATGAACAAGGCATTGAGGCCACCGGCGGGAATCAGCAGCAACTTGGTGAGAAAGGCCGGGTTGCCGGCGTACTCGAGCGGCATGAAGAGGAACAGCAGGGCACCACTGACCAGCACACCAAGAAACAGCCACCAGAGACAGGGGAGTACATGGTCGAACAGCGTCTGTACCGAAAGCCGCCGGTGAAACCCTAGCAACCGCAGGTCGAGCAGGGCCACGCCACCGAAAAAACCTCCGGTCATCACGATGTGGAAGATTTCCGCGCCGGGAAAGCCCCACAGCAGCGCGTTCAACCAAAGGGTCAGCGCGGAATCGTTGAGAGCTTCGAACATGGTGACCTCGTGTGTCAGAGGATGTTACCGCAGGCCCCTGCCACGCCGGGAGGCTTCATGGCAGGGGCTGGGGCCTTGTGGTCTAATCGGCCGGCTTTCGCCCAGCAGAGGATGTTTGCATGGAACCGACACTTTACCTTCGCCGCTTCCCCGCCGTCACCCGCTTCGCCGCGCTCGGCACCTCGACGGTTGCCCGCCTGGCAGCGCTGGCTGCGCTTCTTGCCCTGGCAAGTTGCTCCGAGCAAGCCGCAGATCCGGCGGCCACCCAGGCCGGGGGTGGCTATACCCTGCTGGAAAGCATCGAGGCGGCCGGTGACGAGTTGTTGATTCCGTACAAGAAGTATCAGCTCGACAATGGCCTCACCGTCATCATCCACGAAGACCACAGCGACCCGCTGATTCACGTCGACGTGACCTATCACGTCGGGTCGGCGCGCGAGGAAGCGCAGCGCAGCGGCTTTGCCCATTTTTTCGAGCACATGATGTTCCAGGGTTCTGAGCACGTGGCCGACGAGGAACACATTCGTACGGTGTCGGAGGCCGGTGGCGACATGAACGGTACCACCAACGAGGACCGCACCAATTACTTCGAAACGGTGCCGAGCAATCTGCTGGAGCGCATGCTCTGGCTGGAGAGCGATCGCATGGGTTTTCTGCTGAACGCGGTCACGCAGGAAAAATTCGAGGTCCAGCGGGCCACGGTGAAGAACGAACGGGGCCAGAACGTGGAAAACCGGCCCTATGGACGCTTCAGCGAGGTAAACGGAGCCGCCCTCTTTCCCCCTGATCATCCGTATTCGTGGCCGGTGATTGGCTACCCCGCCGACCTCGACGCCGCCACGCTCGACGACCTCAAGCGATTCTTCCTGCGCTGGTACGGCCCCAACAATGCCACCCTCACCATCGGCGGCGACGTCGATGCGACTGCTGTCATGAATCAGGTGGTACAGTATTTCGGCGAAATTCCGCGCGGGCCGGAGGTGGCCGAGGCCAGCTTCCCCCCTCCCGTGCTGGAAGCGGATCGCTACGTGTCCTACGTGGATGAGAACATCCGCTTCCCCGCCGTCCTGTTCACGTGGCCTACCGTGCCGCTGGATCATCCCGATCGGGTGGCACTGGAGGCGCTGAACGAGATCATCGGCGTCGGACGCAAGTCATTCCTCTACAAGCAGTTCATCCTGCCGCGCAAGGCCATCGAGGCCAGCGGCTTCAATCAGAACATGGAGCTCGGCGGCACTCTGACGTTCTTCGTGCTGCCCTTTCCGGGTACCTCGCTGACGCAGTTCGAAGCCAAACTGCGCCAAGTGATCAGCGGCTTCGGGCCCGATTCGATCAGCGACGAAGACCTGCAGATCTTCAAGGCCGGTCAGGAAGCCAGCTTGGTGCGCAGCCTCGCCAGCGTCCGCGGCAAGGTCACCCAACTGGCCTTCAATCAAACCTTCCTCGGCAACCCCAACCAGATCCAGAAGGATCTGGACGATATCCGCAAGCTCACCAAGGACGATGTCCTGCGGGTTTTCGACACTTACGTCAAGGGCAAACCCGCCGTGATCCAGAGCGTGGTGCCAGGCACCGCACCCGATAGCCAGGCCCAACCCGACAACTACACGATCCCGGCACGGCTGAGCCGGGCTGCTGCCGAAGAAGCGCCCCTGCAGTTGCGGGAGGTCACCAGCAGTTTCGACCGCAACTTGAAGCCGCAGGCAGGTCCCAGCCCGCTGGTGACCATGCCGAGCTTCTGGGAAACCACGCTCGCCAACGGGGTCGAAGTGATCGGGACCAGCAGCAGCGAAGTGCCGCTCGTCACGCTCAGGCTGGTCTTCGACGGTGGCCGTCTCAACGAGGAACCAAGCCAGTTCGGCCTGTCGGCGCTGGCCGCCCAGATGATGAACGAAGGCACGGAAAACTACTCGGCCGAGCAGTTCGAGAACGAGCTGCAGAAGCTAGGTAGCAGCCTCTCGGTCGGGGCCGACAGCGACTCCACCGTGGTCAACGTGCAGACGCTGGCGAGCAACCTCGACGCCACCCTCGTCCTGCTGGAAGAACGTCTGTTCCGTTCCCGCTTCACCGAGGAGGACCTGCAGCGACTGCGGCAGCAGGCCGTGGAAAGCATACAGGCCGAGCAGCAGGAACCGAGCGGTATCGCCGGAACGGTATGGCCACGCCTGCTGTGGGGCACCGACCACAGCTTTGCCGTACCGGGCTCCGGCAGCATTCCGACGTTGGAGGCACTGACTCTGGCCGACATCGAATCTTTCGTGCCGGATTATCTGACTGCCGACAAGTTGGACGTGGTCGTGGTGGGCGACCTCAGCGCCGAGCAGGTGGCAGCCAAGCTCGCCTTCCTGCAGAACCTGCCGGCCAGCGGGCGCAGTCCGCGAGAGCAGCCAGCCAGCCCGCAGCTTACCGGCAACACGCTGTACCTGATCGACAAACCGCAGGCGGCGCAGTCGGAAGTCCGCGTCGGTTACCTGAGCGAGATACCCTACGACCCCACCGGCGTCTACTTCGAACGCTACCTCATGAACTACGTGCTGGGCGGGGCCTTCAACAGCCGCATCAACCTCAACCTGCGCGAAGACAAGGGTTACACCTACGGCGCGCGCAGCGGTTTCTCGGCTGGCCGCAACCGGGGAGGCCTGTTCACCGCCTCGGCCAGTGTCCGCGCCGATGCCACTGCCGATTCGGTGGTGCAGTTCATCGACGAAATCCGCAGGTATCGCGACGGCGGTATCACGGGAGAGGAACTGGCCTTCACCCAGAACTCGATCGGCCAGAGCGAGGCGCTCGACTACGAAACACCGGGGCAGAAAGCCGGGCTGCTGCAGCAGATCATCACCTACAAGCTGGATGCTGACTTCGTCAAACGTCAGCAGCAGATCATCAGCGGTCTCAGTACCGAGCAGGTCAGCACCTTGGCCCGCACCCACCTGCCTCTGGAGAACATGCAGATCCTGGTGGTCGGTGACAAAGCCGTGATCGGCGACTCGCTGTCTGCCCTTGGATACCCGATCGTGGAGCTCGACGCCGAGGGCAAGCCTCTCTAGTC
Source organism: Gammaproteobacteria bacterium (assembly GCA_036796405.1). GTDB lineage: Bacteria > Pseudomonadota > Gammaproteobacteria > Pseudomonadales > Pseudohongiellaceae > CAILUG01. The sequence goes on along the minus strand of DAIRDB010000006.1, from coordinate 54,555 downwards.
GCTGACGGCTCAGGTTCGCGCGTGCCGGCCGACCGCTGGTCGGCACACCTGCCTGCCGCCACAAGCCGGCGGCCTGCCCGGCTGCCCCAAATGGACAGTCGAAACGGCTGCGGGCTATTCTTCCGACGCCGCAAGAACCGACGCTTCGAGGAGCCCCCATGCAGCGCAGCACCGATCACTTTCTCACCTCTCATGTGGGCAGCCTGCCGCGCGAGAAGGATCTCATGCAGATGATGTGGGCCAAGGAAGACGGTATTCCCGTCGACCCGAGTGCCATGGCCGAGCGCGTGCATCAGGCCGTGCTGGACATCGTCAGGAAGCAGAGGGAAGCGGGTGTGTCCATCGTCAACGATGGCGAGATGTCAAAACCCAGCTATGCCACCTACATCAAGGACCGGCTCACCGGTTTTGGCGGCAGTGAGAATACCTACGTTTTCGATGATCTCGTGGAATTTCCCGCGCTGGCCAAGCGCGTCGGCGAGGATCCCTCCCGCCAGCACCGCCACGCGCCGGGCTGTCTCGGCCCCATTGCCGTCAAGAGCCTCGAGGATGTCCATACCGATATCCGCAACATGCAGGCAGCTGTCGGCAAGTCAGGCATGAAACAGGTGTTCTTCAGTTCTGCCTCGCCCGGCGTGACAGCGATCTTTTTCAAGAACGAGTACTACGCCAGTCACGAGGAATACGTTTTCGCCATCGCCGATGCCATGCGGCACGAATACGAGGCGATTGCGGAGAGTGGCGCCACGCTGCAGATCGACTGCCCCGACCTCGCGATGGGACGCCACATGAACAGCAAGGGCGTCACGCTGGCGGATTTCCGCCATCGCGCGGAGCTGCACGTCGAAGCCCTCAACCACGCGGTGGCACACATTCCCGCCGAGCAACTGCGCATGCACCTGTGCTGGGGCAACTACGGGGGACCACACCACCACGACATCGACTTTGCAGACATCATCGACATCGTCTTGAAGGCCAAGCCGAGCACCCTGCTATTCGAAGCTGCCAATCCTCGGCATGCGCACGAATGGGCCCTGTTCGAGAACATCAAGCTGCCAGAAGGCAAGATCCTCTGCCCGGGCGTGATCGAATGCCAGAGCAACTACGTGGAACATCCCGAGCTCATTGCCCAGCGCATCAAACGTTATGCCGATCTGGTGGGGCGCGAGAACGTGATGGCAGCGACCGACTGTGGCTTCAGCATCCATGTCGGTCAGGCTGCCATCGATCCTGGCGTGGTGTGGATGAAACTCAAGGCGCTGGCGCAAGGCGCCGAGATCGCCACGCGCTGGTGCTGGAAAAAATAAGCCGGAAACCTGCGGAAAACTCGGTGATAATCGCCGTTCCTGCGCTCGTAGCTCAGCTGGATAGAGTAACTGGCTTCGAACCAGTTGGTCGGGGGTTCGAGTCCCTCCGGGCGCGCCATTTCCTGCCGTTCCCTGCCGCGGTTCCCCCGCCGGCTTGGACTTGGGCGCGATGAGCTACGCCGTTCTCGCCACCTCAGGCGCGCTGATGACCGGCGCCGTCCTTGCCCTTGGTCTCGCCCTGCTGCTGGGGATGGCACTGGTGGTGCTTGCGCTGCGCCGCCGGCGCGGCTCGCTGTCTCTGGCGCTGGCGCATGCACTGTCAGCCGTGGGTGGCCTTGGTCTGCTGCTGTCCGTGCCGAGCACAGAACCGACCAACAAACTCCAGAATCTGGCGGCCCTGCTGTGGGGCTTGGCCTTGCTCGGTGGACTCGTGCTGCTGGCACTGCGGCTCGCGAGACGTGAATTTCGTACAGCACCACCGCTGTTTGCCGTGGCCTTGCATGCGCTTTTGGGCGTGCTGGCGCTACTGCTCTTGCTGGCGTCCTGAGCGATCGCCGAGTGCCGGAAGTTTCGCCTCAGGGCAGCGCGACGCTGCCTTCGGCCGGCTGCTCGTCCACGGCAATCGCGAAAAACCCGCTCACCGCATAGGTATTCATCACCGCGACCAGATCCATGGTGCCAGCCGCACCGAACAACTGCTTGGCGGCGGCAAAGGTGGCTGCGCTCACCTTGCGGTCATCGAATAATTCGCGACCGAAGCGGATGACTGTGGCATCGGCGGTTTCGAGGCCGTCTACTGCACCACGCTGCCGCACGATTTCGATTACAGCAGCGGGTACGCCAGCCCGCACAGCGGCCGGTTCGTGGGCAGCCCATTCGAGGTGGTAGTTGGTGGCACGGCAGGCGACAAGAATGGCGAGTTCGCGCACGTGCGCATCGAGCCTGCCTTTACCGACTGCCGCGTCGTGCAGGTCGAGCAGCGCCGTGGCTACGGCTGGATTGTAGGCCGCGAAGGCCAGCGGACCCTTGATGACGTCGGTGGGCGCCGAACTGTTACGCACGAAGACATCGAACAGGCGCTTGGCCGATTCGTCGGTGTCTTTGCGCTGCACATAGGGCAGCCGGGCCTTCGATACCGGGTCGATGTCTGCCGGCAGTGCCTGCCCAAGGGCGAGCGAAGCGGCGCAACTGGCGAGCAACAGGACACGGCGGCAGAACTTGGCAACGGCGGGTTTCATGACAACCTCTTGGCGGGTTTCGGATGGATGGACTCAGGCCGGCATGGTAGGCAGATTCGGCAGTCACCGGCAATCCGTTACGCGCTGTCGCTTGCTGGTCACCAGACCGCCGGCTAGTCTTGCCCGCGCTACAGTTCGTCAGCACTCGCCAGTCCCCGTCTTTCCGGTCACCGCGTCCAGCCGACGCCGCGACGCACATCAGGACCTTTCATGTCATACCTCCGTTCTTACATGCTTTTCGCGCCGCTATTGCTGACCCTGCTGGCGGCGGTACCCGCCGGTGCTGCCGAGGTCGCGACCGCGCCTTCGCAGCTGCTGTTCGAGCCGCAGCCGCTGCCCGCTGCCG
>DAIRDB010000006.1:33345-51654 GCA_036796405.1 Gammaproteobacteria bacterium | reverse complement strand
GCCGAGGCCAGTGCGCCGGCCTTCACGCCGTTCGATCCCGCCCTGCGCGCTGCCAGACCGGCCTCTGCGGAGACAGGAACGCGGGCCGAGCAACTTGCCGCCCACCAGCAGCAGCTGGATGCGGCGGTGGCTGCCGCCGGTGAGGGCAGCCCCGCGGCTGCCGAGGCCTATCTGGCGTTTGCCGACTGGAACCTGCAGGTGTTCATCGACGAATCGACGATTGCCCAGAGCGTGACCCACATGGATTCCGCCCGCTTTGCCAGCATGCGCAACAGCTCACCGCTCGGCGGCACTGCCGGCGAGCTGGCGGCCATGCAAGATGGTGGCAACCAGTTGCAGTCCACGCTCTACAACCTGTTTCTCGCCCGCAACAACTACCTGAAGGCACTGAGTCTGCTGCTGCAGGCCAACGATCCTGCCAACCCCGCCCTGCTTCCGCTGGAACGCCGCTTCCAGACCACGCTGCTGCTCAGCATGCACCGCGACAACGTGCTCTACGACCCGGATTTTTTTCTCACGCGTCGCAGCTCCGCCACTGGCACGCGACTCAACACCAGTGCGCAGACCGCCCTCACCTCGGATGAGTACCAGGAAGGAGTCACCTCCTTCAGTCGCGCGTTGGAATACGTCGACCGCAACAAGGCACGCACGGCGGAGCAGATCGTTTCGACACTGCTGGAGGAGGCCGACTGGGACCTCATGTTTGCTCGCGGCAAGCAAGCCTCGGACAAGTACGACGCGGCCTTCCAGTTCTTCGAGGCGAACGACGTCGTGAAAACACGAGCCGCCGCACTGATCGATCCGGCCACGCCGGTCACGCTGCCGGCCTTCATGTCGGCGCCAAACAGTCGTCAGCGCCTCGGCATCGCCGCCGATGCACCCGTCCACTGGCTGGGCTGGTTCGATGTGTCCTTCGAGGTCAAGAAGAATGGCCGGGCGGCCGGCATCAAGCTGCTGGACCGGGCCGGCAACGTCGACGAGGCCATGGAGCAGCGGCTACGGGAAGTGCTGGGCAAGTCGCTGTTCCGGCCGCGCTACCAGGAGGGCAAACTCTCCGACACGCCTTACCGGCTGCGCTACTACATCGGGTTCTGAGCAGGGCCTCACCGACCCTCCGTGTGCCTGCCTCTTTTGCAGCAGCAAGGCTGAGCGGGCGCGGTTGGCAGCCGCGGTAGGGCTTCCTTGAATCCGTGCATCCAGACTGTTTTACTCGGCCGCAGTCACCTGTTGCCCGGCCTCCGCGCCGGCACCTGACGCTTCGAGGTCGCCGCCGATGCTCCGCTCCCCTCTGTCTCGTTTGCCACTTTTCGCCCTCCTCCTGTCGCTGTGGGGCTGCGACCCGCCGGCCGAGCAGCCTGCCGCCGCTGTGGCCACGCCAGCGGCAGGGCCTGCGGCGGCCGCGCTGCACCAGGCCCGCTACGCGGCGGCGGCCAGTGAGCCACAGAACTGGGTGAACTACGGCGGTACCTGGAAGGAGCAGCGCTTCAGTACGCTCACTGCCATCAATGACCAGACCGTCGGCAGACTGGGGCTGGCCTGGTATGCAGAACTCGGCACGCTGCGAGGTGTGGAAGGTACGCCACTGGTGGTCGATGGTGTGCTGTACAACATATCCGCCTGGAGCGTCACCACCGCCTACAACGCCGCCACCGGTGAAAAACTGTGGCAGTACGACCCCAAGGTCCCGCCGGAATACTCGCGCATCACCTGCTGCGGCACGGTCAGCCGCGGTGTTGCCGCGTGGAACGGCAAGATCATCATCCCGGCACTCGACGGGCGCCTGATCGCGGTGGATGCAGCCTCCGGCAGCAAGCTCTGGGAAACCGACACCAAGCTGCCCGGTCAGCCGCTGTCGATCACCGGTGCACCCCGCATCGCCAACGGACTCGTCGTCATCGGCAACAGCGGCGGTGATGTTGGCTCGCGGGGCTACATGACGGCCTACAACGCCGACACCGGGGAAAAGGTCTGGCGCTTTTTCATTGTGCCGGGCGAGCCTGGCAAACCCGACGGCGAAGCCTCCGATCCGGTAATGGCCATGGCCGCCGCAACCTGGACCGGCGAGTGGTGGAAGCAGGGCGGCGGCGGCAATAACTGGGACGGCATTGCCTATGACCCCGACCTCAACCTCGTCTACTTTCCAACCGGCAACGGCTCGCCGCACCACATGAAATTCCGCAGTCCCCAGGGCGGCGACAACCTGTTCCTGTGTTCCATCGTTGCCGTGGATGCCAGCACCGGCGAGTACCGCTGGCACTATCAGGAAGTCCCCTCGGAGCAGTGGGACTACGACTGCACCTCGCAGCCGCTGCTCGGCGAACTGACCCTCGACGGTGTAGAGCGCAAGGTATTGATGCACGCGCCCAAGCATGCCTACTTCTACGTCATCGACCGGGAGACGGGCGAACTGCTGTCGGCCGAGCACTATGTGCCGAACACCAACTGGTCCTCGCACGTCGACATGGCCACCGGCCGCCCCGTGCTCAACAATGTGGCCTATCCCACCAGTGAGCCGGTGCTGCTCAGTCCCGGTTTTGGCGGCGGGCACAGCTGGAACCCCATGTCCTTCAATCCGCAAACCGGACTCGTCTACATTCCCGCGCAGGAGACCTATCAGGTGTATTCGGTGGCCGACGAGCTGAATTTCCGGCTTGGGAGTTCCACCTGGGCCGGCGGACGCGGCAACCCCGACCTGCGTCGGACCCTCAATCAGCAAATGCAGGACAACGAAAAAGGCTACCTGCTGGCCTGGGATCCGGTGCAGCAGCGCGAGGTCTGGCGCGTACCACATCCCCACTCGGGCAACGGCGGCACGCTGACTACCGCTGGGAATCTGGTGCTGCAGAGCACCATCCGCAAGACGCTGTCGATCTACAGCGCAGACAAAGGCGAGCTGCTGTGGGAACAGCCCATCGACAGCGTCGCGCCCGGCGGCCCGATCACCTACGAGGTGGACGGACGCCAGTACATTGCCCTCAATGCCGGCTGGAACAGTGCCTTGGTCTATGGTCTCAACGAAGGAGGCGTGCCTTTCAGCTACGCACCGGCACGGCTATTGGTATTTGCGCTCGATGCCAGCGGCGTACAGTTGCCGCCACCGCCGGCCCCGGCAGAGTTGGTGGCGCCGCCAGCCACGCAGTATGCGGAAGAGCAGGTGGCACGCGGCGAGCAGCTTTTTGCCGGGACCTGCCAGCTCTGTCACGGACAAAACGCCATCGGAGGTCTGAAGGACCTGCGCTACATGACGAGCGAGGTGCATGCCGAATTCAACAGCATCGTGCTGCAGGGAACGCGCGCGGACAAGGGCATGCCGCGTCATGAGACCCTGACCGAGGCACAGGCCGACGACATCCACGCCTACCTGATCTCGCGTGCGCAGGAGGACTGGCAGGGCGGCTTCATGCAATGACACCGGCAGGCCGGGCACGACACAGGGTCTCACCATGAACGGGCGCGTCGACGACCCGGTGCTGCTGCGCCGGGCGCAACGGCAGCTGGCCAAGGCCGACCCGACGCTGGCGGCATTGATGGCTCGCGTCGGTCCCTGCCGACTGGTCGTCAACGAGTCGCAGGATCTCTTCCTGGCGCTGGCTCGCGCCATCGTGTTCCAGCAACTGCACGGCAAAGCCGCCGAAGCGATCTTCCAGCGCACTGCCGCCCTGTTTACCCAGTCAGCCGCCTTCACGGCGGCGGACATCGCTGCGGCCAGTGGTGAGCAACTGCAGAGCGCGGGTCTGTCGCGCAACAAGCAGCTCGCCCTGCGCGATCTGGCCGCACGGGTGCTGCAAGGCTCACTGCCGACGATGCCGGCCCTGCAGGTCATGGACGACGACAGCATCATCGACACGCTGACCCGCGTGCGCGGCATCGGTCGCTGGACCGTGCAAATGCTGCTGATTTTCCGATTGGGCCGGGTCGACGTATTGCCGGTCGATGATTACGGTGTGCGCAAGGGTTTCATGCTGCTGCAGGGTCTCGGCGAACTGCCCTCGACGACCTCACTGCGCCTGCAGGGTGAGCGCTGGGCACCCTACCGGACGGTGGCGAGCTGGTATCTGTGGCGTGCCACGGAGCTACCTTGGTAATGCAGCGCCTCGGGTGGCGGCAGGCTATGCCGCTCAGGGCGTGGCTGGCAGCGAGAAGCCGTGTAGCTGCAGCAGGGCAATGATCGCCGGTGTGTCGAGGAAGGCGGCAAAGGCCGCGGCCAGCGGCTTGTGCTCGGCCCGCTTCGTGATCACGAAGGCCTGCAGCAGCGGTGAATGCAGGGAGTCGGGTATCAGCGCATGGCCTCCCGCAGCCGCCAGCGCGGGATTGCGGGCCAGCGCCAAGGCGATGATGCCGATATCGGCATTGCCGGTTTCCACGAACTGCGCGGTCTGAGCGATGTTCTCTCCCAGCACCAGACGCGACTCGACGGCCTCCCAGACCCCGGCGGCTCGCAGCGCTTCCTCCGCACGCTGGCCATAGGGTGCGTGCTGCGGATTGGCGATGGCGATGTGACGGAAACGGGGATCGGCCAGATCCTGCAGGCTCAGGGCTGCCGCATCGAAGTCCTTGCTCCACAGCACAAGACGGCCGAGCGCATAGGGCTTCACGGCGGAACCCGCCAGCCCGGACTCGACCAACTGCTGCGGATAGCTGCTGTCGGCAGAAAAGAACAGGTCGTAGGGAGCACCCTGTCCGATCTGGGCCACGAACTTGCCCGAGGAACCATACACCACCTCAATGCGATCCGCTGGCTGCTGCCGACGGAACAGCTCCACGACGTCTTCCATCGCGAAGCGCAGGTCGGAGGCGGCAGCAATGGTGAGCTGCTCCGCGCGCAGCGGCGCGACCAGTAGCCACAGCATCAGCAGGAGCGGAGAGCGGAGCAGCATGAGAGATCCCGGGGGCCGTTATTCCCGATCCAATATAGCGAGGGCAACAAGCACTGACAACCCGACACAAGCAGCCGCGGTCTGCCGCGCGTGACCGCGGCTGCATTATCATGCCGCCATGTCGACCCCGCTCGCTTCCCAGCTGCTGATCACCACCGGACCCGAATCCTGCGGCAAGACCACCTTGGCCACGGCACTGGGGCAGGCGCTGGGAGCACCCGTCGTCGCCGAAGTGGCCCGCGACTTTCTCGACGCCCGTTTCCAGGCCGAGGGTCACTACCACTACAGCGAAGGGGATCTTCTGACGATCGCCCGCGGGCAGTTCGCGCGCGAGCAGGCCGCCCTGGCAAGCAACCCGGCCGTACTGGTCTGCGACACCGACCTGCTGGTGCTGCTGGTGTGGAGCGAGGTCCGCTTCGGTCGCGTCGATCCAGCCCTGCAGTCGCTGTTCGCGCAGAGCCTCGCCCAGGGTCGGCGCACCTACCTGCTCTGCGACCACCGGATTCCCTGGGTCGCTGACCCGCAGCGCGAACACCCACACCGGCGGCCGCAGTTGTTCGAGCGCTACCGTCAGGAGCTGGATGCTCGTGGACTCGATTACGCGTTCAGCAGCGGGACGGTGGAGCAGCGGCTGCAGCAGGCACTGCTGCTGCTGCAACCGGCCGGCTGTCCCTGCTGCAGCGACTGACCCTGCCGACGCTATTGTTGGGCCCGGCTGCTTGCCGGGATAATGCCGTGAACCCCACTGTCAGAGCCTCGCCATGCACAACCTCTTCCAGCTCGTGCTGCGCAGCAGCTACCAGAATCTGCCCGAGGTCGTCAGGCACTTCCACGAAGCCCGTCTGGGGCATTTCGAAGGCGAGGTCGAAGTCAGCGGCAGCATGGGCTTGCTGGCGCGCCTGCTGCGCCGGCTCGCGGGATTGCCAGGGCCCGCCGCACGCTCAGCGGCTGTCATCAAGGTGCTGCGCAGTGAAGTCCGCGAGCGTCTGCTGCGTCAGTTCGGGGCGGCTGCTTTTTCAACGTCGCTTTCGCGCGTGCACAAGCAGAACCTGCTGCGGGAAGACTACGGCCTTTTCACGTTTTTCTTCACGCTCAGCGTGCGGGAGCAGCAGCTGCGCTGGCAGTGTGTCGGCTGGAGCATGGCCGGTATTCCATTGCCCGACAGCCTCGCCCCCGACGTCGACGCCTACGAAGCGACCGATGCCAGTGGTCGCCTGCTGTTCAAGATGGCCATCGAGATGCCCGGCGTGGGGCTGCTGCTCGGCTACGAGGGCTGGCTCACCGTGGTCACGGCAAGAACAGTGGCAGCCGACTGATGCGGTTTTCGATTTCCTCGAGCAGGGCGAGGTAGGCCGGAGAGCCCACCGTGCCGAAGCGCGCCTCAAACTCGGCCGCCGGCATGAACTCCGGTAAATCACGAAAATCCGCCATGAACACGGACTCTTGCAAGGCGGGGTCGGCGAGCAGCTGCTGGACCTTTCGCGCCGACGCCTGATCTGCCGTTGCCCGTTCCGCCAGACGCACGCCGCTGCGGTCGGCACCGAGGTCGGTGAAGCTGAAGCCACTGCCGCCGTCCTGCGCATCGTCCAACTCCCGCAGCACACCCAGTGCGTCCGACAGCACGGTACCGGCGGCGCTGGCAAGCCCTGCGGACACCAGCAGGTGCCGCGCGAAGTCCTCCCGTCTTTGCAGCCTGAACTCGTGCGCCACTGGTGCAGCGGGCGCGGTGGCAACGGTGCCGAGCACGCGCGACACGTCGAGACCACCGCCGTACAGCGCCAGCACCAGCAAGGCTGCCCGGTTCTCCTCCACCGCGTCGCCGCCGCGCGACTCGGCAAAGCGGAACATGGGACCGAGCAACTGGGTGAGTGAGGCCACGCGCGGAAGATTGGGGTCAGCCAGCAGTGCGTCGAGGTGCTGTGCGTGCTCGACGAGCCGCGCTTGATTGTCGGGGCTCAGCAACAGCTCCCGGCTGCGCGCTGCCAGCTGATCCATCAGCGTGGGCTGCCAGCGATACACCACGGTCAGGCTGTCGCCCGCCAGCCCGAGTCCCTGGACTGCCTGCAGGGCGCCCGCCCAGGCCGGCGCGCGCCCGCGCAGCAGGCGCTGCGCCAGTGCCGGCAGCCGGTCGGCGAGCAGTCCGGGCACGGCAACTTCGCCGAGCTGCAAGCGCTGTATCCGCAACCAGTCCCCCGCTGGCACCAGCACCAATTCACCGTTGAGGAAGCGGCCAGGCGCCGACGGCGGCAGTCGCAGGCTGAAGCGCAGCACGGCACGGCTGTCGGCAATCTCCATGCGAGCAGCCCCCGCACGGTAGGTTTGCAGCAGGGCGTCGAGGCCACTTTGCAAATCAGCAGCCTGCAGGCTGAGGGTGGCATCCGTACCCGCCGGCAGAGCCCGCGGATCGGCGCGATCCAGCAGGCTCTTCAGGCGCACCAGCTCGGCAGCAGGCGGCATCGGTGCCTCGGAGAGGGACGGCTCTGCACTGAACAGGTTGAGGGCGATGTAGCCCGCCGCGCCGAGCGACACCAGCAGCAACAGCAGCAGCAAGCGAGCGAACCACTGCACGACAGCACTCTCTCCGGGACGATGCCTCTCCACGCGACGCGCCGGATTATAGCCAGTGAACTTGTTATAGTGCAGGACGGTTCCCGGAGACACCCATGCACGACGGCCTTGCCCTCATCACGACCATTGCGGCGAGTTTTGCGCTGGCGCTGGTCATGGGTCTGCTGGCCAACAAATTGCGATTGCCCACCCTGCTCGGGTACCTGCTGACCGGCGTGATGGTGGGACCTGCGACGCCGGGACTGGTGGTGGATCTGGCACTGTCGCAGCAACTGGCCGAGGTCGGCATCATCCTGCTGATGTTCGGGGTGGGGCTGCACTTTTCCCTCAGCGACCTACTGCAGGTCCGCCGCATGGCGCTGCCGGGCGCGCTGGCCGGCATCAGCGTGGGCACCTCGCTGGGCTTCCTGCTCGCTAGCCTCTGGGGCTGGCCGGCCGGCGCAGGGCTGGTATTCGGGCTGAGCCTGTCGGTGACGAGTACCGTGGTATTGATGCGCGCGCTCGAGCAGCACGGCATCCTCAAGTCGGTGAATGGCCACATCGCCACCGGTTGGCTGATCGTCGAAGACATCGTCATGGTGCTGGTGCTGGTGCTGTTGCCGCCGCTGAGTGGTTTTCTCGGGGGCAAGGCCGTGGCGGTCACGGGCGACGCATCGCTGTGGCAGACGATTTCTTACACGCTGCTCAAGGTAGCTTCGTTCGTGGCCCTCATGCAGGTGGCGGGGCGTCGCTTCCTGCCCTGGGTGCTGTCTTATGTCGCCAACACCGGTTCGCGGGAGCTGTTCACGCTCTGCGTGATTGCAGTCGCCGTCGGCATTGCCTACGGCTCCACCGAGCTGTTCGGGGTTTCGCTGGCGCTCGGTGCATTTTTCGCCGGCATGGTCATGCGCGAATCGCCGCTCAGCCACCGCGCTGCCAATGAGACGCTGCCGCTGCGTGATGCCTTTTCCGTCCTGTTCTTCGTGTCGGTGGGCATGCTGTTCAATCCGACCGTGTTGATCGAGCAGCCGCTGCGGGTAGTGGCGGTGGTGGCCGTCATCCTGCTCGGCAAGCCTGTCGTTTCGCTGCTGTTGGTGCTCAGCTTCCGCTACCCGCTCAACACGGCGGTCACCGTTGGCGCCGGGCTCAGCCAGATCGGTGAGTTCTCCTTCATCCTCGGCGCCCTCGGTGAGGACCTCGGCTTGCTGTCGAGCGAGGGAATGAGCCTGATCCTTGCCGGGGCGCTGATCTCGGTTCCGCTCAATACTCTGGTGTTCCGTGCGGTGGAGCCACTGCAGAAGTGGCTGCGTGAGCAGACACCGCTGGTGCGCCTGCTGGAGCGCTCCGACGATCCGCTGGCGGAATTGCCCATGAGCATCGCCTCCACCGAAGTGACCAACCACGTCGTACTGGTGGGTTATGGGCGTGTCGGTGGCCGGATCGGCAAAGAGTTGCGCATGCAGCAAGTGGCGTTCGTGGTGGCTGAACAGAACCGCGAGATCGTGGGTCGACTGCGCGAGCAAGGACTGAAGGCGGTGGCCGGCGATGCCACCGATCCTGCCGTGCTGATCCAGGCGCACGTGGCACGCGCACGCCTGCTGGTAATCACCCTGCCAGACACGCTGCACGTACCGCACATGGTCGAGATCGCGCGAATGCTGAATCCGGGAATCGAAGTACTGATCCGGGCCGATAGCGAAGAAGCGGCGGAGCTACTGGGCAGGACGCATGCGGGCAGCGTCTTTCTCGGCGAGCAGGAAGTGGCCAAGGGCATGCTGGCGCGCATTCTGGCTCCCTGACTGGCTCTACCACAGTCGCAGGCAGGTTTGCCGCGGGCCGCAGTGGCTCGGTGGTGAGCCTGCCTAACGGCATCAGCCCGCTGTCTTGACCGCCTACACTGCCGCTCAGTATCTTGCCGCGCCTTTCACCCTTCTCACTCCGCAGGTACTGCCATGAGCCAGTTCAGCAACGTCACCGTCGTCAAGGCTGCCAACGTTTATTTCGACGGCAAGGTCGCCAGTCGCACGGTGCTGTTCCCTGACGGCAGCAAGAAGACCCTCGGTCTCATGCAGCCCGGCGAATACGAATTCGGCACCGCCGCCGCCGAAGAGATGGAGATTCTCGCCGGCGATCTCGACGTGCTGCTGCCCGGCAGCAGCGCGTGGCAGCACTACAGCGGCGGCAGCAGTTTCTTCGTGCCCGCCAACGCCCGCTTCAAGCTGCAGGTACGCACGCTTACCGACTACTGCTGCTCCTATCTTTCCTGATCCAGTCGACGGGCAAGTCACAGCGGGCCACTGCAGCTGCAACTGCTTGCCAGTAGTTTCTGCTGCCGCTAGTATCCCCAATACTTCCATACTCGTTGAATAATGGAATTATTTCAGACATGCGTGAACCCGAGGTTCTGCGGTCCCTCGCCGCTCTCGCGCAGCAGGCCCGTCTGCGCATTTTTCGCCAACTCATCGTCGCCGGCTCGGAAGGGGTGACACCGTCGGTGCTGGCAGAGCGGCTGGGACTGACACCCAATACGTTGTCGTTCCACCTCAAGGAACTGGTTCAGGCGGGTCTGATCAGTCAGCAGCGCCAAGGTCGCTATCTGCTCTATCGCGCGGAGTTTGCCGCGATGGATGCCTTGCTCGGCTTTCTCACCGAGAACTGCTGCGGCGGATCCGCCTGTGCTGTCAAACCGAAGTCGCCTCCCAAGACCAGCCTGCGAGTCAAGCGATCATGAGCCACGGCAGCCAACCCATCAGGGTCCTGTTCCTCTGTACCCACAATTCGGCACGCAGCATCCTTGCCGAGGCCCTGCTCAACCATCTAGGCGCAGGCCGCTTTGCGGCGTTCTCCGCCGGCAGCCATCCGCGACAGCAGCAGGAGCCGCATCCCCTCGCGCTGGCGGCGTTGCGCGAGGCCGGCATCGACGTGGCAGGACTGCGCAGCAAGAGCTGGGAAGAGTTCAGTGGCCCGAATGCCCCCACCATGGACCTCATCATTACCGTCTGCGACGACGCGGCCGGAGAGACCTGCCCCCTGTGGCCCGGTCATCCAGCGCTGGCGCACTGGGGCTACGCGGATCCGTCGGCCGGTACTGCACCCGACAGCGTGAAGCTTCAGGCTTTCAAGCGTACGTTGTTTCTGCTGCGCCGCCGGCTCGAGCGCTTGCTGGCCCTGCCCGCGGAGCAACTCGTGGCGCCGCTGCTGGCACAGGCGGCGCGCAACCTTTCCAAGGAGTGAGAAGCATGGGTCCGTTCGCTCGTTACCTCAGCCTGTGGGTCTTGCTCTGCATCGTCATTGGTATCCTGCTGGGCCAGGCAGTGCCCGGTTTTTTTGCCCTCGTCTCCGCACTGCAGATCGCCAAGGTCAACCTCCCGGTGGGTGTACTCATCTGGGTGATGATCATCCCGATGTTGATCCGCGTGGACTTTTCCGCCCTGGGTACGCTTCGTCAGCATGCGCGCGGCATCGCAGTGACGCTGTTCGTCAATTGGTTGGTGAAGCCCTTCTCGATGGCGCTGCTCGGTTGGCTGTTTCTGCGTGTGCTCTTCGCCCCGCTGCTGCCCGCCGCCCAGATCGACAGCTACCTCGCCGGGCTGATCCTGCTGGCCGCAGCGCCCTGCACCGCCATGGTGTTCGTGTGGAGCAGGCTGACCAACGGTGATCCACTGTTCACGCTTTCGCAGGTCGCACTCAACGACAGCATCATGGTGGTCGCCTTCGCACCGCTGGTGGGCCTGCTGCTGGGACTGTCTGCCATTACCGTTCCCTGGAACACGCTCCTCGTCTCGGTCCTGCTCTACATCGTGATTCCGGTACTGATCGCCCAGGGCCTGCGCCGCTACCTGCTGCAGCAGAACGAGCAAATTCTGTCCAAGGCAGTCGCCGCCATGGAACCCTGGTCCATGACCGCGCTGCTCGCCACGCTGATTCTGCTGTTTGCCTTCCAAGGCAGGGCCCTCGTCGACCAACCGCTGGTGATCGCGCTGCTGGCCGTGCCGATTCTGCTGCAGGTGCTGTTCAACGCGGCGCTGGCCTACTGGCTCAACCGGCAATGGGGTGAGAAGCACAACGTCGCCTGCCCATCGGCCCTGATCAGTGCGTCCAACTTCTTTGAACTGGCCGTGGCCACAGCCATCAGTCTTTTCGGCCTCGATTCGGGCGCCGCGCTGGCAACGGTCGTGGGGGTACTGATCGAAGTACCCGTGATGCTGGCAGTCGTGGCGGCGGTCAACCGCAGCAAGGGCTGGTATGAAGGTCGCTGAATGACCGGCCGGAGGGCAGTGCTAGAATCCCCGCACTTATTGCCGGGATTACGCCACCGAAGCGCAGCGTGCCCAAACCAACCACCTGAGAGGAGGTCCCATGAACCACGTCAACTCCCGGTCGCTCACCTGCAGACCACACGGTGGCAAAGACCGTCTCTTTGACCGGGGCGTGATCACGTGGGGCGCAGCTTGCAGGCGTCTTGGCGGGCTGGCCCTGCCTGTTGCCACCAGCATGCTGTTGGTCGCCTGCGGAGAACCCGGCGTCGACAGTTCTTCGACCCCTGCAGGTGCTGACGCGGCTGGTCCCGCTGCACTGATCGTCTGCGACCGCCAATGTCTGCTCGATGCCGCCGACGCCTATCTTGCTGCCCTCGTTGCCCATGATCCTTCCCTGGCGCCCCTTGCCAGTGAAGTGGTATTCGTCGAGAACCTCGTCCGCAAGCAACCGGGAGAGGGTCTATGGCAGACGGCCGTGGATGGCCCGACCGCGTTCTCCCTGCTGGTGCCGGACGAAGACCGGCAGAGCCTCGGTTTCCTCGGCATGCTGACGCGCCTCGCGCCGCCGCAGGCCCCGCAGGGCGCCAGCGCCGAGCAGCTCGCCGCGGCCGCGGCACAGCCGCCGGTAGAGCAACCGGTGCTCGCTGCCTTCAGGCTGCAGTTCGACGAGTCCGGCCACATCGTCGAAGCCGAGCACCTGCTGA
Source organism: Gammaproteobacteria bacterium (assembly GCA_036796405.1). Classification (GTDB taxonomy): domain Bacteria; phylum Pseudomonadota; class Gammaproteobacteria; order Pseudomonadales; family Pseudohongiellaceae; genus CAILUG01. The sequence continues at coordinate 39,267 of DAIRDB010000006.1, read as the reverse complement.
CGCCCGTGCGCGAAGCGCAGCTCGTGAACCTGCAAACGCTGCGCCCAGGCCTCCTGACCGAGATTCCAATGGAGCAGCGGCTGCCGCACCAGCGCCTGCTCGACATCGGCATGAGCTACTACCCGGCCCTCGACGACAACGATTCCGACCTGACTTTCTTCGCGCCCGACTGTGAGCGTCACGAAAACGGCATGATCACCGCCAGTGCCGCGTCGGCTCCGGAGGTGCCGGCCATACCCGGCACTGCCGCCACGCCGCGGGTGGCACGAGATTGCTATGCGCAGATCGAAAGCGGAACCTTCCAGTACATCGCTCGCATCGACAACCGGCGTGTGTTTGCCGCCGATCCCGTGACCGGGCTGGTCATGGGCCTGTCCCACTTCCGTCACCCAATGGACAACCTCCCCTACCTCGTGACGAACACGGACGGCACGCAGTCCGAACGCACGGCTGCCAACTTCAGTTTTGCACCCTTCGATCTACCCGCCGCCCATGTCTACAAGGTCGGCGGCGATGGCCTGATCCACGAAATCGAAGCCATGGGCTTTACCACCACCTACAACTCGCCGACCGGCTGGGAGTAGGCCATGGCGCAACCGCGCGGGCACCGTGCCGAACTGCATTTTTCGCAGCGCTCCGGGTGGCTGCGTGCCGCCGTACTCGGGGCCAACGATGGCATCGTCTCCACCGCCAGTCTGCTACTGGGCGTGGCCGCGGCCGAAGCGAGTCGACCTGACATCCTACTGGCCGGTGTGGCTGGCCTGATGGCGGGCGCCATGTCGATGGCGGCCGGCGAATTCGTCTCGGTGAGTTCACAGGCCGATACGGAAGCGGCGGATCTCGCCCGCGAGCGGCGGGAGCTCGCCGAAAGTCCCGAAGCCGAACAGCAGGAACTCAAGCGCATCTACATGGCACGCGGTGTGCCAGAGCCGCTGGCAAGCGAGGTGGCCACTGCATTGATGGCGCACGACGCGCTGGGATCCCACGCCCGCGACGAGTTAGGCCTCAGCGATCTGCACGCGGCACGTCCGCTGCAGGCAGCTCTCGCCTCTGCAGTCACCTTTGCGCTCGGTGCCGCCTTGCCGCTGCTGCTGGCGCAATGGGCCAGCGATGCAGGATTCACGCTCACGGTAGGCGGCGGTTCGCTGCTCGCGCTCGCGGGTCTCGGGGCACTGGCAGCCCGCGCCGGCGGTGCTTCTCTGCCGGTAGCCGCTGCCCGCGTGGCCCTGTGGGGTGCCCTCGCCATGGCGGCCACCATGGCGATCGGACAACTGTTCGGTACTTCGGTCGCCTGACCGATACCAGCGACTCCCGCGTGTTGCCGCCCGCCGAGTAGCCTGCCCCCGCAGCACTCTGCTACAGTGCCCGCCGTCCTAAGGGGTGGATCGCAGCGAACTGCCGCGATTCTGAGAACAAACCCTTTGAACCTGAACCAGTTAATGCTGGCGTAGGAATAGGCACCGTTCATTCGGTCTGTCATGGCTCGACCCGTCTAGCGCACCGGCCCCTGCTGCCGGCCTGCTACGGGCTTCCAGACCCCTCCTCCGTCGTAGTGACTGCGTTCCCGTCACCCTGTCGCCTGGGCTCTGGTCCTAGCTCAGGCAGTTTTCACGGAGTCCTGTATGAACGCACCAATCCCCTCACCGCACCCCCTGCGTCGCAGCGTGCTGGCTGCGCTGATCGCCAGCCTCGCGGCCCCAGTGCTGGCCCAGCGCGATGCCGCATGCATCGAGGAAATCATCGTCACCGCCGACTTCCGCCAGCAGGGCCTCAACGACATCGCCGCCAGCGTACGCGTGCTCGATGCCGAACTCATGCAGCGCCGCAACGCCCTGCATCTGGAGGACGTGCTACTGAACGCGCCCAACGTCAACCTTGCCGCGGGGGCATCGCGCGCGCGCTACGTGCAATTGCGCGGCATCGGCGAAACCGGGCAATTCGTGGAACCACTCAATCCTTCGGTGGGACTGCTGATCGATGGCATCGACTTTTCGGGCCTCGGTGCCGCCGCCATGCTGTACGATATTGCCCAGGTCGAAATCCTGCAGGGCCCCCAGGGCACGCGCTATGGGTCGAATGCCCTGGCTGGCCTCATCAATCTGCAGAGCAAGGCGCCCAGCGACAGCCTCGACTTCGGCGTGCAGCTGCAGCGCGAAAATCTCGGTGGTACTGGTGTGGCGGGCCACGTGGCAGGATCGCTGACGCGTCACACGAACGCGCGGCTCGCCGGCCAGCGGCTGCGCAGTGACGGCTTCGGCAGCAATCGCTTCCTCGGACGCCCCACCAATACACGCGACGAGCACACGCTGCGCGGCACACTGGCCTGGCAAGCGACCCCCACACTGGCTGTGACCACACGCGCCGGCCACATCGACATCGACAATGGTTACGACGCCTTCTCGCTGGACAACCAGCGCGACACCCTCAGCGATCAACCCGGGTTCGACCGGCAGCGCAGCCAGTATCTCGCGCTGCAGGCGGCGACCAGCCAGTTTGCCGCCTTCCGTCTCGAAGCTCTGACCAATCTGGCGCGCTCCGACGTGGGTTACGGCTACGATGAAGACTGGGTGTATCCCGGCTTCCATCCGGATGAGTACGCCTCGACGGATGCCTATCGGCGTGACCACGACACACGCAGCGCCGAACTCCGGCTGCTGTCGACGCCGGAAGGGGCCCTGTTCGGAGGTCGCACACGATGGGTAACCGGCGCCTACCTGCTGCGGCAGGGCATCGATCTCGAGCGCCAGTACACCTACGCCAGCGACTTCGCCAGCCGACTCGGCATGCAGCGGCGCGCCGTCTATGCCGACACGACGACGACGCTGGGGGCTGGCTGGTCGCTGGATGCCGGTCTGCGCACCGAGCGTTACCGCGCTGACTACCAGGACTCCAATGCCGTTGGCTTTGCACCGGACGAGAGTCTGCTCGGGGGCAAGCTGGCGCTGAATTTCCGGACGGCCGGTGGGCAACTGCTCTATGCCAGCATCGCGCGCGGCTACAAGAGCGGCGGTTTCAATACCGATGGTTCGCTCGACGCAGACCTGCGCAGCTTCGCGGCAGAAACCCTGTGGAATTACGAGCTGGGGCTGAAGGGCAGTCTGTTCGACGGACGGCTGTCCAGCCAACTGGCGCTGTTCTACATGGATCGCGGCGCTGTGCAGATCCAGAGCTCTACCACGCGGCTGCGCAGCGATGGCAGCGCCGAATTCATCGAATTCACCGGCAATGCGGCAGCCGGCTTCAACCGGGGCCTCGAAGCCAACGTCGACCTGGCGGTGACGGACGACCTCACCCTGCAGACGGCGCTCGGCGTGCTGGACAGCGCCTATGCTGACTTCGTCAACTCGGCAGGGCGCAATCTGGCGGGTCGCGAGCAGGCGCAGGCACCGGCCTGGCAATACAGCGTCGGCGTCGATTGGCAGCTCGGCGCCGGGCTGGCTCTGGACCTCAACCTGCAAGGGCGTGCCGCCTTCTATTTTTCCGACAGCCACGACTTCCGCTCCTCGGCCTACGACCTGCTGAATGCCAGCCTGCGCTGGCAGCACGAGCGCTGGCAACTGACGCTGTGGGGGCGCAATCTGGGTGATCGGGACTATGCAGTGCGCGGCTACTTCTTCGGCAACGACCCGCGCGACGGCTACCGGGAACGCGGGTTCACGCAGTTCGGCGAGCCACGTCGCTACGGCCTGACGGTGGATTGGCAGTACTGATCCGGCGACCGTGCCACCGGCGAGGCGGCAGCCAGCGGCCCGATCCCTGGCCGCCACGCCGACTCCGGCAAACCGTTACCGTCGCAGCTCCGACGCGTTTATGCTTGCGCAAATCCTTCTCGCGGTGACTTCAGCGTGCGACTCCTCCTTGCCAGTGGTCTGCTGTTTTTCCTGACCGGCAACCCCGCCTTTGCCCAATTCGACGAGGATCAACTCGGCGGTTGGTATACCTACCAGTGGACATTGAACCGCAGCCAATCGACCGTGGGTTGGCAGGGTGACCTCCAGCTGCGCTACTGGGACGTCGGTGGCGACACCGAGCAGCGTCTGCTGCGCAGCGGCGTCACCTGGCAGCCAGGCCGCATCAAGTACACGCTGGGTTTCGCCCACGTGGTGTCGGAGGCCTTTGGTCGTTCGACTGCGAACTCCGAGGAACTGCGCCTGTACCAGGAGGCCCTCTGGCCGGCACAGCGGATCGGCGAGCGTGGCTTTCTCGTGCACCGGGTGCGCACGGAGGAGCGGCAGCTGGAGGGGCAGGACCTGCGCACACGTGCCCGCTATCTCATCGGCTACAACCATGTCCTCAACCAGAATTCACTGGGGCGAGGTGCCCTGTATCTGGCCTTCAGCAATGAGATATTCGTCAACCTCGAGCGCGGCATCGGCGGGGGTCGGCGCGTCGATCATTTCGATCGCAATCGCTTTGCCGCCGGGATGGGCTACAGCCTGACCGATGGTCTGCGGCTGCAGCTCAGCTGGATGCGCCAGAGCCTGGCGAACAGCCACAAGGATCAGTTGCAGCTCAATCTCATCCACACGTTCTGAGCAGGGTCAGCGCAAGGCTCAGTCGTGGATGAAGTGCGGTACGAAGCGTGAGGTGTTGCGGGTGATCGGCGTGGCGTCCTCGCGGATGCCGAGACCGGCCGCACGATCACCGATCACCCAGCTGCCGACCACGGTGTAGACCGGTGAACCATCGGCGGCATCGAAGCGCGGCAGGGGCTGGAAGCGCTGGCGCACCCACGGACCCTCGGTGTAAGGCCCGCTGACGGCCAACTGCTGTCCGGCGAGGTTGCGCATCTCGATGTTGGCGCCTTCACGCGAATAGACGGGCTTGCGTACCCAGCCCGGCGCCAGTGACGCGCCCGGACCTGCATCGAAATGGGCCTCCAGCAGGTTGGGATGGCCGCGGTGACGCTCCCAGAGCAGGGGCAGCACGCCCTTGTTGGACAGCAGCAGCTTCCACGGCGGCTCGAGGAAGCGCGTGCTGGAAGTCAGCAGCACGGGGCCGAACTCCTCCGCCAGCATGAACTCCCACGGGTACAGCTTGAACAGCGCGTGAATGGCAGCACCGTCCGGACCCGCGAACTGACCGTCGCGCTCGGCCAGCTGGTCGAGCGGCAGATAGCGGGTGACGAGGCCAGCCTGCGTGGCGCAGTCCAGCAGATACAGCGTATTGCCACGATCCTCGCTGCTGTCGTCCACGCAGCTGAACCACAGCGGCTCCGGCAGTACCAGCGACTCGAAAGCCTCGATGAGCTTTTCCTGGATCGAATTGAACTGGTCGGCGGCGGCCGGCAGCGCACCTGCCGCCACCTGCTGCTCGAGCCAGTTCCACTGGAAGAAGCCACTTTCGAACAAGGACGTCGGCGTGTCGTAGTTGAGCTCGAGCAGCTTGGGCGGGTGACTGCCGTCGTAGGCGAGATCCATGCGCCCGTACAGCTGCGGCTCGTGCGCGGACCAGCTACGGGCCAGGTAGTCCCAGTATAGCGGCGGCACGGACAGGCGAGTCAGCAGTTCCTCGCTGGCCAGGATTTCCGGCACCAGCGCCAGCGCCAATTCGTGCAGGTCCTCGGTGGCCGTTTCGAGCTGGTCTTCGATCTGCCGCCAGTCGAACTGGTAGCAGACGCTTTCGTCCCAGTAGGGTGCTCCGTCGATCGTGTGATAATCGAAGCCGGTATCGGCCGCTTGGGCCTGCCAGTCGGCGCGGGGGGCCAGCGGCCTGCGCTGCATCGGTCGCGTCAACCGCCGAGGGTACCGCCAAGACGCGTGGCGGTGGCGCCGAAACCGCCGCGCCGGCTGAGGCCGGCCGCCCGGGGCTGCAGGAGATCGCGGGACACGCTCACCGGGCCGCTGCGCTCGGCCACCGGCGCATTGCCGGCGGTGCGGAACGTACGCTGATCGTCGCGGGATTTGTAGAGCGGCTGGGCGC
>DAIRDB010000006.1:0-33335 GCA_036796405.1 Gammaproteobacteria bacterium | reverse complement strand
CCCGTCACGCAGCGGCGGGATGCCGCCAGCGCCGGTCGGCGATGGCGCGGGGCGGAACATCTGACCCGCCAGATAACCCATCATCATCGGCATGTAGAAACTGCCCTGCGAGTGCCGTTCCGGTGCCGGTTCACAGCGCTCGCCCCCGAAGTCGGCCTCACACTCCTCCTGCGACACATACTTGGGCGCCAGTGCCGGGTGGGCCGCCAGCGCCGCCTGGTAATCGCTCGAGCACTGTTCGCTGGCTTCAGGATTCTGCGCACTGCACTCGGCAGCATCCTGATACACCACACCCTGCTCGACACGGTTGGGCCCACCGCAGGCAGACACCAGCAAGGTGGTGGCCGGCACCATCACGATCAGGGTCGACGAACGACTGCGCTTGCGGGCTCGAACGGACATGGCGACTCCTCTCGGCTGTTTACCAGTAGGTCATGGAAGCGGCGTTGAGCATGCCGATGGCGATGCTCACCGCGGCTGTCAGCACACCGGCAGCGAGTTCGCGCTGGGCGATGCGCTCGGGTAACTGCGGTAACGTGAGCCGCAGCACGAGGAAGGTCAGCACTTGCACCAGCAACGCTATGCTGCCCCAGATGGCGCAGTCCAGCAGGCTGAGGGCATGGGTGATCGCCCCCGACAGGGGCAGCGCGAAGCCGATCAGCGCGCCACCGAGCGCCACGGCGGCCGCGACGTTGTTCTCCTTCACCAGACCCATTTCGTCCTGGGGTGTGATCCAGGTGTAGATCTGCCAGAACAGCCCCATCAGGGCTACGGCCAACACGAAGTAGGCGATGAAATCCAGAAAGCCGGACAACGAATAAAGCGTGGTTTCGATCATGCTGCCTCCCGGTTTGTCCTACGCGCGCAGGGCGCGCGACGCCTGCACGCCCCCGCCCGCAGTCTACAACACCGCGGCGATGGCGTTGACGAGCGTATCGATGTTGGCGTTGTTAATGCCCGCCACGTTGATGCGGCTCGAACCGACCATGTAGATGCTGTACTCGCCGATCAGCTTCTTGACCTGTTCCTGCGTGAGGCCCAGGAACGAAAACATGCCCTTTTCGTTCTGGATGAAGGAAAGGTCACGGTCGACTCCCTTGGCCTGCAGCTTGGCCACCAGCTTGGCGCGCAGCCCGTTGATGCGGTTGCGCATGTCGGTCAATTCGGCGTCCCAATCGGCCCTGAGGGCCGCATCGTCGAGAATCATGCCGACCAGCGCTGCGCCGTGGGCCGGCGGCACCGAGTACATCTCGCGGGCCGTGCCAACCACCTGCGTGGCCGCTGCTTCCGTGGCTGCCGACGTCTCGGTGACGACCAGTACCGTGCCGGTGCGCTCCCGGTACAGTCCGAAATTCTTCGAGGCCGACGCCGCGACGATCACCTCGGGCAGCTGGCTTGCCAGCAGGCGCAGGCCGTAGACGTCTTCCACCAGACCATCTCCCAGACCCTGGTAGGCGAGGTCGATGAAGGGGGTGAACCCCTGCTTGAGTGCCGCATCGGCAACCGCCTGCCACATGGCATGGTTGAGGTCGGCGCCGCAGGGGTTGTGGCAGCAGCCGTGGATCAGGACCAGATCGCCTTTCCCGGCCTGCTTGAGTTTGGCCATCATCTCGTCGAATTTGATCGAGTGCTTCTGGTAGTCGTAGTAGGGATACAGCTCGAGCTTGAGACCGGCACTGCCCAGCAGCGGGATGTGGTTGTTCCAGGTGGGATCGCTGACGAAGATGCGGGTACCCGGAAAACTGCGGGCCACGAATTCGGCAGCCACTCGCAAGGCGCCGGAGCCTCCGGGGGCCAGCACCGCCGCTGCCCGCTTGCCTTTCACGGCGGCATGGTCGTTGCCCAACAGGAGATCGAGGGAATGCTTGAGGAAGAGTTCGGGACCGGCCTGCGCTATGTAGGACTTGGAATCCTCGATTTGCCACAGCTTCTGCTCGGCGGTCTTCACGGCACGCATCACCGGGCAGTTGCCCTCCTCGTCCTTGTAGATGCCCACACCGAGATCCACCTTGTTGGGGTTGGTGTCGCTCTTGTAGGCCGCAGACAGACCCAGGATGGGGTCCGGGGGACGCCGCTCGATCGTTTGAAACATGGCTGTATCCGTATGGTTTGGGAAGGTGGGCTGGCCGGAGGAGCCACCAGGCGGCGCGCGCGCGGCGGGCACTCCGAAGCGGGGCGCGAGTATACCAGCATGCACGGCTGGGCAGGCAGCGCGGGGCGCGACTACTCCGTCAGCAGACCGACCGCCTCCCTGTAGGGCAGTGCCGCGATGCCGGACAACTGCATGGAACTCCGCAAGGACTTGCCGAGGATGAAGGCGAGGATACGGCCGTGGTACCCGAGACCCGGGGCGAACACCGGCAGCACGTCTTCGAGGCGCTCGGCCTGCTCCACCGCGACATGCAAGGCTGCGCGCTGCCGCTCCACCTCTGCCATGAAGGCGGCATCGTCTGCGATGGCGGCGTCGAGCGACAGCGTCCAGGTACGGTCGGTCTGCAACTCACACAGGCCGATGTAGCGCTGGGCCAGCGGCCGGTGCCACTCGTCGGGTGCCACCAGCGACAGGCGGTAGCCCAACTCCTGCGCGTACAGGTAGTAGCGCTGGCCAACCACCGGGTTGAAGCGGATTTCACTCTGCAGCACGAATAGCGATGTGAACAGCTCCATCTCGATCTGGTCGATCTGCTTGGGAGGCACGATCAGCCGGGCGACATGCTGCTGCACGCCTTGCAGCAGGGGCACGAGGCCCTTGCCCTGCGGGTTGGGATTCTTGCGAGCCACGTGCTCATCTCCGCCGTCGCTGCCGGGCGCCGGGTCTTTCAGAAGGATTGTCAACGGCCAGTGTGAAATGCACCGGCTCCCTGCTTACGCGACCAGTCGTTGGATCGGATGATTCAGCGGCCCGCCGGCTTGCCAAGCGGGGTAGCATCGCCCTCCACCAGACCCAGCGACCAGCGCAGCGCGTTCAGGAACAGCTGCTGTACCAGCGGGTCGTCCCAGGACTGGTCGCTGTGGCCGAGCACCGAGTAGAACACGCGCCCCTTGCCATACTCGCGTGCCCAGGCGATGGGCACGTCGCGGTCGGTGGCGGGGCTGCGACCGAGTTCGGGATCCAACTGGTCGAGATCCACGCTCGCCAGCACCCGCACGTTGTCGCGCGAGTATGGCGCCTGGTGGACAGCGGCTTCGTCGTGGACGCTGAAGGTGGCAGGCAGTCCCTGCATGGCGGGAAACTGCGGATCTTCCACCACGATCGGCAGATCGACCTCGAGACGCTCAGCCTTGGTCCACGGGTGGTCCCACAGCCCGCCGATCATGTCCCGGTAGCCGGGATGCCCCTGGAAGGCATTGACGCCGGTGTGGGCGGCGACGAACCCCTTGCCGTCATCACGCACGAAGCTCAGGAGGTCTGCCATCTGCTGCTCGTCGAGCGTGCCGGGGCCGGCACCGAAGAAGAAGATCGCATCGAAAAAATCGAGGTTTTTGGCATTGAGCACGGGCGTTTCGCCGTTGCGCACGGGCGCCTTGGTCACGAGCTGGGTGTCGGTCCGAATGATCGTCATGTAAAGCCCGCTTTCGCGGCCCAGCCGCTCGATGGTGGCGAGCGCATGGGAGATGGAATCATGCTGAAACGCGGTAGAGGTCTCGCCGATGGCCAGCACTTTCTTGACACCCGGCCAGGGGTCCGGCCGCGGAGCGGAGGCCGGCGCTGCGACCTGCGCGAGCAGCGGACTGCCGAGCAGCAGCCCCGCCGTGAGCAAGGGCAAGGCGAATTGCCGCGAGATTTTTCCGGTGCTGGCTGCCGCCATGGTCTTCTGCTCCGCAAGGTGAAGGGACCACAGTAGAGTCCAAAGCGCCCGGTCGGTAAAGACCTGCGCCCCGCCAGTACTGCTCGGTGCTGGAGCGGCTGGCGCAATCCCATTACAGTGCCGCTGCCCTTTCGCTGGATTTCTCTGCCATGAACGTCCGTCGCCTCCTGCCTCTGCTCGGCCTGCTGCTGTTCGCGCCGGTACAGGCCGCCGACGTGGATACCCTGCTGGCACAGATGACGCTCGACGAAAAGCTGTCGCTTCTGCACGGCCATCTGGACCCCCAGCCGGAAACGGGTTTCAACAGTGCCGGATACTTGCCGGGCGTACCACGCCTCGGCATTCCACCGCTGCGCCTTGCCGATGGCCCGGCCGGCATACGCAGCGACCGCAGCGCAACCGCGCTGCCGGCACCGGTGATGCTGGCCGCCAGCTTCGACCCGGCGCTGGCTCTGCGCTACGGGGCGGTGATCGGGCGCGAAGGCATCGCGCGCAACCAACAGATCCTGCTGTCACCAATGGTCAATCTCGTCCGCGTGCCGCAGGCCGGCCGCAACTTCGAGACCTTCGGCGAAGATCCGCTGCTGGCCAGCGCCATCGTCGCCGCCGAAATCACCGGTATTCAGCAGGAGGGCATGCTGGCTACCGTCAAGCACTTCGCTGCCAACAATCAGGAAACTGCGCGCCTTACCCTCGATGCCGTCGTCGACGAGCGCACCTTGCGGGAGCTGTACCTGCCGGCCTTCGAGGCGGCGGTGCAGGCGGGCGTTGCCGCCGTCATGTGCGCCTACAACCGCGTCAACGGCACCTACGCCTGCGAGAACGCGCAACTGCTCAACGACATCCTGCGCGGCGACTGGGGTTTTCAAGGTTTCGTGATGACCGACTGGTGGGCCAACCACTCGCTGGCAGCACTTACCGCAGGACTCAATATGGAAATGCCCGGTTGGCAGCACCGGGATTACGAGGTGCTCGTCCACTTCGAGACGCCGCTGCGCGAGGCGCTGACCGCGGGCCGCCTGCGGGAGGCCGATGTCGACACCGCCCTGCGGCCCCTGCTGCGGATGCTGGATCGCTTCGGCTATCTGCAGGTCACTCCGCCGGTCGCGGCTTCGGCGCCGCAGCATGATGTGGCGCTCGAGACGGCGCTGGCCGGCGCCGTGCTGCTGCGCAACGAACAGGAGTTCCTGCCGCTCGGAGCCTCCGAACTCGGCAGTACCCTGCTGGTGGGTCCGACCGCGCTGCATACCCTGGTCGGTGGTGGAGGCAGTTCTCGCGTGCTGCCGGAGCGGCGCGATCAGGTGCGGGAGGCGCTCGGCCTGCTGGGGGGCGGCGCCGAGCCCCGCTACCACGACGGGTTCGCACCCGACGGCTTGCCGGTTCCCGACGCCGTGCTGTACCTGCCCGGGTCCAGCCGCCGTGGGGTGCAATTCACCGCTGCCACGGGCAACCGGCGGCGCCTCGGCACGATCGAGCACATGGGCAGCAACGCCCTCGAAGGCGTCGGCATGTGGTACTGGTATGCCGACCTGCTCGCCCCGGAGACCGGCGACTACGAATTCCACGTGCAGACCGACGGCCCGGTAGCCAGCCTGTACCTCGACGACCGGCGCGTGCTCTGGAACGACAAGGGCATCGTTGCCGATGCCGAGCTGCTGCCCACCGCCGACGGTCTGCGCAACAGCAGTACCGTGCTTGCGCTGGAGGCGGGCCAACGCTATCGCCTGAAGGTAGAGGCCTGGACCGGTGACCGTCAGCCGCTGCAACTGCGCCTGCGCTGGTTGCCGCCCTCGGCTGTCGACACGGTGATCGGAGCCGCCGTGGCGGCGGCCGAGGGGGCCGAGCGCATACTGGTATTCGCCCACCAGGAAGGAACCGAAACGCGCGACCGCGACTCGCTGGCCCTGCCGGGGCTGCAGGACGAGGTCATCACCGCCCTCGCCCGCCGCTATCCCGGCAAGGTAGGCGTGGTGCTGAGCACCGGCGCACCGGTGACCATGCCCTGGGCGCAGGACGTGGCGGCGATCCTGCAGACCTGGTATCCGGGTCAGGCGGGCGGCGAGGCCACGGCCCGCCTGCTGCTCGGTCTCGAGGCTCCCGGTGGTCGCTTGCCTGTGACCTTCCCACGCTCCGAGCGGGATACGCCGCAGGCTGGCAATCCCCTGCGTTTTCCCGGTGTCGACCAGCGTCAGCTCTACGGGGAGGGCCGCTACATCGGCTACCGTTGGTACGACAAGCGCGGGCTCGAGCCGCTGTTTGCCTTCGGTCACGGTCTTTCCTACACGACGTTCGACTACGGTGACCTCAGCCTGCAGCCGCGCGGCAACGACGTCGAAGTCAGTTTCAGCGTGCACAACCGCGGTACGCGCGCCGGGACCGACGTGCCGCAGCTGTACCTTTCCCAACCGGAGTCGACGGTGGACGTGGAAGTCCGCAAGCTGGTGGGCTTCCGGCGGGTCGAAGTGGCGGCCGGCAGCAGCGTGCGGGTGACGCTGCTGGTACCGGCACGCGCCTTCGCCTACTGGCACACGGCGCAGGCGCGTTGGGAGCCCCTGCCGGGTCGCAAGCAACTGCTGCTTGGCGCCTCGTCACGCGACCTGCGCCTCCAACAGGAATTCGTGTACAGTCCGGCGCTCTGATCATCACGAGGGGACTTGCATGCAGCCCGCCGACAGCCAGCGCACGCCCGGCTACGGAATGCCACTGGCTTTCCTCACCAGCCTGTTCTTCATGTGGGGCTTCATGACCAGCCTCAACGACATCCTCATCCCCCACCTGCGCTCGGCCTTCGACCTCAGCTACACAGAGGCCATGCTGGTGCAATTCTGTTTCTTCGGGGCCTATGCCATCGTGTCGCTGCCGGCTGGCAAGCTGATCGAGCGGCTCGGTTACCAGCGCGGCATCGTGATCGGCCTTCTGCTGGGTGGACTGGGCTGCTGGCTGTTCTGGCCTGCTGCCAGTGCCCTGTTCTATCCGCTATTCCTCGGCGCGCTGTTCATCCTGGCGGCCGGCATCACGCTGCTGCAGGTTTCCGCCAATCCCTATGTCAGCGCGCTCGGTCCGGAGGCGACTGCACCGAGCCGTCTGATTGGGACGCAGGCCTTCAACTCGCTGGGCACCACCGTCGGTCCGCTGCTCGGCGGGCTGGTGATCCTCGGCAGCACGGCAGGCGTCTCCGACCCGGCCAGCGAGGCGCAGAGCGTACAGCACCCCTACCTCCTGCTGGGTCTGCTGTTCCTCCTGCTGGCGCTGGTGTTCGCAAAGATCCGCCTGCCCGTGCTCAGTATCGAAGCGGCACCGGTGCCGCAGTCGGCAGACGCCAACCGCAGCGCGCTCGCCTTCGCACAATTGCGCTTTGGCGTGCTGGCGATCTTCGTTTACGTGGGCGGCGAAGTCGCGATCGGCAGCTTCCTGATCAACTACCTGGCGGATCCGTCCATCGCCGGCCTCAGCGAAATCGAGGCGTCGGGCTACGTGAGCTATTACTGGGGGGGCGCCATGGTGGGCCGTTTCATCGGCACCTATACCACCCGGGCTTTTGCGCCCGGCCGGGTGCTGGCGCTGCACGCGCTGGCTGCCCTGCTGCTGGTAGTGGTTTCCATGGCCAGCTCCGGTGCCGTGGCAATGTGGAGCATTCTCGCCGTCGGTCTGTGCAATTCCATCATGTTTCCGACGATCTTCAGTCTGGCGGTCAGCGGGCTCGGCAGCCACACCAGCCAAGGTTCCGGGCTGCTGTGCATGGCGATCGTGGGGGGGGCGCTGCTGCCCGTACTGCAGGGACTGATTGCCGACAGCAGCGGCCTGCAGGCGGGATTCATCGTGCCGGCGCTGTGCTACCTGTACATCAGCTACTACGGACTGCGCTTTCAGAACGCGGCATAGCGGGCGGGCACCCGCTGCGGCGTGCCATACGCGGTAGCCGCGCCGAGGTCAGCCGAGACTGTTGTTCATCTCGACGACTTTCTGCTTGAGGGCGACCTTGTGGTCGGCAAGTTTCTTGGCCAACTTGGGATTGCTGGTGGCCAGGATGGACACCGCGAGGATGCCGGCATTGCGTGCGCCGTTGAGCGCTACCGTGGCGACCGGTATGCCGGCCGGCATCTGCAGGATCGACAGCACGGAGTCCCAGCCGTCGATGGAGTTGCTGGATTTGATGGGCACACCGACCACCGGCAGCGTGGTCACCGAGGCCACCATACCGGGCAGGTGCGCTGCGCCACCGGCGCCGGCGATCACGACCTTGAGGCCGCGGTCCCGCGCCGTCTTGGCGTACTCGATCATGGTTTCGGGCGTCCGGTGGGCCGACACCACGGCCAGTTCGTAGGGCACACCGAAGTGGGTGAGCATCTCTGCCGCTTCCCGCATCACCGGCAGGTCGCTGCTGCTGCCCATGATGATGCCTACCATTGCCTTGCTCATCGCTCCTCCGCTGCGCCGGTTGCCCGGGGTTCGCTGCCGTGTTTGCCTGCCTTTCATCGTGTCAGCCCGCCGGCTTGCTGGCGACGCGGACGGTTGCCTTGACCTGTTCGACCTTGGCCACGAGACGCGCAAGATCGGTATCGAGGATGGTGACATGGCCCATCTTGCGCTGGGGCCGCGTCTGCTTCTTGCCGTACAGCACGAGATTCACCCCGGGAATGGCCAGCGCCGCGTCCAGTCCTTCGTAGTGCACGTCACCGCTGCAGCCTTCGGCACCCAGCAGGTTCACCATGGCGGACGGCGACTTCAACGAGGTGTCGCCGAGCGGCAGATCCAGAATAGCGCGCAAATGCTGCTCGTACTGGGAAACCTGGTTGGCACAAAGGGTCTGGTGTCCGGAATTGTGCGGGCGCGGCGCCACTTCGTTCACCAGCACCTCGCCGTCGCGGGTGACGAACATCTCCACGGCCAGCAAGCCCACGAGGGCGAAGCGCTCGACGACCTGACGTGCCACTGCCTCGGCCTTGGCGAGCACGGCAGCGGGGGCGGAGCTCGGCGACAGCAGGTAGTCGACGAGGTGGTAGCGGGGATCGAAAACGCACTCCACCGGCGGAAAGATGGCGACCTCACCGCTGGCACTGCGGGCAGCGATGACGGAAATCTCGCGATCGAAGTCGATGGCCTTTTCCAGCAATCCCGGTTTGTCGAAGCCGCGCCCGACATCGGCAGCGGTGTCGAGCCGTCGGACGCCGCCGCCGTCGTAGCCACCCTTGCCCAGCTTGTTGAAGGCTGGCAGAAAGCCGGCGCAGCGGGCGATATCGGCGAGACCGTCCACCAGCACGAAATCTGCCGTGGGAATGCCGTGGTCACGGTAGAACTGCTTCTGCCGTCGCTTGTCCTGGATGATCTCGATCACACGCGGCTGCGGGGTCACGAGCAGCCCCTCACGTTCAAGCTGGAAGAGCGCCTCGACGTTGACGTTTTCGATCTCGATGGTGAGCTGGTCCACCGTCTTGCCGAAGCGGTACACGGTGTCGAAGTCGGTGAGCGACCCTTGGGTGAAGCGCGAGGCGAGATGGCGGCAGGCAGCATCGGCGGCCGGGTCGAGTACTGCCGTGAAGACGTCGAAGTTGACGCAAGTCTGGATCAGCATGCGGCCGAGTTGGCCGCCCCCGAGAATACCCAGCTGGAAGTCCTGATAGAACGCTTTCATGCGCTGACTGCGGTGCTTGCGGGAAAGCGGCGCATGTTAGCACCGGCCCGCGGCGCGGGGGAACCGCGGAGCCGGTCTTAGAGACGCGCCAGCAACTCGCCGGCCTCGCGGTGACCCGGATCCAGCTGCAGCGCCAGCGCCAGATCGGCCCGCGCCTCCGGCTGGCGGTCTATCTCGATGAGGGTTTGCGCCCGCAGGAAGTGCACCTCCGCCTGCTTGGGCTCGAGCTGCAGTGAGAGCGTGAAGCACTCGAGCGCCGGCTCGATGTAACCGAGTCGGCGCAAGATGAGCCCTCGATTGTTGAGAGCGCGGTAGTTGGTCTGGTCACACTGGAAGCTGCGGTCGAAGTCGCTCATGGCCAACGTCTCCTGCTGCAGCATCACGTAGGCCATGCCGCGATGGTTGAAGACAATCGAGCGAACCGTCAATTCGGGATTGCCCTCCAGCACCTTGCTGTAGTGGAGGATGGCGGTCTGATAGTCCTTGTCGTTGTGGGCCTTGAGCGCGGTCAGCAACTGTTTTTCCAGCTCGGCGCGGCTGGCGGCCCCCGGCGCCTCGATGCCCGGCAGCGTAGGCTGCGGCAACTGCAGGGGTGGCAGCGGGATGGTCGTGGCCACTTGTTCGCTCACCTT
This sequence comes from Gammaproteobacteria bacterium, assembly GCA_036796405.1. GTDB lineage: Bacteria > Pseudomonadota > Gammaproteobacteria > Pseudomonadales > Pseudohongiellaceae > CAILUG01. The sequence goes on along the minus strand of DAIRDB010000006.1, from coordinate 23,262 downwards.
GTGGACCAGTGACTGGAAGCGTTGCTGCCCCCAGCGCGCCATCTCCTTCTGCGCATCGCGGATTTCCTGAAAGATCATGTCCGCCAGACCGAGACTGGCGTTGATGGCGGCCAGCTTCTTGCGGATGCTGTCATTGTTGGGAAAGCGGAAGTGGTTCTTGTAGATCAGTTCGTGCTCCACCTCCGCCCACGCGTCCTGCAGGATGGTGCGCACCTGCACCTCGACCACGCGCTTGCAGCAGCCAGGCAGGCGCAGAGGCTGGGTCAGCGGCAGCTCGACATGGACGGAATCGTAGGCAAACTCGCGGAACGACAGTTTTTCCGACTTGCGCTCGACCTCACCACCGCCGTGGTGGGTACGCAGCAAGCGCACCACGGTTTCCACGTCTTCCTGGAAAGGCACGATGACGCGCAGCCCCAGCAAGTCACGGATTTCCGGGCCGGCGCTGACGTCTTGCGCCTGCAGATAGCGGTACTTTTCGCTGAAGCTCTCCAGGGTCTTGACGCGCGCCTGCAGCGTGGCTCGCACGTGGTGCTGCTCCATGGTGTCTTCCAGCGCCAGCCGCAGAACTTCGAGCGCCTGCTTCCACTGGCTGCCCTCGCTGGCATAGCACTGGGCAATCTCGGTGAGCAGCGTCACGGGGCAGCGGGGGCGGGCAGGTCAGCCAGATCCACGCGAAACAGGTCGCGTTGCTCATTGGCCAGCAGCAGCGTGTCGTTGTCGAGCCAGGTCACGGCTTCCAGCTGCTTGAGCACGCGGCGATCGAAGGGGTAGCGACTGCCGGGTGCCGACAGCCACAGGTCACCGGAGGCTGGCCGCTCGAACAGCCATAGCGCATCCTGCGCCGTGACCGCCAGCCGGCTGCCGTCCGGCGACACATCGGCGCCGGTGGCGCCCAGAATGGCGGGATGACTGTCGATGCGCTTTAGCGCATTGGGGGTCTCGGTGCTGCGGGTATCGAGTCGGTACAGGTGGGCGCCGGGGGCAAAATCCAGACCAGTCAGCCCGCCTCCGCGATGCTTGGTGATCAGGTAGAGCCTGCCTGCGAAGGTGAACAGGCTTTCGCTGTCGAAGTGGCGCTCGGCCGGCGGGAACTCCGTCTGCTCGGGATAGAAGACGGGCAGATGCTGGATGACGGCGGTGCGGGTCGAGGCCGTCGGGTCTATTTCACTGACGAGATAGATACCAAGATCGCGACGGTCGTTGCTGTTGTTGCCCGTATCGGCGATGTAGAGATAGTGCTCGTCGGCGGCAATGTCTTCCCAGTCCACATGGCCGGCATTGAGGACGGGAAAGCCCTGCCACTGCTCCTTGCCTGCTTCCGGGGTATCGCCGAAGGCCGTGAAGCGCGAATAGGTCGGCAGGATGGACTCGCCAAGCGGGGTGATGGCGAACACGCGGGCGCTGTCGCCGCTGTCGTTGTGCGCCCAGATCACCCCCTCACGACCGGGGCTGCGCACCAGACCACTGATTTCGCTCAGGGGCTCGGACAGCACGCTGGCGATGGGCGTCGGGGCCAGCAGGTCAGGCTCGGCAGCGATCGAGAGCAGGGGCAATCCGGCGGCAAGCGCCAGCGCCAACAGCAATTCAGGGAATCTACGCATGGGAGTCGGTCTACCGAGGGCGGCGGGACAGCAGGCGATGAGAGTCAGGCACGGAATGCTCCGAAAGCAGCCAACAGGGCGCGAGTGCGCCGACCGGCGTCATGGTCGCAGCGCGTGCAGCACGAAAGCAATATGCGACTGCATGTAGCGCTCGAGGTCGAGCGGGGCATGGTCACGGAACTGCAGGTTCCAGATCGATCCCAGCAAGGCCGGCGACGTCAGCAACTGCGGAAAAAGCTCGCCGGCGTCGGACCGGAATTCCCCGCTGTCGATGCCGCGCTGGATGATGGTGCGCAGCATACGCTGCGAGGGCAGGATGATTTCGTTGTAGAAAAAGCGGTTGATGGCTGGAAAGCGCATACCCTCGCTCAGGATCATCTGCATCAACGAAGGCATGCGTGGCAGATTCATGGCCAGGTAGACGTTGCGGAAATGCTCATCGAGCAGGCTGGCGGCGCTGCCGGTATGGGTGACCAAGCGGGTTTCCGCCGCATCCCGCACCGGAAACAGATTGCTGCGCACCACTTCCTCGAACAGGTTTTCCTTGCTGTCGAAGTACAGGTAGATGGTGCCTTTGCCGATGCCGGCCCGTTCGGCCACGTCGTCGAGTTTGGTGGCGATGAAGCCCTGGGCGATGAAGGCCTCCAGCGCTGCATCGATGATGGCGCTGCGCCGCGCTTCCTTCTGGATTTCGCGCCTGCCCGCCTTGGGGATGTCGATGGTGGCGATCATGGGAGCCCGTAGTGCCATAGTGATGTCATGCTAGGGTCGACCGAACGGTCCGTCAATTTCGCCAATGGCCGGCGTCAGTCCGCATGGTGCGGCGCGAGACCACCCAGTTTTTCCGCCAGGAAGGCCAGCAGGCGGTTCCAGGCCGCCTCGCTGGCCGCCGCGTGGTAGCGCTCGGGCATCGGAAAGTTCTGGAAGGCGTGCCCGGCCCCGTCGTACTGGTGGAACTCGTGTGCCACTCCGGCCGCCGCAAGCGCGGCACTGTAGTCCTCCACGTCCTGCGGCGAGGGATTGCTGTCGTCGTTGCCGAAGAAGCCGATCACCGGGCAGGCGATGAAGCGGGCCAACTCGAGCGGAGGCTGGTTGCCGGCTCCCAGCGCTTTCTTGATGTTGCCGCCGTAGAACGTCGCCATGGCGGCGAGTTGCGGGATGTGACAGGCGGTGAGCCACGCCACGCGCCCGCCCCAGCAGTGCCCCACCACACCGATGCGGGTCCGATCGATGCCGTCCTGCTCGCACAGCAGCCGGTAGGCGGCCTGCATGTCAGCCACGATCCAGTCATCACGACTCTCCTCGCGCTTGCGCTCCAGCGCTGCCTCCTTGGGCCACCAATGGAAGATGAAGGGCACCGCGACGAGGTAGCCGTGATCGGCGAGGCGCGCGGCCGTCGTCAGCGTGAACAGGTCATTTTCCAGCCCCGCGTGACCCATGGGTATGTGCTGCGCCAGCAGCAGGCCCGGATAGGGTCCGGCTCCGGCGGGCCGGAACAGCAGCACCTCCATCGGCGAGCCCAGCACGTCCACGGTTGCACTCTGGTAGGCCATGCTGTCTACATCCACTCGAAGGTTGAAGGAACGCCGCCCGCCCGACGGGGCCGCAACGACTCAGACGATGTCCCGACGCCGGACCTGGTGCTGCAGCGGTTCCCCGGCCACGGCGCGGGCCAGATTGTCCAGGAAGGTCGCTTCGCTGCGCGCCCGCATGCCACTGCCGGCGTTGGAGGTATGCGGGGTCAGGGATACCCGGGGATGCGTCCATACCCAACTGTCAGCGGCCGGGGGCTCGTGGTTGAAGACATCGAGAATGGCGAACTCCGGTCGACCCGCGTCCAGGGCCCGCCGCAGGTCCTGCTCGACCACGAGATCGCCACGGGCGATGTTGATCAGCACCGATTTTTCCTTCATGCGAGCGAGGAAATGCCCATTGACGAGATCACGTGTCTCGTTATTGGAGGCACAGGCCAGCACCACTACATCGGCCTCGGGCAGCAGCGCAGGCAGTTGCGCCGGCGTCGCCACGGCAGCCGCCAGACCACTGTCGTCGGGCTGGCGGCGGACCGCCGTCACATGGGCCCCGAATGCACGGGCGCGCAGCGCCAGCGCGCGACCGATCTCCCCGAAACCGACCAGCAACCAGCGACTGCCCTGCACTTCGCGGAAACCACGGTGCTTCCAGACTTTTTCCTGCTGCCTCGCGCGGTACTCGTAGACATTCTGGTAGTAGGCCAGCAACTGGCCGAACACGAATTCGGCGATCGCGATGGCCTGACCGTGATTGTTCGAGACGGCTACTCCCCGCTCGACCAGCTCGAGATAGGGCAGCTTGTCGAGGCCGGTGTTGATGGTGTGCAGCCACGTGATGGACGGGCTGTGCAGCATCAGGCGGAAGTAGTCGTGCAGGTGCGGGGAAAAGAACAGTTCGCTATGGATCCAGAACCACTCGGGGTGAATGTCGGTCGCCAGCACCTCTTGGCCACCGGACCACAGGCGCCCTGCCTCGTCGTATACCACCACGTCGAGATCCGGCGCGATCGCGGTAATGCGGTCGCGCAGTCGCTCGTAACTCGGCTTGAAATACAGCGCCTGGGTCATGGGCTCAGGGCACGACGAAGGTGTAGTCGAGCGTGTAGAACGGACGGTCGAGGCCCTTGGCCTTGATGGCAGCGACATCGTCGTGGCGCACGATGTCGACGCGGAAATCCTTCACCGAAAAGATGGTGTCGGAGTCCACGTATGGGGAGTGGTTGAAGTACATCATCGTGGTGAAGGACTCGTGACCTGCAGCGTGAATCATGTAGTGGATATGGCAGGCGCGGAAACCGTGCCGACCGAGCTTCTCCAGCATGCCTCCGGTGGGTCCCGACGTGGGCACCGGGTAATCACCTGGCACCACCGTTGCAAAGCTCACGCAGCCATCGGCGTTGGTGCGCAGACGGCCGTAGAAGTTCCAGGCCGGCAGGTGCTCGCGCTGAACGAAGTAGTAGCCTTCGCCGTTCGGTTGCCAGACATCCACGAGGGCATTGGCCAGCGGCTTGCCCTGCTTGTCGACGACGCGGTGGGTGACGAACAGCGGCTTGTCGTTCGGGCCGACCTCCCCGATCAGGGCTCCCTCGGCACGCTCCGGCAGGTCCTTGAAGTACAAGGGTCCCTCGACGTTCATCTCGGTGGTGCCATGGTCGTGGTGCTTGTCATCAGCGAGCAGGATGGACAACTCCGACATGCCAAGGCAGTCGGTCATGAGGGTGATTTCCCCCATCGGAAAATCCTGGTTCGGCTGCGCCAGACGGAACAGGAACTGGCGACCGATTTCCAGCTCCTCGGTGGTGAGGTTCACCTCGCGCTGGAAGGCATGCAGGTGCTTGACGAGGCTGCTGTAGATCTCGTGCAGGCGCGGGTGGCTCTTGCCGCGGTCGCCGTGGTTGATTACCGCATCGGTGATGTTGTCTAGCGTAATGCCTGCCATGGTGGCCCCTCTTCTCGTTTGTTGGTTGGCGGATGTGGATGCTGGGAGGATGGTCGCGCCGGGAGTGCGTCAGCGGTCGGCCTTGGATGATAGACCCGCGCTTTGCAGCGATTCAATCACTGCGGCCGCCTGATCGGCAGGCAACAAGGAGGCACAGAGATTGAGGGCCTGCGGCAGAGGCTGCGATTCCTGGCACAACAGGTCGAGGGCCGGGCCGCCACCCCGCTGCAGATCGAGCGCGACGGCCGGACTCAGTGAGCCCACCTGCGGCAGCAGGGCAAAGTCGGCAAAGGTCTGCAGGGCCTGCAGCAACTTGGGTCCGACGAACTGCGGGGCGATGTGGTCGGGGTCCACGCGCTGCATCAGTGATTCCACGCAGTGCAGCAGGAACGGCAGCACCGGGCAGCCTTGACGGAACACGGCGACTGCATTGTGCAGGTTGCGGCGTACCTGCCAGCGACCCTCGCGGGGCTGCACCCAGACTTCCTGACCAAAGGCGCAAGAGCCCGTGAAATCGAGCCGCAGCTCGTCATCGAGCACGAGGGTATCGGCATCCAGCCAGATCACCTCGGGGCGGCCAGTGGCCAGCGCCTGCTGCGCCAGTACCAGGCGGGCAAAGTCGGTGGCAATCGGGCGCCGCTCCCGCACCTTGGCCAGATACCAGTCCGGTACCAGCGCGAAGATTTCGTCACCGAGCAGGTGGTGGTCGTGGCCCTGCTGAGCCACCCAGCGCCGGACGCTGGCGATGCAGCGCCCTTGCCAGCCTTGGTACTGGGCCGCACTGCAGGATTGGATGACGAGGCTTTTCATGAGCGGCAAAGGTAGCAGAGCAGCGGCACTCTGCGGTGAAATCGCGGGGACCGCACCGGTCTTAGATCCCGCCCTACAACCTTTCAGGAGCTACCATGCAAAGACGATTTGCGACTGCGCTGTTCTCGCTTGCCACGCTGACGCTCGCCGGCAACAGCCTCGCCCAGGCCCCCGCCGCGGCTACCGCCGAACCCAAGCCGTTTCAGGCCGGCCGCCCACTGGGCGCCACCAACGAAAAAGGCGAGTTCCAGCCTTTGTCCGCCAACGTGAAGGTGTATGGCAGTTTCCGCTTTTCGGAGAGCTGCACCTTCGATCCGCAGAAGAACCTGATCGTCGCCATGAACGCCGGCATCGACCAGGCACTGACCCAGAACGACGGCTACGTTTCCCTGATCAATCCCGATGGCAGCGTACACACCTCGAAATGGATCGGTGCCACGCGCGACGGTCTGACGCTGAACCATCCGCGCGGCAGCGCGATCAGCAACGGCGTGCTCTACACGGTGGACGAGGGTGTGCTGCGTTCCTTCGATCTGGCCACTGGCCAACCGCTGAAGGCGGTGGAAGTCACGGGTTCTACCTTCCTCAACGGCATCGGCGTAGCGAGTGACGGCACCGCCTATATCTCCAATACCCGCACACCGGAGCAGATCTTCAAGGTCACGCCGGACGGCAAGACCTCGGTGTTCGTGGCGGGCGCGCCACTGGCCGCACCGAATGGCGTAGCGATCGATCAGCAGGGCAATGTGGTCGTTGTCAACATCAACAACAACACCGTGCTGACCTTCGATCCGAGCGGCAAGCTGATCAATACCGAAAACGCCGTGGAAGGTGGCAACGACGGTCTGGTCATCACGGAGGACGGCACCAAGTACGTGAGCAGCGTGCGCTTCGGCAGCGTGTCGAGAATCGTTCCAGGCAAGCAGGCAGAGATCATTGCCACGGGCATCCCGAGCGCCGCTTCGATGTGCTATGACTCGGTTCAGAAGCAGCTGGTGATTCCGATGAACCCCAATGATTCGCTGGCCTTCATCAAGCTGTGAGCGTGGGCAGGTGTGGATGCGGGAGGCTCGACTAGGGGGAGTGACGCCAGGGGAGCCTTGAGCAGGCTGGTCGCTTACGCGGCCAGCAGCAGCCGACCCCGGAACCTCAGCAAGAAGGCGCTAGGGTGCCGTCGCTGCTGGCTCGGTGGCGGTGTCGGCGGGCTCTGCCTGCAGCGTGTCGCCGAGCACGAGATAGAGGCAGGGCAGCACGAACAGCGTGAACAGGGATCCCACCAGCATGCCAGCCACCAGGATGATGCCGATGCTATTGCGGGCCTCGGCGCCGGCGCCGGTGACCAGCACCAACGGAAAGTGCCCGACCACCGTCGCAAAGGTGGTCATGAGGATGGGACGCAGACGGACCTGAGCGGCTGTGCGGATGGCCTCCAGCTTGGCGAGACCCTGATGCTGCAGTTGATTGGCGAATTCCGTGACGAGGATGGCGTTCTTGGCAACGAGTCCCACGAGGGTGACCAGCCCTATCTGCGCGTAGATGTTGAGCGTGGTAAAGCCAAGGAAACCGAACAGCAGCGCTGCACTCAGCGCCAGCGGCACCGAGCCCAACAGCACCACGATCGGCGATCGGAAACTGTTGAACTGCACAGCCAGCAGCAGATAAACGACCAGCAGTGAAAGCCCGAGAACGGTCGTGAGGCTGTTGCCTTCCTTGCGCAGGCTGCGCGAAATGCCGGCATAGTCGAGGGTGTAGTGGCTCGGCAGGATGCTGGCCGCTGCCTCCTCCAGTGCCGCCAGCGCTGCTTCGGTGGTGCTGCCCCCGGTGATGCCGCCGATGATGCGAAACGCGCGCTGCTGATTGAACTTGCCTAGCGCCTGTGGACCGTTGACGCGCTCGAGTGTCGCGATGCTACGTACCGGCACGAGCTCGCCGCTCGGTGCCGTCAGTTGCAGATCGAGCAGCGCGCGCGGATCGTGACGCGCATAGTTTTCCACCATGGGTATCACACGGTAGGACTTGCCGCTGGCATTGAAGCGGTTGACGTCGCGCTCGGAGGTGAGGCCGGCGATCTGCTGGCTGACCTGGCGGACGTTCATGCCGAGATCGGCGAGGCGGTCGCGGTCGAAATCGAGGCGCACCTGCGGTTGATCGATCTTGAGGTCGGTGTCGGCAAAGATGAAGTTGCCGCTGGCAAAGGCCGCGCCGATCAGTTGGCCGGTATAGCGCGCCATCTGCTCGTAGCTGTCGGCACTCTGCACGACGAGCTCCACATCGTACTGACCAGCGGTCGGCAAGGCTGCCGGCAGAATCGGCTGTAACTGCAGCCCTCCGATCTGTGACAACAGGCCGAATACCTGATCGCGCAGCGCCGGCACTTCGAAATCCCGCTCTGCATAGTCGACGAACTCGAAGCCGCCGAAGCCGCCACTCGGGGCCAGTACCTGCCAGCTGTAATCGTAGCCTGGCAGCGTGCGCGCCAGATCGATCACCTGACGCATATAGCGCTCGGTATATTGCACGCGGGCGTCCGGCGGCCCGGAGATCACGACCTGGATGCCGCCTTCGTCTTCGACAGGTGCCAGTTCCTTGGCGGAGAACAGGTAAAAGGGCACCAGCAAGAGTGCAAAGAAAGCGCCCATGAAGAGGGTCTGGGTGCGCCAGCCCAGCACCGCATCGAGGCGACGCGCGTAAGTGGCCCGGATGGCATCGAAACAGCGGTTCACCAGCAGCGTACCCTTCGCCTCACGGCCGCGCTCGGCATTGACGTACGCACTCATAACTGGCGACAGCGTGAGCGCCACCAACCCGGAAATGAGGACGGCAACCGCGAGGGTGAAGGTGAACTCGCGGAACAGTGCGCCGGTGAGTCCGCTGACGAAACCGATTGGCGCGTACACCGCAGCGAGCGTGAGCGTCATGGCGATGATTGGTGCCGTCAGCTCCCGTGAACTGGCCAGCGCCGCCGCGCTACGCGACTTGCCCTCGCGCAGATGACGGGCGACGTTTTCCACCACCACGATGGCATCGTCGACCACCAACCCGACACACAGCACCACGGCAAGGATGGTGAGCAGATTGAGCGTGAATCCCATCATGTGGATGGCGGCGATGGTACCGAGAATGGAGATGGGAATGGTCACCAGCGGCACCAGTGCCGTGCGCAGCGAACCCATCATCAGCACCACCACCAGACCGACCAGTGCGATGGTTTCCACCAATGTGGTGACGATTTCGCCGATGGCCTTGCGCATGTAGATGGTGGCATCGTAGGCGATGTTGACGCGCATGCCCTGCGGCAGGCCGGCATTGATTTTCTCGAGCCTGTCGTAGACCTGATCCCCCACGGCGATGGCGTTGGCACCGGGCAGGGTCCAGACCGACAGGAAAATCGTCGGCGTCTGATCCTTGCGCACCAGGTCGTCACCGCGGTCTTCGCCGAGCTCGATGCGGGCGACGTCGCGCAGACGCACCAGTGTCCCGGCCTCGTTGCGCACCACGAGTTGCTCGAAGTCCGCCACGGTCTGCAGCGTGGCGGAACTCAGCAGGTTGATCTGCTGGGAGGCGCTCTGCGTGCGGCCGATGGCCGCGAGCACGTTGTTGCTGCGCAGGGCCTCCACCACCGTGTCGGCACCGATGCCGACGCTGGCCAGGCGGGCGGGGTCGAGCCAGACCCGCATGGCCGGATCGCGGCCGCCCTCGAAGCCGATGCGCTGTACGCCGTCGATGGCAGCCAGCAGAGGCTGCACATTGCGCGCCATGTAATCGGTGAGCTCGGACCGTGACAGGCCACCACTGTCGACATCGAGATAGAACAGCGCGTTGGCCTGATCGGTGCGCAGCACCTCGACGGCCGGATCGAGCGCTTCGTCCGGCAGTTCGAAACGGATCTGGTTCAGACGCGACGTGAGCTCGGCCAGCGCTTCGCTGCTGTTGACGTTGAGTTCCAGCCAGGCCGTGACGGTGCTGCTGCCCGCCGTGGTGGACGAATCGACATAGTCCACGCCGGGCACCGTCATGGCCACCCGCTCGACCGGATCGGTGATGAAGCCCTGCACCACATCGGCCGAAGCGCCGGGATAGGCCGTGCGCACGACCAGACTGGCGCTCTCCACGCGCGGAAACTGGATGACCGGAATGCGAAAGGCAGCAAACAGGCCCGCCAGCAGCAGCGCCAGCGACAAGACGACGGCGATGACGGGGCGCTTGACGAAGATCTGCAGGCCCATCTCACTCAGCTCCGGTTTCGCGGGTCTGACCGAGGGCCGCCGTGGTCTTTACCAGCAGGCCGGGTGACAGCTTGAAGGCACCGGCGGCGGCAATCAGCTGGTCCGCCCGCAGCGAGTCCACGAAAGTCAGTTCGCCCTGCTGACCGAAACTGGTCACGGCCTGTCGGCGTGCCCGGTAGCCTTGGCCGCCGCTGTCCCGATCCAGCAGCCAGACGAATTCCCCCTCGATGTCACTCTGCAGTGCCAGCGAGGGCACTGCCAGCAGGGGAGTGGCCAGCCCGAGCGGGATGTCGACCGACACCGACATGTTGTCGAGCAGGCGATCGCTGCCTTCCCTCACCACGGCGCGGTAGCGGCGACTGCGTGAGGCGGCATCGATGGAGGCGTCGCCGGCGATCACCTCCGCCGCCAGCAGCGCCTCGCCGTCCAGACCGGCAGAGCGCACGATGCGCAGCGACACGCGGTGGCCGGCCGCCAGTTCGCCGTAGAACTGCGGTACCGCAAAGTCCACCCACATTTCACCGCGGTCACCCACCAAGGTGGTGATGACGCTGTTGTTGTCGAGATACTGACCCACCTCGAAGCGGTGGATGCCGATGACGCCGTCGAACGGCGCGCGGATGGTACGACGATTGATCACGCTCTCGATCCCTGCGATCTCGGCCTCGACGACAGCCACCTCGGCGCGGGAGCGATCCACCTTGTCTTCACTGACGAAGCTGGACTTCTGCAGGTCGAGGTCGCGCTTGAGCACGGCGGAGGCCAGGGCCAGACGAGCCTGCGCCGCCGCCAGCGCGGCCGCCTGCTCACTGAGATCGAGTTGCAGCAGCACCTGCCCGCGGGTGACGCGCGCCCCGGCCGCTGCGCCGACGTCGGTGATGTAGCCGGCCATTTCGCTCCGCAGCGTAACCTGCAGTGGCGCGACCACCACGCCGAGCGCCTCCAGCCGCGGCTGGAAGTCGCTGGGCACAGGTGTGGCCGTCTCGACGGTTTCCGAATACTCCGGCTGAGCCGCCACGGCGGCCAGCACACCCTGGATCTCGCTGAACTTCAGATAGCCGAGCAGTGCCGCCACCAGCAGGCAGGCCATGACTGCCACAAGCCAGCGGGACACAACGACCAGAACGGGGAGGCGCATGAACACTCCAGGGGCAGAACGGAACAGGCGCGCAGTGTAAAGCAATGGCACGCGCAGGGAACGCCTGACCTGCCACCAGCCCACCGCGGTTGCCTCGCATCTGGCATCCAGCGGTCAGGGATCCAGAGGAGGAGCGGGGCGCAGGCGAACCTGCGCCCCTTCCTTGGGGGGCGCAACGCGGTTAGAACACCAGTTGCAGGCTGGTGCTTACGGTGCGGGGAGCACCGAGGGACACGTTAGGGGTGGAGGGAGAGAAGCCCGGCAAGGCAACGGCACCCACGGTGGAGCTGATGTTGGCAAAGAATTGCTCGTCGAACAGGTTGTAGACGTTGAGCTGCCAGCGCAGATCGCCGACGCCATCCAGTTCGAACTGGTAGCTGGCGTTCAGGTGAAACAGCACGTAGTCAGGCACCGAGGCATCGTTGAGGTCGGTGGTATAGCGCTCGTCGACGTACTTGCCCTCCAATCCGACATCGAAGCCGGCAAACGACGTATCCAGCCGCAGACCATAGCTCCACTCCGGCGTCTCCACGATCTGCTTGCCGCGGGTCGGTACGGTGGTGGTCGCGCTGATGCGCAGATCGCTCTGCAGCGCACTGTCGTTGTAGGACGCCATCAGACTCATGGTCGCCCAGTCGGCCAGGCGGAAGCCGAACTGGCCATCCAGACCGGACAGATCGACGTCACCGACGTTGCGGTCGACCGAGAATCCTAGCTCTTCGTCGAAGGCCGAGACGATGCGGTCTGTATAGCTGGTGTTCCACCACACGACGGAGGCCAGCAGGTCTCCGGTGTTCAGGCGCCAGCCAAGGTCGAAGGAGTCGGTGGTTTCCGGTACCGGATTGGTACGCGCCAGCGTGCCATCGGCGAGCAGACGCGCACCGTAGAGGTTGTCCGTTCGCGGGGCCGACAAACCACCTGCGTAGGAGGCATAGACCGTGTTGGTATCGTTCAGCTCGTAAGTCACGCCGACGTTCGGCAGTACGTCGTCGAATTCCACCGTGGCCGAAAATGGCTTGAGGTACTCGGTGCTGCCGAAGCGGACGTTGCCAGTCGGCAGTGTCGTGGTGGGTGCCTGGGTAGTGCAGAGCACGTTGGCCGAGCCATTCTGGGTGAAGCAGTACTGGTTCAGCTCGCGGCGGAAGCGAGGGATGCGCAGACCGATCTCCGTCTTCAGCGCCTCATTCACGCTCCACCGGTATTCGATCGAGTATTGGTTGAGCTCGGCAATCGAGAAGCGGTCACGACTGCGCAGGATGCTGCCATCGGCCGTGGCTATCGGTCGCCCCTCCTTGCCGCCAAAGACATTTTCAGGATTGCCGTTGGCATCCAGGTAACCAAACTCGCCAGTCTGCCGGTGCTTGCCGTAGTCGTAGGCGTAGGCAAAGCGCAGCGTCTGTGTCTCGCTGATATCCCAGATGAGGGAAGCGTTGAGGCCCAACCGGTTGGTGTTGGTGGTATTCGGCGTGTAGAAGCGCACGGAGTCCAGAATGTCGCTATCGCCATTGAGGTCGAAGCCGGTCAGTGCCGTGGCCCCCACTACGCGACGATCGCTGGCGGTGCCGGGGGACTCGTTGACGACGGTGGTGCCACCGCCGTTTGCCAGCACGTACTGGTAGGAGGGGTCAACGGTCAGCCGCAGGTTGTCACGCAGGTTCCACAGCGAGTTGAAGCGGATGTTGCCGGTGTCGGAGGGGTTGATCCGCAAACCGTAGTAATTCGTGCAGGACGACGGGTTGGCCGTATTGTCGCCAGAGGGCAGCGAGGGTATGGAGGCCACCAGCGTGGCATTCTCGTCATCCCGCACACCGGCGCGCGCGGCCACGCGGGTACAGGTGGCCAGGTTGTCATAGCTGCGGCCGAACAGATCCCAGTTGGCCACCGTGGTGTTGCGGTAGAAATTGTTGCGGTTGCGGTTGTAGTGCACGGCCGCCGAGATGAAGTTGCCGTTATCGAGGGCCTGGTAGACCTTGGCGTTGAACTGTCGCTTGTAGATCTCGCCCGGGCCCTTGAACTTGTCGTTCTTCGCCACGGAACCAGCCACCCAGGCCCTGGTGTTCCAGGGACCGATGCTGCCGGTCTCCCCCATCACGAACAGGCGGTTGTAGCTGTCCTCGCCGGTCGTCAGGCTCACCCGGCCACCTGCCATTTCCTGAGGCGTACGCGTCCGATTGTTGATCGTGCCACCGATGGCGGACGCCGTGGGGCTGTCCACATCGGTGGTGCCCTGATTCACGTCGACTTGCTGGATCAACTCGGCGTCGATCATCTGGTTGGTATAGGAGGCGTAGTTCCCGGTGTCGTTCAGTGGAATGCCGTCGAAGGTCAGTGACACTCGGGCACCGTCGAAGCCACGCAGCCGGATATTGCCACCCGAACTGCCATAGGCATCACTGTTGGTGAAATTCAGGCCCGGCACCTGATTGAGTGCATCGAGAAAGGTCTGACCGGCACTGGCCTTCAGCAGATCCTCTCCCGTGACGGAGACTCTGGATTTGGCAGCGGTCTGTGCCGTCATGCCCCCCAGATTCAACACGCCCCGGCCAGTGACCACCAGTTCTTCGACGCCCTCGGCAGACAAGGTGCCGGTGGATTGGGCCACGGCAAGCTGGGAAAAAAGTCCTGCGAGCCACAGCGCCTGCGCGAGGCGAGCCGGTCGCGAGGGTGGCCTGGGTATATGCAAAAACGAAAGATGACGCTGGGACATTGGGGTTCTCCTGTGGGATGGCTTTTCTCCGACGTCAGTCTGCCATCGCCGAGTTAAGATGTAATCAAGAAACCAGCAGCCTCAGGGTGCGTGGCTGGGCATGGCCTGCGTACGGTCCCGGCTTTTTTGCCTGGTTGGCGCGACACCGACGGGCGGCTCGGCAGCCCAGTCCAGCCTTGTGTATCATGCGCCGCGTTCCGGACGGCTGCCCTGAGGCCGTCGGGTGCCGCACCGGGATTCTGCCCAGCGGCCAGGCCCCGCCCTCCCCTTGGTTTCACAGGACGTGCAATGACCCAACCCATCCTCATCGCCGGTGCCGGCATCGGCGGCCTCAGTGTTGCCCTCACCTTGCACCAGATCGGAGTGCCCTGCCTGGTGTTCGAATCGGTGGCGGAGCTCAAGCCTCTGGGGGTCGGTATCAACTTGCAACCGAACGCCGTGCGCGAGCTCTACGAACTGGGCTTTGGCGCCGCTGCCCTCGATGGCATCGGCGTCCAGACGCGCGAATGGGCCCTGGTGGGACTGAATGGCAACGATGTCTACTCGGAACCGCGCGGACTGCTGGCGGGCTACCACTGGCCGCAGTACTCCGTACACCGTGGCCGGCTGCAGATGCTGCTGTACCAGGCGACGCTGCAGCGACTGGGTGCCGACGTAGTGCAGACCGGCCAGAAGGTGATCGGTTACCGGCAGGGCACCGACGGCCGCGGCGTGACCGCCCTGCTGGAAAGCCGCAGCGGTCAGCGTAGCGAGGTGCATGGCAGCCTGTTGATCGCCGCCGACGGTCTGCATTCGGCGGTGCGTCAGCAGATGCATCCGGCGCAGCCGCCGATCCAGTGGGGTGGCGCCATCATGTGGCGCGGCGTCACGCGCGGCCTGCCCATCCGTACCGGGGCCTCCTTCGTGGGGCTTGGGACCCACAAGCACCGTGTGGTGTTCTATCCCATCTCGCAGCCTGACCCGGCAACCGGCCTGGCCGACATCAACTGGATCGCCGAAATCACGGTCGACAATGCTGCAGGCTGGCCAGAGGGCGACTGGAACAAGCGGGTTCGCCACGAAGACTTCATGCACCACTTCGCGCAGTGGGATTACCCATGGATCGACATCCCGGCCATGCTGCGCGGCGCCGTCGATGTCTACGAGTACCCCATGATCGATCGCGATCCCGTGCCCACCTGGCGTGATGGCAACGTGGCCTTGCTCGGCGATGCTGCCCACGTGATGTACCCTACCGGTTCCAACGGCGCCAGCCAGGCCATCGTCGATGCCCGCGTGCTCGGAGCCATGTTTCTGGAGCACGGCGTTGGTCCGCGTGCACTGCAGGCCTACGACGACAGGCTCTGCCCGGAAATTTCGCCGGTGATCCTGCGCAACCGCGGGGCCGGGCCGTTCGGCCTGCTGAACTTGCTCGACGATCGCTGTGGTGGCGTATTCGACGACATCGACGCGGTGATTCCGCGTGCCGAACGCGATGAATTCATGCACCGCTACAAGGTGGCAGCGGGCTTTGCCGCCGAGCGGCTCAACGCGGCGTCACCCACCATACCGCCCGGCGCGCGCGTCGACCCGGCCGCGTGAGAGGAGCGCAGTCATGCTGCAGCACTACGTCTTCCTGAAGTACCAACCGGGAACGACTGCCACGCACGTCGCCGAGTTCAAGCAGCGCCTGCTGGCACTACGGACCACGGTGCCCGGCATCGCGCAGCTCGAGATCGGTGAGGATGTACTGCACGACGCGCGCAGCTGGGATCTACTGCTCATCATGCGCTTCGCCGACGTGGAGTCGCTGCGCCGCTACCAGCAGCATCCGGAGCACCTGGCGGTGATGGCCTTCAACCAACCTTTCGTGGCGGCCGTGGGCTCCGTGGACTTCTTTGCCTGAGGCCGCTGCCGCGCGGACTGCTACTGGTCGGTACCGAGCATCCGCTCCGGATCCAGATTGTTTTCCTGGCAGAGATAATCGAACGGCACGTTGCCCTCGCCGAAGGTGAGGAACCAGCCTCCGGTCCACGTCGCCGTGTAGGCGCCGGGATCATCGATGGTGATCTCGTAGCGCAGGGTGTCGAAGTCCGGGCGCGAAAAGCGCTCGATGGTGTGCAGCTCCTTGGTGTGCGGATAGCCATCGCGGGTGATCCAGAATTTGTCGTCTCCGAGGAAGCCCACGGTGTCGACCACCAGCGTGTCGCCCTCCCAGTGGCCGACCGAGTGCCCATACCAGCCGGGCGTCGGATTCTGCGGATGGGGACGCCCATCCATGAAGATCTGCCGCCACGAATGCGGCGAACCGACCCCGATGATGAAGACCGTGTCGCCCTGGTCGAGGATCTCCAGACCATAGGGGGTGTGGAACATGCGGGCACCGCCCGAGGGCTTGCAGCGGGTATGCGGGTCAGTGGCCCCGCCCTCGGCACTGCGCTGGGCGTGCAGGTCGCGCGCCCACGGCTGGAAGGGTACCTGCTCGTAGGGCAGATTTTCCGGCAGGTTGCCGCGCTGGTTGGGGCTGCGGTTGGCGAGCGAGCCGAGCAGACCATTCCAGTTGCCCGGATGCTCGCGCGTCCCGGCCAAGCTGATATGACCAAACTCGTTGCGCGGAATCGCGCGCTTTTCCGCGGTCGCTGCGGTGTCGTCCTGGGCGAGCGCGGCAGACACGGCACACCACGTGATGCCCGCCACCCATGCCTTCAGTCCCTGCATCCTGTTCACGCTGTTCACCCTCGTCATCGCTGTCTGCCTCCGGTCGGTCGCGGCGTGCCGCAGCCTGTGGCCTTACTGTCCGCCGCGGCGTGCACCGCCGCCGGTCAGCGTCTGCTGTTCGCTCGATGCCGCACCGAGCACTTCACCGGAAGCCGCCAAGGTCACGCTGCGCGCGTTGGCGCTGAGGCTGCCGTCACGCGCCCGCGTTGCCACCACCTCGACCTCGTCGCCGATTTGCAAGGAGTTCTTCTTCCAGCCACTGTCCTGCAGCATGTGGGGCGGACCCATTTCGATGGCCCAGCTGTCGGGCTTGCCGGATTCGACGTTGTCGACATCGATGTAGAAGTACACGTGCGGATTGAACCACTCGACCTTGGTGACGTAGCCCTTCAGGGTGACCACCTTGGTACTGTCGTACTGCGCGGCAAACGAGTGGTGGGCAAAGACCTGCGGCGCCAGGGCCAGCGACAAGGCCAGAAGCCCTGCCAGTTCATGCGTGAAGCGTTTCATGGTGCGTTCCTCTCCTCGGGGCGGCTGTGGGCACTGCTGTGGCGTGGGTTGGGCAGTTGGCCTGCCCGGTAGTCACTGCTCGCAGAATTGTTCTTCGATGTCGCCGGGCACCCAGGTCAGCGTCCACTCGGCAGTCCAGGGCCGCGTGTAGGTGCGCGGGTCGTCGACGGTGACGTTGTAGACCAGGGTGTCGTGGTCGGGGCGGCTGAAGCGCTCGGTGAGCTTGAGGGCGGGGGTATGGGGCAGCCCGCCGTTCGAAAACCAGAAGCGGTCGTTGAAACCGGTCGACTCCACCACCAGGGTGTCGGCCTGCCATGCGCCGCGCGAGTAGCCGAAATAGGTGCCGACCACCTCGTCGAGATTGGGCAGTGGCCGGCCGTCGAGTTCGATGTGGCGCCAGTTGCGATTGCCGCCGCCGAACAAGACGTAAAGCCGATCGAAGTTGCGGTCGTGGATCAGCCGAAACCCGCGGGGATCCATCAGGTGACGCGGCCCCGCCGGTGAAATGCAGGCAGTGACCGGGTCATCCTTCAGCCCGTTCGCCTGCCGGTAACGATACAGGGCCAGCGACCAATCCATGAAAGGGGCCACCTTGGCGGCGTCCTCCGGGTTGACCAGCAGGCCGCGCTCGTCGAAGGCCACGTCGGCACCGATCTCCATCAGCGAGTGCTGGCTCGGCAGGGCCCAGTGGCCAAGTTCACCGGGCTGGCGGTCGAAGTTGACGAGACCGTCAGCGTGGCGAGGCGTGGGGGCGGCGCTGCCGGACTCGGGGGCGGCGCCGTCGGGTGCCGGGGCACCGCAGGCCACCAACAGGGCCGCCGCTGCCGTGAAGGCGAACTGCTTGAAACGGATGAGCATGGTTCCCTCCTTATTCGCGCGTCAGCGTGAGCGGATACGCGGTGCCGTCCACGGTCCAGGTGCCGGTGAGCGTGCGGTGATAGGACCCGAGGTCGGCGAGCGTGCCGTCGATCACGATGCTCTGGCCCTCACGGGTGACGGCTTCGATGTGCACACCCCACTGGCTGGCATCGAGGGTCGCTGCCGTGAAATTGCTGGTGTTGCGTCCCGGATTGATGCGGCCCTCGATACGAGTCCCGTCCCAGGCCATGACCACCACAGCCGTGGTGGCCTCGGGCCCCCACTGTCCGCGCCAGGTCCCGTCGAGCGGATAACCCTCCTGGGCAAGGGTGAACGCCGGCATCAGTGCGGCGCACAGCAACAGTGGCTTCAACGGCTTCATTCGGCGGGGCCCCTCGAGCATGGACTGGCAGTGTTCTTGTTGTGCTGCGGACTATAGCGAGGAAATTTCGTCGACGACAGGTGCCGGGTGGCAACTCGCGCCCGGATCGGGCACAGTTCAGGCAACGCCCTCGTGTGCCAGGCCGGTCAGGCCGGAGGAAACGCCATCATGCCCAGAATCGTCCAACCCGACAGCCCGCATTTCCACGCCTGGTATGCCTGGCTGCTGGTTGCCTTCACCGTCGTGGGCTTTGCGCCGCGCTCCCTCGCCATCGTGTCGGGTGAGATGGCGATGCCACCACTGGTAGTCCATTTGCATGCCGCCGCCATGGCCGCCTGGACGCTGCTGCTGGCACTGCAGGCGACGCTGGCCCTGCGCGACCGCCCCGACCTGCACCGGAGGCTTGGCCTCGCGGCGGTGGCGCTGGTGCCGATACTGCTGGTGATGCTCATCATGATCACGGTCTCCCGCCAACAGGCAGCCGCCGGTACACCGGCCGCCGCCGTCGTCAACAACATCCTGTTCCTGCAGATCCGCGCGATCGTGCTCTTTCCCACCTTTGCCATCTGGGGCCTGCTGATGAGGCAGACCGATCCGGGCATGCACAAGCGCTTGCTGCTGCTGGCCACCCTCAACCTGATCGACGCCGCCATCGCCCGCATGTCATGGCTGCCCTTCAACGCATTTCCCGTCAGCTACGCCGCCGTACACGGCTACCTGCTGTTGCTGCTGCTGCCGGGACTGCTGCACGACCAGATGCGCCGACGCCAGCTGCATCCTGCCTGGCGCTACGGTCTGGCGCTGATGCTGCCCTGGGTGCTGGCGACCGAACTGATCTGGGATTCGCCGTGGTGGCGGACCGTGGGCCCGCTGCTGGTCGGTAGCAACGGTAATCCGTAGTGCTTGGCCTGGAGGGTCTCAATCGCCGCAATGTCGGTGCTGTTCATCCGCACCAGCACGGCTTGGCGACGCCTGTCTGGGCTCGCGTTACCCGAGGGTCAGCAACAAGGTAAGTGCCGCCAGCCCCAGCGACAGCAGCAGTCGCAGGCGCAGCAGGTCTGATCCCAGCAAACCCAGCGTGTGCAGACGCCTGTCGACGAAAGGCGCTGCCGCCAGCGCCAGCGCCAGCACAAGCAGCGACGGCCCGGGCCAGGCGGCACCGATCATCCACGGCACGCCACTCGCCAGCGCAACGAGGCTCGGCACGACGGCGGCGACGAAGAGCCAGGCCGGGGCACGGGGCCTGCTGACCGCCACGCCCCACCAGAGACCACCGAGAAAACTGAGGATGAGCGCCGCGTAGAGGTACCCGGCGCCCAGCGCGGCAAAGCGGGTGCGTGGTTCGAATAGGAGTACCACGCAGGCAAGCTGCGGCCAGAGACCGGCACTGCCCAGCAGCCAGGCAATGCGCGGCAGCGCGGGCGGCGGTTGGGTGTCGGGAACCGGAGTCGAGGTCGTCATGCAGGCGTCCACGGAGGGGGAGCGGGCCGGGCGCGGCCGGGGCGCAGCTAGGTACGAATGTCTCGCCGAACGGATCACCGGCCGCGGCGGAACGCCTTCGGCGAGCAGCCTTCTTGCTGCTTGAAAACCCGTGAGAAATACGCCGCATCCTTGTAGCCGAGATCCCAGGCGATCTGGTCCAGCGTTTCACCGGTGTAGGTGAGCCGGCGCTTTGCTTCGACGTGCAGTCGGTCGGTCAAAAGCTGCTTGGCACTCTGGCCAAGCACTTCGCTGCAGGCCCGGTTGAGCGTGGACAACGAGACGTAAAGGGTTTCCGCGAAACGCGCCACCGACCAGTGTTCTTTGAAGTGCTCTTCGACCAGCGCCCGGAAGCGATCGGTCAACAGCACGCCCGGGCGCCGCACCTGCTCATCCTGCTGCTGCAGCGCGGCCAGCCGGCTGACCGAGATGAGGACGAGCAGCGCCAGGGCGAACAGGGCCGTGCGCTGCTCCGGCTGCGGCCGCTGCAGTTCCTGCGCCAACTGATCCAGCTGGCGCCTGAGGGGCTCCACCACATTGTCGCGTCCCTTCAGGGCCAGCACAGCTGGGCGCGACAGCGAGTCGTTGAGCAGGCGCTGCAACTGGTTGCCCGGGTCGAGCGCCTGCTGGTTGACGGCGAGGCTCAGTACGCTGCCCTGCGTATCGGGACTGAACTCGAAGCCGTGCACGACGCCGACCGGCAGGATCACGGCCACCGCCCCAGCGCTGTCGTGACTGTCTCCATCAATGCGGATTTTCACCGCGCCGCTCCACATGACCAGCACCTGGAACAGTTGGGTGTGGCGATGCGGCTTGATCAACCAGCCATTGCGTGCACTGCGCTCGTGGATGTCTTCGATGTGGACGAATTCGAGCTCATGGCTGGGCGTGTTCTCGCCATAAAGCGCGAACTGGGGGATGGCCGGCTGCGACTGCGTACTTCTGGACATGGGCCCACCGTGGACGGCAGTGGTTTGCTTGCGGGAAAATAGCCCAAAAGTACAGAATTTTGCGAAGAAACGCACTGGCAGGCGCCGAACATATCGGCGATGCTGCGCGCGTCTGCAGGGAGGTCGTCATGAAGCATTTGCAAACCCAGGTTGCCATCATCGGCAGTGGTCCCTCCGGTCTGGCGCTGGGGCAGTTGCTGCACCGGCAGGGCATCGACAACGTCGTGCTCGATCGCGTCAGCGCCGAGCACATCCTCAAGCGCATCCGGGCCGGCATCCTCGAAACCGGCTTCGCGGAACTCATGCGCGAAGCCGGGGTCAGCGCGCGGATGGACCGCGAAGGTCTGGTCCACGACGGCTTTGCCATTGCCTTCAACGGCCACAGCACCCGCATCGATCTCAAGGGACTGACGGGCGGACGCACCGTGCTCTGTTATGGCCAGGTGGAGATCACCCACGATCTCATCGATGCCCGCGTGCAGTCCGGTCAGCCGACCTTCTACGAGGCCAGCGATGTGCGCCTGCACGATCTCACCAGCGACCAGCCCTCGATCACCTTCCAGTACGAGGGCGAAGAGTGCACGCTGCACTGCGACTACATAGCAGGCTGCGACGGTTTCCATGGGGTTTCCCGTCAGTCGATACCGGCCGAACTGCGCACCGAGTTCGAGCGAGTGTATCCCTTTGGCTGGTTGGGCGTGCTCAGCGACACCCCGCCGGTGGACGAAGAACTGATCTACTGCCGCAGCGAGCGGGGTTTTGCACTGGCTTCGATGCGCTCGCACACACGCTCCCGCTACTACATCGACGTGCCGCTCACCGCCAAGGTCGACGAGTGGTCCGACGAGGCATTCTGGGCCGAACTCAGGCGGCGACTACCGTACGATGCGGCTGAACGACTGGTCACCGGCCCGTCCATCGAAAAGAGCATCGCGCCACTGCGGTCCTTCGTCTGCGAACCGATGCAGCATGGCAGGCTGTTCCTGGTCGGCGATGCGGCGCACATCGTGCCACCCACCGGCGCCAAGGGACTCAATCTGGCAGCGTCGGATGTCAGCACCCTGTATCGGATCCTCACCCGCGCCTACCGCGACAACGACCCATCCTGCGTGTCGCTGTACTCCGAAATCGCGCTGCGACGCGTGTGGCACGGTGAGCGTTTCTCCTGGTGGCTCACGCGACTGCTGCACCATTTCGATGAGCAGGGCATACACGACAAGAGCGGCAACTCAGGTCGGCGGTTCACCGAGTCCGAATTGCAGTACCTGTTAAGTTCGGAGGCCGGTCGCCGCCTGATTGCCGAGCAGTACGTGGGGCTGCCCTACGAAAACCTGCCGCAGCCCCACACAGCGGCTGCAGAGGCCGGCGCCGCCTGAGTACGGCCACAGGTCTTCCTTCCCGCTACCACTACAAGAACCCCGTGACGGGTCAGTGAGGTTTGCATGCAGTTTCGCACGACGTTTTCTCGCGTAATTCCACGCCACCCTGGCGCCCTGCTGGCGGGCCGGTTGGTGACCGTGGTGGCGCTGTCGCTGCTGTTGGCCCAGGCAGGGCTCGCCCAGTCATCATCCCCGGCCATCACGTGTGACCGCGAGTGCCTGTATGCACTGGCGGCCGCATGGTTCGACGGCATGCTGAAGGGCGACGTCAGCCGCGTCCCGCTCGCTGCCGCGGTGAAATTCACGGAAAACGGCGTGCAGATGCGGGTCGGCGACGGCCTGTGGAACACCATCGACGGCCGACGCAACTACAACCTGCGCATCGCCGACCCCGCACAGGGCGAGGTGGCGCTCGTTGAAGTCGTCACCGAACACGGCATGCCCGCCATCATGGCCGCACGTCTCAAGGTGGCCGACGGCAAGATCACCGAGATCGAGACCGTGTTGTCGCGTCGCGTCGATACCTCGCCATTTCCCGCTACCGATGGCCTCGAAAACAGCCACCCGCTGTGGGCCGAGCCTATGCCAGCCGACAAGCGCGTGCGACGCGAGCGCATGATCAGCATCGCCGACGGCTACTTCGACACCTTGCAGCAGAACGATGGTACGCTGTTCACCCAGTTCACCGACGACTGCAACCGTGTCGAGAACGGCCTGCTCACCACCAACAACCCGAACATCCCCAACTACGACATCGCCAAGATGGGTTGTGCCGAGCAGTTCAGGCTGGGCCAATACATCTATGACGACCGCCTGCGTGACCGCCGCTTCCCGCTGGTGGACGAGGAAAACGGCGTCGTGCTGGCCGCAGCTCTCATGGATCACAGCGGCAAGATCGTCGACGTGACCTGGACCGACGGCAAGACCAAGACCAAGTCGGTGTTCTTCTACCCGCACTCCTTCGTGCTGCTCGAGCTGTTCAAGATCGAGGGCAACGCCATCAAGCGCGTGGAAGCGGTATTTGCCAGCCTGCCGTACAACATGCCGTCGG